>NZ_JBYSVW010000018.1:0-101566 GCF_058986625.1 Pseudomonas sp. GW821-FHT07G06
GTCTGCTCCTGGAGGAAAAGAGCCAATTGTAGCGACATCCCAAATGAAAAGATCGCAGCCTGCGGCAGCTCCTACAGTGATCGTATTCACATTGCAGAAAAGTCCGCTCGCCGGTGAGGGCGAGCGGCGGTCTTACTGTGCAGCTTTCATTTTTTCAGCGATCTTGGCATCTACCGCAGCACGGATCTGGTCGATGCTGAAGCTCGCCGGTTTCTGGCTTGGCGGGTATTCGATGAACGTCTGCAGGAACCCGGCCGCTTTTTGTACGGCTTGGGCGGCCAGGTAGACGTTTTTGGTCTGCCAATCGTAATACTGATCGGAAACCACGTCGGCCCGTTCATACGGGTCCATCCTCAGGTTGAAGATTTTCGGTACGCGCAGGCACACGAACGGTTCGCTCCAGACTTTAAAACCGCCGGGCTCGCGTTGTTCGCAGAACACCACTTTCCAGTTACCGAAGCGCATCGACACCAGCACGCCGTCGTCGTTGAAGTAGTAGAACTCCTTGCGCTCGCCTTTAGGCTGTTGGCCGGTCAGGTAGGGCAGTTGGTTGAAACCGTCCAGGTGCACTTTGAAGTTGTTGCCACCCGAGGTCGGTGCCCAACCCTTGAGCAGCTTTTCCTTCACGTCGGTTTCGCCCGCGGCTGCCAGCAAGGTCGGGAACCAGTCCATGCCCGAGAATAGCTCGTTGGAGACTTCACCGGCCTTGATCTTGCCCGGCCAGCGCACAATGGCTGGCACGCGGTAGGCGCCTTCCCAGTTGGAGTTCTTCTCGTTACGGAACGGCGTGGTCGCCGCGTCCGGCCAGGAGAACTGGTTCGGGCCGTTGTCGGTGGTGTAGACGACGATGGTGTTGTCGGCGATTTTCAGGTCGTCGAGGGTCTTCAGCAGTTTGCCGACATCGCCGTCGTGTTCGAGCATGCCATCGGCGTAATCGTTGCCGGGCATGCCGCTCTGGCCCTTCATCGACTCGCGCACGTGGGTGAACAAGTGCATGCGCGTGGTGTTCATCCAGACGAAGAACGGTTTGTCGGCCTTCGCTTGTTTCTCGATGAACGCCTGCGCCGCCGCCGTGGTTTCGTCGTCGATGGTTTCCATGCGCTTGGTGGTCAGCGCGCCGGTGTCTTCGATCTTGCCGTCGGCGAAGCTGTGGATCACGCCACGCGGGGTGTTGGCCTTGACGAACTCGGCATCGTCTTTTGGCCAGTACGGACGCTCAGGTTCTTCTTCGGCGTTGAGGTGGTACAGGTTGCCGAAGAACTCGTCGAAACCGTGGTTGGTCGGCAGGTATTCATCCTTGTCGCCCAGGTGGTTCTTGCCGAACTGGCCGGTGGCGTAGCCCTGGGACTTGAGCGCCTGGGCGATGGTGATGTCACGCTTTTGCAGGCCCACCGGTGCGCCCGGGATGCCGACTTTCGACAGACCGGTACGCAAAGGCGTCTGGCCGGTGATGAACGACGAACGCCCGGCGGTGCAGCTGTTCTCCGCGTAATAGTCGGTGAACATCATGCCTTCTTTGGCAATGCGGTCGATGTTGGGCGTCTTGTAGCCGACCACGCCCATGGAATAGGCGCTGATGTTGGTCTGGCCAATATCGTCGCCGAAGATCACCAGAATGTTGGGTTTATCAGCGGCTCCGGCCGTTGCCGAAATCGCCATCACCGAGGCTGCCACCAGGGCGAGTTTCGGTAGCCACTTACCTATGCGAGTCATCTGACTGGCTCCTTTTCACTACGTCGCTGAATGCGACAAACGTTTATTGCGGTCCTGCATTACGTCTTTTTATTGCACTTGCTCGGGTGTGGCGGCGTCGTACGGATAGATCCGGCGCCATTCGGCCGCCATGTCGACGACCGTCCAGCCACGTTTGTTCGCTTCGTCCAGGGCCTTGTCCAGGCGACCGATCTGCGACTGTCGGTCGTAAGCCCATTCGCGTTTGGCGTCGGTGTGGTGCACCAACCCCATGAATCGTTTGCCGGGACCGGCGGCGGTCCACTGGAGCATTTGCAGGTCACCGTCGGAGTTGCCGAACGCTAGGATCGGTCGTTTGCCGATCACGGCATTGATGCTTTCCGGTTTGCCCGGGCCATCGTCGTTGTGGGCCAGTTTCGGCGTACGCAGGATCGACGCCTGGCCGTCCTTGTACTGGAACGCGGTGACGAAGGTGGTGCCGATCACCTGCTCCGGTGGAATGCCGTAGACCTTCTCGGCAAAGGCGCGCATGAACCCGGTGTCGCCACCGGAGACGATGTAGGTCTTGAAGGCGTTACCGCGCAGGTAGTCGAGCATCTCCAGCATCGGCTGGAAGATCATTTCGGTGTACAGCTTGCCGGTTTTCGGATGCCTGGCCTGACTCAGCCAGGACTTGGCGTAGTCATCGAACGCTTCGCTGGTCATGCCGGTGTGGGTCGCACCGAAGATCTTCATCATGCCTTCCAGGCCGCTGGCGGCCAGGGCCTTGTGATCGTTTTCCAGCACGGCCTGGAACGGCTGGGTGGTTTTCCATTCCGGGTGCTGCGCCGCGGTGCGCTTGACTTCTTCGAGGGCGAACAGCAATTCGAAGTACATCGGCTGCTCGCTCCACAAGGTGCCGTCGTTATCGAACACGGCAATGCGGTCTTCGGGTTTGACGAAGTCCTTGCTGTTTTGATCGGTCACGGCCTGCACGAACTCGATGATCTGCTTTTTCGACGGCCCATCGTTCCACGAGGGCAGGGGTTCGGCTGCCTGGACCAGCAGCGGCAGGCTCAAGGCCAGGGTCAGCAGGAAGCTGAATACGCGATGATGGTGCAACGATTTCGAATTGGTCATGGGAAACCCTTCTTGTGAACGGGGTTGAGCGGATGAAGAGCAGGAGAGACTGATTCTCTGTTGCACTCGGCCTGACTATGCAGCGTAGACAAGGATTCCCCGATTTGGCGCAGGGCCTGCTCTTTGTCCGTTTCGCGGCCGTAACAGGCCCGCAGGAAGCTTTGCAGGCGCGGGCCGAGACCGGTCAATTTCAGGCCCCGGTGGCTGCGCCGGGTCCACAGGTACAGGGCGCTCAATTGCGTCGGTTTGCTCTGCAGTTGTGCCGGAATCTGCTGCCACGCGTAGTCGGCGGACTCGAGCCAGGCGGCGTGTCGGGCGCGGCGGCGCGCCTGCCAGTTGAGGTGCGCGCGGCATACGAGCGGGCGACTGAACCAGCCCAGGGCGACCACCGCCAACGCCAGAGCCAAGAGTCCGAACCAGTGCCCGGAAAGGTGCAGGCGATTGTGCTGACCGAGTTTTTTCAGGTCTTCGGTGATTGAAAACACCGGCTTGTAGGCGCTGTTGGCCGCGGCGTCGAAGGTCACGCCAGGCACTGTGGCCGTGCGGGTTTGCCGGCTGCTGGCATCCCACCATTTCAGTTCGACGGCTGGCAGGCTGTAGTGGCCTTCGGTGTCGATTCGATACGTCACGCTGTCGATGCGCTGGCCGCCAATGAAGTTGCCGCGACCGTCATCCAGATTGCGGATTTGTGGGGCTTTCGGGTAGCGGCTCAGGCCCTTGATGGCGTCCAGCGTCGGTGTCGGCAGTGACATGGCCAGGGCACCGTCGGCCTGTAGCGTCAGTTCCCGGGTGATGCTGTCGCCGACCTTCAGCGGCGTGGCCGAATGGATGGTCTTTTGGGTAAACCGCAGCCCTTGAGCCACCAGCACCGCCTCCCCGGGCTGGAATCCCGGCGGCTGTGCGGCATTGAAGTGCAATGGCTGACTTTGGGCGCTGAGTTCGTGGCTGGCCTGGCCCGGTGTGGCTTGTACCGTCAGTGCCGGAATGTCGAAGCCTTGGGCCAGGTTCGGGGTGATCAGGTAGCTGTAGCGCATGCCGCTGAAGGATTTGCCGTCGATCGTCTGGTTCAGGTGTTCGGCATGGCCGTCCGGTGGCATCACCAGTGCGCCGGGCAGTTTCAGGTCGGGCAGGGTGGGGGCGCTGGTGAACCAGGTGTCGGTGAAGACATCGAGTTGCAGTTCGACCAGGCTGCCGACCATGACGGGGTCGGTGGGTTGCAGGGTGGCCTGGACTTTCAGTTGAGGGTCGGCGGCGAATGTGTTGAGGCTGATCAGACCGATGAGCAGGGCTCCGAGATTTGTGGTGAGTGGTCGGGCCCTTTCGCGAGCAGGCTCGCTCCCACAGGGGATTTGAGGTGCGCCTGGATCAAATGTGGGAGCGAGCCTGCTCGCGAAGGCTGCGACTCGGTCTTGAAGGCAGCTCATGGCTTGGCCCCCGCCTGATCCTGCAGGCTGAATTTCTGCTTGAGAAACTTCGCCGGCGATGTGGTCAGGTTCTGCAACCATTGCTCATCCGAGGCCGCTTGTTGGGTTTCCATCTTTTTGCTTTGCCCTTTACCCGGCGCCTTGTCCATCTTGATTTCGTCGGGTTTGACCTCTGGCGTGTTCTTCTCGGCGCTTTCGGTGTCTTTCTGCAAGGCGATGGCCAGGGCCAGGTTGGCCGTGGCTTCCGGGAACTGCGGTTGCAACTTCAGCGCCTGGTTATAGGCAGCGATGGCCTGATCGAACTTGAACCGGCGCACGTAGATATTGCCCAGGTAGAAATAGGCCTGCGGTGTATCGAGCCGCGCGAAGCTGGCCAGTGCCAGGTCGAAATCGGCCGCGTTGTAGGCGGCCACGCCTTTCCAGTACGGATCGACGAACAGCGCCGCCGCCTGAGGATAGTGCTGGTGTTCGAAGGCCCAGCGGCCTTGCTGGTCGCGGGTGAAAAAGGCGTCGGTCAGGGCGTTGGCCTTTGCCGGCGCCGGTTGCAGGCCCAGGCCCGCCGCCAGCAGCAGTCCAGCCATCCAGTTCACGCTCCAGCCCCTGCGTACGCTGAAGAAGGCGAACAGCAGCAGCGGCCAGCACAACCAGTAGCCGGCGTCTTTCCAGTGCAATTCACGCTGTTCGTCGCTGGCGGACTGGTAGTGCTGCTCGGCGTGCAGTTCGATCCAGTCCAGGTCGTCATCGTTGAGGGTCAGGCTGCCCAGCGGGGCATCCAGCGTTGAGGCAAGCTGCTTGAGGGCGTCCGGGTCGAAACTGCCGAGTTGCGGGCGACCATTGCTGTCGATGCGTGGCTGGCCGCTGGCATCGCGGATGATCCCGCCGTCGCTGCTGCCGGCCGCCAGAATCAGCACTTGCAATGCACTGTCCGCCAGTCGTTTGTCCAGCCCGGCCAATGTCGAGGTGTCGGCGCCATCGGTGATCAGCAGCAGGGTACCGGGTGTTTTCTCGGCGGTGAGCAGGCGCTTGGCCTGATCGATGACCGCGCCGACATCTTTCCCCGGTTTGTTGATCAGGTCGGTGCTCAGGGCCTGGATGAAGGTATCGAGCAGGGCCGGGTCGTCGGTGGCGGGCAACACCAGATGCGCGCTGCCGGCGTAGGCAATCAAGGCGTTGCGCGAACCGGCGCGGCGCTGGACCAGGTCGTGAAGCTTGTGCTTGACCGCTTCCAGGCGACTGGGTGGAACGTCGCTGGCGTCCATGGACGGCGACAGGTCGACGGCGATGATCAGCGGCGCGCGGTTTTCCAGAAAGTCCGGGCGATCCTGTTCCCAGGTCGGCCCGGCGGCGGCGAGGGCGCCCAGTACCAACAGCGCACACAGCAGATGCACGGGGCGCAGGCGGTGCCGGTCTTGCGGGGTGATGAGCAGATGCGGCAGCAGGTGCGCCGTGATATTGCTGCGCCAGCGCCGTTGCAAATCCTGGCTATGTCGCCACAGCACTGGCAGCAGTGCACCGAACACGGCGAGCAACAGCCACACAGGACGCAGGAAGTGGAAGTCGCCGAGGTTGATGTCCATCTCAGGTCTCCTGCCGTTGACGGGCGAGCATCAGCCGTGGAAGCAGCAGGGCGCCCAGGTGATACATCGCCAACAGCGCAATGGCCGCGCCCAGCGGCCACCAGAACAGATCGCGTTTGGGCTGGTGGCTGAGGGTTTTCACCTGATGTGGGGTGAGTTTGTCCAGGGTGCTGTAGACCTGATCCAGGGCGTTGCGGTCTTCGGCACGGAAGAAGCGTCCGCCGGTGGCCTGGGCAATGTCCTGCAGGCCTTGCAGGTTGACCTTGGCTTCGCCTTCGGCGTTCGGGTCGCCGATGCCGATGGTGTGGATCACCACCCCTTTGGCGGCCGCCATGGCGGCCGCATGATCCGGGGTGATGGCGCTGCTGGTGTCGTTGCCGTCGGTGAGCAGGATCAGCACTTTTTCCTGCTCATGGGCCTGATCCAGCAGTTTCAGGCTCAGGCCGATGGCGTCGCCGATGGCCGTGTTGGGGCCGGCCATGCCGATGCCGGTGTCGTCCAGCAGCAGTGACAGGCTGGCGTGATCGAGGGTCAAGGGTGCCTGCGGATAGGCGCCGGTGCCGAACACGATCAGTCCGATTCGATCATCCTTGCGCTTGTCGATGAACCCGTGCACCACGTCCTTGACCGCGGCCAGGCGATTGATTTTCTGGCCGTTGGCGTCGGTGAAGTCGGTGGTTTCCATCGACTGGGATATGTCGATGGCCAGCATCAGGTCACGCACCGGCTGCTGGCGCTCGATGGGCTTTTCCACCCACACCGGCCGGCTCGCCGCCACCAGCAACAGTGTCCAGACCAGCAGGTTCAGCAGCAGCTGCCAGCCGTTGCTGCGGGTACCGGCCTGGCTGGGTGCCTGGCCGACAGCACGGCTCATGGCGCCGAAAAACGGTACGCGCACGGCACTGCGCGCCTCGCGGTAATCGGGCAGGTAGCGATAACCCAACCATGGCAATGGCAGCAGGATCAGCAACCAGGGGTAATCAAGCTGCCACATGATGACGCTCCACCCAGGTTTTGCAGGTATTGAATAGTTGCTGTCGCTGTTCGCTGGGCATGTCGCGCAAGGCGGCATCCGGCGCATAGGCAAGCCGCGCCAGTTGCTGGCTGAAATCGGCCGGTAAGGGCTGTTTACTATGCCGCTGCAAAAACGCCTGCCATTCCTCTTTCCCCAACGCCGCAACCGTCCCCCTGTAGGAGCTGCCGAAGGCTGCGATCTTTTGATCTTCAGCGGTCTCGACGCCGCTAAAAGATCGCAGCCTTCGGCAGCTCCTACAGGGGGCATGGGGGCTAGGCATGGAGAGGGCCACGCGTTTGAGCAGCTCCGGAAGTTCGCGCAATGCATTCAGGTCATTGCTGCGTTGCTGCAACTCCGCCAACCGTGCCAGCGCCTCGCGCCGATAGCGATCACGCCGCCATTGCCAGTAACGTCGGGCACTGACCAGTAACAGGCTGAGCACCAACAATGTCAGCAACGCCCACCAACCCCACGTCTGCGGCGCATAGCTGACCGGTGCCGGCAAGGCCATTTCCTTGAGTTGGTCGATGCTCGGGATAGCGGGGTTCATCGGCGTCTCCCGGCGAGCTTGCCCAGTTCGGCGCGCAGTTGTTCGTGGGCTTCGGTGGCGGTGCTGAACATCATCAACGGCACCTGGCTACGGCGCAGCAAAGTGGCGACGTCCTTGAGCCGACCGCTGAGAAAATCCCCCAAGGGCTGATGCACCTGTTGCCGATCCACCGCCAATTCCACCTGCAATTGCCCCTGGGTGATCAGCACGCGGCCGTTTTTCGGCAGGTTCAGCGCCAGCGGGTCATAGATCTGCATGGCGATCACATCGTTATGGGCCGCCAGTTGCCGCATGAGCTGCAAGGTGCGTTCGCCAGCCCCGGCAAAATCACTGACGATGCAGATCAGGTGATCGTGACCGGCAACGGCCAGGCAATGCTGCAGGACCTTGTCGAGCTGGTCTGCGCCCTCGGAATCCGGGTTGCCCGCATTGAGTGCCTGGTTCTGCTTGGCAATGCGGCTGCACAGCGCCTCGATGCGTTTACGGCTGCGCAGCGGGGCGATGCTGTCGATGCGTTGATCGTTGAATACCAGCCCGCCGACGCGGTCGCCGGCGTTGAACACCATCCACGCCGCCAGGGCGCCGAGTTCGGCGGCGACGGCGGATTTGAAGCTGCGTTGCGAACCGAAGAACATCGACATGCGCTGGTCGACGAGGATCAGCGCCGGGCGATCGCGCTCTTCGGTGAATGTGCGTACCACCGGTTTGCCGGTGCGCAGGGAGGCGCGCCAGTCGAGATGACGCAAATCGTCCCCCGGCTGATAACGGCGCAGCTCATCGAAGTTCAGGCCGCGGCCACGCAAGCGTGACGCGTGATTGCCCGCGAGGATGCTGCCTTGAGGTTGGCGAGCGACAAAACTCAGGTCACGGGCCTTGAACTCCAGGGCCATCAACTGCGCCAGAGAGACATACACCAGGCCGTCGACGCTGTTCATGGGCATCAGGCCGGAATCGCCACTTTATCGAGCAGACGGTCGAGCACCTGGTCGGCGCTCACGCCATCGGCCACCGCGTCGTAGCTCAGTTGCAGGCGATGGCGCAGCACCGGGTGGACCACGGCGCGGACGTTGTCCGGAGACACGAAATCCTGGCCCTGCAACCAGGCGTCGGCCCGGGCACAACGGTCCAGGCCGATGCCGCCACGGGGGCTGGCGCCGATGCTGATCCAGCGCCCGAGATCGGCGTCGTAGTCGGCCGGATGGCGCGTGGCATTGATCAGGTCGATCAGGTAACGGTCGATGGCCGGGGACACGTGCACCGCACTGACTTCCCGGCGCGCGGCAAAGATCACGTCCTGGGCCAGGGCGAACCCCTGCACCGCAGCCGTTTTGGCGCCGAGTGCCTGTTCTTCTTCGCGCAGCAGACGCAGCACCTGGCTTTCGTTTTCCGCGCTCGGGTAGTCCAGCAGCACTTTCATCAGGAAGCGGTCCATCTGCGCTTCCGGCAGCGGGTACGTGCCTTCCTGTTCAATCGGGTTCTGGGTCGCCACCACGATGAACAGCTCCGGCAGCGCATGGCTGTTGCCGGCCACGGTGATTTGCCGTTCTTCCATGGCTTCGAGCAACGCGGCCTGGACCTTGGCCGGCGCACGGTTGATTTCGTCGGCCAGGATCAGGTTGCCGAACAGCGGGCCGGGCTGGAAGCGTATTTCGTTCTTGCCTTCGACCTGATGCAGCACCTCGGCGCCGGTGATGTCCGACGGCAGCAAGTCCGGGGTGAACTGGATGCGGCTCATCTTCGCGTCCAGGTGTTTGGCCAGTGCTTTCACCGTGCGGGTCTTGGCCAGGCCGGGCAGGCTTTCGAGCAGCAGATGCCCGTTGGCCAGCAGGCCGACGAGGATTTGCCGGATCACCTGGTCCTGACCGAGTACCGCTTCGGCGATACTGGCTTGCAGGGCGTTGAGGTCGTTGAGTGCGGTCATGAAAGGATCCTCGCTCAAAGCATGAAGGTCGGAATGACCGGAATGAATGACAGTCGGAAATTCCAGCGACTGCTGATGAGGTCGTCGGGGTGAATCGCCGAATACTGGATCTCCCCGGAAATGCGCACCGGCAGCTTGCCGAAGTTGAATATCCGCCCGGCGCCGAGGCCGACAGGGAAGGTCACTTTGTTGCCGCCTTCGGCTTTCCAGTTCACGGTGACGTTGGGTGTCATGCCGATCCGCCATTGCTCGGGGCCAGGAATGGCGCGCTGGATGAAGTACTGAATGTTGGTCAGGCTCACATCCTTGCGCTGGCTGTCGCCACCGACCGACCACCAGTGTTGCGGGAACAGGCCCAGGGTCCAGTCTTCGCCCAGGTACGCGGCGACGAACGCCGGGCCCAGGGAATATTTGCCGGTGCCCAGGACGTCTTTTTCCGCAGTGGGGAACATCGCGGTCGGGCCGAAGCCCCAGACCAGCTTGCCGCCCCCGGCGAAGCGCACCGGCTCCTTGGGCGAGAACACACCGACATAGGCCAGGTCGCCAAAACCGCTGGTGCGGTCGAACGGGTCTTGCACGACCGAGGCAAAGTCGCCACGGTCGCTGAGGATATCGCTGGGGCCCATGCCGATCAGATTGCCGGCCCGGTGGTTGATCGGGGCGCTGACGTAGCTAATGGGCAGGCGGTTGATCAGGTTCCAGTCTTCGCTGATGGAAATCGGGAAGGTCGGCATGAAGCTGTACTTGCCCAGCATGCGTGTGCCGTTGCTGTGCGGACCCTTGAGTGCGGTGTAGTCGAACTGGTTGAACAGCAACACCAGATTGCCCACCGGGTTATCCATCAACCTGGCGATTTGCTCGGTCGACGGATCGCAGCCGGCCGCCACGACTTTTTTCAGGTCAATGTCGAAGTCCTGTTGCAGCCGATGACAAGTCTCGGGGTCACCTTTGGCGGCGGCTTGAGCCGGCGTGCCAACAAGCGTGGGCAGGTCACCACTGGCGCAGGCGAAGCCGCTGAACAGGACACTGCAAAAGGTCAAGCGGACAATGATGGCCATCCCTGGCTACCTCCTAGAAAAATGCCAGGGTCAGGTTGACGCTGATGCCATTGCCTTCGGGCCGGTTCTTGGTGTCGAACTCCGGGACCCAACGGGCACTGATGTTGGCCTGGGCGTCGGCGAACTTGCCGCTCCAGCCTACCGTCGGGCCCGCACCCACCGAGCGCCCGCGAAAACCGCTGGTTGCGCCGGATCCGGAATCATCGGTGACCTGCTGGATATAACCTGCCACCAAGCCTGCGTTCCAGCCGTTGCCGAAGCCGTGGGTCCACAGGGCGTCGAGGGTGAAAATGTTGCCATTGCGATAATCCGTGGCGTCGTTCTCGGTGTAGAACTCCAGGCCGCTCGACAGGGTGAATTCGCCGCCCTTGCCGTCCAGGTGAGTGAACGCCACCGTCGGCATGAAGGTGTAAGTGTTCTGCCCGGGGTTGGCCAGGCGGTCGTCGTTGTAGGCACCGGTCGGCACGTAGATCGGCAGCGAGAACGCGATGTGGTTGAGTTCGTCGAAGTGATAGCCGGCGGCAATCGGCGTCACCAACATGTCGGCGAACTGGGTGCCAGTGTCCTCGGTACCCAGGGTCCTGCCGCGAGGGCCGGTGATGCTCGCGGTAATGTCGGTGTACTGCACCGGCACACCGATGGCCGAGGCGTAGTTCCAGCGACCCTTGCCGGTGTCCCAGACGTGAGTGAAGTTGGCCATGGTGTAAGACACTTTCATGTCCAGCCCGGTACTCAGGGCGCCCACGATCGGCACCTGGGCGCTGCCCTTGAGGTCGCCGTCGTACCAGATGCTGGTCAGGGACATGACCCATCCCGGCTCCGGGGGCACGATCCCGGCATCGGAAAACACTTGTTGCCCGGTGATCGGACGACCGACACCCCCTTCGGCCGCCAGGCTCAATGGACTGACGCTGACCATGCACAGCGCCAACAAGGGGCGCACTACCAAAGGCCTGATCATGAACGACTCCGCTTATTGTTGTGTGGTGGCTGGCGTCAGCAGCGGCAGTTTCCACTGGCCGTTGTTGACTTCCGGTTTTGGCAGGTACAGGCGCAGCACGCCGTAGAACGGACCATTCGGGGCCGGCAGCCAGTTGCTTTGCAATGCTTTGGCCGGCGCCTTGTGTTGCACGTAAAGGGTCAGGCCGCCATCGGCATCGAGCTTGAGGTCGGGCAACATCCGCGAATTGATCAAATAGCGATTGAGCGGGTTGGCCACCAGCAATTTGTTTTTGCCGTCGTACATGGTCAGGGACCAGAACGCATCGACCGGGGGCAGGGCGTCCTTGTCAAAATGCAGGGTGTAGTCGGTTTCCGATGCGTCGACCGGCTTTCCGTCCTTGTCGACGAAATAGCCGAAGTAGTTCGCCTCTTCGGCAGAGTTGCCGAAAATCCCCATGTTGGCGCCTGCATAGCGGTACAGGTAGTTGCCCTTGAGGTGGTCGCGACTGCCGAACAGGTCACCGCTGCTGACCTCGTGGGTGTCGACTTTGGTTTTCTTGAATTCGGCGAACTCGGCCCTGGCGTCACTGATGCCGTCTTCCAGTGCCTTGCGTTGTTCGGCGCTGAGGTCGCTGAGCTTGAACGGTTTGCCGGCCCCGACGCCGATTTTTGCGAAGCGCGCCAGCAGGTCTTTTTCCACATCCTGGGCCGGGGTGAATGCCAGCATGAAATTCAGGTAGCGAAACAGGTCCGGGGTCTCGCTCATGGTCGGCGTCGGTTTCGGCCAGTCGATTTTCGGCGCGGCAGCCGGGGCCTTCTGTTTGACGTAGTGACTCAGGGGGTCGACCTTGTAGCCCTTCTGGATCTGCTTGACCTTGGCCAGGTCTTTTTCATCGAACAATTGCGTGCGGTACAGCGCGTAAGCGATGTTGCTTTCACTGCGGACCATGCGGTCGATGTCGACCGGTTGCTGACCCTGCCAGTTCGGGCCGGCAATCATGTAGTGCCCCCCGTTGTTGCCCGTGCTGCGAGTACCCAGATAGCCAAAGTTCTGGGTATAGGCGTCGATCAGTTGCACCGAGTAGTAACGGTGTTCTTCGATGGGCGGCAGGGTCAGCACCAACGGCTCGGCGCGCAAATCCATCCAGACAAAGGAGTAGGGCGTGTCGGAATTCGGGGTGACGAACGCCGTGTCCTTCGCGGTAAACGCCTTGGCGGTATTGCCGATCTGGTTGAACGGTGCCTTGAAATTCGGGCTCTTCCTGTCCACGGCCTGGGTGTAGAGGGTCTTGTACATCTCCACCACCGGGAAACCGTACAGATAGGCCTCCTTGGCGATGGCCCGGGCTTCGTCCGGGGTGGCGGTGAAGTCGACACTGGCCCCTGCACCACAACTGACGAACATTGTCATCAGGCTGAAACCGGCTGCGCGAAGTGCACCGTGCATATAAAGGTCCTTATTTACCGAAGGTGACATTGATCCCGGCGAACACTGTGAATTGCGGCAAGCCATCGCCTTTTCGGTCAACAGTCCACTGTGGCTCGATAAAGGCATTGAGGATATTGGACCCGGACTTCCAGGCTTTGCCGCCCCCCAAACCGAGTGGGATGTAGTGAGTGTTGTTCTTCAGGTCGAACGTCCAGATGCCGGTCGAGCGCAGGTACCAGCCTTTTTCCAGGTTGTGGATGATGAACGGCTGGAAGGTGGCGGACTCGACGTGAGGGCGGTCGTGATCACCGGCGAACGAGCTCTGGTACTGCACCAGTGCGCCGAGGAGTCCGCGGGGCGAGGAGTCGATGGCGATGGCGGACAGTCCAGCCTGCCATTTGCCGGTCCCCAACTCATCTTGCTCGGCGGTCGGCGCAGTGATTTGCGGACCGACGCCCAACTGCACGCCTTCGGTCTTGAGCAGGAAAATATCGAACAGGTTCAGGTCACCGATGCCGGTGCTGTAGCCGTTGTGGGGATCCGGGCGGGTGCTGACGGGAAGGGTGACGCGCAACAGTTGCGGGACACCAATGAAATCATTCGGCGCCATGGGCAACGCGCCACGCAGCAGCGCGTCATTGGTATGAGCGTTGGTGTCGAACAATTTGGGTGTGTAGTAGTCCTGAAGGTTGACGCCGGGCGCCAGGTTCAGCGGGTTGTTGCTTTTGTTGGCCGTCTCGGCGTTATCGGCGTGAGCACAAAAAACAGGCGCCAGCGAAGTCACCCAGACGAAGGCGTACTTCCCCAATTTCTTTGACATCATTCCCCCGATTCCCTGGTGGCTGATTGGGCAGACGGTCTATAAGTCTGGCCGTAACTGCGTAATCCCTTTCCGATCAAGCCTGTAGGACTTATCGGATGAAGTTAGCAGTTAACCACGGGTTGGCCAATCCTATGGATTAATTCTTTCGTTTTGTGTGTGGATTCTCCTTATTTTTGTGTACTAAAAAGTTAATACGAAACAACAAGTTGGGAGTATTAACTGAAGGAGCCGTTGCGTTGAAAGTGGTTGCAAGCCATCAGATGGCTCATTGATCCCGTAGACCGACCGCATCCCATAAATATGTACCGCACCTGATCGCTGCGACGTAGACAAGCTGTGCCCTACAGACAAGGAGAGACTGTATGGCACAACGAACATTGCACGATGGATCAACAGGGGATGTGGTCATCAGGCCGGGGCCGCCGGCTACGGGTGGCGGCGGGGGTGGCGGCGGTTCGGGCGGTAACCGCGTCGGTGCGTCAGGGGCCTTTGGCGGTGTCAGTCAACGTACAAAAGACGCCAGAAGACGGGTCAAGCAAGAGTTTCTTGCCGCAGAGGCTCGCAAGCGCGCCGAGGCTGCAGCCGAGGCAGAACGGGCTCGGGAGCAGGCTCGCGTGCAAACGCGACAGCAATTGCTCGCAGGCTGGATACCTCGATACAACAGCGTCAGAGCAGCTATCGACCAACGCTTTTCTGCAAAAAACCTGCAACTGGCGCCCTCGCTTGAACAAGAAATCCTCGCGGCTCGACAGCGACTTGACAGTGGTTCGAGCAGCGAGCGTTGGCAGCTGTATTTAATCAGCAAAGAAAAAAGCGAAATAGACGGGCTGATCGCCCGCAAAGCAGCAGAACTGATTGAAAGGAACGCGGCTGCCCATTCATTCGATAGTCACGATGCGCTTTCGCGTTCGACGGATGATTACCTGGCGCGGCTGGATCAGTTTGGCGACGGGCTCGAGAGTGGTCATCAGATCTGGGAAAACGCCTACAACGCCGCCCACGAAGCGAGGTTGTTGTCGGCACAAATCAATGCGCTCTCGGAAAAGTCCAGCGTCCTGTCCAGGTACCATGCTGAACAGAGCATTGTCTGGCGGGAAAGGGAAGCCCTCTGGGAGCGTCAGCGTCAGTACGCCGAACTGCGTGAGGCGCGCGTTCGGTTCAAGCAGCAGGCTGATGCCGATGCACGGGTAGAGCGGGTCAATCAGGCTAATACCTTGCGGTTGCCGGCTACGGCGTCGATGACTGCTGCTTCGGTGCTGTTCAACCCCAATGGGGTATGGATTGCTGGAGCGGCTGATGCCTTGGCACTGGCGGTAACGCGGTCAACAGCTGCATTGGGCGGTGTCCTGGGGACGCTCACCGTTGGGCAAGTTGGCCTATTTATCGGGGGAATGGCCTACCCATCCGAGTTAGGGAATGGGGAGTTAACCCCCGAACAGCGGACTCGTTTGTTTCACGCCATCGCCGTTCCGGCGCAGGCTCTGGATCTGCACGATAGTCACGAGTTGCAAGCGGTGGCTGACGCGGGCGGCTCGGTAGAGGCGGAGTACCGGTTAAAGCCCGTACCGGTACCGGAAGGCACCGCGGTTATCGTCGTCGGCACCGGAGGCGAGATAGATCCTCGGGTTCCGGTGGTGAATGCGGAACTGGATCCCCTGACCGGTCAATACAGCGCAGAAATCCCCGGATCACCCACCAGGCACCTGCAGTTCGCGCCCGAGGCCATGCCTCAGGCAGCGACGGCCAATCCGGCTCGATTGGCAGTGACGGAGCCGCAGGTCCAGGACATTCCGGCGGGTGTCGATCTACGCATTCAGGATTGTATTGTCTGTGTGCCTGGCCTGGAGCCAATTTATCTGTCCTTCAGCGTGCCACCCATGGGTAGGGGCGTGGTCACCGGGACAGGGCAAGCGGCGCCGGTCGACTGGTGGAAAGCAGCCAGCCTGGCCAACGGTGTTGGCATCCCGACACAAGTCGGCGAGCAGTTCCGCGGGCGCGAATTCAAGTCGTTCGAGGCTTTCGACGAAGCGTTGTGGCGAACGATAGGAGAGCATCACCAACTTGTCTCGCCCTTCGATGAGGTGAATCAAAAGCGCATCGAACAAGGTTTCGCCCCCTACGCGCCGAAAAGCACGTGGGTGGGTGAAAACCGAGCGTTCGAACTGCGTTATCAGGAGCGGCCGGAGTTCTGGTCTGATCCTTTCAACCTCGACAACATCAGCATCAAGACGCCGCACGCTGCCGAAGGATGGCTCGGGATCGTCCCGGCGGTTGTTCCTTGGCCGATTCCTCCGGCCAGTAGCTGGAAACCCGTGGTGCCGCCAGGCAGCGAACACATCGGGTCGACGACATCGCCGATCACACCGACCGACCCGTTGATTTATCCCGGTAGCCCGGCCATCCCCGTCCTACCGGAAAACGAGACATTTCCTGCTGTTGATGAAGGGGAAATTGGTGCGAGTATTCCGGGGTATCCGGGGGATATGGATTTACCGTCATCAGGACTGGTTTTCGTTGGCCCGCCGGTTGTGCCGTTGGAGGTTGGGCCGTACAACGAGCTAAGTGGCCGGAGTAGGGGAGATGGGTTGGATATTGACCATATTCCTTCCAGGAAGGCGCTAGAGGTGTATATCCATCTCAATTTTCCAGAGATCGACTGGCATGAGCGGAGAATGATTTTGAGGAGGGCTCCAAGCATTGCAATACCGTCAGAGGTTCATCGCAAATTTAGCGAAACTTATGGCGGACGGAACCATCTATCCAAAAAAATGAAAGATGCGGCTGATTTGCGATTAGCAGTGGATAGTAATTTTGATGCGGTCAAAGCGGGTTTGCTCGAGCTCGGGGTTGGTGAATCTGACATCGAGAGAGCTCGCTCGAATTTACACGAACTACACACTGAACAAGGATGGTACCAATGAACGCGGAAAAAATCGAAAGCTGGATCAAGAAATTGGGTTTTAACTATGATGAATTAATCTCCCAAGGTGTTGTTTTTGATAATGTCCTGGAGGCACTTTATCCTGATGCTGACCTGCTGGATATGGATTTAGAAACGGGTGTCAGTCTCTCATTTTGGGCGGAAACCAAAAAGCTCGAAACGTTGTTCGTAACCCTGAAAAAGACGATGCCTGAAGTAATCGAATACACAGGAGCTCTACCACTACCTTTCGCCTTGGAAATGACGCAGTCTGAAGTCCATGCGATTTTTGGCGAGCCAGTGGAATCAAGAGGCCCAATCAGAATGCCTGAGCCAATGGGGCAGACGGGCGGATGGGAATCCTATCTGTTGGATTCTGCTGTTTATCCAGGCAAGAAAGTTACTTTTCAATATACCTCAGCAATGGAGGTGAAAACTTTGGTTTTTACCTTGATTGATAAGGGACACGACTAAGCTTGAAATTTAGAGCCTATGCTATAGGCGCAGTTGTTCATAGCCGGTAACTGCAAATTTGGTTGCCTTTTAAAGTCGTTCCTCGCAGGTCGGTCGGTTCGTTCGAGCTCTAGAGAGATGTTTCTGGCTGTTGATGAAGGGGATATGGAACTTCCCTCGCCTGACGCTTTGTTTCGTGACCGGCGGGACGATCCGGGGTTGCAACCGGGGTGGGGCAGGTGGTTTCGGGGGTATGGTTGGGTGAAGCTGCGCGAGGAGAGGGGGCGCCTATACCTTCGCGTATTGCGGATCGGTTGAGAGGGGTTGAGTTTGCCAATTTTCACCGGTTCAGGGAGGCGTTTTGGAAGGCTGTTGCGGCGGACGTATTACTTAGTGAGCAATTTAATAAAGGTAACCTCGAAAGAATGCGAAATGGTTCGGCTCCATTTCCCAAGGGGACTGATCAAGTCGGGGGGCGTAAGGCGTTCGAACTTCATCATCGAATTGAAATAGCAAAGGGTGGTGCTGTTTACGGCTTGGATGACTTGTTTGTAATGACCCCGAAGCGTCATATTCAACTGCATAAGGGACAACATTATGATTTTTTTTAAAGAGAAACTAGAGGACTACACCGAGGCGGAATTTCTGTCTTTTTTGGGTGAGTTCTTTAATCACCCAAGCGGTTTAAAAGGACGGGCGCTCGAAGAGTATTGGGACAGGCTCTTAGAGCATTTTGAGGCAGTCACTGAGCACCCGGGACGCTCAGACGTCATCTTTTACCCAAAGGAAGGCCAGGAAGACAGTCCGGAAGGCATCCTGAAAGAAGTCAAAGAATGGCGCGCAGCCAATAACAAGCCCGGCTTCAAACCAGAATAATCTTCTATCAACACTTGCCGGCACTTGCCCTGATCGAGCAAGTGCCCTTGTCTACGACAGCTTGCCCCAAGGGCTCAAGGAAGAACCAGGATGGAACTTAAGGCCACACTCAAGGATTACACCGAATCGGAATTTCAGGCGCTGGTCAACAAGATCTGGGCTGTGGATTTATCCAAGCAGGATCATGACAGGCTTATCAACCATTTCGACCAGATTGTCGGTCATCCCAAGGGGGCTGACCTGCTATTTTACCCGAATGAAAAATTCAACTCGAACAGCCCCGAATCGGTGGTGGATTACGTCAAGGACTGGCATCGCAATCAAGGAGGTACTGCGTTCAAAGAAGAATCAGTTTTCGTACCCGCACCATCGCCAGTGATGACACCTCTTGCACGCAGCTTTGCGCAAGTGCAAAAAATTGCTGCAGATGTGGCAGCGTCGGAAGTAGCCGTTGAAAAAACGTTTGGTCTGTTCGGGCAGGGTATCCAGCAACTGCGCGACCCGCTAAATGGCAGCAAGACGGTTTCTGATCAAGAAGCAGATATCCGCGCACTGGAACATGTTCAACATTCAGTGGTGATCGCGGTCAGGAAGTTCGAATTCTGGAAAATGACGGTGCAGTTCGCCAAAAATGATGCCCAGCGTAACCTGACCTATGCGCGGACCGAACAGGCGCAGTGGCAAAGTCTCGCTCAGCAGATCAACGCATTGCAGGATCGCTACGCCGGGCAATTGGCGGCTTTTAGCCAGCGTCATCGGTCTTTGCATGATGAGGCCGAGGCGTTGTTGATCAAGGCACAGGACCAATTGATTCGTTCCCGTCGGCTGGCCAGGGCCGAACCTGGTCAGCCGGGCTACATGATCACTGCTTCATTGGCCTTTGCCCACAAGCGCCCCGAGGTTTTACTGGAGGGTGGCCCATCCGGTTTGCAGTTGAGCCAACAGATTGACTTGCAGAAAGCCATTCGTTCGGTGGTTGCTGAATTTACCTGGAGGAACACTTCAGGCGAACCGAGCGATGAGAAACTGTGCGCCGCCGTGATGCAATTTGAGTTTTCCAGCCGCGCGGATACTCAGGTCTACGGGCTCTGTGTTCCGTTGGTCGAACTGACGCCGCTCGAGGGTCAGGATTGGCTTTCGTTGGCGATGAAAGAGTCCGAGTTTGATCTTCCTTTCCGAATCGGGACGACTACAGTGCCCGCAAGACCCGGAACGATGTTTCAGGGCTTGCGCGAGGTGAAAACACTGGCGCAGGTTTATATCACTCCGACCCCAAGCGCTAACGTGTCGGCCAAGGTCAGAGTGCGGGCGGCGCAGTTTGATCAGCAACGGGGCGCCTTTGGTTTCACCATTGATGGCACCCCTCCCGTCACTGTTTGCTGGTCTACCCCGGTCCCCCTTGAACGACAGACTCCCGCAGCACAGCCCCCCATGCGTCGCTTGGGATTTGTGCAATCTTTGACCGTACCGCATGTCGAGCCCATCACAGCCGAAGGAGCAACAGCCCGGTTCGCCGATTACATCGTGGTTTTCCCGGATGATTCAGGGTTTGATCCGCTGTACGTCATGCTCAGCACTTCTTGATTTGCCCGAGCAACCGCTCTTCCTGCTCACGTAGCTCGGGCGTGAGTTGCGCACCGAAGTCGTCCAGTTCGAACACCTGGCGAATCTCGATCTCGGCCTCGGTGCCCGGCATCGGGTTGGGGCAGCGCTTGACCCACTCGATGGCCTCTTCTTTGGACTTCACTTGCCACAACCAGAAACCGGCAATCAGTTCCTTGGTTTCGATGAAGGGGCCGTCGATCACCGTGCGTTGGTCACCTGAAAACTTTACACGAGCGCCCTTGCTGCTCGGGTGCAGGCCTTCGCCCGCGAGCATGATGCCGGCCTTGACCAGTTCTTCGTTGTAGTTGCCCATGGCGGTCAGCAGTTCCTGGCTGGGCATGACGCCGGCTTCGGAATCCTGGCTGGCCTTGATGATGATCATGAATCGCATGGTGTCGTCTCCGTTGCAGTTGAGTAGCTCGATTTATAGTCGAACGACGGTGGAGCAATTCGACAGAGCGTTAACAAAAGTTTTCGTCGATGTGCTGTCGCGTACCTTTCGTCATGTACATCGGGTAGCGGCGGGTGAGAGCGTACTCTGTACTTTTACCGATTTGTTTGGCTAACAAGCGAACCCTGTGGGAGCGAGCCTGCTCGCGATGGCGTCAGTTCGGTCACCCGTGAAGTTGCATGGCATTGCGCTTTCGTCGGAGCGCCGCCCGGAGCAAGCCCGCTCCCACAGGGTTATGGGTTGTATCCAGTTTTGTGTCCTGTTACATGACAATTTATGTTTGGCCATAGGTCACAGGACAATTTCGTGGTTAACTTCGGCCTCGTCAAAATTCTCCACCACAACGTTCAGAAGGACTCCGTTCATGGCTCAAGTCACTCTTAAAGGCAACCCGGTTCAAGTCAACGGCCAACTGCCACAAGCCGGTTCCAAGGCGCCAGCCTTTTCCCTGGTTGCCGGCAATCTGTCCGACGTTACCCTCAAAGACTTTGCCGGCAAGCGCAAAGTGCTGAACATCTTCCCAAGCGTTGATACCCCGACCTGCGCCACCTCGGTGCGCCAGTTCAACGCCAAGGCCAGCGACGTGGCCAACACCGTTGTGCTGTGCATCTCCGCTGACCTGCCGTTCGCCCAGGCCCGCTTCTGCGGCGCCGAAGGCCTGGAAAACGTACAGAACCTGTCGACCCTGCGCGGTGCCGAGTTCATCCAGAACTACGGCGTGGCCATCGCCGACGGTCCGCTGAAAGGCCTGACCGCCCGTGCCGTGGTGGTGCTGGACGAAAACGACAACGTGCTGCACAGCGAACTGGTTGGTGAAATCGCTGACGAGCCGAACTACGAAGCGGCACTTGCTGTTCTGAAATAAGCGTACCTTTACAATGTTTAACGGCCTGGCCCTGTCCAGGCCGTTTTCATTTGTGTTTCAGTGTCTTGGATAAAACTCCTGTTACGTAAGCCGAAAGTAAATTGCCGGTAAAGGCGCTTTGCTTAAAACCCGCCAGTGCTTATCGTTCAGCCTCATGTAAAAAAGCCCACGCGCCCAATGGTTGATCACTCAATGCAATCCTCCGCTTCCCGTAGTCCCCGTCGCTGGCTGTTCGGCCTGCTTGTCCTGTTGGTCATCGCCGCCCTGTGCTGGAAATTCTGGCCGGGCAGCGCTGCACCCAAAGAGGCGGCGGGGCAGAAAGCCGTTGCCGGGCATACCGGGCGATCGGGGGGCATGCGTCCGGGGTTCGGCGGTGCGTCAGGGCCGGTACCGGTGCGCGTGGCTGCGGCCGTCACCGGTGACTTCCCGCTGTATTTCAAGGCGCTGGGCACGGTCACGGCGCTGAACACCATCAACGTCCGCAGCCGCGTCGGCGGTGAGCTGGTCAAGATCTATTTCGAAGAAGGGCAGATGGTCAAGGCCGGCGACCTGCTGGCCGAAATCGACCCGCGCCCTTACCAGAACGCCTTGCTTCAGGCCGAAGGCACTTTGCTGCAGAATCAGGCGCAACTGAAAAACGCCCAGGTCGATGTCGAGCGCTATCGCGGCCTGTACCGCGAAGACAGTATTGCCAAGCAGACCCTGGACACCGCCGAAGCGCTGGTCGGTCAGTTCCAGGGCACGGTCAAGACCAATCAGGCAGCGGTCAACGATGCCAAACTCAACCTTGAATTCACCCGGATCCGCGCACCCATCACCGGTCGCGTGGGCCTGCGTCAACTGGACGTCGGCAATCTGGTGGCGGCCAACGACACCACCGCCTTGGCGATCATCACCCAGACCCAACCGATCAGCGTGGCCTTCACCCTCCCGGAAAACAGCCTCGACACCGTGCTCGCCCGTTATCGCAGCGGTGCGCAATTGCCGGCTGAAGCCTGGGATCGCGGCGATACCAAATTGCAGGCCACTGGCGTGCTGCAGAGCCTGGACAACCAGATCGACGTCACCACCGGCACCCTGAAATTCAAGGCCCGTTACGAGAACCGCGATCAGTCACTGTTCCCCAACCAGTTCGTCAATGTGCGCCTGCTGGCCGACACCCTCAAAAACGTGGTGCTCGCACCGTCCGCCGCGATCCAGTTCGGCACCAACGGCACGTTCGCCTATGTCCTGGACGGTGACAAGAAGGTCAAGATCCGTCAGTTGAAAGTCGGCGCCAGTGACGGCCTGAACACCGTGGTCACCGAAGGCCTGTCCGCGGGCGACCGGGTCGTACTGGAAGGCACTGACCGCCTGAAGGACGGCAGCGACGTGGAGGTGGTCAACGACAGCCAGGACGTGCCGACCACGCCAACCGAACACCTGCAGGGCAAGTCGGCAGTCAATGCGGCTGAGCCCGCGACCACCGACAAGGCGAAAAAGGGCGGCGCATGAATCTCTCGCGGCTGTTCATCCTTCGCCCGGTAGCCACCACGCTGAGCATGCTGGCGATTATCCTGGCCGGCGTGATTGCCTATCGGTTGCTGCCAGTGTCGGCGCTGCCCCAGGTCGATTACCCGACCATTCGCGTCATGACCCTGTACCCCGGCGCCAGCCCGGATGTCATGACCAGTGCGGTGACCGCGCCGCTGGAGCGGCAGTTCGGGCAAATGCCCGGCCTGACACAAATGGCCTCCACCAGTTCCGGCGGCGCGTCGGTACTGACGTTGCGGTTCAGCCTCGACATCAACATGGACGTGGCCGAGCAACAGGTGCAGGCAGCAATCAACGCCGCCACCAACCTGCTGCCCAAGGACTTGCCGGCACCGCCGGTGTACAACAAGGTCAACCCGGCCGACACGCCGGTGCTGACCCTGGCCATCACCTCCAAAACCATGTTGCTGCCCAAGCTCAACGATCTGGTCGATACGCGCATGGCGCAGAAAATCGCCCAGATCAGCGGCGTCGGCATGGTCAGCATTGCCGGTGGGCAACGCCAGGCCGTGCGGATCAAGGTCAACCCGGAGGCCCTGGCCGCCAACGGCTTGAACCTGTCGGACGTGCGCACCCTGATTGGCGCCTCCAACGTCAACCAGCCCAAGGGCAACTTCGACGGCCCGACCCGGGTCTCGATGCTCGATGCCAACGATCAACTGACCTCGCCCAAGGACTACGCCAACCTGATTCTGGCCTATGCCAACGGCGCGCCGCTGCGGCTCAAGGACGTCGCTGAAATCGTCGACGGCGCCGAGAACGAGCGTCTGGCCGCATGGGCCAACGAGAACCAGTCCGTGCTGCTGAACATCCAGCGTCAGCCCGGCGCCAACGTGATCGAGGTGGTAGACCGGATCAAGGCGCTGCTGCCGAGTATCACCGACAACCTGCCGGCCGGCCTCGACGTGGTGGTGCTGACCGACCGCACCCAGACCATCCGCGCCTCGGTCAAGGACGTGCAGCACGAATTGCTGATCGCCATCGCCCTGGTGGTCATGGTCACCTTCCTGTTCCTGCGTCGCGCCAGCGCCACGATCATTCCGTCGGTGGCCGTGCCGCTGTCGCTGATCGGCACGTTCGGCGTGATGTACCTGGCCGGGTTCTCGGTCAACAACCTGACCCTGATGGCCCTGACCATCGCCACCGGTTTCGTGGTGGACGATGCGATCGTCATGCTGGAGAACATTTCGCGCTTCATCGAGGAGGGCGACAGCCCGCTGAACGCGGCGCTCAAGGGCGCCAAGCAGATCGGTTTCACCCTGATCTCGCTGACGTTGTCGCTGATCGCCGTGCTGATCCCGCTGCTGTTCATGGCGGACGTGGTCGGACGGCTGTTCCGCGAGTTCGCCATTACGCTGGCGGTGGCGATCCTGATTTCCCTGGTGGTTTCCCTGACGCTGACGCCGATGATGTGCGCGCGACTGCTCAAGCGCGAACCCAAGGAAGCCGAGCAGGGGCGTTTCTATCGCGCCAGCGGTGCGTTCATCGACTGGATGATCGCCGCTTACGGGCGCAAGTTACAGTGGGTGCTCAAGCATCAGCCCCTGACCTTGATGGTGGCCATTGGCACTCTGGCGCTCACGGTATTCCTGTACATGGTGGTGCCCAAGGGCTTCTTCCCGGTGCAGGACACCGGGGTTATCCAGGGTATTTCCGAAGCGCCGCAATCGATTTCCTTCGCCGCCATGAGCGAGCGTCAGCAGGAGCTGGCCAAGGTGATTCTGGCCGACCCGGCGGTCGAGAGCCTGTCCTCCTACATCGGCGTGGACGGCGACAACTCGACCCTCAACAGCGGCCGTTTGCTGATCAACCTCAAGTCGCACCACGACCGTGACCTGAGTGCAACGCAAGTGATTGCCCGCCTGCAACCGGAGCTGGACAAGCTGGTCGGCATCCGCCTGTTCATGCAGCCGGTGCAGGACCTGACCATCGAGGACCGGGTCAGCCGCACGCAGTACCAGTTCAGCATGTCGTCACCGGATTCGGAACTGCTGAGCCTGTGGAGCGGGCGCCTGGTCGAAGCCTTGGCCGACCGCCCGGAATTGACCGACGTGGCCAGCGATCTGCAGGACAAGGGCTTGCAGGTCTATCTGGTAATCGACCGCGATGCGGCGTCGCGGGTCGGGGTGTCGGTGTCGAACATCACCGATGCGCTGTACGACGCCTTCGGTCAGCGGCAGATTTCCACGATCTACACCCAGGCGAGCCAGTACCGTGTGGTCCTGCAATCGCAGTCCGGCGAGAAGATCGGTCCGGATGCGTTGAACCAGATTCACGTCAAGACCACCGATGGCGGTCAGGTACGCCTGTCCAGCCTGGCGCATATCGAGGAGCGCCAGGCGCAACTGGCGATCACCCACATCGGCCAGTTCCCGGCGGTGATGATGTCCTTCAATCTCGCGCCCGGCGTGGCGCTGGGGCATGCGGTCGAGATCATCGAGCAGGTGCAGAAGGACATCGGCATGCCGATTGGCGTGCAGACCCAGTTCCAGGGCGCGGCGGAGGCTTTCCAGGCCTCGTTGTCGAGCACCTTGCTGCTGATCCTGGCGGCGGTGGTGACCATGTACATCGTGCTGGGCGTGCTCTATGAGAGCTACATCCACCCGATCACCATACTCTCGACCTTGCCGTCGGCGGCGGTGGGCGCCTTGCTGGCGTTGATCCTCAGCGGCAACGACCTGGGCATGATCGCGATCATCGGCATCATTCTGCTGATCGGCATCGTCAAGAAGAACGCGATCATGATGATCGACTTCGCCCTCGACGCCGAGCGCAACCAGGGCATGGACCCGCAAACGGCGATCTATCAGGCCGCCTTGCTGCGTTTTCGGCCGATCCTGATGACGACCCTGGCCGCGCTCTTCGGTGCCGTGCCGTTGATGCTGGCCACCGGTTCCGGCGCGGAACTGCGCCAGCCGCTGGGCCTGGTGATGGTCGGCGGCCTGTTGCTGAGCCAGGTTTTGACCCTGTTCACTACGCCTGTGATCTACCTGTATTTCGATCGGTTGGGACGCCGCTTTGGCAAGACCGGCGCTCAGGAGACGGCGGTATGAAGGCCTGCACAACCTGTGGGAGCGAGCCTGCTCGCGAAGAGGCCCGTACGTTCAACATCATTGCTGGTCGATACACCGCTATCGCGAGCAAGCCCGCTCCCACAGGGGGGCAGCAGGGCTCGTGGTTTGGTGCCGGGAGCAGTCATCGATGAATCTCTCGGGACCGTTCATCAAACGCCCCGTGGCAACCATGCTGCTTTCACTGGCCATCATGCTGCTGGGTGGCGTGAGCTTCGGTTTGCTGCCCGTGTCGCCGCTTCCGCAAATGGACTTTCCGGTGATCGTGGTCCAGGCCAGCCTGCCCGGCGCCAGCCCCGAGGTCATGGCGTCGACGGTGGCCACGCCGCTGGAGCGTTCTTTCGGCGCGATTGCCGGGGTCAATACCATGAGCAGCCGCTCCAGCCAGGGATCGACCCGGGTGATCCTGCAATTCGACCTCGACCGCGACATCAACGGTGCGGCGCGGGAAGTGCAAGCGGCCATCAACGCCTCGCGCAACCTGCTGCCCAGCGGGATGCGCAGCATGCCGACCTACAAGAAGGTCAACCCGTCCCAGGCGCCGATCATGGTGCTGTCGCTGACATCCGATGTGCTGGAAAAAGGCCAGCTCTATGACCTGGCCTCGACGATCCTGTCCCAGAGCCTGTCCCAGGTGCAGGGCGTCGGCGAGGTGCAGATCGGCGGCAGTTCGCTGCCGGCGGTGCGTATCGAACTCGAACCGCAGGCGCTGAACCAGTACGGCGTGGCCCTGGACGATGTGCGCAACACCATCGCCAATGCCAACGTGCGCCGGCCCAAGGGCTCGGTGGAAGACGATCAGCGGCTGTGGCAGGTCCAGGCCAACGACCAGTTGGAAAAGGCCAAGGACTACGAGTCGCTGATCATTCACTACAACGGCGGCGCGGCCCTGCGCCTGAAAGACGTGGCCAAGGTCAGCGACGGCGTCGAAGACCGCTACAACAGCGGTTTCTTCAACGACGACGCGGCGGTGCTGCTGGTGATCAACCGGCAGGCCGGCGCCAACATCATCGAGACGGTCAACGAGATCAAGGCGCAGTTGCCGGCGCTGCAGGCGGTGTTGCCGGCCAGCGTCAAGCTGAACCTGGCCATGGACCGCTCGCCGGTGATCAAGGCCACGCTGCATGAGGCGGAAATGACCCTGCTGATCGCCGTGGCGCTGGTGATCCTGGTGGTGTTCCTGTTCCTCGGTAACTTCCGCGCCTCGCTGATCCCGACCCTGGCGGTGCCGGTGTCGCTGGTCGGTACCTTTGCCGTGATGTACCTCTACGGGTTTTCGCTGAACAACCTGTCGCTGATGGCGCTGATCCTGGCCACCGGGCTGGTGGTGGACGATGCCATCGTGGTGCTGGAGAACATTTCCCGGCACATCGACGAAGGCGTGCGGCCGATGAAGGCGGCCTACCTCGGCGCCCAGGAAGTCGGCTTTACCTTGCTGTCGATGAACGTGTCGCTGGTGGCGGTGTTCCTGTCGATCCAGTTCATGGGCGGGATCATTGAAAGCCTGTTCCGCGAATTCTCCATCACCCTGGCGGCGGCCATCGTGGTTTCGCTGCTGGTGTCGTTGACCCTGACCCCGATGCTCTGCGCCCGCTGGCTCAAGCCGCACACGCCGGGGCAGGAGAACCGCCTGCAACGCTGGAGCCGGCGGGCCAACGACTGGATGGTCGGCAAATACGCCACCAGCCTCGACTGGGTGCTGCGCTACAAACGCCTGACGTTGCTCAGTCTGTTCGTGACAATCGGAGTGAACATTGCGCTGTATGTTGTTGTTCCTAAAACATTTTTACCTCAACAGGATACCGGTCAGCTGATCGGTTTCGTGCGCGGCGACGACGGCCTGTCCTTCAGCGTGATGCAGCCGAAGATGGAGATTTTTCGCCGTGCGGTGCTCAAGGATGAAGCGGTAGAAAGCGTCGCCGGTTTCATCGGCGGCAGTAACGGCACCAACAACGCCTTCATGCTGGTGCGCCTGAAACCGATCAAGGAGCGCAACATTTCCGCGCAGAAAGTCATCGAGCGTCTGCGCAAGGAAATGCCCAAGGTGCCCGGCGCACAGCTGATGCTCATGGCCGACCAGGACCTGCAGTTCGGCGGCGGCCGTGAGCAGACCACCTCGCAATACTCCTACATCCTGCAAAGCGGGGATCTCGGGGCGTTACGCGAGTGGTATCCGAAAGTCGTCACCGCGCTCAAGGCCTTGCCGGAACTGACGGCCATCGATGCGCGGGAAGGCCGGGGCGCCCGGCAAGTGACCCTGATCGTCGACCGCGACCAGGCCAAGCGCCTGGGTGTCGACATGGAGATGGTCACGGCGGTGCTGAACAACGCCTACAGCCAGCGGCAGATTTCGACCATCTACGACAGCCTCAACCAGTATCAGGTGGTGATGGAGGTCAACCCGAAATACGCCCAGGACCCGGTCACCCTCAAGCAGGTCCAGGTCATCACCGCCGATGGCGCGCGGATCCCGCTGTCGACCATCGCCCATTACGAAAACAGCCTGGAAAACGACCGGGTCAGCCACGAAGGCCAGTTCGCCTCGGAAAGCATTGCCTTCGACATGGCCGAAGGCGTGACCGTGGAGCAGGGTGGTGCCGCCATCGAGCGGGCGATTGCCAAGCTCGGGCTGCCGGAAGAGGTGATCGCGAAAATGGCCGGCACAGCCGACGCTTTCGCGGCGACCCAAAAGAGTCAGCCGTGGATGATTCTGGGGGCGTTGGTGGCGGTGTATCTGGTCTTGGGTGTGCTGTACGAAAGCTACATTCATCCGCTGACCATCCTGTCCACCCTGCCGTCCGCCGGGGTTGGCGCGTTGCTGTCGATCTATGCGCTGGGCGGCGAGTTCAGCCTGATTTCGTTGCTGGGGCTGTTTCTGCTGATCGGCGTGGTCAAGAAAAACGCGATTTTGATGATCGACCTGGCGTTGCAGCTGGAGCGGCATCAGGGCATGGCACCGCTGGAATCGATTCGCAGTGCCTGCCTGCAACGTTTGCGACCGATCCTGATGACCACCCTGGCGGCGATCCTCGGTGCCTTGCCATTGCTGCTGAGCCGCGCCGAAGGGGCGGAAATGCGCCAGCCACTGGGCCTGACCATCATCGGCGGGCTGATCTTCAGCCAGGTGTTGACGCTTTACACCACACCAGTGGTTTACCTCTATCTCGACAAACTGCGCCATCGCTTCAACAAATGGCGTGGAGTGCGTACCGATGCTGCTCTGGAAACTCCGCTATGACTGAACGTTCGCTTTTCAACCTGGCTGCACCGCTGATCACGGCTCGAGGCTCGCGTCTGCTGAGCCTGTCACTGTGCGTGGCGATGCTCAGCGCCTGCGCCGTCGGCCCGGATTACCAGCGCCCGCAAACCGCGGAACCTGCGCAGTACAAGGCCGCAGAAGGCTGGCGCCAGGCCAACCCGAGCGATGCCCTGGCGCGCGGCGCATGGTGGGAGCTGTATGGCGATCAACAGCTCAATGGCCTGATCGAGCAGCTCAACAGCGCCAACCAGACCGTCGCCCAGTCCGAAGCCCAGTACCGTCAGGCCCAGGCCTTGGTGCGCAGTGCACGCGGGGCGTTTTTCCCGACGGTCGACCTGAACGTCAGCAAGAACCGTTCAAGCCAGGGCACCGGCAGCAGCAACTCCAGCCTGAGCAGTTCGTCCAGCGGTATTCGCGACACGTATTCGGCCCAGGCGGGCGTCAGTTGGGAGGCGGATGTGTGGGGCAAGCTGCGCCGTGGCCTGGAAGCCGACACCGCGAATGCCCAGGCAAGCTTTGCCGATCTGGCGGCCATGCGCCTGAGCCAGCAGTCGGAACTGGTGCAGAATTACCTGCAATTACGCGTGATCGATGGCCAGAAGCGCCTGCTCCAGGACACGGTCGAGGCCTATCAGCGCTCCCTGAAGATGACCGAGAACCAGTACCGCGCGGGCGTATCCGGCAAGGACGCCGTGGCCCAGGCCCAGACGCAGCTCAAGAGCACTGAAGCGGACATGATCGATCTGATCTGGCAACGCGCGCAGTTCGAGAACGCCATCGCTGTGCTGATCGGCCTGCCGCCGGCGGAGTTCAGCCTGGCGGAAAGCCAGGACATTCCACAGTTGCCGCAAGTACCGCCAGCCCTGCCTTCGCAGCTGCTGGAGCGTCGCCCGGACATCGCATCCGCCGAACGCTCGGTAATGGCTGCCAACGCCAACATCGGTGTGGCCAAGGCTGCCTATTACCCGGACCTGACCCTGAGCTTGAACGGTGGTTACAGCAGCAGTACCTCGAAAGACTTGTTCAGCCTGCCGAACCGCTTCTGGTCGGTCGGGCCGCAATTGGCCATGACCCTGTTCGACGGCGGCCAGCGCTCGGCGGAAGTCGACCGCAGTGAAGCGGCCTATGACGAAACAGTGGCCAAGTACCGCCAGACCGTACTGGACGGGTTCCGCGAAGTGGAAAATTTCCTGGTGCAGCTCAAGGTGCTGCAGGATGAAGCCGTCGTGCGCCAACAGGCGCTGGACGCCGCCCGTGAATCGTTGCGCCTGACCCAGAACCAGTACAAGGCCGGCTTGATCGCGTACATCGATGTGGTGGTGACCCAGGCGGCGGCGCTGAGCAATGAGCGCAGTAACCTGGACCTGTTGCAAAGCCGCCTGATCGCCAGCGTGCAGTTGATTGCGGCATTGGGGGGTGGCTGGGATGGACAGCTTGAAGTGAGCGACAGCCAATAGCGCAATCTAACGGACACTGCAATCCCTGTGGGAGCGAGCTTGCTCGCGATAGCGGTGGTTCAGGCAACATTCATGCTGAATGTGACGCAGCCATCGCGAGCAAGCTCGCTCCCACAGGTTTTGTGGTGCCAGCAGCTTGACGCGAGTTAATGTAAAACCTTAAAACAGACGTTTCATCGGACTGATGGCCCTTTGCTAATTTTGTGAGTGCGTTCTCATTCGGAATCAGTACAATCGCCGCATTTTCCCCCGGCGAGAATCAATACCATTAACGGGGGCATTCGCGAGAAGTTCCCATGCTCATCGGTAGCTATTCCCCCACCCTGGTTATCATTTCGCTCTGTGTCGCGATTCTCGCCTCATATACCGCACTCGACCTGACCGGACGCATTGCCACTGCCAAAGGCCGCGCCGTGCATTTGTGGACCGCCGGCGGGGCCATTGCCATGGGCATCGGCATCTGGTCGATGCACTTTATCGGCATGCTCGCGTTCAAGCTGCCGATCGATCTGGGTTATGACGGCGCAATCACCCTGTTGTCGCTGTTGATCGGCGTGCTCTCCAGCGGTTTTGCGCTGTGGCTGGTCAGCCAGCCGCAACTGCCGGCCTGGCAACTGGCCTTTGGCGCACTGGTCATGGGCGCCGGCATCAGTGCGATGCACTACACCGGCATGGCCGCCATGCGCATGCAACCCGGCATCGACTATGACCCGACGCTGTTCGGCGCTTCGCTGATGATCGCAGTCGGTGCCTCGGGCGCGGCATTGTGGATCGCTTTCCGTTTGCGCCAACACACGCCGTATGTCCGTCTGATCCGTGGTGGTGCCGCCGTGATCATGGGCATCGCCATCGTCGGCATGCACTACACCGGGATGGCCGCTGCACGCTTTGCCGATGGCAGCTTTTGCGGGGCGGCGGTCGATGGGTTGAGCGGCAAGGGCCTGGACAACCTGGTGCTGATCACCACGCTGGCGGTGCTGAGCATCGCCTTGCTGACCTCGATCCTCGATGCACGTCTGGAGGCCCGCACCGCGAGCCTGGCCCAGTCGCTGACCGAAGCCAACCGTGAACTGACCCAACTGGCCCTGCATGACACTCTCACCGGGTTGCCGAACCGGACGTTGCTCGCCGACCGAATCGATCAGGCCATGTCGCGGGTTCGTGAAGAGGGTGGTTGCTTTGCCCTGATGTTCATCGACCTGGACGGCTTCAAACCCGTCAACGATGCTTTCGGCCACCACATGGGCGACTTGCTGTTGCGCGAAGTGGCCCTGCGCCTGCGCGAAGACTTGCGCAGCCAGGACACCCTGGCGCGGATCGGCGGCGATGAGTTCGTGTTGCTGGTGCAATTGAGCGAACAGAACGATGCCTTGAACCTCGCGGCCCGCCAGGTCGGGTTGATCGCGCAGGCGTTCCGGGTTGCCGAACATGATTTGCACATTTCCGCCAGTGTCGGCATCGCGCTCTATCCGGGTAACGGGCAGTCCGCCCACGAATTGCTGATGAACGCCGACGCGGCGATGTACCACGCCAAGGGCGCGGGTAAAAACGGCTACAGCTTTTTCGACGCCTCGATGAACAACAACGCGCGCAAGCAACTGCAATTGCTGCAGGACTTGCGCAATGCCTTGGAACATCAGCAATTCAGCCTGCATTACCAGCCCAAGTTCGATGCCGCCAATGGCCGACCGGTGGGCGCCGAGGCCCTGTTGCGCTGGGAGCATCCGACGCAGGGGTTGCTGTTGCCGGACAAATTCATCGAACTGGCGGAAAAAACCGGGCTGATCATTCCGATCGGCGAGTGGGTGCTCAACGAAGCGTGCCGCCAGATGCGCGAGTGGTACGTGCTGGGCTACACCGATTGGCGCATCGCCGTGAACCTGTCGGCCATCCAGTTTTGCCATGCCGGGCTGGTCCAGAGCGTCGCCAAGGCGCTGGCGACTCACCATCTGCCGGCCAACAGCCTGACCCTGGAAATCACTGAAACCACCGCCATGAGCGATGCCGACGCGAGCATGACGGTGCTTCAGGAACTCTCGGCAATGGGCGTCGACCTGTCCATCGACGATTTTGGCACCGGTTATTCGAGTTTGATGTACCTCAAGCGCCTGCCGGCCAACGAGCTGAAGATCGACCGCGGCTTTGTCCGCGACCTGGAGCGCGACAGCGATGACGCCGCCATCGTTTCGGCCATCGTGGCGCTCGGCCAGGCGCTGGGGTTGCGCATCGTTGCCGAAGGTGTGGAAACGGACTCGCAGCAGGACTTCCTGACGCAACTCGGCTGCGACTCGTTGCAGGGTTACCTGCTGGGGCATCCGCTGCCGGCCGCCGGCTTCATGGTGGAAATCCATCGCGGCGAGGCACTGGTTGCCAGTTGACCCGTTGCGAAGGAGCTTGTTGTGGCGAGGGAGCTTGCTCCCGCCGGGGCGCGAAGCGGCCCCCGATTTTCAGCCTATTGAGTCACCTGAAATCGCGACTGCTTCGCAGCCGAACGGGAGCAAGCTCCCTCGCCACAAAGCGCTGCCGAATTCATGCAAAAACCGCCAATGGCGGTTATTCTTGCCCCCGACCGCTTAAGCTTTGATTGGGGGAAGGCTCGCATGGACAAAGTCATCGTCATCACCGGCGGCAGCCGCGGCATTGGTGCCGCCACCGCACTGTTGGCCGCCGCGCAGGGCTATCGGATCTGCATCAACTACCAGGCTGATGAACAGGCTGCACTCGGCGTGCTCGAGCAAGTCCGCGCCCTCGGTGCGCAAGCCATTGCGGTACGGGCCGACGTCAGCATCGAAGACGAAGTCATCGCGTTGTTCCATCGGGTCGACAATGAACTGGGCCGGGTCACGGCGCTGGTCAACAACGCCGGCACCGTGGGGCAAAAGTCCCGTGTCGACGAAATGTCCGAATTCCGCATCCTCAAGATCATGAAAACCAACGTCCTGGCGCCGATCCTCTGCGCCAAGCACGCGATCCTGCGCATGTCGCCCAAGCACGGCGGGCAGGGCGGCAGCATCGTCAACGTGTCCTCGGTGGCCGCACGCTTGGGCGCGCCCAACGAATACGTCGATTACGCGGCGTCAAAAGGTGCGCTCGACACCTTCACCATCGGCCTGTCCAAGGAAGTGGCGGGAGAGGGGATTCGCGTCAACGCCGTGCGCCCGGGCTACATCTACACCGATTTCCATGCCTTGAGCGGCGATCCGGACCGGGTCAGCAAGCTTGAGTCGGCGATCCCGATGGCACGGGGCGGGCGTCCGGATGAAGTGGCGGAGGCGATTGTCTGGTTGCTGTCGGACAAGGCTTCCTATGCGACGGGGACATTTGTCGATCTCGGCGGTGGGCGTTAACACTTCAGTTTTGTGTTGTTGAATATGGCCTCTTCGCGAGCAGGCTCGCTCCCACAAGGGTTTATCGGTGTACACACTATATGTGAACACCGATAAACCCTTGTGGGAGCGAGCCTGCTCGCGAAGGCGATAGTACGGGCAACATCCAGCCATCAGAACGACCGCACAATCCGCCCCAACGTCTCCATCGCCTTCTCCGCCGCCTCATCCCACGGGCTCCCATAATTCAACCTAATACAATTCCTGAACCGCTGCGTCGGCGAAAAAATCGGCCCCGGCGCAATGCTGATCCCCTGCGCCAGCGCCATCTGAAACAACTTCAACGAATCCATCTGCTCCGGCAATTCCAGCCACAAAAAGTACCCGCCCGCCGGTTGGCTCACCCGGGTCTGCGCCGGGAAATAGCGGGCGATGGCGGCGAGCATGGCGGCTTGCTGGTCTTCCAGTGCATGGCGCAATTTACGCAGGTGCCGGTCGTAGCCGCCGTGCTGCAGGTAGTCGGCGATCGCCGCCTGTGCAGGCATGGACGCGCACAGCGAGGTCATGAGTTTCAGGCGTTCGATTTTCTGCGCGTAGCGCCCGGCGGCGACCCAGCCGATGCGGTAACCGGGGGCCAGGCTTTTGGCGAACGAGCCGCAATGCATCACCAGGCCTTCGGTATCGAATGCCTTGGCCGGTTTCGGCGCTTGTTGACCGTAATACAGTTCGGCGTAGACATCGTCTTCGATCAGCGGCACCTGGTGGCGGCGCAGCAGTTCCACGAGCTGCTGTTTCTTGGCCTCGGGCACGGTGGCGCCCATGGGGTTCTGGAAGCTGGTCATGCACCAGCAGGCCTTGATCGGATGGCGTTCAAGCGTTTGTTCGAGCACGCCGAGGTCGATGCCGTCGCGCGGATGCACGGGGATTTCCACGGCTTTGAGTTTCAGGCGTTCGAGCACTTGCAGACAGGCGTAGAACGCCGGGGCTTCGATGGCCACCAGGTCGCCAGGTTGCGTCACCGCTTGCAGGCACAGGTTGAGGGCTTCCAGGGCGCCGTTGGTGATCAGCAGTTCTTCCATGGGCAGCATCAGTCCGCCGACCATATAGCGCAGGGCGATTTGCCGGCGCAGCTGCGGGTTGCCCGGCGACATGTCGGTGACCACCATGCGCGGATCCATCTCGCGGGTGGCGCTGGCCAGGGAGCGGGACAAGCGTTGCAGGGGGAACAGCGTCGGGCTGGGGAATGCCGAGCCGAAGGCCACGGTGTTCGGGTCCTTGATCGAGTCGAGTACCGAAAACACCAGTTCGCTGACGTCGACTTCCGTGGATTCGTTGACCTGGCTGCTGATCACCGGCTCGGAAAACGGTCGCGGCGCATGGGCATTGACGAAATAGCCGGAGCGCGGACGGGCGCGGATCAGTCCACGACGTTCCAGCAGGTAGTAGGCCTGGAACACCGTCGACGGGCTGACGCCGTAGGTCTGGCTGGCGTAGCGCACTGACGGTACACGCTGGCCGGGTCCAAGGACGCCGGAGCGGATCAGTTCTGCGATGTCGTCGGCGAATTTTTCGTAGCGTTTCATCAAAATGCCCGGTTGGGTGTCTTTTGGAGAGGTGGACGGTGGTACCGCCAAGATCGCAGCCTTCGGCAGCTCCTACAATGGATCGGCTTGCGTGTGTAGGAGCTGCCGAAGGCTGCGATCTTCAAAGCTCTGCATCTTAAAGGCTCAGCGATTCAATGGCGCAACAAACCGGCTCTTCGCCACGCTGTAGACGCCAGGCTCATCGCTGTCGACCACTTCGAAGCTGATGCTCTGCGAACTGCTGGCCGGGCGCTCCGTGAGCATTGCCACCGACACCGGCACGTCGACAATCTCGCCCGGCGCCAGGTTCAACACGGTCTTGCCCTGCAACTCGAAATCATCGGCATCGACCAGGCGCAATTGGTAGTCCTGACGCTGCTGGGTCTTGTTGATCACCTTCAGGCTGTAGATGTTTTCGATCTGCCCCCGGCTGTTTTCGCGAAACAGACCCCGGTCCTTGCTGACGTCGAGCGAGACCATCGGCCGTTCCACCAATGCCACCACCAGCGCGGCGATCATCACCAGCAGCACGGCGGTGTAACCGATCAGGCGCGGGCGCAGCAGGTGCGTCTTGCCACCTTGCAACTGATGCTCGGAGGTATAGCTGATCAAACCCCGGGCGTAGCCCATTTTGTCCATGATCGAATCGCAGGCGTCGATGCACGCGGCGCAACCGATGCATTCCATCTGCAAGCCATCGCGGATGTCGATGCCGGTCGGGCAAACCTGTACGCAGAGCTGGCAATCGATGCAATCGCCCAAACCGACCTCGGCGGGTTTGACCTCGCGTTTGCGCGGGCCACGGTTTTCGCCACGGGCCACGTCGTAGGAAATGGTCAGGGTGTCTTTGTCGAACATCACGCTCTGGAACCGCGCGTAAGGGCACATGTGCATGCACACCGCTTCACGCAGCCAGCCGGCATTGATGTAGGTGGCACCGGTGAAAAACAGCACCCAGAACAGGCTGACGCCGCTCATTTGCAAAGTCAGCAGTTCTTCGGCCAGTGGCCGGATCGGGGTGAAGTAGCCGACGAAGGTCAGGCCGGTCAGCAGGCTGATGGCCAGCCACAAGGTGTGTTTGGCCGAGCGACGCATCAGTTTGTTGACGCCCCACGGCGCGGCTTGCAGCTTGATCCGTTGGTTGCGCTCACCCTCGGTGACTTTCTCGCACCACATGAAGATCCAGGTCCACGAGCTTTGTGGGCAGGTGTAGCCGCACCAGACCCGGCCGGCAAACACGGTGATCGCGAACAGGCCGAACGCGGCGATGATCAACAGCGCCGACAGCAGGATGAAGTCCTGCGGCCAGAAAGTCGCGCCGAAGATATGGAATTTACTTTCGGAAAGATCCCAGAGCACCGCCTGGCGGCCGCCCCAGTTCAACCACACGGTGCCGAAAAACAGCAAAAACAGAAAACCCGCGCCGCTGATGCGCAGGTTGCGGAACAGCCCGCTGAAGCTGCGGGTGTGGATCAGGTTGTCGCTGGTTCCGGCCTTCGTCTTTGGACGCGGAGGCTCGAATGTTTCTACGGTTCGGACGGGGATTCTATCGCTCATGGTCTTTCGCTCATCAGCCTCCATCAGGCATGAGCACTATGAGCGGCGATCTGTTTGCATAACAGACTCAGGTATTGCATTAAAAAGCGGATCAGATGGCCGTGTTCGCCCGGCCTGCGACAACTTGAAGCAGCCGTCGCACCAAGGTGCAACCGCCTAAGCACAACAGCTGCGACGGCTGTTGATCAACGTCAGTCAAATCACCGAATCACTGTCGCTGGCTTTCAGGTGCCGGCGTCCATCCACGGCGCCTGCGACGGTCAAGGCGTCGGCTTCCGCTTCGGTGATGTAGATGCGCTGGCCTTCGATGTCCACCGCCGACATGGCTTTGCGACCATCGGTGACGATGGTCACATCAGGACACAGACGAATCTGTTCGCCATTTTCGGTGGTGAAAAAGCAGGTCTGGTTCTCGATGCGCACGGTCATGGCGGAATCCTTTTTCAGGGGTATCTGAAGTTTCAGGCCGCAACCGCCGGTCATCGTTCTGTGCAACCGATTAATGGTCGCTGCGGTCCACTCTCCATGGCTCCTCACAAGGACAACACCATGAACGCCTGGTGGCACGAAGTCTGGGTGACCCTGCAAGCCGAGTTCGCCGATATCACCGATGCGTCGCAATTGACGCGGATGACCGTGCGTTTGTTGATGGCCGCCGTGCTGGGCGGAATTCTCGGGTTCGAACGTGAGCACCAGGGCAAGGCCGCTGGCGTGCGCACCCACATGCTGGTGGCGATGGGGGCGGCGCTGTTCGTGCTGGTGCCGCAGATGTCCGGTTCACAGGCCGATGCCATGAGTCGGGTCGTGCAGGGCGTGATTGCCGGTATCGGCTTTCTCGGGGCCGGCACCATCCTGAAAAACCGCGACGGCGACGAAAGCGACGTCAAGGGCCTGACCACCGCCGCCGGCCTGTGGATGACCGCCGCCATCGGCGTCGCCACCGGGCTGGGACGGGAGGCGACGGCAGTGCTCAGCACGCTGTTGGCGTTGGGGGTGTTCAGTGTGATGCCGAGGATTGTGAAGCTGATTGACAAGGATCAACCCTGAGTTCGTTCCCTGCCTGCATGCCCTGACTGTATGCCCTGATTGTATGGGAACGATCAACTGTCTTCATTCAGGATTCACAATCACCGGCGGCATCGTCGCTGGGGGTTCTTCCCTTGGCGGCGGGGTCGTGCCGGGCGGGTCCTGTTCGGGCACCGGTTGTGGTTCGCTGGGGGGGATCACCGGGTTGTCAATGTTTGGATCGGGGGTTTCAGCCGGGAATGGATTGTTCATTGGTCAGGCCTCCGGTGGCACATGGCGTGAGTCGTGCTTAAGTAGGTTGACTGCTGCGCGAACGATTTGATTCCGCAAATTGCTGATGAACTTTTCCCGGCAGCCATCGCTCGGAACCTAAGTGAGTCCGTCCCGGGGCGGATGGCCCAACGGGATGGCGACCCGACACAAGCGCGTCCATGGGGCGTAAGGAGAGAGGCTCGATGACGGCTGAAAAACCGACTGAGTTGAGCTACAACCCGCACATGCCGCTGTCGCAGGCGCTGTTGCTGCCGCGCATTGTCATGGAAAACATCATGCCGACCCTTGAAGGCGGGCAGTTCGCGGTCAAGGCGGTGGTTGGGCAGGATGTGGTGGTCACGGCCAAGGTCTTTGCCGACGGGCATGACAAGCTGGCGGTTCGCGTGCGCTGGCGGGCCGAGGACGAGGACGTCTGGCAAAGCGCTGTCATGCACGATCTGGGCAACAACGGTTGGCAGGGGCAGTTCCGGGTGAACAGTCAGGGCCGTTATCTTTACTGTATCGAAGCCTGGATCGATCAGTTCGCCAGTTTTCGCTACGAACTGGAAAAGAAGCATGTGGCAGCGGTGCCCGTCAGCCTCGAATTGCAGGAGGGGCGGATCCAGGTGCAGCAAGCGGCCGAGCGCAGTGAGGGGCAACTCAGCGAGCAATTGGCGGCATTGCACCATGAACTGGCAGGACTGCTCGAAACCGAGCAGGTCGCACTGTTTTTGCACCCGCGTAGCGCCGACCTCATGGCCCGTGTCGATCATCGTGCCTACCTGAGCCTGAGCCCGGAGTACCCGGTGGATGTGGAGCGCGAGCTGGCGCAGTTCGCCAGTTGGTATGAATTGTTTCCGCGTTCGATCACCGACAGTCCGGAACGCCACGGTACTTTCAACGACGTGCATTCGCGGCTGGCGATGATCCACGACATGGGCTTCGATGTGCTGTATTTCCCGCCGATCCACCCGATCGGGCGCAGCTACCGCAAAGGCCCGAACAACTCACTGACGGCAGGCCCCGATGATCCGGGCAGTCCCTATGCGATCGGTAGCGAGGAGGGCGGGCACGAGGCGATTCACAAACAGTTGGGGACTCGCGAAGACTTCCGCCGACTGGTGTCGGCCGCTGCGGCCCACGGCCTGGAAATCGCCCTCGACTTCGCCATCCAGTGCTCCCAGGACCACCCATGGCTCAAGCAGCACCCCGGCTGGTTCAATTGGCGGCCCGACGGCTCGATCAAATACGCGGAGAACCCGCCGAAGAAATACCAGGACATCGTCAACGTCGACTTCTATGCCCCCGAGGCGATTCCGAGCCTGTGGGTGGAGCTGCGCGACATCGTGGTGGGCTGGGTCGAGGAGGGCGTGAAGATCTTTCGCGTCGATAACCCGCACACCAAGCCGTTGCCGTTCTGGCAATGGCTGATCGCTGATGTACGGGCGCTGTACCCCGAAGTGATCTTCCTGGCCGAGGCCTTTACTACCCCGGCGATGATGGCGCGCCTGGGCAAGGTCGGTTACTCCCAGAGCTACACCTATTTCACCTGGCGCAACACCAAGGACGAACTGGCGACTTACTTCACTGAACTCAACGAATCGCCGTGGCGCGAGTGTTACCGGCCGAATTTCTTCGTCAATACCCCGGACATCAACCCGGCGTTCCTGCATGAGTCCGGGCGTCCCGGGTTCCTCATCCGCGCCGTGCTGGCGACCATGGGTTCGGGCCTGTGGGGCATGTATTCGGGTTTCGAGTTGTGCGAGTCGGCACCGGTGCCGGGCAAGGAGGAGTATCTCGACTCCGAGAAGTACGAGATCCGCCCCAGGGACTTCAATGCGCCGGGCAACATCATTGCCGAGATTGCCCAGCTCAACCGCATCCGTCGGCAGAACCCGGCGCTGCACACGCATCTGGGCCTGAAGGTCTACAACGCCTGGAACGACAATATCCTGTACTTCGGCAAACGCAGCTTTGACGGCAGCAACTTTATTCTGGTGGCGGTCAGTCTCGATCCGCACAACGTGCAGGAGGCGAATTTCGAGTTGCCGCTGTGGGAAATGGGCCTGCCCGACAACGCCAGCACCCAGGGCGAAGACCTGATGAATGGCCATCGCTGGACCTGGCATGGCAAGCATCAGTTCATGCGGATCGACCCGGCCTACCAGCCGTTCGGGATCTGGCGCATCACCGCCTCTTGAATGCGCCGCCCCCCCCTGTAGGAGCTGCCGAAGGCTGCGATCTTTTGCTTTAAAGAAAGCGAAGATCAAAAGATCGCAGCCTGCGGCAGCTCCTACAGGGGGCGTCTGAGAGCGGCCTTTATGAATTCACCAGGAGTTTCACATGGCGAAGAAACCCAAGGCAGCCACGTTCATCAAGGACCCGCTCTGGTACAAGGATGCGGTGATCTATCAAGTACACGTCAAATCGTATTTCGACTCCAACAACGATGGGATCGGCGACTTTCCCGGCCTCATCGCCAAGCTCGACTACATTGCCGACCTGGGCGTCAACACCATCTGGCTGTTGCCCTTCTATCCCTCGCCACGGCGCGACGACGGTTATGACATCGCCGAGTACCGCGGCGTGCACAGTGACTACGGGACCATGGCCGATGCCAGGCGATTCATTGCCGAGGCGCACAAACGCGGCCTGCGGGTGATCACCGAACTGGTCATCAACCACACCTCCGACCAGCACCCCTGGTTCCAGCGCGCACGCAAGGCCAAACCCGGATCGGCGGCGCGGGACTTCTACGTGTGGTCCGACGACGATCAGAAATACGACGGCACCCGCATCATCTTTCTCGACACCGAAAAGTCCAACTGGACCTGGGACCCGGTCGCCGGCCAATACTTCTGGCACCGTTTCTACTCCCACCAGCCGGACCTGAATTTCGATAACCCGCAGGTCATGAAAGCGGTGCTCTCGGTGATGCGTTACTGGCTCGACATGGGAATCGACGGCTTGCGCCTGGATGCGATTCCCTACTTGATCGAGCGCGACGGCACCAACAACGAAAACCTGCCCGAAACCCACGACGTCCTGAAACAGATCCGCGCCGAAATCGACGCCAATTACCCCGACCGCATGCTGCTGGCGGAGGCCAATCAGTGGCCGGAGGACACCCAACTGTACTTCGGCGACACCGACAAGAAGGGCCTGAACGGCGACGAATGCCACATGGCCTTTCACTTCCCGTTGATGCCGCGTATGTACATGGCGCTGGCCCAGGAAGATCGCTTCCCGATCACCGACATTCTGCGTCAGACCCCGGATATTCCCGCCAACTGCCAATGGGCGATCTTCCTGCGCAACCACGATGAACTGACCCTGGAGATGGTCACCGACAAGGAACGCGATTACCTGTGGAATTACTACGCCGCCGACCGTCGCGCGCGGATCAACCTGGGGATTCGCCGGCGCCTGGCGCCGCTGGTGGAGCGTGACCGACGCCGGGTCGAACTGCTCAACAGCCTGCTGCTGTCGATGCCCGGCACGCCGACCCTGTATTACGGCGACGAGATCGGCATGGGCGACAATATCTACCTCGGCGACCGCGATGGCGTGCGCACGCCGATGCAATGGTCCATCGACCGCAACGGCGGTTTCTCCCGCGCCGACCCGGCCAGCCTGGTACTGCCGCCGATCATGGACCCGCAATACGGCTATCTGTCGGTCAACGTCGAAACCCAGGCCGGCGACCCGCATTCACTGTTGAACTGGACCCGGCGCATGCTTGCCGTGCGTAAGCAATCCAAGGCCTTCGGGCGCGGTACATTGAAGATGCTGTCGCCGAGCAACCGGCGGATTCTGGCCTACACCCGTGAATACACCGGGGCGGACGGCAAACACGAAGTCATCCTGTGTGTGGCCAACGTGTCGCGCAGCGCCCAGGCCGCCGAGCTCGATCTGTCGGCCTACGTCGGCATGGTGCCGGTGGAGATGCTCGGGGGAAACGCGTTCCCGCCCATCGGCCAGCTGAATTTCCTCCTGACCCTCGCGCCCTACGGCTTTTACTGGTTCGGCCTCGCCGCGGAAAACCAGATGCCCAGTTGGCACGTGGAGCCGGCACAGAGCCTGCCGGACTTCACCACGCTGGTGCTGAAAAAACGCATGGAGGAACTGCTCGAAGCGCCGTCACGCCACACCCTTGAGCAAAGCATCCTGCCCAGCTGGTTACAGAATCGTCGCTGGTTCGCCGGCAAGGACGCCGCCATCGAGCAGGTCGATCTGGCCTACGGCGTACGCTTCGGCGATGCGCAACATCCGGTGCTGTTCAGTGAGATCAATGTCACCAGCGGTGGCCAGAGCAGTCGCTATCAGTTGCCGTTCGGCTTTATCTCCGAGGATCAGGTCGGTACGCCGCTACCACAGCAGCTGGCGCTGTCGCGGGTACGGCGCGGACGCCAGGTCGGCCTGATCACCGATGCCTTCAGCCTGGAATCCTTCGTGCATGCCGTATTGCAAGGGATTCAGGCCGGTACCGTATTGCCCTCCAGCGATGGCGACATTCGCTTCGAGTCCACCGCCGAACTGGAAAAACTCGGCCTCAATGCCGATTCGCCGGTGCGCTACCTGTCGGCGGAACAGTCCAACAGCTCGGTGGTGATCGGCAACAGCATGGTGCTCAAGCTGATCCGCAAGGTCGCCAGCGGCGTGCATCCTGAACTGGAAATGAGCGCCTGTCTGACCGCAGCCGGGTTCAGCAATATCTCGCCACTGCTGGGGGCCGTGGTGCGCCGGGACGGGGCGGGTGAAGACAACCTGCTGATGATCGCGCAGGGCTACCTGAACAATCAGGGCGATGCCTGGGAATGGACGCAAAACAACCTCGAACGGGCGTTGCGCGATGAACTGGCCGACGCCATGTCCGAGCAGGAGCAACACTACAACGCGCTCGGCGAACTGAAAGATTTTGCCGGTATGCTGGGCCGGCGCCTGGGGGAAATGCATCAAGTGCTGGCAGCGCCCAATGCCAATCCGGACTTCTTGCCGCAGGTCACCACGCAGAAGGACGCGCTGGCCTCGGCCAGGGATGTCGCAACGCAAATCGAGCACGCGCTGAACTTGCTCAAGCAGCATCAAAATCAACTGACCCCGGCGGACCAGACCCTGGTCAGCCGTTTACTGGACAACAAAAAAGCCATTCTCGGACATGTGCAAGCGTTGGGCAAAAAGACTGCGGGCGGCTTGCGCATTCGTGTGCATGGCGACCTGCATCTGGGCCAGGTGCTGGTGATCAAGGGCGATGCGTACTTGATCGACTTCGAGGGGGAACCGGCGCGGCCCTTGCATGAACGTCGGGGCAAACACAGCCCGTACAAGGATGTCAGTGGCGTGCTGCGTTCCTTCGACTATGCGGCGGCAATGGCGATCAACGTGCACAACGTCGATAACACGGCGGCGGCCGATGCCGCGCGTGTGCGGGTCACCGAGCGCTACTTGAGTGAAGCGCGAACAGCATTTGTCGACGCCTATCGGCTGGCGGCAGCTAGTCTTGCCCATGCATGGCAAGATCCCGAAGGCGAGGACGCTGCGCTTGCGTTGTTCGGTCTGGAGAAGGCGGCGTATGAAGTGGCCTATGAGGCGGAAAATCGCCCCACCTGGTTGCCCGTGCCGTTGCACGGTTTATATGGATTATTGAGTGGGCTTAAACCCTTTTCCGATCTTGGTGGAGAGTAGTCATGAGTGTCTCGAACAAGGAACAGGGTCATCACAAAGAAGCGCTGCTGCCCGGCGCACGGGATATCGATGCCTTGGTGCGTGCCGAGCATATCGATCCCTTTGCCATACTTGGCCCCCACGGTGATGGTGCCGGTGGACAGTTCATCCGCGCCTATCTGCCAGGCGCCCTGAGTGTAGAAGTTCTAGCCCGGGACTCGGGCGAAGCGCTTGGGAGTCTTCAAGCCACAGAGACGCCGGGGTTGTTTGTCGGGCATTTCGACCGCGCGCAAGCGTATCTGCTGCGCACCCGTTGGGCCGGCGGCGAACAGACGGCTGAAGACCCTTACAGCTTCGGCCCGTTGCTGGGCGACATGGATTTGTACCTGTTTGCCGAAGGCAATCACCGCGACCTCAGTGCGTGCCTCGGTGCCCAGCTCAAGACCGTGGACGGCGTCGACGGTGTGCGTTTCGCGGTGTGGGCGCCCAATGCCCGACGGGTGTCGGTGGTGGGTGATTTCAACGTCTGGGACGGGCGCCGCCATCCGATGCGCCTGCGGCATCCCACCGGTGTCTGGGAGTTGTTCATACCGCGCCTGCAAGCGGGGGACGCCTACAAGTACGAAATTCTCGGTGCCCACGGCATCCTGCCGCTGAAGGCCGACCCGATGGCGCTGGCCACCAGTCTGCCGCCGGACACCGCCTCGAAAGTCGCCTCACCTTTGAAAGTCGACTGGCAGGATCAGGACTGGATGCTGTCCCGTGGCGACCACCAGCGGGTGACGGCGCCCTTGTCGATCTACGAATTGCACGCCGGTTCGTGGCAATGCGAGCTGGACGACCTGGGTGAAGTGGCCCGCCAGTACATCTGGCCGGAACTGACCGAACGGCTGATTCCCTATGTCAAAGACCTGGGCTTCACCCACATCGAACTGATGCCGATCATGGAGCACCCGTTCGGCGGTTCGTGGGGTTATCAGTTGCTGTCGCAATTTGCGCCGAGTGCGCGTTATGGCACGCCGGACCAGTTCGCTGCGTTCGTCAACGCCTGCCACCAGGCCGGCATCGGGGTGATCCTCGACTGGGTGCCGGCGCATTTTCCGACCGATACCCACGGCCTCGCCCAGTTCGACGGCACGGCCCTGTACGAGTACGGCAACCCGCAGGAAGGTTTCCACCAGGATTGGGACACGCTGATCTACAACCTGGGGCGCACCGAAGTGCACGGCTACATGCTGGCGTCGGCGTTGCACTGGCTCAAGCATTTCCACGTCGATGGCCTGCGCGTCGATGCGGTGGCCTCGATGCTGTACCGCGACTACTCGCGCAAGGCCGGCGAATGGGTGCCGAACCGCCACGGCGGGCGCGAGAACCTGGAAGCCATCGACTTCCTGCGCCACCTCAACGATGTGGTCGCCCTGGAAGCACCCGGTGCGCTGGTGATCGCCGAGGAATCCACCGCATGGCCGGGCGTCAGCCAGGGCACCCAACAGGGCGGCCTGGGCTTTGCCTACAAATGGAACATGGGCTGGATGCACGATTCGCTGCATTACATCCAGCAGGACCCGGTGTACCGCGCCCATCACCACAACGAGCTGAGTTTTGGCCTGGTGTACGCCTGGTCCGAGCGCTTCATCCTGCCGATCTCCCACGACGAAGTGGTACACGGCAAACACTCGCTGATCGACAAAATGCCCGGCGACCGCTGGCAGAAATTCGCCAACCTGCGGGCCTACCTGAGTTTCATGTGGGCGCATCCGGGCAAGAAGCTGCTGTTCATGGGCTGCGAGTTCGGCCAATGGCGCGAGTGGAACCACGACCAGCAACTGGACTGGTACTTGCTGCAGTACTCCGAGCACAAGGGCGTACAGAAACTGGTCGGCGACCTCAATCGCCTGTACCGCGAAGAGCCGGCCCTGCATGAGCAGGACGATGTGCCGCAGGGTTTCCAGTGGCTGATCGGCGATGACGCGATCAACAGCGTTTATGCCTGGCTACGCTGGAGCAAGGACGGCCGGCCTGTGCTGGTGGTGGCCAACTTTACGCCGGTACCCCGTGAGGCGTATCGCGTCGGGGTGCCGTTTGCCGGGCAGTGGAACGAGGTGCTCAACAGCGATTCGTCGATCTATGCGGGGTCCAATTACGGCAACAGTGGCGGGGCGATGGCCGAGGAAACGCCGAGCCATGGGCAGGCGTTGTCGCTGGTGTTGAATTTGCCGCCGTTGGCGGTGTTGATGTTGCGGCCGGAGGGGTGATCCGGGACCGCATCGCTGCCTTCGCGAGCAGGCTCGCTCCCACAGGTTTCTTGTGATCCTGTGGGAGGCTCCATTTTGCAGGGAAATCCTGCAACCTCAAACTCGGCTGGTATTCACCTTTGTTTTCCTGAATCCTTAATGCGGCAACGGGCTTCGGGGACCTGTGTACCCCCGTTTTTCGTGAAGATGGATAATTCGGTTTGCCTTATCAACTTTTATAACATCAAAGTCTGCGTGTGGTGTAAATACAGATCCTTTTACTGCTGATGCAGAAGTTGCGCCGTTCATATTTGCGGCGCTAAAACCTTTAATTTTAAAGATGCCGCCTTCTGAGTCGGATCTGAACTCTTCCGCAACTGATTGATGAGTGGATGCTGAGAGAAAACTCATGGAATAAAGTACGGAGCCACTTTCTTTGGCAGCTTCGTAAGCATCCAATGCCTTGTCGGTTAATCTGCTTCCTCGAAAATAAGTTCGCGGTTCGGTGTTTTCTTGATGATATAGTTGGTAGCTTACACTTTTGGCATCCTCTAGATCGAAGACGCTAGCCGCTATTTCGATACGCTGTTTTAATTCTTTTCCGCTGCGTCCTTCAAATAGCTGGTCACCATGTCGATCTCGTATTTCGCGTATTACCTTTTTTTCACTTATTTTTATTTTTGATCCTTTTCTCATTGCATTGTTGATCGTGTCTGACCCATGGGTTGTTGTGTATATCGCGATAAAATTTTTTATATCATATTTGTTTTTTGGGGGGGTGATGTTTTTTTTAGAGGCGGTGATTGCCAATCTGCTTGTCTGTGGCGCTTCGGTTGTAGCGGTTGCTGCAAAGCCAAGTCCTGACATGATTGTTTCAGCATATTGTTTTGGGTCAGCACCTTTACTCTGCAAGTATTGATTAACAATATCAAGGACATCCTCTTGAGGAAGGTCGCCCATGTCTCGCTTAATGGTCTTTGTTATACTGTTGACTTGAGCAGTTGTCAGCTCTTCCCCTGCATGCCCTTCCAGATCTCCAAGATTGATGGGTCTGTTGCTCACCATCGCATACAAATTCATCCCATCCACATACCCCGAAGGATCCGGATTGATCCACCGCTGCAACCACGGCGCGTAATACCTGAAGCCATAGTAATAAAGCCCCGTCGCATCCCGTTCCTTGCCCGAATAACGCACTGTCTTGTACTTGGCTTCGGTGGCCGAACGGGCCGCGAAACACGCGGTGCCACCAAAGGGGTAATACCATTCCTGGCTGATCAGGTCGGCGTTTTGGTCCAGTTCCAGAGCGCTGGACAGCAAGTGGTCGTTGAGGCTGTATCGCACTTGATTGTTGGCGATGCCCTCGGGCTGTCCGGCGACCCAATGCAGCACCTGCAGGCTATTGCTGCCGGCGCTGGCAGTAATCACGTGAAGGATTTCACCCGTGCCGCCGTGACTGCGGATTTCCACACCGGGCAGGTAGCGCACTTCACTGATCAACGTACGGGCCTTGGTCTGGTTCGCGCGGAGCTTGCGCACGCGTTGTCCGCCGCCGTCATAGACATAGCGTTCGTAGTCGTCCTCAGCCTCTTCGCGCACCACCGGGCGCACGACGGTGAGTTGATTGCGCAAGTCCCATTCCATCGCCTGGCCGGCTTGCAGTTCCCGTAGATTGCCATTGGCATCGAAGCCGGCAGCGATTTCCGCTTCCGTCGGTGGCCGGCCGTTGCGCTCGGGCAGACAGCGGTTGCTGTATTTGGCGCGAGTCAAAATGCGGCCGTGGGCCTGGGCGCCGACGTGTACCAGGTTCAGCAGGTTGCCGCCGGCGTCGTAGTGGTAGGTCTGGGTGTAGTTGGCTACTTGGCTGGGGTCGAGGGGCAGGGGTTGCAGGTCGGGCAGGGCGGGGCCGCCGTGGCCGGTTTTGGCTTCCCAGCCGCTGGCTTCGATCAGTTGATCGAGGGTGTCGTAGCAGTAGCTCTTGATCGGTACGATGCGCTGGTTGTTGAAGTAGCGGATCGGTTGGGCGGCGTCTTCGAGACTTAGCACGTTGCCGCTGGCGTCGTAGCGGTAGCACAAGTCTTGAAGGGGTGTGCCATCGGCTTTGTGCGCGCTCAAGCCAATGAGGCGTCCGTCCGCGAGGTCGTATTGGTGGCGGGTGATGACGCGGTTGCCGGCGGTTTCCGATTCGATCTGGCCGGAGGCGTTGTAACGGAGATCGCTGACCAGCGTCATCTCGTCCTCACCGACCAAGGTCAACCGAGTGTCTTTCAATTCGCCGGCGACGGTGTAGGCAAAGCGCTGGCGGTTGCCCAACGCATCCGTTTGCTGGAGGGGTTCGGCGCCTGGCGAGTAGACATGGGAAGTGGTGGCGCCATCGCCGGTTTCGAGCAAGGCGTCGCGGGCGGCTTCGCTCGCAGGCCAATCCGGTGTATCGGCATCGCGCAAGAAGTGCCGGGTCTGTTGCAGCACCGCACCACCGAGCCCCAATTCCTTCAGGTGCAGCGTGCCGGCCGGATCGTCATGGCGAATCAACTGGCCGCACAGGTTGTGCTCAACGACGTCGTCATCAGTCCCCGCATAGGTAAACCGCTCAACGACCCGTTCCGCGCCAATGCCACCACGCTCTCGCACAGCCACGGGGCGCAACAGTGCATCGAACTCAGCCAGCGTGCGGCTACCACGACCGTCCCAGTGCTCAACGATTTGCCCGGCAGCACCCGGCAACGCGACCCGCCACCCGGCGTCAACGCTGTCACTCGCCAACGGCACGCCGGACAAACTGAACACTTGGCTGAGGTTGACCGGGACCGACACATCGGTCTGCGCCAAGGCGAACAGATGCGGATCACGACTGGCCACCGGTCGCCCGGCGGCGTCGAAGCGTTGATGCGTGACCCGCACGTCAACCGGATCGACCGCTTGCCGCCGGTGGTATTGAATGGCCCTGACCGCCAGCCCGCGCGAGTCAGAAACCGCAAGGGTGGGCGTGCCGTGATGCGCATGGTCCACAGACATCCGTGCCGGCCTCGATCAGGGTGACTTGCCCATTACAATGCACCGCCGCCAATGCTGTGGATACTGTAAGAAATACCAGTTTTACCAACGCATTCGCACACCCAGGCTGCCAATCAACCCATTCAAATCATTGTCGTCCACGTCGCTGCTGTAGTCGGCACTGACGTACAGGCTCACGGTCGGGGTGACCCTGGCGACCAGACCCAGGCCCAGTTCGACGGTCGAGGACTTGCGGCTGCTGCTGATCTTGTCGACCTGATCGAGGGTCACGGTATTGCCGGTGTACACGGTGTGCCACAAGTTGGTCCGCACGTAGGGTTCGACCGGCATTCCGCTGATGTCGTAACTGCCTTTCAAGTGCGCACCGACCCGTCCGCTCCACGACGTCAGGTCACTGGAAGACGCGTTGCCCGAGCCGGCATACGGGGTGTCCAGGGTGATGCGCTGATTGATCAATTGCGCCTGGGGTTCAATCACCCAGTTTTCACCCAGACCGATAGGGAAGCCGCCTTCCACCGACAGCGTCATCGCTCTGCCCTCGGTGGCTCTTCGCGTCCCTTGCTCATTGCGGCTGACGCCGCTGACCCGGCCACCGCTGGCGGTCAGGTCGACGTGCCAGCCTTGTGGGCCGGTCAGGCTCCAATAGGCGCCGAGGCTTTGCCCCTGGAGGTTCAGCGCGTCGTGGTCGGGGTTGGACATGGCCGGGGTGATCTGCGCGCCCTTGTTGTTGAGCTGGTACTGACTCGTGCCGCCGACCAGACCGACCCTTTGCGTATGGCCGCTGGCACTTTGCAGGGTGAGGATCGCCGGGCCTTTGAGTTCGTGGGTGCCGGGAACGGCCGGTCCCTGGGAAAGGTAATCGGCTTGTGCCTGGCGGGAGGGCTGGCCATAGAGTTGGTCCCAGGCCGTGGGCGCGGCGTCTTCGGTGGTCAGGCTGGAACTGCGCAGATCGGGATGAGCGCTGAATTGACCGGGCCAGGTGGCTGCAAGGGGACCGAGTGTCGGGATGTCCTGGCGATACCATGACGTTGTTTCCTGCTCGGCAGTGGCGGCGAGCAATTCAATGGAGGAACACAGCAGAAGTGAACTCGATACAGTGCAAAAAGTGACTTTGATTTCTTGCGAGGTGAGGGGGATGTTCATGGAGGCCTACCTTGCAGTTGCATGTGGTATCTCGCTCTGGCGTCTCTCCTACCCCGAATGAGGGGCGACCGAATGGATTAGGGCTCGCTATGGGCTGCCCGTTTTTACGGGGGGCTTGAGGCTGGTCCTGATGGTGATTCCGGGGGTAGTACGGTGAAGTCAAGAAGACCGAAACGGTCGCGTCAAGAAGATGATCGATAAGTGGTAACGGTCAAGTGATTGATTTATGGCGTGTCTATAAGTTGTTGTTTTCTCACAGAAACGTGAAAAAAGACCTCGGGGCAGGGCGCTTGTTCTCCGTCACCACTTCACCCGAACCCCCACGTTGCCAAACGTTCCCCGTTGTTGGTTGCTGTCGATATTGCTGGTGTAGTCAATTCCGGCGTACACGCTGACCGAGGCTGCAACGCTCAGCACCATCCCGATACCGAGGTCGGCAGACGAGGTTCGTTGTTGGGTTTCGATCTGATCGACATGGTCAAAGGTGACCGTATCGGTACCGGTGAAGGTGTGCCAGATATTGGCCCGCAGATAGGGTTCCAGTGGTCGGCCACTGACTTCATAGCGACCCTTGAGGCGTGCGCCGACGCGGCCGGTCCAGGCGCTGTCGGAGTCGAACGAGACATGGGAGATGCCGTCGTCCTGGCTGTCGAGTTTGACCTTCTGATAAATCGCCTGGGCCTGGGGTTCTACCACCCAGTTGCCAGCCACGGCGATCGGGTATCCGATTTCTGCCGACAACGTCGTGACGTGGCCGTCATTGTCGATCTTCAGTCCACTGTCGGAATGGTTGTCGCCGTTGAGCCGGGTGTACATGGCCACGGTATCGAAATAGGCGCCGGCAGGATCGGTGAGGGTCCAGTACACGCCAAGATTGTCACCTTTCAAATCCACCTTGCCAGAGCGATTGCCTTCAAAGCCCTGATTGAAACCGTCGACATCGCCTTGCAAGCGGCTGTGGCCGATAAAGAAGCCGCTGCGTTGAGTTTGCCCACTCGCTAGCTGCGAACCGTACAGGTCAGTGCCGACCTGAAAGCCATTGAGCGAGCCGTCCAGCCTTGGCGTGACGGTGCCGGCCCAGGTCTGCTCGAGGTTCTTGCCGTAGACCCGTCCCCAACCGGCACTCAAGGCACCAGTTTCCGTCAGCAGACGCTGATCGCCCTGACGATCATGGAATGTGCCCAATGCCGTCAGGCTCAGTTGCGCGGCGGCGGGTGGCATCACCGACCAGGTGGGAACGGCCTCGCGGTACAAGGGGATCGGTGTCGCGCCGGGTACAGCGGCCGGTAACACTGGGGCTTCGAGCGTCACGACGCCTCCAGGCCCTTGACCCGGTTGATCCGGTTGACTCGGTTGACTCGGTTGACTCGGTTGCCCCGGTTGCCCCGGTTGAACCCCGGTGACCACTACTACGGGCGCGGCGACCGGCACTGCCACGATGGGCACCAGCGTTGGCGGCAAGGCGGGATCAGGGTTGGCGACGGCGACCAATGGCGGTGCCACCACCGAGGAGCGCAAGTACCAACTGTTTTCGCTGCCTGGTGTAATACCGCCTTTGAACAGGCGGTAATCGAAGGCACCGACCGACACCGGGGCTTTGAGGGCGAACGCGGTGTTGTCGCTGGCTGCCGTGCCTTGGGCCTGTACCAGCTGGATGCCGTTTTGCCGGGTCAGGGCACCCGCGCCGCCAACGTTGGTGACGCTGATCAGGGTGCTGCCGGTCAGCGTTCCGTTGTTGACCACCAGCTTGTCGCTGGGGGAGCTGTCATCGCCCACTGCGCTTTGCAGGAGCAGTTGACCGCCGTTACCGACGTAATTGCCTTCAACCGTCAGGGTGTCGTTGGTACGCGAGTTACCGCCGGCGAGGTCGATGACCCCGCCGTTGTTCAAGGTGGCGAGTCGGCCCGTGGTCAATGGTCTGATGCTACCTTGGGCTGACGTCAGCGTACTGCTGCCGTCGATGTTGAATACGCCGGTGCCCGTGGTGCTGTCCCCCAATTGAAGATTGCCATCGAGATCAAGGCGCGAGCCCTTGACCAGATTGATGGTTTCCCAATTGATATACCGGGCAGCGCCCGATGACGTGGTGTGATCGAAGGTCAGGAGGTCATTACCATTGCCGCCATTGATGCTCGGGGCGAGGGCGAGGGTGCTTTCAGTCAGATTGCGCAAGGTGGCGCGGTCGTTGCCTGCCTCCAGCAGGACTTGCGAGCGGATGATCCCGCCGCCGTCCCACACCAACGTGTCATCGCCGTTGCCGGCGCGAATCTCGCCGATGATTTCTCCGCCGGTAATCGTGATGCTGTCGTTGCCGTTGCTGACACTGATGTTGCCGCCGATACGCCCCCCGGAAACGATGATGGTATCGGTGCCCAAACCGGTCACCAGGTTGCCGAGGATCTGCCCGCCCGACATGTCGAACAGGTTATTGTCGAGCTTCATGTCGACCCGGCCAATGGTACCGTCGGTCATCCTGGCCACGTCGCCATCTTCGAAGGCGCCGACGATGGTGCCGCCGGACATCAGGAAGGTATCGCGGCCGTCGCCTTGGGCCAGGGACTGAATGGTTCCGCCGGACATGATGAAGTTGTCGATGCCATTGCCCTGGCTGACCGCCCCGGTGACCTGCCCCGCGCTGACCGTAAAGCTGTCCGCTCCGTCGCCCAGATCCACGGCACCGGCTATGGTGCCCGAATTCATGGTCACGCTGTCAGCGCCGGCACCGAAGGTCACGTTGCCGTTGATCCTGCCGGTACCATTGACGGGGAAGGTCAGGTTGTTGTTACCCGACAAGTCGCTCAGCGGCCCGCTGGTGGCGCTGTCGCAGACAAAATTGTCGTTGCCGGCGGTGGGGGTGAGTGTGCAGGCTGCCTGGATGGAGGGAGACCAGCCAATGAATAACCAGATGGAAACGGCGCTGGCGCCGTAACGAAACCTGGTCCGATCGCTGACGAAGTTCATCCTTGTCTCCTGCGTTTGGATCGGTGCCGAAGCGCCAGTGGAGGTGAGTTGAGTATCTGTATTGTTAATCGAAACGGACGGGAGACACCGTAGCAGTGGGTTAGTCGTTGCGCTACTGTCAGAAATAACAGGTAGGGTGCTCTACAGATGCACTTCCACCGCCAACGGCAAATGGTCGGAAAGGTGCGTCCACGGCTTGTTCCCGAGTATCTGCGGCTCATGGCTGCTGGCATTGCGCAGGTAGACGCGATCCAGGCGCAACAGGGGGAACCGCGCGGGGTAGGTTTTGGCCGGGCGGCCATGGTGGCGCTCGAAGGCTTCGTGCAGGTAGTCGCGCCGGGCAAGGGCGGCGTTGCCTTGCATCTGCCAGTCGTTGAAGTCGCCGGCAATGATCACCGGCGCATCATCCGGCAGTGACTCGAGGAGCTGGCAGAGCAACTGCAATTGCAGCTGACGATGGCTTTCCAGCAGGCTGAGGTGCACGCAGATGGCATGCACTTCGCTGTGCCCAGGCACGTCCAGCACACAGTGCAGCAAGCCGCGGCGTTCCGGGCCGGTAATGGACACATCCAGGTTTCGGTATTCGCGGATCGGGTATTTCGACAGCAGGGCATTGCCATGGTGACCATCGGGATAGACGGCATTGCGTCCATAGGCGAAGTCACTCCACATGCTGTCGGCAAGGAATTCATATTGCGACGTCTGTGGCCAATCGTTGTAGCGGGAGGAATGGCGGTCGTGCTCGCCGACCACTTCCTGCAGAAACACCAGGTCCGCCGACGTACTGCGCACGGCTTCACGCAGCTCGGGGAGGATGAAGCGCCGGTTGAGTGCGGTAAATCCCTTGTGGGTGTTGACCGTCAGCACACGCAGTCGGTGGATGTCCGGGGGAGTACTCAACGGCACCGATTCAGCTGTTTGCCGCTTGGAATGACTGGCCACGTTCGCTCCTATGGTTCGGGGCTGCCTATGCATGCGACTGATGCATGGACGGGCAGTTCAGTTTGCCTTTAACGCCAACGCGCCAGATCTGACACTTTGCGTTTAACATCGGCGACCAATGCCCCCTGTAGGAGCGAGCTTGCTCGCGATAAACAGGAGAACACCGCGGGGCGCCTGCCAACCAGCGTTATCGTTGACGACCATCGCGAGCAAGCTCGCTCCTACAGAAAGCGCAGTGCGCTTAGACGAAGACGATTTCATAAGGCAAACGAATGCGCTCCAGCAGCGTGCGCGGCAGCAACGGCGCAAGGCCGATGGCGGGTTCACCGTCGAGCTGGCTGGCGTAGGCGTGGGTGGCGTGGCTCTTGCGCGCGACGGTCCACGCATCGAGACGCACCTTGCGCGCACGATGCCAAGGGATCAGCTCCCGGTCCCGCGCCGGCCAGTGCCAGGCCCGGAACGGCACGTCGTTGTAGGTGGCGCCAACACTGGCTGCCGCCCTGGCACTGGCGCGGCCGACGGTGTCGTGGTCGACGTTGCCGTCTTCGCACCAGGTGCTGAACACCACATCACCCGGGCGCAGGTAGCGCCCGATGAATTGGGCGATCCGTTCTTCGTGCTCCACCAGGGCGTTGTCGGTAAACCCGCCACGGATCCACTTCAAGCTGTGCATCGGCAACCCGAGTCGGCGGATGGCTTCCACGCTTTCCTGGGGACGAAATACACTGAGGCGTTTTTCCGACCACTGCCGAGAGCCGGGATGGCTGGCGCTGCCGTCGGTGATCGAGATCAATTGCAGCGGGTGGCCCAGGTTGCTGAGCAATTGCAGCAGGCCGCCGCAGGTCACGACTTCATCGCCGGGGTGCGGGGCAATGAGCACTGCGCGTGCACCGGCAGGCACCAGGGATTGGGTGCTGATGACCGCAATGCTGTCCAGTTGCGGGGCACTGTTCCAGATCTGGGAGGGCAGGCTGGCTTCGCTGAGGGAAACGGATTTCATGGGTATTACGTCCTTGTTCTGCTTCGCCTTCAGTCGTGCGCGAGACAAGCCCGGCCGACCCGTGAGGGCTGGTGGATAGCGAGGTGCGACAACCCCAACCCTGGATCGCCGCGAATCGAGTATTGCTCATGCAACGCTATTCGTCGCGTCGCGAACCCGGCCAAAATGATTTTTCCGCTCTGCGGCAGGCGCGCGCGGAGTGTCTGAACCTCGTTGTCACTCCTCTTCCTCATGCTGCAACTCGAACAGCAGCAACGAGCGGCCGGTAACCGAGTACTCGTGGCCGAACTTGAAGCGTTCCTGGCCACGGATCGACGGCTGGTTGGTGTCGATCATGCACGTCCAGAAACCGCCGTCAGGCACTTCCGGCAGGCGGAAATTGACGATGTCGTGATGCGCGTTGACCACCAGCATCAACGTCGCGTCGGCGCCTTTGCGGCGAATACCGGTTTCCTGGGCGCGGCCATCGAGCAGCATGCCCAGACAGCGGTTGTGCGCATCGTGCCAATGCTCGGTGGTCATTTCCGTGCCGTCCGGCGCCAGCCAGGTCACGTCCTTGACGCCGATGTCTTCGTTGTAGTTGCCCACCAGAAAACGCCCGCGGCGCAGGATCGGGTAGGTCAGGCGCAACTTGATCAGGCGTTTGACGAACTTGAGCAGGGCCTTGCCGTCTTCGCTGAGGTCCCAATTGACCCAGCCGATCTCGCTGTCCTGGCAATATGCATTGTTGTTGCCCTCCTGGGTGCGGGCGAACTCGTCGCCGGCCACCAGCATCGGCGTGCCCTGGGCCAGCAGCAGGGTGGCGAAGAAATTGCGCATCTGCCGATGGCGCAGTGCGTTGATCTCGGGATCATCGGTGGGGCCTTCGACGCCGTGGTTCCAGGACAGGTTGTTGTTGCTGCCGTCCTGATTGTTTTCATCATTGGCCTCGTTGTGCTTGTCGTTGTACGACACCAGGTCGTTGAGGGTGAAGCCGTCATGGGCGGTGACGAAGTTCAGCGATGAATAGGGGCGGCGACCCCGTTGATTGAACATTTCGCCCGAAGCAGTCAGACGGCTGGCGAAGTCCGCCAGTTGACCGTCGTCGCCCTTCCAGAACGCGCGCACGGTGTCGCGGAATTTGTCGTTCCACTCGACCCAGCCCGGCGGAAAATTGCCGACCTGATAACCGCCGGGGCCACAGTCCCAAGGTTCGGAGATCAGCTTGACCTGGCGCAGCACCGGGTCCTGGCGGCAGGCGACGAGGAAACTGTGGCGCTCATCGAAACCGTCGTGATAGCGCCCGAGTATGGTCGCCAGGTCGAAGCGGAAACCGTCCACGTGCATTTCCGAAGCCCAGTAGCGCAGGGAGTCGGTGACCATCTGCAGCACGCACGGATGACTCAGGTCCAGGGTGTTGCCGGTGCCGGAGTCGTTGATATAGAAACGCTTGTCATCGGGCTTGAGGCGGTAGTAGGACGCGTTGTCGATGCCGCGCATGGACAGGGTCGGGCCTTGCTCGTTGCCTTCGGCGGTGTGGTTGTAGACCACGTCGAGGATCACTTCCAGATTCGCTTCGTGCAGGTGCGCGACCATTTCCTTGAACTCGGCAATCTTGCCACTGGCCAGGTAACGCGGGTCGGGGGCGAAGAACGCGATGCTGTTGTAGCCCCAGTAGTTGGTCATGCCCTTGTGCAGCAAATGCTGGTCGTTGACGAACGCGTGGATCGGCAGCAACTCCACGGTCGACACGCCGAGCTTGCGGATGTGCTCCAACACGTCATCGACCATCAACCCGGCAAAGGTTCCGCGCAGGTTTTCCGGGACCGAGGGATGACGCATGCTGAAGCCGCGCACATGGGTTTCGTAAATGATCGTCTTGTCCCACGGTACGCTGACGCGGTGGTCGTGGCCCCAGGTGTGCGCCGGGTCGATGACCTTGCACTTGGGCACGAAGGGTGCGCTGTCACGTTCATCGAAGCTGAGGTCGGCGTCGGGGTGGCCGATGGTGTAGCCGAACAGCGCTTCGGACCATTTCAACTTGCCGACCAGTTGTTTGGCGTAGGGATCGATCAGCAGTTTGTTGGGATTGAAGCGATGACCGTTGGCCGGGTCGTACGGACCGTAGACGCGATAGCCGTAAATCAACCCGGGATGAGCGTCGGGCAGGTAGCCGTGGTAGATCTCGTCGGTGTATTCGGGCAGTTCGATGCGTTCGAGCTCCACCTCGCCGCTGTCGTCGAACAGGCACAGTTCAACCCGGGTGGCGTGGGCGGAAAACAGGGCGAAGTTGACTCCCAGTCCGTCCCAGGTGGCACCCAGCGGGAAGGGCAGGCCTTCACGGATTCGCGTGGCTTCAGCGCGGGGGGCTGGCGCGGGGGCATTCTTTGGGCTGGTCATAAGTGCTCCTGCAAACTCGAAATCTATGGCGACTGGCATGCCGTCATCGCGAGCAGGCTCGCTCCCACATTGATCGGGAACGGGCCACAAATTTTTGAACGACACAGATCCCATGTGGGAGCGAGCCTGCTCGCGATGAGGCCAGAAGGCTCAACATTCATGGTGACTCTTCACAAACACTGCCAGGACAGTCTCAAACCGCAGGCGGTTTGCGCGCCGCCCGGGGCTTTTTCTCGACGGCCTTTTCCCCCGGCGGAATCACCTTCGAAGCCGCCGCCGGTTTGGCCTTGGTTTTTGGCGCGGCGACCTTGGCATCACCAGCCTTGCCATTGGCCGTTTTGCTGACCGGGGTTTTGCTCGCCGCTGCTTTGGCAGGTTTCTTTGGTGCCAGGGCTTCGGCTTCCGCCAGTTTGCACGCCATCTCCCAGTGGCGGGCTTCCTGACCTTCGGGTTTTCCTTCGGACTCCCAGATCTGATAGGCGAATTCGCGGATGCGTTTATCGTCGGTACTCATCGCAATGCTCCTGAACTGAACTCAAGTGTGGTTAGTTTGAATAATGAGATTGACCGGGAAATCCCCCAGCGCGGCGCTGATCAGCAGCTCTCTGTGTTGTGTGACTGTGATGCCGGTAAAAAGTCCCTTCAGATGTTCGTCTGCAACGGTGAACGGCAATTTGACCCGGGTATCGCCCCACAGCGGCGCGTGGACCTCGGGGATGGCACTGTTTTCCAGCAGTTCGGCACAGCGTATCGGCACAATCACAATGGCGCGTTCTCCCTCCCGTTCGCGGACAAAAGCCAGCACTCGATGGGCCTCGCTGCCCAGCACCTCCAGGGTCTGGTAAGTGCCACGCCGAAACAGCTCGGCATGTTCGGCGCGCAGGCCCAGGGTACGCGCAACCAGGGCTTGCTTGATGCGCCCGTCCTGCCAGTTCGACAACAGGTCCGGCAGGTCTACCGCGTGCTGCAGTGCCTGCTGGCGGCTGGCGTAATCCACGGGGCGACGGTTATCCGGGTCGACCAGGCTGAAGTCCCAGAAATCGTTGCCCTGATACAAATCCGGCACGCCGGGCACAGTCATGCGCAGCAAGGTTTGCGCCAAACCGTTAAGGGCACCGGGGGCGGCAATCGAACGGGCCGCCCTGGCGAGGGCCGCACGCAGCAGCTCACCTTCGGGGCTGAGCAACAGGCGCTGGATAAAGTCCTCGGTCGCTTGCTCGTAAGCGTCATTGGGCGCGCTCCAGCTGCTTTGCAGCTTGGCTTCGCGCAGGGCCTTGCGCTGCCATTGCCAGAGGCGTTTTGCGTAGTCCTCCAGCGCCGGCGGATTATCGATAGCCAAACCCAGTGGCCAACTGCCGAGGATCGCCTGGTACAGTATCAACTCATCGCCCGCCGACGGCACTTGATCGTCTTGGCGCAAGGGCCGGGCGAGGGCGCGCCACAGGCCGATCTGCTCGCTGTACCAGCCGCTGCGCTCACTCAGTACCGCCAGCCGCGCGCGTGAGTCTTCGCCACGCTTGTGGTCGTGGGTGGCGCTGGCCAGCAGATTGTCCGGGAAGGTTTCCAGGCGCTCGATGCAGGCCCGATGAAAGTCGGCAACCGGCGCACTGAACTGCCCGGTGCTGAACCCCACGTCATTGCGCGAAAGCAGGACGGCCGAACGATAGAACGCGGTGTCTTCCACCGCTTTCGCCGCGGCTGGCGAGGTCAGTTGCTGGAAACGTACGCAGGCGTGCTTGAGGCGTTTGCGCTGGCGACCGGCCGGGCGTTGCCGCCAGGGCTCACCACCGAGCCAGTCGGCCAGGCAATCGAGCACCGGCCAGTCTGCCTCGCCCAGTGTCTGGCGGGCGCCGTCCATGGCCTGCTGGAAAAACACCTCGTCCTGGCTTGTCCGGCCGAGGGGGCTGATGTAGGTGCGGTACACCGGGAAATGCACGATCAGCGCCTGCAACGCCCGGCGAATGGCGCCGAGCGTCAGGTCACGGCTCATGAGATTGTCCCGGGCCACTTGCAGCAAGGCCTGGGCGACGCTTTCGAAATCGCCGGCCAGGGAACCGTTGAGGATTTGCTGGCGGGCCAGCTGTGTTTCCTGGGAGAAGTCAGCGGGCCGCTCACTGTGGCGCTGCCAGAGTTCGGCCAGTGCCTGCGCGCCCCGTGGGTCGTGTTGCAACAGTGACAGCTGGTTCATGAATTCATAACCGGTGGTGCCGTCCACCGACCAGTCGAGGTGCAGAGACTCGCCTTCGCCGAGGATTTTTTCGACAAAGATCGGCAGGTGGCGCCCTTTGGACAGGCTGTCGACCCGACGCCGCAGCTTTCGGCAGTAGCCTCGCGGGTCGGCGAGGCCGTCGATGTGGTCGATGCGCAACCCGTCGATCAGCCCCTCGGCCACCAGTTGGAAGATCTTCGCGTGGGTGGCTTCGAACACCGCGGGGCGCTCGACGCGCAGTCCGCCGAGTTCATTGATATCAAAGAAGCGCCGCCAGTTGATGTCATCGGCGGCCGTGCGCCAGCTGGCGAGGCGATAGCTCTGGCGCTCCAGCAGGTTGTGCAGGCGCTGGAAGCCTTCGTCGGTCAGTGAGTCGTAGTGCTTCAGGTGTTGCTCAATGGCTTGAGCAATAAGCGGATCGCTGACCAGATCGCGCAGTTCCGCCTTCAGCGGTATGGCCAGGCTGTGGGCGTCGGTCTGGTAGCTCAGGGTGCTGAAGCGATCGGCCAGGTTTTTCAGTTGTTCGGCCTGCTCGGTATCGAGCGCTGCATCGGTCTTGAGCAGTTCGCCGTAATCCCAGGGACAAATGGGAAAGCGATGTTCGTAGTGCTCGACATGGAAGCTGCCGTGCCAGGCATCGAAGCGCAGGGGCAGCGTGCCGTCCTGCAACGCCACGCCGTAATCGCTGCCCAGGAACGGCAGGAGCAGCTGGCCTTCCATCAACGGATCGGGAGAGTGCCACTGGATGTCGAAAAACTCGCCGTAGGGACTCAGGCGTCCCCACTCCAACAGGTCCAGCCACCAGGGATTGTCAGCGCCGCCGACCGCCATGTGGTTGGAGACAATGTCGAGGGTCAACCCCATGTCCTGCTCGTGCAAGGCGTTGACCAGGTTGCGCAGCGCCACTTCGCCACCCAGTTCCGGGTTGACCCTGGTCGGGTCCACCACGTCATAGCCATGCATCGATCCGGCTCGGGCACGCAGCAGCGGGGAGGCGTAGACATGGCTGATGCCCAGGCGTGCGAAATACGGCACCAGCGGCACCGCGTCTTCCAGCGTGAAGCCTTTATGAAATTGCAGGCGCAGCGTCGCGCGCAGCGGGCGGGTCGGTTGTGGAGTCATCGGTCACGCTCGGCCGCCTGCAGTCGCGCACAGGCAAGCAGTTCCAGGCGCCGCGCGGCATCCGGTCCATCGAGCAGGGCTTCGCTGTAACCCGGCAGGCGGCGCGACCAGTTCGGGTGGGTGTCGATGGTGCCGGGCAGGTTGGCCTGTTGTTCCACGCCAAGGGCATCTTCCAGCGGCAACAGCACCAAGGGGGCTCGGGTATGACCGAGAAAACGCACGCTGGCGTCGAGCACCTGGTCGGTTTCGTGGGACTCTTCGCGGAAGTTCTGTGGGTCCTGGCTCAATGCCCGGCGCAAGCCCTCGCGCTCGCGCTCGCGATGCTGGCGCCATTCGATCTCACCGCTGGCATCGACCATGCCGAGCCGGGCGTTCCAGTCGATGTCGCGGCCATGCCACCAGCCGTTGAGGGTCGGCAGGTCATGGGTGCTGGTGGTGGCCAGGGCGTTGTCCGGCCAGTCGAGGATCGGCTTGAAGTGCGTGTTGTCCTGCTCGAACAGCAGTACCCGCATGCCGAGCATCGAACGGGCGATGAGTTTTTCCCGCAGGCCGTCCGGCACGGTGCCGAGGTCTTCGCCGAGGACGATGGCCTGGTGCCGATGGGATTCCAGGGTCAACAAGCGCAACAGGTCGTCCACCGGGTAATACAGGTAGGCACCGTCGGCCGGTGGCGAGCCGTTGGGGATCACCCACAGACGCTGCAGTCCCATGACGTGATCGATACGCAAGCCACCGCAATGGGCGAAATTGGCCCGCAGCATTTCGATGAACGCCCGGAAACCATTGCGCACCAGGCCTTCAGGGGAGAACGCGGAAATCCCCCAGCCCTGGCCAGTGCGGTTGAGAATATCCGGTGGCGCACCGACGGTGAGGGACGCGAGCAGTTCGTCCTGACGGCTCCACGCCTGGCTGCCGCCGCCATCGGCACCGACGGCCAGGTCGGCGATCAGGCCGATGCTCATGCCGCTGGCGCGGGCGGCGGTTTGCGCGCGTTCCAGGCAGCGGGTAATCAGCCACTGGCAGAAGGCGAAGAAGCCGATGCGCCCGGCATTCTCTTCGGCGAATGCCGCCAGTTCGGCGCTGCGTGGGTTGCGCCAGGCTTCGGGCCATTGCCGCCAGTCGAGGCCTTCACCCCGGGCGGCGCGTGCTTCCTGTATGGCTTCAAAGCGACAGTGGTTTTCCAGCGCTTCGCCGGCGGCGTGACGAAAACTGCTGAAGTCTTCGTGCAAGGGATGTTCACCCTGGACGAAACCTTCGTACAGCGACTGCAACAGCCGATGCTTGGCTTCGGCGGCGGCCGGCCAGTCAATCAGCGGACGCTCCTCCAGCGCCTTGAGCTCAATGGCCAGCCCGGTGGCATCGATGGCGGTACGCAGGGCGCGCTCGCCGAGAATGGTGCCGGGGGCGCAGTAAAGGCTGTTGAGAAACAGACGGCTGGACGGCGAATACGGGCTGTAGCGTTGGGTGTCATTGGAAAACATCGCATGCAAGGGGCTGATCGCCAGGGCCTCGGCGCCACGTTCACCGGCCACCCGGGCGAGGTCCTCCAGCGCCTGAGTATCACCAAACCCGCCGTCGCCGGGGCGGCGCAAGCCATACAATTGCACGCTCAGGCCCCAGGCACGCGGGATCGGGTTATCCACGGCATCGGCGACGCTGTAACAACGCGATGGGGCCACCGCCAGGGTGAAGGTTTGTCCGTCGATGCTGACCTGTTGATAGCCGACCGGTACCAGCCCCGGCAGCACCGATTTGGCGTCCAGCTTGAGGTTGAGCCGCGAACCGTCTTCAAGGTGGATTTCACAAGGGGTTTGAGGCTCGAAATAACGCGCCAGATCCAGGCCGGTCCCGACATCGGCGGTGATCAATGGCGGCAAGTGATGGGTCTGTTGCACCGCTTGCAATTCCAGCAGGCTGGCGTCGATTTCCTGGGCACTGCCCGCCGGGTGACCCAGGCCGGTCAGCACATTGCGCAACACGGAAGGTGCGACTTTTTGCGGGCGGCCATTGGCGTCGATCCAGTCGACCGCGAGGCCGGCACGGCTGGCCAGAATTTCCAGTTGCGCATCACTCATGGACGCTCTCCATACGAAGTGGCATAGGGGCTGCGGCGGCGAGGCTGACGAGCGCGCAATACGGGGCAAGGGTGCCCTGGTCCAGCAGATCGGCGCTCTTTGGCGGGTATTCGAACAACCGCGCGGCACCGGTCTGTGAGGTGTGGACTACGGGCTTGTCGCTGAGGTTCAGGTCAATGCGCAACTCGCTGCCATCGCCCAGGCGCCAGGCGGCACTGACCGCGCCTTCGCCCAGCTCGTCAGCCCCCAGTGCCTGGGTGCCCGGCAAGCGGGGGATGAGGAGCCGGTGACGGATCTGCAACAGCCGGCAATACAGGTCGTGCATCTCAGTATGGCCGGTCGAAGGCAGGACAGGGCGGGACGCTGCAAATGTCTGCGGATCGTTCGGGTCAGGAATGTGCTCGCGCAGGAGTGGATCGGCAAACACGCTGAATGCCGCGAACTCGTTGCGCCGGCCGTCCCGTACCAACTTGGCCAACTCACCGTGATGGCTGGTGAAAAACAGGAAGGGTTGCTCGACGGCGAACTCTTCGCCCATGAACAGCAGCGGAATCATCGGCGACAACAGCAGCAACACCGTGGCGGCCTGCAGCGCTTGCGGGTGGGCGAGTTGATGCAGGCGCTCGCCGAAGGCCCGGTTGCCGATCTGGTCATGGTTCTGCAGGAACAGGATGAAGGCGCCGGGTGGCAAGTGCCCGCTGGGTTCACCGCGTGCCACGCCATGGCGATTGACATGACCCTGGAACACGAAACCCTGGCTCAGGCAGCGCGCCAGTTGTTCGGTGGGGTTGTGCGCGTAGTCGGCGTAATAGGCCTCGGTTTCGCCGGTCAGTAACACATGCAGGGCATTGTGGCCGTCATCGTTCCACTGCGCGTCGTAACCCTGCTCGAGCAGGCCGGCCTGGTTATGCTCGTTCTCCACCATCAGCCACACATGGCGCGCCGGTCCCGTCTGCTGGCGCACCCGTTGCGCCAGTTCCTGGAGGAAATCCGGATCTTCGATGGCGTGCACCGCGTCCAGACGCAAACCGTCGAAACGGTATTCGAGCAGCCACATCAAGGCGTTTTCGATGAAGAAGTCCCGTACTTCGCGACGGCGGAAGTCGATGGCCGCGCCCCACGGCGTCTGTTTGTCTTCACGAAAGAAGCCCTTGGCATAACGATGCAGGTAATTGCCGTCCGGACCGAAGTGGTTGTAGACCACGTCGAGAATCACCGCCAGGCCATGACCGTGGGCGGTGTCGATCAAGTGTTTGAGCTGCTCGGGTGATCCGTATGAAGCCTGGGGTGCGTAGGGCAGCACGCCGTCATAGCCCCAATTGCGCTCACCGGGAAACTGCGCGATGGGCATCAGTTCGATCGCGGTGACGCCCAGTTCGACCAGGCGCGCCAGATGCTGCTCGACGGCACTGAAGCCACCGAGGGCCCCGACATGCAGTTCGTAGATCACCGCTTCGTTCCACGGCCGTCCCGACCAGGCACTGTGCTGCCAGGCATAGGCCAGCGGATCGACCACCACGCTGTGCCGGTCGATATCGCCGTCCTGAGCACGGGAAGCCGGGTCGGGCACTTCCAGTTCGCCGTCGATGCTGTAGCGGTAACGCGTGCCCGCCGCGCATCGGGTGTTGCTCACGAACCAGCCGTCGGCCTGGGGCAGCAACGGCAAGGACTGTCCATGTTCCAGTTCGACACTGACGTAAAACGCATCTGGCGCCCACAACGCGAATTGCGTGTGCTCTGCGTCCAGCATGATTGCGCCGTGGGGCCAGGTCTCAAGGGTCCGTAACGGCATCTTGAAAGCCTCTTACTGTTTGTTCGATTTCCCCAACGCTTTTGCCACAAGCTGTTCATAGAGTTCGGCGTAGGGTTCGACCGCCTTGCACCAGTTGAACGGCGCTGCCATGGCCCGGCAGCGCATGGCGTGCAGCAGGTCGGGGAAGGCAAATACCTTGAACGCGCGGCTCAGGGCTTCCTGGTAGCTCTGCACAGTGGATTCATCGAACAGGAAGCCGGTCACGCCGTTTTCGATGGTGTCGGCCAGGCCACCGGTATTGCGCGCCACCGGCAATGAGCCGAAGCGCTGGGCGTACATCTGGCTCAGGCCGCAGGGTTCGTAACGCGAAGGCATCAGCAGGAAGTCGCTGCCGGCGAACATGCGCCGGGCATCGGTTTCGTTAAAGCCGATGCGCACGCCGATCTGCCCGGGGAAACGCAGGGCCAGTTCGCGCATCGACTGTTCTTCTTCCGGCTCGCCACGGCCGATGATCGCGATCTGGCCACCGGATTTGACGATGTACTCGGAGACCGCTTCGGTCAGGTCCAGGCCTTTCTGGTAGACCAGGCGCGACACCACGGCGAACAGCGGCCCTTCGGAGTCTTGCAGGCCGAACAGCTCGCGCACATGGGCGGCGTTCACCGCCTTGCCATCCCAGTCGCCGATTTCGAACGGGCAGAACAGGTGCGGGTCAGTGGCTGCATCCCAGCTTTCATCGATGCCGTTGGGAATCCCGCTGAGCAGGCCTTGCTGGGTCTTGGCGGCGAGAAAACCGTCGAGCCCGCAGCCGAAATCCGGGGTGGTGATTTCCTGGGCGTAGGTCGCGCTGACGGTGGTGATGTGGCTCGAATAGGCCATGCCGGCCTTGAGGAACGACATCTTGCCGTAGAATTCCATGCCTTCCTGTTGCAGCGCGTGATGGGGAATGCCCAGTTCGGGGCACGAGCCCAGGCTGGTCACGCCTTGATAGGCCAGGTTGTGAATGGTGAACAGCGTCGGCGTGCGCTGCCCACGCCAGTGCATGTAGGCCGGGGCCAGGCCGGCCGGCCAGTCGTGGGCGTGCACCAGGTCCGGGCACCAGTGGATTTGTGCGAGGTTGGCGGCGATATCGGCCGCCGCCAGGCCCAGGCGGGCGAAACGGATATGGTTGTCCGGCCAGTCGCGGCCGTTGTTGGCGCCGTAGGGTGAACCTTCGCGCTCGTAGAGTTCGGGGCAGATCAGTACGTAAATGACCAGACCATCGGGCATGTCCATGCGCCCGATCTTGCACGGTGGCAACGCGGCATGACCGCCGAGCTCGCCGATGATATGAATGGGGTTCTCGCTGTGCAGCACCTGCGGGTAACCCGGGATCAACACCCGCACATCGTGCAGATGGGCCATAGCCCGTGGCAGCGCCGCGGAAACGTCGCCCAGGCCACCGGTTTTCACCAGGTCGGCAATTTCCGAGGTCACGAACAACACTTTCTTACGGTTCGGATTCTGCTGGGCTGCCGGGGTCAGCGTCCTGGTGCCGGGCACGCTGACGGGTTGGGTGTTCGCGGCAGTTACGGCGCTCGATTCGCCGACCTGATGAGCACGTTCTCCCTGTATTTCCAAAGCCGTACTGATCATATGAATCTCCCGTGCTGTTGATCTAATTCTTAGGTCTGGCAAACGGTGTTTCATGGCCAATTCCCGTGGCCGGGCGCAAAAGCGCTGCGCATCAGTGAGCAAGCGCTGCCCGATGCTTCGAAGCAAAAGGGGTGAATGAGCCGTTGCAAAGATTGCACCAGTCGCAACGCACCTTCTTGTCAGAGGACCGATCGGGAATGGAAAAAGTTTCGACTGTTTTTCCACTTTGTGACCGACCGGTTTCACTTTGAGAAAATGAGTCTAGGCCAGAACTTAGAGCGGTAAAGGGCCAATGGCAAAATTGTTCGACAATCGGTTTGTAACGGTACGGACGTGCCTGATGAAGGTGCAAACGCCCCGACGAAGTGCATGTTTTTTTGCGTTTTTGCCGCAAAAAGTCACCGGGCGGTCACATGAATGTGCGACGTGATTGAGCGCTCGCGCACCAATAAGGTGCGTGCGCTCAGTCCCGGATTTGGCTGAACCGCTGCCTTACTGCCGGTCGCGATGCCTTGTTATAGTTCGGGCCTCGTTTTCTGCCCGCAAAAGGATCAATGGAATGTCTCAGTACAGCGCGTTCAACGTCGAACTGGTCGATAAAATCGCCCATGTGCAGATCAACCGGCCGGAGAAGATCAACTCGATGAACGCTGCGTTCTGGAGCGAGATCGTCGAGATCTTCCAGTGGATCGACGACACCGATGAAGTGCGCGTGGTGGTCCTCAGCGGTGCAGGCAAGCATTTCTCCTCGGGTATCGACCTGATGATGCTGGCCGGTGTGGCCAATGAGCTGGGCAAGGACGTCGGCCGCAATGCGCGCCTGTTGCGGCGCAAGATCCTTACCCTGCAAGCGTCGTTCAATGCCGTCGACAACTGCCGCAAACCGGTGCTTGCGGCGATTCAGGGCTACTGCCTGGGTGGCGCCATCGACCTGATTGCTGCGTGCGATATGCGTTATGCCGCCGAGGACGCACAGTTCTCGATCAAGGAAATCGACATCGGCATGGCCGCCGACGTGGGCACGCTGCAACGCTTGCCGCGGATCATCGGTGACGGCATGCTGCGCGAACTGGCTTACACTGGACGCACCTTTGGCGCCGACGAAGCGCGGAGCATGGGCCTGGTCAATCGCGTCTACAGCGACAACGACAGTCTGCTCGACGGCGTCATGGGCATTGCCTACGCAATCGCCGGCAAGTCGCCGATCGCCGTCACCGGCACCAAGGAGATGATCAGCTACATGCGTGACCATCGCATCGATGACGGCCTCGAATACATCGCCACCTGGAACGCCGCCATGCTGCAATCCACCGATCTGCGCGTGGCCATGGCCGCCCATATGAGCAAACAGAAACCCGAATTTCTGGATTGATTAACCATGATTCCTCGCTGGACCACCGCAGTACTGGACACCGACCAACCCGGCGGCTGGGCCGTCGCGCGCAGCCCCGAAGGCTTTCTGTTCGATGACAATGGCGCCCTGTTTCCACGGGAATGGTTGAAGCGTCAGGACCTGTCGATTCTCGCCGAACACGGTATCGGTCATCTCGATGGCGAGCCGGTCTATCTGCTGGAGCTGCGCAGTCACAGCGAGGTGCCGGGCTGCAACTGGAAGGGCTTGCGGGCGTTCATGCTCGAAGGCGATCACACGGTCTACAAGGTGCTCGGTTACGCCGCACAGATCGGCACCTGGGCCCGTGAGCACCGCTTTTGCGGTAACTGCGGTCAGGCCATGAACCAGGTACCGCGCGAACGGGCGATGTATTGCCAGCCATGTGATCTGCGCAGCTACCCACGGATTTCGCCGAGCATGATCGTACTGGTCACCCGAGGCGATGAAGTGCTGTTGGCACGCTCACCGCGTTTTGTCAGCGGTGTCTACAGCACATTGGCGGGGTTCGCCGAGCCGGGCGAATCGGCCGAGGACTGCCTGATTCGCGAGGTTCGTGAAGAGGTGAGCATCGAGGTCAGGAACATCCAGTACATGGGCAGCCAGTGCTGGCCGTTCCCGCACTCGATGATGCTCGGCTTTCATGCCGAATACGCCAGTGGCGAGATCGTCTGCCAGGAAGATGAAATCGAGGACGCCCAGTGGTTCAACGTACACGCGCTGCCGCCGTTGCCGGCGTCGCGCTCGATTGCCCGTTACCTGATCGATGTCTACGTGGCGCGGCGCTTAGGCCACGCTGAACCAGTGCTGCCAGGCTAGGCGCACGGTCAGGCCCAGTACCACGGTGATGAACACCGGACGAATGAATTTCGCGCCGCCGCTGATGGCGGTGCGGGCGCCGAAGAAGGCGCCGACCATCAACGACGAGCCCATGCACAGGCCGATGACCCAGTCCACCTGACCGGAAAAGATGAAGATCGACAGCGCCGCCGCGTTACTGACGAAGTTCATGCTGCGCGCCACGCCGCTGGCCTTCACCAGGTCGATGGGGTAGAGCAGCAGGCTGCTCACGGTCCAGAACGCACCCGTGCCGGGACCGGCGACGCCGTCATAGAAACCGAGGCTGAAGCCCTGGGTCGACTGCCACGTTTTTTTGATCGGTGCGTCGCTGTCCAGCGGCGCTTTCGGCGTGCCGCCAATCAATAGATAGACACCGCAGGCGAAGACGATCACCGGCAGCATTTTGTTCAGCCATTCCGCCGGCAGGTAATGCGCGACCACCGCACCGGTCAACGCTCCGACCAGGGTACCGACGATGGCGTGCACCCATTGCGCGGGGTGGAACAGCTTGCGTCGGTAGAAGGTGAAACTGGCAATCGCCGAGCCGAAGGTCGAACTGAGCTTGTTGGTGCCCAGCACCAGGTGCGGCGGCAGGCCGGCGGTCAACAGGGCCGGGGTGGTCAACAGCCCACCGCCACCGGCGATGGCGTCGATGAAACCGGCAACAAAAGCGACAAGGGCCAGGATGGCCAGGGTGGAGAGGTCAACACTGAGTTCGAAAGGCATGAGATCGGCTTATTCGGCGGGTGCAGAAAGAGGCTGCGGGGAAGGGCAGCATCTTAACCACCTGCACAACACAAAACCATTGTGGGAGCGAGCTTGCTCGCGAAGAGGCCGTCAGATCCAGCATAAATGTTGGCTGACACACCGCTATCGCGAGCAAGCTCGCTCCCACAGGTGATTAGTGTGGATTTAAATTACAGGCCCAGATCCGACAGGCTCGGATGATCGTCAGGACGACGTCCCAGCGGCCAGTGGAACTTGCGCTCGCTTTCCTTGATCGGCATGTCGTTGATGCAAGCGAAGCGACGGGCCATCAGGCCGTCCTCGTTGAACTCCCAGTTTTCGTTGCCGTAGGAGCGGAACCAGTTGCCCGAGTCGTCGTGCCATTCATAGGCATAACGCACGGCAATGCGGTTGTCGGTAAAGGCCCAGAGTTCCTTGATCAGTCGATAATCCAGCTCCTTGGCCCATTTGCGGGTCAGGAAGCCTTTGGCTTCTTCGCGGTTATAGGCGAACTCGGCGCGGTTTCGCCACCGGGTGTCCAGGGTGTAGGCCAGGGACACGCGCTCCGCATCACGGGAGTTCCAGCCATCCTCAGCCAGGCGAACTTTTTCAATGGCCGATTCACGGGTGAAAGGGGGCAATGGCGGACGAACTTCGGCATTAGACATTTCAAGTCTCCGTATCAAGTTAAAGTTAAAACAATTGTCGAGCTTGATCAGGTTGCTACAGGTCCAATAACTTCCGCGCCATGCATTGCGCATTATCGGCGGCACTGTGATCACCCGTTACAAGCGCCACGGTAATGGCACCATCGATCAGGATCAGCAGCTGTCTGGCCAGCCCCTGCGGATCCTCGGCACCATGTTCGGTACACAGCTCGCACACGTAGTCGAGCAGTTTCTGTTTATGTTCTTTGGCGACCAGTCGCACCGGGTCTTGCGGGTCGCCGGTTTCGCCACTGGTGTTGATGAAAGCGCAGCCACGGAAGCCTTCGGAGGCGAACCACGACTTGAGTACGGTAAACAAGTTGAGCAGCCGCCCGGCCGGGGTCTGGGCCTGGCCGACTTCGCTGCGGTACCAGTGCATCCAGCGCTGATCGCGGCGTTGCAGGGCGGCCACGACCAGTTCGTCCTTGTTGGCGAAGTAGCGGTAGATGCTTTTTCTCGAGACACCGGCGGTTTTCACCAGGAGATCCATGCCAGTGGCGGCAATGCCACTTTTGTAGATCAACTTTTCGGTGACATCCAGAATGATGTCGCGTGTGTCATTGCTATTGATTTCGTTCATGTGGCTAACAGTAGAACGATCGTTCTCCATGGTCAATCTATATTTTTGCGGTGCCTGAGAAATGGTTTTCGCGAGCAGGCTCGCTCCCACAGGGGAATGCATTTCAATGTGGGAGCGAGCCTGCTCGCGAAGGGGACATTACAGACGGTAACAAGACCCGAACCTTTGCATGGTGTAAGCTCTCAGGTTCTTCGGATTCGACCCATTGCGAGCCCTATGCCGTCGCTTTTCAAACGCTCCCTGCTGCCCAAGCTGCGCAGTTTTCCGCTGACGGCCGATGCCGTCGGCATCCTCTCCGGCGCTGCCGAATTCCGTCGTTGCCTGCTTGAGCAAATCGCCAGCGCGACCCGGCGCATTTACATCGTTGCGCTGTACCTGCAACAGGATGAAGCCGGCCAGGAAATTCTCGATGCCTTGCACGCGGCCAAACTGGCCCGTCCGGAACTGGACCTGGTGGTGGTCGTCGACTGGCTGCGCGCCCAGCGCGGCCTGATCGGTGCCGGCAAGCAACCGGGCAACTCGGCCTGGTACCAGGAGATGACCCGCACCCACGAAAGCGTTGTGCCGATCTATGGCGTCCCGGTACAAACCCGCGAACTGTTCGGTGTGTTGCACCTCAAAGGCTTCGTGATCGATGACTGCGTGATCTACAGCGGCGCGAGCCTGAACAACGTCTACCTGCACAAATTCGACAAGTACCGCTACGACCGCTATCACGTGCTGCACAATCGCGAACTGGCTGATTCGATGCAGCACCTGGTGCAGCACGGCCTGGTGGCCTCCAAAGCGGTGCACCGCCTCGACCTGCCGAACCTGCCGACCACCCGCAGCCTGCGCAATGACATCGGCGACCTGCGCAGCCGGCTCAAGCACGCGGCGTACGACACCACGCGAGGCTCTACCGACCGGACCGGTCTGTCCGTCAGCCCGTTGCTCGGCGTCGGCAAGAACAATCCGCTGAACCGGGTGATCTGCGAGCTGATCGCCAGCGCCCAGCAGCAACTGACCATTTGCACGCCGTACTTCAACCTGCCGCTGGCGATCATCCGCGAGATCAACCGCGCGCTGGCCCGTGGGGTGAAAATCGACATCGTGGTCGGCGACAAGACGGCCAATGACTTCTACATTCCGCCGAGCGAACCGTTCCGGGTCATTTCGGCGCTGCCGTACCTGTACGAAATCAGCTTGCGCCGGTTTGCCAAGCGTCATCAGCGCAATATCGACAGCGGTCAGTTGAACCTGCACCTGTGGCGTGATGGTGACAACACCTATCACCTCAAGGGCATGTGGATCGACCGGCGCTATACCTTGCTGACCGGCAACAACCTCAACCCGCGGGCGTTCCGGCTCGATCTGGAAAACGCCTTGTTGATCGATGATCCGCACGGTGAATGGCTGGAGCCGCGCCGTCAGGAACTGGCGGAGATCTTCCAGCACACCCGGCGAATCGAGCACTTCCAGAACCTGGAAACCCTCGCCGAATACCCGATGGGCGTGGCCAAGTTCCTCAAGCGCGTGAGTCGTGTGCGGATCGAGCGGCTGCTGTACCGGATTCTTTAAAGATTAAAATCAAAAGATCGCAGCCTGCGGCAGCTCCTACAGGGATTTTGTCCGTCCACGATATTGGCGGTGTACCCGGTCAATGTAGGAGCTGCCGCAGGCTGCGATCCTTTGATCTTGCTCGTTTGGCTTTTGATCTTCCTGCCCCCCCTCGAGAGGCTTCGTTTCGGTTCGGCATGGATGCCGGGTAAGCCGCCGCCGGCCATGGATGGCCGCGGGCTCTGTAGGAGCGAGCTTGCTCGCGAAAAACCAGAGGGCACCGCGGGGTGTCAGGCTCCCCGCATCATCGTTCACCTCCATCGCGAGCAAGCTCGCTCCTACAGGGGATCTGCGTTCAATGGGCGGTTTCAGCTAATATGCCCCCCACTCGAACAAGAACAGGGCTTGCCGCAATCCATGTCGGAAAAAGACACCATCTCCATCCAACTGGTGCGTGAAGCACTGTTGCAAAGCTGCGCGCCAGGCATCGACAAGGACGAGGTGTTGATCAAGGTTGGCATCGACCCGCAGCTGTTGGGCAATTCCGGCGGCCGGGTTCCAGCCACCGCTTATGCGCGCCTGTGGCGGCTGCTGGCACGGCGCGGGGACGATGAGTTTTTTGGCATGGACCCACGCAAACTCAAATCCGGCAGCTTCGCATTCCTGTGTCGCAGCGCCATGCTCCAACCCAACGTGGCGGCGGGGCTGGCTGGCGGCCTGGCGTTTCTGTCGTTGATCCTCGAACACCTGCCGGCGCAGTTGGTGCGTCAGCAAAGCCTGGCGGAAATCGTCCTGCTCGAAGACGATAAAGAGCCACGGCGGGCCTTCACCTATTTCACCTACTGGATGATCGTCCACGGCGTCGCCTGCTGGCTGGCAGGGCGGCGGATTCCGATTCTGGCCATTGAACTGCGCTGTTCGAAGCCGGATTTCTGCGATGACTATCAGGTGATGTTTTCCGAGAACCTGCGTTTCGACCGACCGCGTACGCGGATGATTTTCTCCGCCGATTGCCTGGATTTGCCGATCAAGCGCAGCCCCGAGGAACTCAAGCGATTCCTGGCCCACGCGCCGGCGAACATCCTGGTGAAATACCGTGATCCGCAGAGCCTGGCCAGTCGTATCAAGCACGATCTGCGTCACCTGCCGGCCGAGCAATGGCCGGAAACCGAGGCTCTGGCGCAACGCCTGTGCATGTCGGCATCGACCTTGCGCCGCCGGCTGGCCGAAGAAGGGCAAACCTATCAAGGACTCAAGGACAGCGTGCGCAAGGAGCTGGCGATCGTCTGGCTGGCCGAGCCGGCGATCAGCTTCAGTGAAATCGCCACGCGGCTCGGGTTTGCTGACGTCAGTTCGTTCTACAAGGCCTTTCGCAAGTGGTCGGGGTCAAATCCGGGGCATTACCGCAGCCTGATTCTCAATGACGTCGAGTAGATTCAGCGCCAGCCTGACCCTCTCTCGCTAGCGACTGCCAGTGGTCGACCCCGGCAGATTGAGGGTGCCGCTGTCGACGAAACGCATCGTGTTGAACAGCCCGCCCGAGAGCTTGCCGCGCAGGATATAAGGCATGTTGTTGAGGGTTTTCATCTGGCTGATGCCATAGGTCTGGCGGATGAACGAAAATGCCGAAACGCTGACCGGCACGCTCACGACCGTGTCGGAAAAACGCCCGATCTCGCCTCTCTCATCGGTGACGCCAGAGGCGAATGGCTGGCCGTTGATGTCCAGGTCCAGGGCGACGCCGCTGTAGGTGAGGTTGTAGTCATTGGGGTTCTGCACGCGGATTGTCACGGCAAAGCGTACTTCCATGCCCTCGCCTTGCAGGGGCTCGATACCCACGACGTTGATTTTCAGCGGGTCTCGATTGGGCAGCGAGGAGCAGGCGCCCAGGCAGAGCAGGAGGGAAATCAGGACCGCGTGAACGCTGCGCATGGACGTGCTCTCATCTGAAAAGGGCTGTGCCGCCACCGGCTCAGCCCCTGAGCCCGTCCGGCGGTTTTACGGTGCGACCACCGCAGCCTTTGCGGGTTCATCCCTGGTGGTCACATCGGGGTTCTGCATCACCTGAAGCACGGAGGCCTCCGGATCGAATTCGTCCTCTTCCAGCTCGATGAACTCCTCAGGCAGGAAGATATTAAGAACGATAGCGCACAGCGCGCCGACGGTGATGGGCGATTCGAAAATGTTGTGCAGGGCCTTGGGCAGTTCGCGCAAGACTTCCGGCACGGCGGCCACCCCCAGGCCCATGCCGATGGAAATCGCCACGATCAGCATGTTGCGCCGATGCAGGCCGGCCTCGGCGAGAATCTTGATCCCGGCCACGGCGACGGTGCCGAACATCACCAGCTCCGCGCCGCCCAGTACCGGTTTGGGCATCAATTGCAGTACCGCGCCGATCATCGGGAACAGGCCTAGCACCACCAGCAAACCGGCAATGAAAAACGCCACGTAGCGACTGGCCACGCCCGTGAGCTGGATCACCCCGTTGTTCTGGGCGAAGGTGACCATCGGCATGCTATTGAACACCGCCGCCATGGCCGAGTTGAGGCCATCGGCGAGCAGGCCGGACTTGATCCGGCGTATGTATACCGGGCCTTTGACCGGTTGCCGGGAAATCATCGAGTTGGCCGTGAGGTCACCGGCGGCCTCCAATGGCGAAACGAGGAAGATCACCGCCACCGGAATGAACGCCACCCAGTCAAAGGAAAAACCGTACTTGAAAGGCACCGGTACGCTCATCAGCGGGACGTCGGGCAGGCCATTGAAATCCACCTGGCCCATGAGCCAGGCCACCCCGTAACCGAGGGTCAGGCCGATGACAATCGCCCCCAGGCGCAGAAACGGCACGTCTACCCGGTTCAACACCACGATGGTTCCCAGCACCAGCGCCGCCAGGGCCAGGTGACTGGCAGCCCCCAGGTCCTGGGCGCCGAAACCGCCGGCGATGTCGGTCATGGCCACCTTGATCAGCGACAAACCCATCAGCGTGATGATCGTCCCGGTCACTACCGGGGTGATCAGCATGCGCAGTTTGCCGATGAACTGGCTCAACACCACTTCAATGAACGCGGCAAAAAAACACACGCCGAAGATGGTCGAGAGAATCTCGTCGGTGCCGCCGCCCCGGGCCTTGACCATGAAGCCGGCGCTGAGAATCACACTGATGAACGAGAAACTGGTGCCCTGCAGGCACAACAGGCCCGAGCCCACCGGGCCAAAGCGTCGCGCCTGGACGAAGGTACCCAGGCCCGAGACGAACAGCGCCATGCTGATCAGATAGGGAATTTCACTTTGCAGGCCCAGGGCGCTGCCCATGATCAGCGTCGGGGTGATGATGCCGACGAAACTCGCCAGCACGTGTTGCAGGGCGGCGAAGACGGTGGCGGTCAGGTGCGGACGGTCATCGAGGCCGTAGATCAGGTCATTGTTAGGTGGCGCGGGGGCTTTTTCGGAGGCGGTCATGGTGGTTTGCGTGCCAGAAGGCGGGCCGGGTCAGAAAATGGAGGCGCAGGATGCCAGAACCGCCCGGCCACGGCAAAAGATCCTCCAGAACAGTAATGCTGTTCACTTAAGGACGAACACTGTATCCGTGGCGAGGGAGCTTGTCGGATCGCCGCACCGTCCCGCTGGGGCGCGAAGCGGCCCTAAAAATGGGACTGCTGCGCAGTCCAGCGGGAGCAAGCTCCCTCGCCACAGCTTGGTTATTGTTCGCTCTATCTCTTAAGTGAACAGCATTGCACCAGATCAGGGGCTTACGGACGCGGGGCGAACACCTCGGCGACGCTGCGGCGTTTGGCGTGCAATTGGCTGGCCTGGATCAGCTGTTCGAGGTCCTCGGGCGTGACGTCATAGAAGGCTTCCATGTCCGCCAGCGCCAGTTTCAGGTCTTCGGCGGTGATGGCCTGACTGTCGACGGGCGGGTGATCGGCCGGGATCATGACGACCGGTTCGCTGCTGCCCTTGGGGTAACGAACGCGGGTCAGATTGTTGTAGGCAAGGGCGCACAGCAGCATCGTCGCTGCGCTGAGCATGACCGGCTCAATGGCTTTCCAGTCCATGGCAATGGTCACCGGGTCGGCCAGCACCAAGGTCAGGGCCAATGCCCCGGCCGGTGGATGCAGGCAGCGCAAGCAACACATCAGCAACACCGCCATGCCTGCCGCCAGACAGGCGCTCCCCAGGGTTCGGCCCAACACATGGGCCACCAGCAGCGCAATCACCCCGGCGCACAAGTAGCCACCCAGAATCGACCAGGGCTGTGCGAGCGCTCCCGAAGACACGGCAAACAACAGTACCGCCGAGGCCCCCAGCGGACCGATCAGGTGCTGGGCCACCTCAATGCCAAACACCTGGCTACAGAGCCAGACGCTGAGCAGCGTGCCCAGGGCCATGCCGATGGCGGCGCGGCTCCATTCGGTGGGGCGGGTGTTGATGGCAACGGGCAACCAGCGGGCAAGCATTCCGAGAAAACTCCGGCAGAAAAAATCGAGGTAAAAAAAGTTTTTCACGCAATCGCGGGAACTGTAGGAGCCAGCTTGCTGGCGATGGATTCAAGTGCGCCGCGTTTATCCAGTTCACACGCGTTATCGTTAACGACCATCGCTGGCAAGCTGGCTCCTACAAGGGACCGTGTGACAAGCCAGTGAAGAGCCTAAAAAAAGGGCTTAGCTGGGAAACCCAGAAAGCCCTTGAAGGTATTCCAACTGTTGGGGGAGGAACAGGCACAGTGTGCCGTTCAATCCAGCCACTGACAAATTCATATTAATGAGCTTTCAGTGCATTAATTTTGCTTTTAATTACCCCGTCGGCCACTCATGTAGCAGAGCAGGCCGCCCAGCGCTGCGAGTGCACTCAAGGCATAAAACATCGTCGGCGCCGGGGTGTGCATCAGCATGAAGCCGCAAATCACCGGGCTCACCGCGCCGCCAAGTGCCGCAAGGTTTTGCGCGCCGTAGTAACTGCCGCGCAGTTCTTCCGGAGCCAGGGTGTCGACAAAGAGAAACTCGGCCGGGTAAATGATGATTTCACCCAGTGTGAAGATGAACATTGCCACGCACCAGCTCACCAGGCTGTCCGCCAGGCTGAAACCGATCAGGCCGAGGATGAACAGGCCGGTGCCGGCCACAATCCACTGGCGCAATTGTTCACGTTTGAGAAAACGTCCGACCTGGTATTGCAACAGGATCACGCTGATGGCGTTGCAGGCGAGCAGGGCGGCCATGATTTCCATGGTGTGTTGGGGATTACTGGTCACCAGCAGGTATTGTGACAGGTAGAAGGTAAATCGCCCGTGCACCACGGTGCTGAGCAGGCAACCGGCGGTGAACATGATCAGGGTGCGGTCGTTTTTCAGGGTGATCAGGGTTTTCAGAAAACTCTGTGCCTGACCGGCAAGAGGCACCTTGGCCGGATCCGCGGGAATGCCGGTCATCAGGAAAATACTGAAAAAAGCGATGGCCGCCGCGATCAGGAATGGCGCACTGGCAAAGGCACCGGCAATCAGCACGCCAAGCATCGGCCCGACAGCGTAGCCAATGTTGGTCAGCGTATAGCTCAAGGAAAACGCCTTGGCCCGCTGGCCCACGGGCAGGTTGTCGCTGAGGATCGCTTTCGAACCGATCAGGAACAGCGCCGAGGCGGTTTCGGTGACGATCAGGGTGATCGTGGTCAGGTAGAGGTTTTCGGCAAAGGTCAGCAACACCAGGCCGACCGCGCTGGACGCCATCGACAGCACAAGCAAGCGGCGTTTTTCGAAGCGATCGATGATGTAGCCGCCGTAGAGGGAGAGCAGGGTGGCGACGAACACCGCAATGCCGAGCAGCAGACCAACGTCCTGTTGGTCGAGGCCAAGCTTGTCGCTGACGAACAGCGTGAGTAACGGGCTGGTGATGGCGCGGCTGACGACGATGGTCAGCGAGCAGATCAGCAGGCGGCGGATGAGGGGGGAGTAACGGGTCACGGTGTGAATGTCCTTATTCGATCGGGCCGGCATCAGTCCAATGGCCAGCGTTACTCTAGCAGTCGGACACCCGGTCGTTGCTACGGGATTTACTGGCGGTGCAGCAACACCCGGTCATTCCCGTCGAACCGCCCGCTACGCAGTATTGCAGCAAGCGCAAGGCCGGCCCGGCTTCCCGTGAGCCTGACAACGCAACGGCGCCAGGCACCGGCAGCGCCGATGCCAGCAATCGGAAGTCAAACAGCCGGGAACATGAGGTTTAAGCGACCACTGATTCGGCCAGCCATTGCTGGTAAGGCATCGGCAACTTGTGCGACTCACCCCGACCGATCGGGAAGTAGGTAAATCCGATGCGTGCCAGTCGGTCCGCGTCGTACAGGTTGCGGCCGTCGAAGATCACCGGTGCGTTGAGGCGTTGGCGGATAAACTCGAAGTCCGGTGCCTTGAACTGTTGCCATTCGGTGCAGATGATCAATGCATCGGCGCCGGACAAGACCGACTCGGGCGTCCCCATGAGCATCAGTTTCGATTCATCCGGATACAGCTTCTGGGTTTCCTGCATGGCTTCCGGATCGAACGCGCGGACATTCGCCCCGGCGGCCCACAACGATTCGAGCAACACCCGGCTCGGTGCATCGCGCATGTCGTCGGTATTGGGTTTGAAGGCCAGGCCCCAGACGGCAAAGGTCTTGCCACGCAAGTCGCCCTTGTAGAACGCGTTGATGCGCTCGAACAGCTTGTGCTTTTGCCGCTCGTTGATGGCTTCCACCGCTTGCAGCAGGTCACTCGAGCAATGGGCCTCTTCGGCGCTGTGGATCAGGGCGCGCATGTCCTTGGGGAAGCACGAGCCACCGTAGCCGCAACCGGGATAGATGAAGTGGTAGCCAATGCGCGAGTCGGCGCCAATGCCCAGGCGTACCGATTCGATATCGGCACCCAGGTGTTCGGCCAGTTCGGCGATCTGGTTGATGAAGCTGATCTTGGTCGCCAGCATGCAGTTGGCGGCGTATTTGGTCAGTTCGGCGCTACGCAGGTCCATGAACATGATGCGTTCGTGGTTGCGGTTGAAGGGTGAGTACAGGTCACGCATTACGTCACGCACCTCATCGCGTTCACAGCCGATGACGATACGGTCCGGGCGCCGGCAGTCGGCCACGGCCGAACCTTCTTTCAAGAACTCCGGGTTGGAGACGATATCGAACTGCAATACCCGTCCGACACTGAGCAGGCATTTGTCGATGTGTGCACGCAAGGCGTCGCCGGTGCCGACCGGGACGGTGGATTTCTCCACCAGGATCGCCGGTTGCTCGCGATGACGCGCCACGGCTTCGCCCACCGACATCACGTAGCGCAAGTCCGCCGAGCCGTCGTCCCGGGAGGGAGTACCGACTGCGATGAACAGGACCTGGCCGTGCTGGACGGCAAATTTTTCGTCGCAGGTGAACTGCAACCGCTTGGCGTCGAGGCCTTCGCGCACCAGGCTGGCCAGGCCGGGTTCGAAAATGCTCACGTGGCCCTGTTGGAGCAGTTCGACTTTTTTTTCGTCAACGTCCATGCAGATCACGTCGTGGCCGACTTCCGCCAGTACCGCGGCCTGCACCAGGCCAACATAACCGCTACCAAACACACTGATTTTCATGGGGCACTCCTTTGTTCGGGCGCACGAGCAGGTCGGGAATTGATGGTGATGACGCCGAGGATGACCAATGCCACGCCAAGGCTTTTTGTAAGGCTGAGCGCTTCGCTGAACAGCGGCAGGCTGGCGGCCAGCAGGTACACCAGCGCGTAGCTGATGCTCAGCAACGAGTAGGCACGACCCAGGGGCAGGTCCCGCAGGGCGGCGAGCCAGCAGAGCATCGACAAGGCGTAGGCGAGGATGGCCACGAGCACCACGGCAACGGCAGTCAGGTCGATGTGCGCGCCGAGCCACTGTTCTGGCGCTGGCAGGTGGCTCATGCTCCAGCGCATGCCCAATTGGGCGGCACTGACCAGCAACACACTGCCCAGTGCGAAAGTGATACCGCGCCTGCAGTTCATGCGTGTTGCCCCAACAGAGCCACGCCACCGATCACCAATGCCACACCGACCCAGTGGCGGCGGTCGATGGTTTCGTGGAACACGAAACGCGCAACAAGGGTGATCAGCACGAAGTTCAGGCTCAGCATCGGATAGGCAATCCCGACTTCCAGGCGTTGCAGCACCAGCAGCCATACCAGCAGGCCCAGGCCCAACGCAGCCAGAGCCAGCCAAAGCCAGGGCGAGCGCAGTTTGTCCATCCACCCGGAAGGTTTGCCGCGCCAGCTTTCCACCGCATACTTCTGGGCGACCTGGCCCAGGCAGGTCAGCAGGCAGGCGATCAGCAGCAATAGCAGGCTCATGGTGCCGCCTGAGGGATAATCAAAATCACCAGGTTGCCTTGTTCATAGCGCTTGCCCTCTTTGGGCAGCTGTTCGAGTTCACGCAGCTCTTCCTCACCCTTGACCCGCATGACCACACCGACCGAGCCTTGCTGGCGGGCATCGTGCATCCACTGCTGCACCTGGTCCGGGTTGACACGCTGCTCAAGCGAATCAGGATAGGCAAGGCCATATTTCAATTCGCCTATCGTGTTGAAAAAAGCCACGTGCGGCCGTTTCATCCGCCAGGACAGCGCCGAAGCGGCGCCCAGGTCGTTGCTCAGCAACCTGGCGCTCTGGCCGAGTTCCTGGGCGTGATCGAGGATGAACTGGTCGGGCGTTTTGTTGGCGACTACGGAATTGGGCAGGCCGGCAGGCATCAGACCGGCGAACAGCAGGCTGCCAAAGGCCGGGGCGGCCCAGCACTGTAATGGGCGGAAAGCTTGCAGCAGATTGGCCATGATCCAGCCGATCAAGCCGATGAACACCAACACCAGGTTGTGCAGCTCATGATCGTAGATCGGTTTTTTCAGTTGCACGTAAACCAGGGCCAGCAGGGTGACCACGCCCACCACCAGGTTCAGCAGGCCATTGATGCCAAGCACGCGGCCTTGTTCGAGCTTCAACCGGTCAGCCAGCGCATGGCCGAGCAACAAGGCCAGGGGTAACAGGCACGGCAGGATGTAGGCCGGCAGTTTGCCTTTGCTCAGGCTGAAGAAGACCAACGGCATCCATAGCCACAGCAGCAGGAACCCGATACCGGACTGGCGTCGGGTCTGCCAGGCTTGCTTGAGTGCGGGCGGCAGCAAGGCGACCCACGGCATGCTGAAAGCCACCAGCAACGGCAGGTAATACCACCAGGGCGCGTTATGCTGGGCGTCGTCCCCGGCAAAACGGCGGATGTGTTCGTGCCAGAAGAAGAACCGCCAGTAGTCGGGCTCCTGGGCGTGCACGGCGAGTGCCCACGGCAGGCTGACGGCGATGGCGACCACGACCGCCACCGGGCCGTAGACCAGTAATTCACGCCAGCGCTTTTGCCAGATCACCCAGGGCAGGGCGACCAACACGGGCAGCAACCAGGCCAGGAAGCCCTTGGTCAGGAAGCCCATGCCACAGGCCAGACCCAGCACCGCCCACGCTACCAGCCGTTGACGGCGACTGACGCTGTCCAGCGCAAACCACAAGGCGACCAGGCTGAGGTTGACCCAGAAGGTGAATTGCGGATCGAGGTTGGCGTACCCGGCCTGCCCGGCGATGACCGTAAAGCTCATGTAGAGCAAGGCGCAGGCAAAACTCTTGCGCGGTTCGTTCCACAGGCGGCGGGCGATCAGGTAGCACAGCAGCACGCTCAAACCGGTGCTAAGGGCCGAGGCGAAGCGCACCCCGAAAAGGTTCTGGCCGAACAGCGCCTGCCCGATGGCAATCATCCAGTAGCCGGCCGCCGGTTTTTCGAAATAGCGTACGTCCATGAAATGCGGCGATACCCAGTTGCCGCTCAGGAGCATGCCCTGGCTGATCTGGGCGTAGCGGCTTTCGTCGGGAATCCACAAGCCATGACTACCCAGTGGCAGCAGGTACGCCAGCGCCATCATGGCCAGCAATATCGGCAAAGCCCAGCGTTTACTCATGCGCCTTGCACTCCCAGCCAGCCTTCGCGACCTTCGAGTGCACCGCGTACCACACGGCCGATCGGCAGACTGTCAGGGGTTTCGGGCAACAAGTCGCCCAAGGGTTGAAAACAGATGTCCCGCTGACGCGCATCACTCAGCAGTTGACGGAAATCGTTGGCCATCAGAATCCCTTCTACCTCGGCATGGATCGTGTAGACGTTGAGTGTTTCCGGAGTGAACCGGTCCAGGATGAACCTGTTGAAGTCCTTGGCGGCGACGCTGGGGCCGACCACTTCGTCGAAGGTCGGCAGGTCCACCGGAATTTGTGGTGCGCCCAGGCAACCATTGGCCAATCGAGGCTGGAACAGGCTCTGGCCACGGCAATCGCTGTTGTAGCGAAAGCCGAACCCTTGCTTGGCCTCGATCACACGCTCGTCGGCACGCCAGCCGGCGGACGCCGAGCAGGTGATCTTTTCCCCGAGAATGTCGCTGAGGGTGTCCACGCCACGGCGTATCTGCTCGACCAGTCGTGCGTCACTCCAACGCCCGGCATTGGCTTGCCAGCCATGGTGGTCCCAGGCGTGCAGGCCGACTTCATGCCCCGCATCCCGGGCCTGACGCATCAAGTGCCCCAGGTCGCGGCCGATCGGTTTTCCAGGCCATGCGGTGCCGGCCAGCAGAATGTCCCAGCCATACAGGCCGGCTGCATTGGAACGGAGCATTTTCCAGAGAAACTGTGGACGGATGAGGCGCCACAAGTGGCGCCCCATGTTGTCCGGCCCGACACTGAAGAAGAACGTCGCCTTGATCTGTGCTTCGTCAAGGATTTCCAGCAACCTGGGCACCCCTTCACGGGTGCCTCGATAGGTGTCGACATCGATCCGCAGTCCTGCCTGCATCAGTGCTTGTCCGCGATTTCGAGCATGGCTTCACGCAGGAAGAAATCCAGGGTGTTGCCGATGGTTTCGCTCATCTCGACGGTCGGCGTCCAGTCCAGCAGGCGCTTGGCGTTGGCGATGCTCGGCTTGCGATGGGACACGTCCTGGTACCCGCTGCCGTAGAACGCCTTGCTCTCGATATCGCGGAAACCGGCGAACGGAGGGAAGTTGTGACGCAACGGGTGAGCCTCGAACTGGCGCAGCAGCTCTTCGCCCAACTGACGGATGCTGGCCTCGTTTTCCGGGTTGCCGATGTTGATGATCTGGCCGTTGCAGACGTCGTTGTCGTTGTCGATGATTCGTGCCAGGGCTTCAACGCCGTCGGCGATGTCGGTGAAGCAGCGTTTTTGCTCGCCACCGTCGAACAGGCGAATCGGCGTACCTTCCACCAGGTTCAGGATCAACTGGGTAATCGCCCGGGAGCTGCCGATACGGGCCGAATCCAGACGGTCGAGGCGCGGCCCCATCCAGTTGAACGGACGGAACAGGGTGAAGTTCAGGCCTTTCTGGCCGTAGGCCCAGATCACCCGGTCCAGCAGTTGCTTGGAGACCGAGTAGATCCAGCGCTGCTTGTTGATCGGACCGACCACCAGGTTGGAGTTGTCTTCGTCGAAGTTGTTGTCCTGGCACATGCCATAGACTTCCGACGTCGACGGGAAGATCACGCGTTTGTTGTACTTGACGCAGTAGCGAACCAGTTTCAGGTTCTCTTCGAAGTCCAGTTCGAATACGCGCAGCGGGTTGCGGGTGTATTCGATTGGCGTGGCGATGGCCACCAGCGGCAGCACCACGTCGCACTTCTTGATGTGGTATTCGATCCACTCGGAGTGGATGCTGATATCGCCTTCGACGAAGTGGAAGTACGGGTGGCTGCGCAGGCGCTCGATGGCGTCCGAACCGATATCCAGACCGTAGACTTCGTAGCGGTCGTCACGCAGCAGGCGCTCGGACAAGTGGTTGCCGATGAAGCCGTTGACGCCGAGGATCAGCACGCGGGTGCGACGCGGGGCACGACCGGATTCGGCACCGCGCAGCACGGAACCGTCCACCAGGCCCAGTTCGTTGGCCAGTTGCGGGCCGCTCAGGTACAGGCCGTTGTCGTTGCGCTGGCCGGCGTTGATGATCAGCGAGTCTTCACCGCAGGCGATGCGCAGCGGATCGACGCTGATCACGCGGCCCGGCGCCTGGCCTTCGTTGCCCTTGGCGACTTCGGCGCTCCAGACAATCAGCTTGTGCTCGCCCACCGCGCAGAAGGCGCCCGGGTACGGCTGGGTCACGGCGCGAACCAGGTTGAACAGTTCTTCGGCCGGCTTGGCCCAGACCAGTTTGCCGTCAGCCGGCGTGCGACGGCCAAACACCGTGGCCTTGGATTCGTCCTGGGGTGTTTCGCTGGTTTTGCCTTGCAGCAGGGCCGGCAAGGTATCGCGCAGCAGATCAGCGGCCGCCGTGCGCAGTTTGCCGTGCAGGCTCAGCGCGGTGTCACTGCGCTCGATCGCGACTTTCTGCTGGGCAACGATAGCGCCGGCATCGGCACGCTTGACCATGCGGTGCAGGGTCACGCCGGTTTCCGTTTCGCCGTTGACCAGCACCCAGTTGGCCGGTGCGCGACCACGGTAGCGCGGCAGCAGCGAACCGTGCAGATTGAACGCGCCTTTGCGCGCGGTGGCCAGCAGCGGCTCGCTCAGCAGGTTGCGGTAGTAGAACGAGAAAATGTAGTCGGGATCGAGCTTGGCGATACGTTCGATCCACAACGGATGGTTGGCGTCCTCCGGTGCATGCACGGCAATGCCGTGGCGAGCGCACAGCTGCGCGACGGAGCCGTAGAAGGCGTTCTCCTTCGGATCGTCGGCGTGGGTGAACACCGCAGCGATCTCGAAACCGCAGGAGAGCAGGGATTCGATGCCGGCACAGCCAATATCGTGATAGGCGAAGACAACAGCTTTTGCACTCATGAAGGAACCTGATCAGAAGACGTGGAAGTAAGGCCGTCGACGGTGACAACGGAAGCGGGGGAGGCGGGCTGGCTACGCAGAACCTTCTCGACGAAAAAGCGCGGACGTGCACGCACGTCGCTGTACATGCGGCCCAGGTATTCACCCAACAGGCCCATGCCGATGAATTGCCCACCGGTGAAGACGAACAGCACGGCGAACAGGACGAAGGTGCCGCCACCGGCCCAACCGGCCCCGAACACCAGGCGCAGCATGATCAAGGCGATGGCGAACAGCATGCCAAGGGCCGCCATGCCGACACCGACGATGCTCAGCAGTCGCAGAGGCGTGGTGGTCATGCAGGTGACCAGGTCGAACATCAGGTTGATCAGGCGCATCGGGCTGTACTTGGAGTCGCCGTGTTCACGCTCGGCGTGGGTCACGAGGATTTCCGTGGTGTGGCGGGCAAAACTGTTGGCCAGGATCGGAATGAAGGTGCTGCGTTCACGGCAGGCGAGCATGGCGTCGACGATGGTGCGTCGGTAGGCGCGCAGCATGCAGCCGTAGTCGCTCATGGCCACGCCGGTGGAGCGTTGCACGGCGAGGTTGATCAGCTTCGATGGCCAGCGGCGCAAGGCCGAGTCCTGGCGGTTGTTGCGCACGGTTGCGACCACGTCATAACCCAGCTCGGCCTGTTCGATCAGCCGCGGGATTTCTTCGGGCGGGTTTTGCAGGTCGGCATCGAGGGTGATGACGACATCGCCCTTGCATTGTTCGAAACCGGCCATGATCGCCGCATGCTGGCCGTAATTGCGGTTGAGGATGACGGCCACCACCGGGCTGCCTTCACGGGACGCGGCGTCCTCCAGAATCTGTGCGGAGTCATCGCGGCTGCCGTCGTCGACCAGCACGATTTCGTAGGCATGGTGCAACTGCTGGCAAGCCGCTTCGGTACGCCGGAGTAATTCAGGCAGGCTTTCCTGTTCGTTGTAGACCGGAATGACGATCGACACGAAGTTGATTGGGTAAGGTCTCAAAGGCTTCTATCCATGCAGTTTTCAATGGCACCGACGACGCGCTCGACATCATCGGTGGTCATGTCGGGGAATAACGGTATCGAACACAGCCGTGCCGAATTCCATTCGGTGTTGGGCAGGTACAGGTTGGGGTAACGCTGGCGGTAGTAGGTGTGCAGGTGCGTGGCAATGAAGTGAATGCCGGTGCCGATATTCTGCTCCTGCAGGGTTTTCATGAACGCTTCGCGATCCAGCCCACACTGCTCGGCATCGATACGCAGGATGAACAGATGCCAGGCGTGTTGCTGCGAATAAGCGGGGATGGCCAACGGTTGCACCGGCAAACCTTCCAGACGCTGCAAGTAGGTCTGGGCCAGTTGAGTTCGTTTGACGTTGATCTCGTCCAGGCGTTCCAGTTGCACCAGGGCGATGGCCGCGTTGATATCGGCCAGATTGTACTTGAAACCGGGTTCGACCACTTGCGCCTGTGGCTTGCGACCGTGGGTCATACGGTCGTAGGCATCGACCCCCAGCCCGTGAAACTTGAGCATGCGTACCCGCGAGGCCAGTGCCTCATCGTCGCTGACGAACATTGCACCTTCGGCGCAGGTCATGTTCTTGATCGCGTGGAACGAGAAGATCGCCGTGCCTTTGGCGCCGACGTGACGACCTTTGTAGCGCGTGCCCGCGGCGTGGGCGGCGTCTTCGACCACGGCAATGCCATGTTTGTCGGCGAGGGTGTAAAGCGGATCGAGATCGAAAGCCGCCCCGGCGTAATGCACCGGGATGATGGCTTTGGTGCGCGGCGTGATCGCAGCTTCGATTGTGCTCACATCGGTCATCAACGTGTTGCGGTCAACGTCGACGAACACGGGCGTGGCACCCAGCAGGGTGATCATGTTGGCGGTGGAAACCCAGGTCTGCGACGGCGTTATCACTTCATCGCCGGGACCGATGCCCAATGCCAGCAGGGTGATATGCATGCCGCCGGTGGCCGAGGAAAGTGCGACGGCATGTCGGCAACCGACGTAGTTGGCAAAGTGTTCTTCCAGTGCCTGGTTCTTCGGCCCGGTAGTGATCCACCCGGAACGCAATACTTGCTCGACGGCGGCGATTTCTTCGTCACCGATACCGGGACGGGAGAAAGGGAGAAACGCCTGACTCATGGGCACCTCAGGGGCTGTCAACGTAAATAGCCTTTGAGGCTAAAGGGATCCAGAAATCAGCTTAGACGCTAAATCAGAACCTGCATCAAATCAAATAGTTACCGGTCGGCGGTAAAAAACTGCATCGGTTGACTTTTTCCGCCATGGGCGGCAGGTTGGACGTCCATTCGGGTTGCGCCGACTTTATAGAAGGTTATGCCCGATTTTGTGAAAGGAACATGAAAAAACGGTTGGGGAATCGTTTTATCTGAAGGCTATTAAGCTGCTGTTCAGACTTCCCGCGTTTATGGCGTTTTTAGGAAAAGTCCTACAGGGCTAATGTCTTTTATATGATCGTTATTTCACTTCTTAGTTGCTTCATTGAACTGTTTACATTCAAGGCCGTTTCGTTTGATTGACTTACCTGTAACTGATGCTCGCATGCCCCTGACCAATCCGCTGACCCTGTATCTGGCGCGACTGGCACCCTCCAGCCAGCTGACCATGCGCTATGTGCTGCAGGACGCCGCCGACCGCCTGGGCTTCGAAGACTGCGATATCGAGGAGATACCCTGGCACAACCTGCAGCCTGAAGACGTAATCGCACTGGTGGCCGCATTGCGTTCAGACGGCTATGCGCCGAACACCTCTTCACTGTATGTCAACGCGGTGCGCGGGGTGATGAACGAAGCGTGGCGCATGAGCCTGATCTCGCAGGAGCACCTGTTGAAGATGCGCTCGGTGAAGGGCATCGCCGGTACACGGCTGTCCCAGGGACGCAACCTCAGGCGTACGCTGATCCAGGAACTGATGGCGGTCTGCGCCGCCGATCCACGGCCACAAGGCTTGCGGGATGCGGCGATCATCGGGATTTTGTACGGCTCGGGAATGCGCAAGTCCGAATCGGTGAACCTGGAGCTTAACCAGGTCGACTTCACCCAGCGCAGCCTGCAGGTGACCGCCAAGGGCAACAAACAGTTGATCAAGTACGCGCCGGCCTGGGCCTTCGCCAAACTGCAAGCCTGGCTTGAACTGCGCCGTTCCTTGCTCAAGGAAGGCGAACCGGACGATCCGTTCCTTTTCAACCGCATCCGCCGTGGCAGCCACATCACCCGTGAGCGCATCACCAAACATGCGATCTACTACATCGCCCGGCAGCGGGGCGCGCAGGTCGGGGTGAAAATCATGCCCCACGACTTCCGGCGTTCATTCATTACCCGGGTGATCGAGGAGCATGACTTGTCGATTGCGCAGAAACTGGCACACCACAGCAACATCCAGACCACGGCCAACTACGATGTGCGCGACGACAACGAGCGGCGTCGGGCAGTGGATCGTTTCGACCTGTGAACGATTACAGCTCGCTCAAGACGTGGGCGTGGCCAATGGTCGAGACCTGAACCGCGCTGCCGGCGGGTGGTGCGTACATGCCGGAACTGCGCACCAGCAGTGATCGGCCCGGTTGCTCGTGGCTGGTCGATGACTGGAGTTCGACTGTCAGCGTGCAAGTGTTGCCGCTGAAATCCCGATCGGTGACCACGGCCCGGCAACCACCGGCTTCCGGGTCGCTGGGGTGGACACTGGCCAATTGCAGCTGTTCGGGGCGCAGCATGATCTGCGCCGAATTGTTGTTGCGGTGGTTGTTGACCGGGATCCGCCCCAGGTCGCAATGGGCCCAACCGGCCTCGATACGTGCCGGCATCACCACCGCATCCCCCAGGAACAGGGCGGTCTGTTCGTCTTCGGGATAGCGGTAAAGGTCCAGCGGATGCCCTGACTGCACCAGTCGGCCATGGCGCATCACCGCCAACTGGTCGGCGAACGACAGCGCTTCACTCTGGTCATGGGTGACCAGAATGGTGGTGACGCCCGCGTCTTCCAGCAGCCGCGCGACCATCTTGCGCATCGCGGCGCGCAATCCGGTATCGAGCGCCGAGAACGGCTCGTCCAGCAGCATCAGCCGTGGCTGTTGCGCCAATGCCCGGGCCAGGGCCACGCGCTGTTGCTGGCCGCCGGACAATTCGTGAGGCCAGCGCTCGGCCATCTTCGCGTCCAGCGCCACGCTGTCCATCAGTTCGGCGACGCGCTGTTGTTTTTCAGCGCCCTTGGTCGACAAGCCGAAGCCGATGTTCGCCGCCACGGTCATGTGCGGAAACAGCGCGCCGTCCTGCGGCACGTAGCCGATCAGGCGTTGATGGGCCGGCACTTCGTGGGTGCCGTCGACCAGGGTCTGGCCATTGAGCGAAAGACGTCCGGAATCGGGGAATTCGAAGCCGGCAATCATTCGCAGCAAGGTGGTTTTGCCGGAGCCGGACGGGCCGACGATGACCGTGCGACTGCCGCTTGGCACCGACAGGCTGACGTTGTCCAGCGCGCAATGGGCGCCATAGGACTTGTAGAGGGCATTCAGTTCAAGAGTGTTCATCGGCCAGCCGTTTTTTTCGATTGGTGATAAAGAAGTCCGGTCAGCGGCAGCGACAGCACAACCATCAATAAGGCGTAGGGCGCCGCGGCGGCGTAATCGATTTCGCTGGTCATGGCCCAGAATCCGGTGGCCAGGGTGCGCGTGCCGTTCGGGGCCAGCAGCAGGGTGGCGGTCAATTCGTTGGTGATCGCCAGGAACACCAGCGCCGCGCCGGCGGCGGCTCCGGGGGCGGCCAGGCGCAAGGTGATCAGCCACAGTGCCCGGGCCGGCGAACGACCAAGGCTGCGGGCGATGTTCTCCAGTTCCACCGGCGCCTGGGCGATGCCGGCGCGCAGGCTGACCAGCGCGCGGGGCAGGAACATCAGCAGGTACGCCAGCAACACGGTGAAGGTGGTCTGGTAAATCGGCCGGGCAAAATGGATCGTGACGGTGACCAGGGCCAACGCCACGATAATTCCGGGCAAGGAACTGGTGATGTAGTTGCAGCTTTCCAGCACGCGTTGCATTCGGCCGGGGTATCGGATCGACAGCCAGGCAATCGGGATCGCCGCTAACGTTGTCAGCGCCGCACCGGCGACGCCGAGCAACAGGGTTTGCTCCAGGGCAGGCAACAACTCGGCCATGTCCCAGACTTCCACGCCGCCGGCGATCAGCCATTTGCCCAAGGTGATCAAGGGCACGCCCAGGGCCAGGGCACAGGTCACGATTTGCAGCGTCAACGAAAAGAGGGTGGATGCCGGTTTCAGGCACACGATCCGTTGCTCCCGGGCGCTCCCCGAACCGACGCGAGCGTAGCGTGCCGAACCCCTAGCGGCGGACTCGGCCGTCAACATGGCCAGGCAACACAGTGCCAGCACACTGGCCAGCATGTGCGCCGCTGCGCCGTTGAAGGTCGATTTGAACTGATCGAAGATCGCGGTGGTAAAGGTGTCGAAACGGATCATGGCGTACAGGCCATATTCGGCCAGCAGGTGCAGGCCGACCAACAACGCGCCGCCGCAGATCGCCAGGCGCAATTGCGGCAACACCACGCGGAAAAACACTTTCCAGGGTTTGAGCCCCATGGACTCGGCGACGTCTTCGATGGCCGGGTCGAGCCGGCGCAACGTGGCCGCCACCGGCAAATACAGGAACGGGAAGTAGGCGATGACCGAGACCAGGACACCGGCAAACAAGCCGTGAATCGGTGGCACCAGGCTGACCCAGGCGTAGCTGTGAACGAACGCAGGCACCGCCAGCGGTGCAGTGGCCAGCAACGACCACCAGCGCCGCCCCGGCAGATTCGTGCGTTCGGTCAGCCATGCCAGTGTCACCCCCAGTGCCACGCACAAGGGAATCGTCAGCAGCACCAGCAACACGGTGTTGACCAGCAGTTCACCGACCCGAGGGCGGAACACCAGGGTCACGACGGTTGACCAGCCTGTCTGCAGGGACACGCCAATAACGTAAGCGATCGGCAGCAGTGCCAGTAATGAAACCAGCACCGACAAACCGATCACCCATACACCGCCACGCCCGGCGAATATTCCGCGGGATCGTCGACGCAATTGTGCGGGAGTCGCCTCGGCGACTCCCGCAGGCAGGGTTTCAGGCATCAATTAGAGCAGTCCGGCCTGTGTCATCAGCTCCACGGCTTTTTTGCTGTCGAGTTTTGACGCATCGACAGTCGGCGCATCGAGCTGATTCAGAGGCACCAGTTTAGGGTTGGATTCAGCGCCTTTACCCACGGCGTACTCAAACGACTTGCCGTTCTTCAGCACAGCCTGGCCGTCCTTGCCGGTAATGTACTTGAGGAACGCCTGGGCTTGTTCCTTGTGTTGGCTGGAAGCGAGGACACCGCCGCCGGAGATGCTGACAAAAGCGCCCGGATCCTTGTGCTTGAAATAGTGCAGGGCGGTGTTCTTGCTGTTTTCCCCGGTCTTGGACTGATCCACCAGGCTGTAATAGTGGTAGATCACACCGCTTTCGATCTGCCCGGCATTCACCGCCTTGAGTACCGCGCTGTTGCCACGGTAGCTGGTGTAGTTGGTTTTCATCGCCTTGAGCCAGTCCAGCGTGGCGGCTTCGCCCTTTTGTTGCAGGATGGCCGCGACGATGGCCTGGAAGTCAGCACCGCCTGGCGACGCGGCCCAGCGGCCTTTCCAGCTTGGGTCGGCCAGGTCCATGATCGATTTCGGCAGGTTGGTTTCCGAGAGTTTGCTCGGGTTGTACACAAACACCGTGGAGCGTGCGGCGATCCCGACCCATTTGCCGTGGGCCGGACGGTAGGCCGGGTCAACCTGCTCCAGCGTGGCTTTATCGACAGGCGCGAACAGCCCGGCGTTGTCGACCAGCACCATGGCCGGGGAGTTTTCGGTCAGGAATACATCGGCCGGAGAGGCCGCGCCTTCCTGCACGATCTGATTGCCCATTTCGGTGTCATCGCCATTGCGCAAGGTGACCGGGATACCGGTTTCCTGGGTAAAGCCCTCGACCCAGGCCTTGGTCAGGCCTTCGTGTTGCGCGTTGTACACCACAAGGCCGACGGAGTCAGCGGCATAGGCCTGGCCAGCGCTCAGCAAAGCGGTGGCCAGCAGGGCTTTTTTCAAGAACGAAGGGATTTTGGGAATCATTCTGCGGGCTGCTCCTGGTGCATTTTTTGAAAGTCATGTGCATTGAAACGCCAGTTAACCAATGCGAATCATTTGCATATCTGGAATTGCAGGGAATGTAGAGATCCAAATGAGAAAATAACGTCAAAAAAACCGTTAATACATGTAATTTTCATTCAGATTAGCAGCAGTGTGCCCACTGTGGCTCGACTCGTCGATCAAACGATATCGTCGATGAGAATGTGACGCTGCCCCGACGGCCTTTTTTCACTCCCCTGAAGCCAGTTGCTGCTGGCTCCGCGTGGCGTTCATCGGGGTTGCGAAAGGATAGCTCGGTGATTGCCGGTGTGCCGGGGAACGGGGCCACCCGCTTCAACTCTTCGTCAACGGCCCAACCGGGGGGGCGTAGGGCGCAGGCCTTGTGGTGCTTTTTCTGGCCTGCCTGTCAGGGCTGGATTGGCGGGAAGATCAGGACCTGCAGGTTGCCACGCTGATAACGCGTGCCGTCGGCAGGTAGCGCCTCGACCTCCTGGACCTCATCGACGCTGTTGACCCGCATCACCACCCCGACCGAGCCTCTCTTGCGCGCCTCGGTCATCCATCGCCCGACATCTTGCAGGGTCACCTTGCGTTCGGCGACAGCGGGATCCTGCAGGCCGTATTTCATTTCACCGACGACGTTGTAGAGCGCAATCTCCGGTCGGCCGGTCAGCCACGACAGGGCCGAGGCTGCCCCCAGGTCGTTGCTCAGCAGCGTGGTGGTCTGGTTCAGGCTGTCCAGGTGTTCGGAGATAAACTGGTCGGGCATCTTGCTGTCGACGATCTGGCCCGGCATGGCGGCGGGTAGCAGTGCCACCAGCAGCCAGATGCCGAGGGCCGGCATCGCCCATAACGTCAATGGCCGCAGGATTTGCAGGGCATTGGCGATGATCCAGCCCAGCAGCACGATGAACGCCAGGGATAGACTGAACATCTCGGTGTTTTCGAATATTTCTTTGCTCAGTTGCAGGTACAGCAAGGCGATCAGGGCCGCGGTGGCAATGATGACGTTGAGCGATCCGTTGAAAACAATGGCCCGCGGTTTGGATTGTTCCAACAGGCTGGTCAGTGCATGGCCCATCAGCAGTGCCAGCGGCAACAGGCACGGCATGATGTAGGTTGGCAACTTGCCGCTGCTCATGCTGAAAATCGCCAATGGCAACAACAACCAGAGCAGGAGAAAACCACCGACAGGCTGGCGTTTGTTGTTCCAGGCCTGGATGAATGTTGTCGGCAACAACACAGCCCAGGGCAGGGCGGAAACAACCAGCATCGGCAGGTAGAACCACAACGGACGGGCGTGTTGCGCGTTGTCGGCGGCGAAGCGGCGTACGTGTTCGTTCCAGAAAAAGAAATTCCAGAAGTCCGGTTCTTGATGGTGGATGGCCAATGCCCAGGGCAGGCAGACAGCCGCGGCGACCACGACAGCCAGTGGCCCGTAACGTAACAGCTCGCCAATACGACGCTGCCAGAGCATGTAGGGCAGGGCGATCACCGCCGGCAGCAGCCAGGCAAGGAAGCCCTTGGTCATGAAGCCCATGCCGCAGGCGATGCCCAGGACCGCCCAGGCACCCATCCGGGCACGCGTGGTGCGGCTGTCGATGGCAAACCACAGGGAGACCAGGCTCAGGTTGACCCACAGGGTGAATTGCGGGTCGAGGTTGGCGTACCCGGCCTGACCGGCAATCAGCCCGAAGCTCATGTAAAACAGTGCGCAGGCAAAGCTTTTACGCGGATCGTCCCAGAACCGGCGGGCAATCAGCCAGGTCAGCCACACGCTCAGCCCGGTGCTCAGCGCCGACGCGATGCGCACCCCGAACAAGTTGTCGCCAAACACCGCCTGACCGATGGCAATCATCCAGTATCCGGCGATTGGTTTTTCGAAATAACGAAGGCCCATGAAGTGTGGCGAGATCCAGTTCCCGCTCTGCAGCATTTCCTGACTGATCTGCGCATAACGGGTTTCGTCGGGAATCCACAGGCCGTGGCTCATCAGCGGCAGCAAGTAGAACGTTATGAACGCCAGGAACAACGCGAACAGCATCCAGCGCTCATTGGCAGGTGTCGTTGGTGCGAGCAGGCGGGAAGGATGGCCGATAAAATCCGGCAGTGGCTGATTTGACGTCATGTCTCGACCTTGGCGCAGAAAGGGCTGATTGAACAAAGATATGCAAGTTGCAAGAGAGATAAACGGGATGATATTGAACGGCGAGAAGTTCATTCATGTTTCTCGCCGTTTGTTCAGCTGATATTCAGTCAACTTTGAAGTAACTTGTTGCCAAAGTTTTCGCTGAGTGATGACTCAGTCTTTTTCTTGGCGCAGAGTATTCCAGTCTTCGGTATTCACAATACCGAGCACTTGCAGTTGCCCATTACCATCGATGTGGACAAACAACGAGCTGCCGTACTCGGCGTCCTTCGCCGCATGCTTGAGGCCGGTCTGCTGTTCAAAGTCCGCGATGCAACCGCTGTGGGTCACCAGCACCAGGTTGCGATGGGCCACCTTGTGCGCCACGACATCGTTACGCAGGGTCGTGCCGCAGGTGGCCAGCCATTCCTGGGTCCGAGGGTCGCTGTTGAACATGTAATGCGCGGTCTGCACGGTGCGTGTAACGGGGCTGGTCAGGATGTCGGTCTGCGACAGGCCCAGGTGTGCCAGCCCTTGCCCGACAACGGCGGCCGCTTCACTGCCGACACGGGTAATGCCGTCAGCCGGGCCCAGGCAAGGATTGCTGGAACGGTCGCACCGCTCGGTATGGCGAACCAGCACCGCGATCTCGCCGGCATTCCATTGTTGCAGCAGTTGGGCCCGGGCTGGCGCACCTTCCTCGGCCAGATTGGTCGGGGATTTCGGCCACAGGACAAAGCCGGTGACCAGCGCGATGATAGTCAGAGCACCCAGGGCGACGAGTGATTTGGACAGGCGCGAAAACCGTTTACGCATGACAGAGTTGAACAAGTTTTTCCACCCGTTGGTGCGCCAGGGAATATGCGGTTAAACAAAACTTGAAACGGCACAATGAAAATTCGCCGAAGTCTGGTTCGGTGAATTAGTTGCATGCCAAGTTAAAGGTGCGCAGGTGTCGGAACGGTGAACGGAATGTGAAAGAATTGCAGAGGTGGTTGTGGCGGGTAATTACTCAACTACTGGGAATTATTATCTTTTGCTCTTGCGTCGGATGGCAGCGCTCAAATGAGGTTCTTCACGCAACCCCGGGAAACACCAATAACGCAACACCTGTAGGAGCCAGCTTGCTGGCGATGGACTCCAGTGCGCCGCGTTTATCCAGTTAACACGCGTAATCGTTAACGACCATCGCTGGCAAGCCAGCTCAAGGTATCGGGTGTGTTTGTAGGAGATGCCGCAGGCTGCGATCTTTTGATCTCAAGCCATTCCGAAACCGCCAAAAGATCGCAGGCTGCGCCAGCTCCTACAGGGTATCGGGTGTGTTTGTAGGAGATGCCGCAGGCTGCGATCCTTTGATCTCAAGCGATTCCGAAACCGCCAAAAGATCGCAGGCTGCGCCAGCTCCAAGGGGCCATGCCCACGCTGAACTGTAGGAGCCCGCTTGCTGGCGATGGATGGCCTTCAGGACGAAGGGCAACTCGCCTGGTGTCGGGTAGCCGCCTGGCTGATCAGCGCGGCCAGGCGTTTGATGTTGTTTTGGTGGGCAAGTACCAGTTCATCGACACTTGTGCCTGACGGCGTTTGCAAGGTGCTGCGGCAAATCACCTGTGTCTTGTCGCCTGGCTCGGCACTGCGCAGACGCCATATCACGTCCATCAGCGCGTATTGACCGGGAACAGAATCAAAACGCTGCACATCGACCCGCACCGAATACCTGCCCTGTACGGGACTGTTGCCCAGTTGATCGGCCAGCGCACTGCTCAATTCGTCCACGAGGGTTGCGCCCCACCAATGGGTTTCGAGGATCGCCAGGCCACTGTTGCCCTCGCGAATGACGATCTGCGCACGATCGACCTGGGGCGGCAAGCTTAGCGTCTCGATCTGAATCACCCCGACGGTGGTCCTGGAATGATCGCCCACCTGGGGCGGGGTCAGGGTGTGGAACTGAATCGGGTCACTGCGGCAAGCGGCGAGCAGCAACAACGCGGTGAACACTGTGAACTTCAGCGGAAAAGCCATGGGTGTTGCTCCTGTGCTCAATTGCGCGGTGGCCCTTGCAGATCCATGGGCGGGGCATTGTTCGGGCGGCCGCGAAGCAGCGATTCCGGATGCCGTCCCAGGTAATCCGACAGATCACGCAAGGATCTCGACGTGCGTCCCAGTTCATCCAGGGTCTGATCCAGTTTTTCCCGTTGCGGCGAGTCGGCGGCCAAGGTCGAACCGGCGGATTGCAAGGTCGTATTGGCGGTTTCCATCGTCTTGCTGAAGTCCGACAGAGTGGTTTGCACGCCAGGCAGGATCTTGCCGTTGAATTGCATCATGCCCTTGCGCAGCTCGACGAGATTGCCATCGAGATTGCCGGCGATTCGCTCGATCGGCAGTTTGTTGATCTTGTCGACCATGGCTTCGAGTTTTTCCTGCAATTGCTCGAGGCTGCCAGCAATGGTTGGAATCATGACCGGGCGCGCCGTTGCATCGAAAGCGACTTTTTCTGCCTTGGGGTAGAAGTCCAGGGCGATGTACAACTGGCCGGTCAGGAAGTTGCCCGTGCGCGCCTGGGCACGCAGGCCGTTGTCGATAAAGGTGCCGATCAGACGTACGCCACCCGCTTCGTCATTGGGGTCATGATTGAGCGCCTTGAGCATCTTGTCGTGCGCCCTGCCCAGGCGTTGCGGGTAAATCACGATGCCGACGTTGACCGGAAAGGAACGAAGCTTCTCGTCGTAATCCAGATTGACCGACACCACCTTGCCGATTTCCACACCGAGGAACTCCACCGGCGCATCGACCTTGAGCCCGCGCATTGCCTGGTCGAAGCGCATGGCCAGGTACTGCGGCTTGCCGTTTGGCGGGGCGAGGGCGGTTTGCTGGTCGTCAAACAGTTCGTAGGCGTACTCCGCAGCGGCCGGTTTATCGCCTGGGCTGTAGTCGGGAGCGCGGAAGGCAATGCCGCCCACCAGCAGGGAGGACAACGATTCGGTCTTGACCGCAAAGCCGTTGGCGCCGACGTTCACGTCAATGCCACTGGCATTCCAGAAACGCGTGTTTTCGGTAACGTACTTGTCGTTGGGGGCGTGGATGAACAGCTCAATGTTCACGCCTTTGCCATCCGGGTCCAGCGCGTAGGCCACCACCTGACCCACCGGGATCTTGCGGTAGTAGACCGGGGAGCCGATATCCAGTGACCCCAGGTCCTGGGTGAACAGGGTGAAACGCTTGCCCGGCTCGCCGTAGGTGATGGGCGGCGGGTTTTCCAGCCCCGTGAAGCGTTTTGCCCGGCCGTTGGCCTGGCCGATATCGGCACCGATGTAATCGCCCGACAACAGCGTATCGATACCGGACACGCCACCCGCGCCAATGCGCGGACGCACGACCCAGAACTGCGAATCCTCGCGGGTAAAGCTTTCGGCCTGCTTGGCCAGCTTGATGGTGGCGTTGACACTCTTCTGGTCATCGCTCAGTTCCACATCCGAGACTTGGCCAATCACCACATTACGGTACTTGACCTCGGTTTTATTCGCCGTCAGGCCGCTCCCTGTCTTGAAGGTGACAACGATGGTCGGGCCTTGCTGCAGAATGCTGTGAACCACCAGCGAAATACCCACCAGCACCGCGACGATCGGTACGATCCAGACCAGCGAAACGCTGAAACGGCGGGTCTTGATCGGTGCCTGCCCAGGGGCTTGCGGCCCGTCAGTGGCTTGCGACTTCATCCGTGACCTCCTCATTGTGTGGGTTTTCCCGCTCTTTATCCCAGATCATGCGTGGATCGAAACTCATTGCCGAAAGCATGGTGAACACCACAACCAGACCGAAAAACAGAATGCCCGGGCGCGGCTCGATGTCGGCCAGGGCCTGGAATTTCACCAGCGAGGCCACCAGGGCCACGACTATCACATCGAGCATCGACCAGTAGCCGATGACCTCGACGAAGCGGTACAGCGTCGAACGCTCTTTGCGTGCCCACTCGCTGTCGCGTTGCACGGTGATCAGCAGCAAGGTGATGGCGACGAACTTGATGCCCGGCACCGCGATACTGGCAATGAAAATGATCAGGGCGATATCCCAGGCCCCGGCCTCCCAGAACTCCAGCACGCCGCTCATGATCGTGCTGTCGGCACCATGGCCGACCATTTCGGTGTTCATCACCGGCAACAGGTTGGCCGGGATGTAAAACACCAGGGCCGCGATCATGTAGGCCCAGGTGCGGGTCAGCGAATTGGTTTTGCGCCGGTGCAGCGGTGCCCCGCAACGCTCGCATTCGTGAGGTTCGTCAGTCATGTCGCAAGCCAGGCCGCAGGTGTGACACAGGCACAGGTTGAGCTCGTCGGCGTACGGAGGCGTGCTCATACAATGTCCCATAGTTCGCGGATGTCGCGCCCGGCGATGCGGATCATCATCAGGCTCAACACGGCCAGGGCAAACAACCCGATACCGGGCAGCACATCAAGCAGTCCGGCGAGTTTGATCACGGCGACCATGGCCCCCAGCAGGCAGACTTCGAGCATGCTCCAGGGCCTCAGGGTTTCCAGCCAGCGCATGCAGAATTTGAAGCCGGGTGAACGTTGTCCGGAAAGTGCGAAGCCCAACACCCAGATCAGCAGCAACAACTGGAAGATCGGCGCGACGATCATGGCGATCGCCGCCACCATGGCGATGAAGGTGATAGGCCCCAGGCTCAGGGCCAGCACCGAGTCCCAGAGGGTGGCGCTGTGCTTCGAGCCTTTGAGGCTGATGCTCATCACGGGATAGAAATTGGCGAAAATCCACAGCATCAACGCGGTGAAGGTCAATGCCAGACGCTGTTCCACTGTCAGGCCGTTATAGCGCTGCAGCACGCCGCCGCAGCGCGTACACAGGGTTTTCTGATGTTTGGCGAGCGTGACTTTCTGGTAAACGCTGTCGCAGTGCTCGCAGATGATCAGCTGATCGGTAGTTGCCATGGGTCAAGCTCAACAAGAGGCAGGAAATTCAGAGCACCCCCTCAATATAGAAGTGCCTCGCGATTGAGCAAATCGAAAGTCGAAACAAGGGGATGGAGGGCGTACCGGATGTTGCCCAAAGCATTGTGGGAGCGAGCCTGCTCGCGAAAGCGGTGTGTCAGGTAGCCCATTCTCTGGATGCCAAACAGTCTTCGCGAGCAGGCTCGCTCCCACAGGGTGAATCTGCCTTTCAGGAGAATTGTTTCAGCCCAGCATTTCCCGCATCCGATACCAGAACATGCCCAGAGCCAGCAGTGGCGAGCGCAGGGCGCGTCCGCCGGGGAAGGTCATGTGCGGCACCGCGCTGAACACGTCGAAGCCTTTGCTGTGCCCGGCATGGATCGCTTCGCCCAACAACTTCGCGCACCAGTGGGTCACGTTCAGGCCATGGCCGGAGTAGCCCTGGGCGTAGAACACGTTCGGGTGCTGGCTCAGGCGTCCGACCTGCGGGAAGCGGTTGGCCGAGATGCCGATCATGCCGCCCCACTGATAGTCAATGCGCGTTTTGGCCAGTTGCGGGAACACCTTGAGCATCTGCGGGCGCATGTAGGCCGCGATGTCCGCCGGGTCGCGCCCGGAGTAATGACAGGCACCGCCGAACAACAGACGCCGGTCAGCCGAGAGCCGGTAGTAATCCAGTCCGACTTTTTGGTCGCACAGCGCGACATTGTGCGGGATCAGTTGCCTGGCGGCGTCTTCCGACAAGGGTTCGGTGGCGATGATGTAGCTGCCCGCCGGGAGCACCTTGCCGCTGAGCTTCGGTTCCAGCTCTTCCAGGTGGGCATTGCAAGCCAGCACCAGCGTGGCCGCACGCACGGTGCCACCGGCACAGCGCACCTGCACGGTGCTGCCGTGGATCAACTCCAGCACCGGGCTTTGCTCGAAGATCTGCACGCCACGGGACTCGGCGACTTGCGCTTCGCCCAGTGCCAGGTTCAGCGGATGCAGGTGGCCCGAGCCCATGTCGACCAGGCCGCCGGCGTAAACGCCGGAGTCCACCACGTGCTCGCGGATCTGGCCAGGTTCGATGAGGCGCGTTTCATGGGCGTAACCGGACTCGAGCAATTCGGCGTGTTCGGCCTTCAGCCCGGCAAAATGCGCCGGGGTGTTGGCCAGTTCACAGAAGCCCCAGCGCAGGTCGCAATCAATGCCGTGTTCGCGGATACGTTGGGCCACGACTTGCACCGATTCGACCCCGGCCTGTTCCAGGTACTGCACGCCTTCGGCGCCCACATGTCTGGCAAAGCCGCTGACGTCATGGCCGATGCCGCGTATCAACTGGCCGCCGTTGCGCCCGCTGGCGCCCCAGCCAATCCGCCGGGCCTCCAGCAAAACCACCGAGAGTCCACGCTGGGCCAGCTCGATGGCGGTGTTGATGCCGGTGAAACCCGCGCCGACCACACAGACATCGGCCACCAGGTCCGAGGTCAGCGCGGGACGCTGCCTCATGCCCCTGGCGGACGCCGCGTAATAGGAGTGGGTATGTTCCTGGGTGTACTGATTCATTTGTTGGACTTCACTTTGCTCCACGAACGGGTCATCAGGCGCATGATCGACTGTGGCGGCGTGGTGGAGATGTAGAGTTTGTCGAGGACCTCCTGGGGCGGATACACCTCGGGGTTGCTGACCAGTTCAGGGTCCATGTACTGCTTGGCGGCCGGGTTCGGGTTGGCGTAGCCGACCGACGCGCTGACCTTGGCAATCACTTGCGGGTCCAGCAGGTAGTTGATGAAGGCGTGGGCTTCTTTCGGATTGCTGGCGTCGGCGGGGATGGCCAGCAGGTCGAACCACAGGTTGGCGCCTTCCTTGGGAATGGCGTAGGCGATGTTCACGCCGTTGTTGGCTTCCTTGGCGCGGTTGGCGGCCTGGAACACGTCGCCCGAGTAACCGAACGCCACGCAGATGTCGCCGTTGGCCAGGTCCGACACATACTTGGAGGAGTGGAAGTAGGTGATGTAGGGACGGATTTGCAGCAGCTTGGCTTCGGCCTTCTTGAAGTCCTCAGGGTTTTCGCTGCGCGGGTCCATGCCCATGTAGTTGAGGACCGCCGGGAACACTTCGTCCGCGGAGTCCATCATCGACACGCCGCAGGCACTGAGCTTCTTGATGTTTTCCGGTTCGAACAGCACGGCCCAGGAGTCGATCTTGTCGATGCCCAGCACAGCCTTGACCTTGTCGACGTTGTAGCCGATGCCGTTGGTGCCCCACAGGTAGGGCACCGAGTGGGCATTGCCGGGATCGTTTTTCTCCAGCAGCGCCAGCAGTTTCGGGTCAAGGTTCTTGAAGTTCGGCAACTGCTCGCGATCCAGTTTGAGGAACGCGCCGGCCTTTACCTGGCGGGCGAGGAAGTGGTTCGACGGCACGACCACGTCATACCCGGTGCGACCGGCGAGCAGTTTGCCTTCCAGGGTTTCGTTGGAATCGAAAACGTCGTAGATCACCTTGATCCCGGTCTTGGCCTGGAAGTCGGCGAGGGTGGTTTCGCCGATGTAGTCGGTCCAGTTGTAGACACTGACCTGGGGTTGAGCCTGGGCAATGGCGCTGAACAGAACCGCCAGTGCGGCCGGGACCACGGATTTCAATAGACGCATATCGATACCTTCTTGGAATTATTGGATTCTTCAGGCGATTTTTTGGTGTTTGAGCGGCCGTCTTCGCGAGCAGGCTCGCTCCCACAGGGGAATGCATTCCAATTGTGGGAGCGAGCC
>NZ_JBYSVW010000018.1:101575-153813 GCF_058986625.1 Pseudomonas sp. GW821-FHT07G06
CCCCCCCCCCCCCCAGATTGTGTTGTGTGTCTGGTGGGGTCGGAGAGGGGGAGAAGAGACAGGCATTCCAATTGTGGGAGCGAGCCTGCTCGCGAAGGGGCCCTTGAGAACAGCGCAGGCCTTAGACGCTGAGCATCAGGAACTCACGCTCCCAGGAACTGATCACGCGCTTGAAGTTCTCGTGCTCGGCGCGTTTGACCGCGACGTAGCCCCGTACGAACTTGCTGCCCAGGTAGCGGCTGATGGTGTCGCACTCTTCCATCTGGGTCAGGGCGTCTTCGATGGTGATCGGCAGGCGCAGATTACGACGCTCATAAGCGCGGCCCTGTACCGCAGCACTCGGCTCGATGCGCTCGACCATGCCCAGGTATCCGCACAGCAGGCTGGCGGCGATGGCCAGGTACGGGTTGGCGTCGGCGCCCGGCAGACGGTTTTCAACGCGCATGGCATCCGGGCTGGACGTCGGTACACGCAGGCCGACGGTGCGGTTTTCTTCGCCCCATTCGACGTTCACCGGTGCCGAGGTGTCCGGCAGGAAGCGGCGGAACGAGTTGACGTTCGGCGCGAACATCGGCAGCACTTTCGGGATGTACTTCTGCAAGCCACCGATGTGATGCAGGAACAGATCGCTCATGTTGCCATCGGCATCGGCGAAGATCGGCTGGCCGGTGGCAATGTCCACCACGCTCTGGTGAATGTGCATGGCGCTGCCAGGCTCGTCGCCGACCGGCTTGGCCATGAAGGTTGCCGCCACGTTGTGCTTGAGCGCCGCTTCACGCATGGTGCGCTTGAACACGGTGATCTGGTCGGCCAGGTCCAGTGCGTTGCCATGACGGAAGTTGATTTCCATCTGCGCCGGGCCGTCTTCGTGGATCAGCGTGTCGAGGTCCAGGCCTTGCAGTTCGCACCAGTCGTAGACGTCTTCGAACAACGGATCGAATTCGTTGGCCGCGTCGATGGAGAACGACTGGCGACCGCTTTCGGCACGGCCCGAACGGCCCATCGGCGCCTTGAGCGGCAAGTCCGGGTCTTCGCAACGCTGGGTCAGGTAGAACTCCATTTCCGGCGCGACAATCGGCCGCCAGCCTTTGTCGGTGTACAGCTGCAGGACTTTCTTGAGTACGTTGCGTGGCGACAGTTCGATCGGGTTGCCGAACTTGTCGAAGGTGTCGTGGATCACGATGGCGGTCGGCTCGATGGCCCATGGCACCACGTAGACGGCGTCGGCGTCCGGCTTGCAGACCATGTCGATGTCGGCCGGGTCGAGCAGGTCGTAGTAGATGTCGTCGTCGACAAAGTCCCCGGTTACCGTTTGCAGAAGGACACTTTCCGGCAGGCGCATGCCTCGCTCATGCAGGAACTTGTTGGTCGGTGCAATTTTGCCGCGTGCAATGCCGGTCAGGTCGCTGACAACGCACTCGACTTCGGTAATCTTGTGATCTTTCAGCCAAGTGAACAGCTGATCGAAAGGGACATTCATAAAGACCTCGTTATTGGTTTTATTAACGCCAGGAGAGGCCGGTTTCATCCGCCGGACACTTCCCCTGTAGCGCGTTGAGGTCTATCTTGGGCGAGCCTTGCGGTTCCATCTATCCACTTTAAGCAGCACAAAGCGCACCAAAAGAGTGCGTAAGGTCACCCATGACAGGTTCCAATTCCCTCCAGGTCCAAGCCTTCAACACCGCTGATGTCGCCGAGCAAATCCGCGCCACACCGGGTTGGACTCAGCATTACCAGCAGATGTCGCCGGGGCATTTCGCGGGGTTGGTGCGCTATCTGGATCTGCAGGGCGTGGAGATTTACGAAGAGTCGATGAACACCCGGGTCGAGCAGAATTTCAGTGCGCCCCAGGGCTCGTTGTCGTTCTGTTTCGATCGCGGCGACAACGCGCTGTACGTGTTGAATGGCGAAAGTCGCAACATCTGGATCACCCCGGAGAACTACCAGGAAATCGCCGTGGTGTTCGGGCCGGAGTTTGTAAAACGCCACAGCCTCGACATCGCCCGGCTCGAAGGGCTGTTCATGGCGCCGCTCAACTCGCAGCAGAACGCGCTGTTCTGCCGCTGGCTCAGCGGGACCCTGACGCGGCTGTCGCAGACCTTCGATCCACCGAGCCGCGAAGCGCTGACCCAGCAATTGCTGGAAGACTGTCTGTTCATTCTCGACAACGCCTGTGTCGGTCTCGACCAGGGCGCCTTGCAGCGCCGTGCTGGAGAGCGGGCGATCATGAAGCGGGTAGGGGAATGGGCGGCGGACACCCCGGAGGAACACCTCAACCTGCTGGAACTGTCCCAGGTGGCCGGGGTTTCACTGCGCCAGTTGCAGCATGCGTTCAAGACCTACACCGGCATGGCGCCGACCCAATGGCTGCGCCTGCGCCGCCTCAACAGCGCCCGCCGCGAACTGCTGAGCCGCACGCCCACGCAAACCACCGTGGCCGAAGTGGCGATGCACTGGTCGTTCTGGCACCTGGGGCGGTTTTCCAGTAGCTATCGCGCGCTGTTCAAGGAACTGCCGAGCGACACCCTCAAGCGTGCGAGTGTCGCGCAGCCGATCGGGCGCGGCCGGCGTTAAAACGTCGGCGGCGTAATCACCCAGATCACCACCGCGTCCACATCGCCGGGGTTGCCGTAGCGGTGCGGTTCCTGGCTGGAAAAGCTGAAGCTGTCGCCTTCATTGAGCTGGAAATGGCGTTCGCCAACCCACAGCTCGAAGCTGCCGGACAGCAGAAATCCGGCTTCTTCGCCTTCGTGGCTGTAGCATTGCTGGCTGTAGGTGCCGGGCGGGAACCGTGAGTGGAGCATTTCCAGTTGGCGGTTGGCTTGGGGCGTCAGCAACTGGTCGACGATGCCGTCTTCGTAATGCACGTTCAGGCGGCTGTTCTTGCGCACCACGACGCCATCGTCTTCGGGGGCGGTGACCGCTTCACTGGCGAAGAACCACTGGATGGTGACACCGAGGCTGCGGGCTATGTTGAACAGCGCCGGAATCGACGGGTAGGCGAGGTTGCGCTCCAGCTGGCTGATGTAGCCGGCCGTGAGTTCGCTCTGTTGCGCCAGTTCCGCCAGGGTCATGCCCCGGCGTTTGCGCAGGCCGCGAATGCGCGTGCCGAGGAAATGCGGTTCGGCGCTGCCGGTTTCGGACGGTTTCCTGCTGTTATTGCTCATGCTGAGTTCCAAACCCGGGTCTTCGCTACACCCCTGTAGGAGCTGCCGCAGGCTGCGATCTTTTGATCTTGTTTTTGAAAAGCAAAATCAAAAGATCGCAGCCTGCGGCAGCTCCTACAAAGAGCGATCATGTGTATGTAAAGCCCCGGAGTATAAACAGCCTTAAAGCTCCCACGCGACTTTCAGGCCCTCATAAATCGCTTCTTCAGCGGTGCGCGGCGCCAGGCAGTCGCCGATGCGGCGAAACTCCACCAGCCCTTGCAGCTCGGCACCCAGGGTATCCACCGGTTGGTGACCCTGGCACAGCACCAGCGTATCGATGTTCTCCATCAGCATCGGCTCGCCGCTGGCGGTGTGTTGCAGGTAGACCGTGTTGTCATCGCAGCCATACAGCCGCGCGTACGGCGTGATTGGCACGCCCAGTTTATGCAGCTCGCCGGCCAGTTGATCGCGCACGTACAGCGGCAGGTTTTCCCCGCAATGGGTGCCGTTGACCGCCAGTTGCACCTGATGCCCGGCACGCACCAGGCGCTCGGCGATGCCGGGGCCGATCCAGTCGCAGCGCCAGTCGACCACCACCACCGAACGGCCGATCTGTACCTCGTCGCGCAACACCTGCCAGGCGTCCACCACCTGCAATTCACCGCCACGCTCGAAGGTTGGCCAGTAGGGCTCGGCACCGGTGGCGATGATCACCATGTCCGGTTTTTCCTGCTCCACCAGCGCCCGGTCGACCCGGGTATTGCGCACCACGCGCACCCCGGCCAGCTGCATTTCCCGCTGCAGGTTGGTGCTGGCGCCGCCAAACTCGCTGCGCCGTGGCAGCAGTTGCGCGAGCAACACCTGGCCGCCCAGTTGTGAACCGGCCTCGTACAGGGTCACGTCATGTCCGCGCTGGGCGGCGACAGCGGCTGCTTTCATCCCGGCCGGGCCGCCGCCGGCGATCATGATGCGTTTGCGATTTGTCGCTTGTCGGCGCTCAGCAAAAATCAGTTCGCGACCGGTTTCCGGGTGCTGGATGCAGGAAATCGGCAAGCCCTTGTGGAAGTGCCCGATGCATGCCTGATTACAGGCAATGCACGCGCGCACGTCTTCGACGCGGCCGGTGTCGGTCTTGTTGGGCATCTGCGGATCGCAGATCAGCGCCCGGGTCATGCCGCAGACGTCGGCCTGGCCGCGAGCCAGAATCAGCTCGGCTTCCTGGGGCTGGTTGATGCGCCCGGTGACGAACAGCGGAATGTTCAAACCGGCCTTGAACGTCCCGGCTTCCTTGGCCAGGTACGCCGCTTCGATCGCCATGGGTGGCACGATATGCACCGCGCCGCCAAGGGAAGCCGAAGTCCCGGCGACGATGTGCACGTAGTCGAGCTGCGCTTGCAGTGACTGTACGGCGGCCAGGGATTCGTCTTCGGTCAGGCCTTCGGGGTCGCGCTCGTCGGCGGAAATGCGCAGGCCGATGATGAACTGCTCGTCAGTCGCCGCCCGCACTGCGGCGATGACTTCGCGCAGAAAACGCAAGCGCTGTTCCAGCTCGCCGTTGTAGCCATCGGTGCGCCGGTTGACCCGCGGATTGATGAATTGCGCCGGCAGGTAACCATGGCTGGCAACCACTTCGACGCCATCGATCCCGGCCTGATGCAGGCGGCGGGCGGCAGCGGCATAACCGGCGACGATCTCGTCGATCATGGCCTGATCGAGGGCGCGGGGCATCACCCGGAAACGTTCATTTGGCACTGACGAGGCCGAATAGGCCACCGCCAGCAGGCCATCGCTGGACTCCATGATCTCCCGCCCCGGATGGAACACCTGGGACAACACCACGGTGCCGTGGGCATGGCAGGTTTGCGCCAGTTTGCGATAGCCCTCGATGCACGCATCGTCGGTGGCCATCAGCACATGGGAGGTGTAGCGCGCACTGTCGTGCACACCGGCCACTTGCAGCACGATGAGCCCGGCACCGCCTTCGGCACGCGCCCGGTGGTAGGCGATCAATTGCTCGTTGACCAGATTGTCGGTGGGCATCGAGGTGTCGTGACCGCTGGACATGATGCGGTTTTTCAGGCGCTTGCCACGGATTTCCAGGGGTTCGAACAGGTGCGCGAAGGCAGGTGTCGAGGTCGGCATGGTGCGGGTACTCCAGGCAGGCTGACCTGTGTAGGAGCGAGCTTGCTCGCGATGGACCTGAGAACGCCGCGGGGTGTCAGGTACCCAGCGTTATCGTTGACGTCCATCGCGAGCAGGCTCGCTCCTACAGAGGCATCAGGTTTTCGGTTGTTATTATTGGTCTATAGAAATTTACCTTCAGTAAAAAATCAACTTGTTTTTTTACTGTGGCGTGGAGTAATTTCATTTCGAGCCCGCTCCCGGGCCGTACCTCACAACAATAAAAAGGGCTGCGCCGGCCTCTGTCCGGGCGGTACCTGCAAGAGGAACCCTTGATGAAATCGCACACGCTCAAGCACGGTTTTTATCCCTTGGTGTTGTCCGTGGCCATGGGCCTGGGCAGCGCTCAGGCAGCATCGGACATGGTGGTGGTCGGATACGGCGGAGCCGGACAAAAAGCCCAGGACGTGGCGTTCTTTCAACCCTTCGCCACCGTGGATCAAAGCAAGGTGATCCAGAGCGAATACAACGGCGAGATGGCCAAGATCAAAGTCATGGTCGACACCGGCAACGTCGACTGGGACGTGGTGCAGATCGAAGGCCCGGACCTGATGCGCGGCTGCGAGGAAGGCATGTACGAGCGGCTGGACTGGACCCGCCTGGGCCACGCCGACCAGTTGATCCCCGATGCGGCGCAGGAATGCGGTTCCGCCGCACTGGTGTGGAGCGTGGCGATTGCCTACGACACCGACAAACTGGCCCAGGCCCCGACCTCCTGGGCAGACTTCTGGGACGTGAAGAAAACCCCCGGCAAGCGCGGGCTGCGCAAACGCGCGGTGTACAACCTGGAATTCGCCTTGCTCGCGGACGGCGTGAAAACCGAAGACGTCTACACAGTACTCGGCACCCCGCAAGGCGTGGACCGGGCATTCGCCAAGCTCACTGAACTCAAGCCGTACATCCAGTGGTGGGAGGCCGGCGCGCAACCGCCGCAATGGCTGACCGCCGGCGATGTGGTGATGACCTCGACCTACAGCGGACGCATCGCCGACGCCGCGCAGAAAGGCAGTCACCTCGGCCTGGTCTGGCCCGGCAGCCTGTACGGCATGGACTACTGGGCGATCATCAAAGGCTCCAGACACGTGGACCAGGCCAAGCGATTCATCGCCTTCGCCAATCAGCCGGACGCCCAGGTCAACTACGTGCAGCAGATCCCTTACGGCCCGACCAACACCCAGGCCGCTGCACGGCTGGACGACAAACTGGCGCAATGGGTGCCTACGGCGCCGCAGAACCTCAAGGGCGCGTTGTCGATGAACGTCGGCTTCTGGGTCGATCATGGTGAAGAACTGGAAGAGCGCTTCAACGCCTGGGCCAGTAAATAAACGCGGATGGCTGGACGTGTCCAAGCGTCCAGCCTTACTGTCTGCCCAGCCGATCAGCCTGGAGAACCCCGACCATGAATAAAATCGCCAGCCACCTGGCCCCTGAGCGCAGCGCCACCGAGCAGCGCCTGCGTGAGGAACTGGCGGCCTGCTACCGCCTGATTGCGCACTTTCGCATGACCGACCTGATCTTCACCCACATCTCGGTGCGCATTCCGGGGCCGGAGCATCACTTTCTGATCAACCCCTACGGGCTGATGTTCGACGAAATCACCGCGTCCAACCTGGTGAAAATCGACCTCAACGGCCACGCCGTAGAGCCATCGCCGTACCCGGTCAACCCGGCCGGTTTCGTGATTCACAGTGCGATCCACGGTGCCCGTGACGATGCGCAGTGCGTGCTGCACACCCACACCAAGTCCGGGTGTGCGGTGGCGGCGTTGAAGTGCGGGTTGTTGCCGGTCAATCAGATCTCCATGGAGTTCTATGGCCGGGTTGCTTATCACGACTACGAAGGCGTGGCGCTGGACCTGAGCGAGCAACAACGGCTGGTGGCGGACCTGGGCGACAAATCGGTCCTGATGCTGCGCAATCACGGGTTGCTGACGGTTGGCGAGACGGTGAGCCAGGCGTTCCTGCGCATGTACTACCTGGAAAAGGCCTGTGAAATCCAGTTGGCCGCGCAAGCTGCCGGTGAAGTTGTTTTGCCATCGCACGAGGTCTGCGCGCACACCGAACGGCAGTTCAATGATCCGGGGCGGCCGTTGGAAGAGGGCGAGTTGAACGATCCGGATGCCATGCAACTGGCCTGGGCGGCGTTGTTGCGGATGCTGGATCGGGTGGCACCGGGGTATCGGGGCTGATCCAGATCCTATGTTGTTTGAACTGGCCTATTCGCGAGCAGGCTCGCTCCCACAAGGGATTTACGTCGTACACAGAATGTGTGGAAACCCGAATCAACTGTGGGAGCGAGCCTGCTCGCGAAGGGCGCGCCACGGTCTACCAGACTGGCATCTGACTGGAGACAAGGCCCACTCTTGCTGTACAGTCGTTCAGCCCGCCGCCAACCCGCGCAGGCCCAAACGATTGAACCAAGGAGCGTGTCGCCCATGAACCAGGAAGCCCGTTTTTCCCGCATGGAACCGGAGCTGCGCAAAGCCAACCTGATCGAGGCGACGCTGGTGTGCCTCAAGCGTCACGGCTTCCAGGGCGCGTCGATCCGCAAGATTTCCGCCGAGGCCGGGGTCTCGGTGGGGCTGATCAGTCATCACTATTCTGGCAAGGATGAACTGGTGGCCGAGGCCTACATGGCAATCACCGGGCGGGTCATGACCCTGCTGCGCGACGCCATGGAGCAAGCCGCACCGAATGCCCGGGAGCGGTTGTCGGCGTTTTTTCGCGGTTCGTTTTCCGCCGAATTGCTCGATCCGCAACTGATCGATGCCTGGCTGGCGTTCTGGGGCGCGGTGAAAACCGCCGAGGCGATCAACAAGGCCCACGATCATTCCTATGGCGAGTATCGCGCCATCCTGCGCAAGGTGCTGGCGGAACTGGCCCAGGAGGAGGGTTGGGAAAACTTCGACGCCGACCTCGCCGCCATCAGCCTCAGCGCCTTGCTCGACGGCCTGTGGCTGGAGTCCGGGTTGAACCCCGGTACCTTTACCCCGGAGCAGGGCATCCAGATTTGCGAGGCCTGGGTCGATGGTTTGCAGGCCGGTGGACGCCAGCGCTTTTGCGTGCAGACGAGCGACTGTTGATCAGTTGTTCAACACTGGATACTCTCTGGCGCCGATGCGGGAAAACACTCTAATAAGAAACTGGCCTTCGGGCCTGAGCCGGACACCAAGCGATGACTCCTCGGGTACTGATCGTCGATGACGATCCGCTGATTCGCGATCTGCTGCACGCCTACCTGTCCCAGGAAGGCTACGACGTCCATTGCGCCGCCACGGCGGAACTGGCGGAAACCTTCCTCGCCAGCCAGGCCGTCGACCTGGTGATGCTCGACATCCGCCTGCCGGGCAAGGACGGCCTGACCCTGACCCGCGAGCTGCGGGTGCGTTCGGAGGTCGGGATCATCCTGATCACCGGGCGCAACGACGAAATCGACCGTATCGTCGGCCTCGAGTGCGGCGCCGATGACTATGTGATCAAACCCCTCAATCCAAGGGAACTGGTGTCCCGGGCGAAAAACCTGATTCGCCGGGTACGTCATGCGCAAATGCCACAGCCGGCCGTTGCGCTGGCCAAACCGGTCAAGCAGTTCGCCGATTGGGCGCTGGACACCGACCGCCGTCGCCTGATCGATCCATCGGGCAACGAAACCCTGCTGACCCACGGCGAATACCAGTTGCTCAGCGTGTTCCTGCGCAACAGCGGCCACACCCTCAGCCGCGATCAATTGATGGACCAGATCCGCAACCGCGAATGGGTGCCCAACGACCGCTCCATCGACGTGCTGGTCGGGCGCCTGCGTCGCAAGTTGCACGACGATCCGGCCGAACCGCAGTTGATCATCACCATTCACGGCGCCGGTTACCTGTTCACCGCCGGCGTGGCGGCCTGAACCGGATGGCGCGATGGCTTTGCCTGCTGGCGCTGCTGGTGGCCGGCCATGCCGTCGCGGCGGACAAGGTTCGCTATTGCGATTACCCGGTGTACCCGCCGATCTCCTGGAGCGATGGCAAACAGGTGCGCGGCCTGGCGCCGAGTGTGGTGAAAAACCTGTTCGGTCAGTTGGGGTACGAAGTCGAGATGGTCGTGCTGGGCAACTGGAAACGCTGCCTGCTGGACGCCGCCGAAGGTCGAGTCGATGTGGTGCTGGCCTACAGCACCGCGCAACGGGAGCAGAGCATGCTGTTCTCGACGGTGCCGGTATTGCGTGAAGAAGTGGCGCTGTTCATCAACCGTCAACACCCGGTGAAATTCGAACAACTGGATGACCTGGCCCATTACCGTGGCGGTCTGTTGTTCGGTGAAAGCTACGGGGTGGAGTTCGATCGCATGGTCGCGCGCAACAACAACATCGAATGGGTCTCCGACAGCCACCAGAACTTCGGCAAGCTGATTCGTGGACGCATCGATTTCATCACCCAGGAGCGGCGCACCGGCCAGTTGTACGTGGAAAACCTGCCCGGCGGCCAGGACATCGTTGCCTTGCCCAAAGCCTTGAGCGTGGACTATCTGCGGGTGGCCGTGTCGCGGCGCTCGCCCCTGGCCAATCGCATGCCCGAGATCAACGCGCAATTGCAGCGCATGGTCGATGCCGGCGACATCGAGCGCTGGCTCAATGAAAGCGAAGTGACCTACCGCGACATGATCAACCTGCCGGCGGATGCGCAATGATTCGTGCGCGTCCCGGCGGACTGTTGCGACGCCTGTTGCTGTTCATTCTATTGTTCAGCCTGTGCTTCACCGTGCTGGCCAGCAGCGTGCAACTGTACATCGAGTATCGACGGGAAATGCGCGACATCGATTCGCGCATGGAACTGATCCGAGCCGGCTACCTGGCCAGCCTGGAACGCAGCCTCTGGGACTTGAACCAGGAGCAGTTGAACGTGCAGTTGCGCGGGCTGGTGGACTTCTCCGACGTCGCGCGGGTGCACTTGACCAGCGCCGATTTCGACCTGATACAGGGCAACCCCGAGCCGGTCGGACCGCTGCGCATCGAGCGCTTTGCCCTGGACTATCAGCCGCCGTCCGGCCCGTTGCGCCACCTGGGCGAACTGGAAGTCAGCACCGATCTGGGCGCGGTTTACCAGCGTCTCTACGCCACCGGTTTGACCAGCCTGTTGTGGATGGCGGTGTTTCTCTGCGGTCTGGCCGTGGCGTTGTCGGGCTTGTTCTATCGACTGGTGACCCGACACCTGAAAGTCATGGCCGAGTTCGCCCGGCGCATCGCCGCCGGTGAATGGCAGGAGCCCCTGCAACTGGACAAGCGCCGCGGCAGCGACGAAATCGATACCGTCGCCCATGCCCTGGACGACATGCGCCGGGCGATCCTGCACGACATCGAGCGTCGGGAAAGCGATCGCCTGGCCTTGCAGGACAACCGTGACGAGCTGCTGAAAATGGTCGAGCGCCGCACCGCCAGCCTGATGCGCGCCAAGGATGAAGCGGAAGCGGCCAACCTTGCCAAGTCGCGGTTCCTGGCGACCATGAGCCACGAACTGCGCACGCCCCTCAACGGCATCCTCGGCATGGCCGAACTGCTGCGCGGCGCGCGCCTGGATGCCCGGGACGGTAAACGCCTGGATGCCTTGCACAAGGCCGGCGAAGGCTTGCTGACGATCCTCAACGAAGTGCTGTATTTCGCCAAGCTGGAGGAGGGCGTCAGCCATCCCGAGCCGGTGGATTTCTCGCTGCGCCAGTTGCTCGACGAAGTGCTGACACTGCTGGAACCGCGAGCGCTGAGTAACGACACGATCCTCAGTTGCCGGGTCGACCAGCGGATTGCCGAACATCACCACGGCGCCGAGCAGTTCCTGCGCCAGGTGCTGAGCAACCTGCTGGCCAACGCGATCAAGTTCACCGAAGGCGGCGAAGTCAGTGTCCAGGTGGCGCTTCTCGGCGAAATCGGCGAACAGGCGGGGCAGCGGCTGCGGGTCAGTGTCACTGACGACGGCATCGGCATTGCCCCGGCGATGCAGGCGAAGATTTTCGAGCGCTTCACCCAGGCCAGCGAAGAAGTCGCGCAACGTTTTGGTGGCACCGGATTGGGGTTGGCGATCTGCAAACACCTGGTGGAACAGATGGGCGGCTGCATCGGCGTGGACAGCGAAGAGGGGCGTGGCAGTTGTTTCTGGTTCGAGCTGTCCTTGCAGCCGGCCAGCGGCGTGGCGGAGGCCCCGGCGGTTCGGGAGGCGGGGCCGGCACTGGATATCCTGGTGGTCGAAGACGTGGCGCTCAACCGCGAAGTGGCCAAGGGTTTGCTGCAACGGGACGGCCACCGGGTGTGGCTGGCCGAAGACGGGGATCAGGCGCTGCAACACTGCGCAACGCAGGTTTTCGATTTGCTGTTGCTGGACGTGCATCTGCCGGGCATCAGCGGTGTCGAGTTATGCCGGCAGATCCGCGACAGCGACGGGCCGAACCGCCATACCCGGATTTTCGCCCTGACTGCCAGCGTGCAACCGGCACTGGTGCGCGGTTATCTGGAGGCCGGCATGGACGGCGTCCTGGCCAAGCCCTTGAAGCTGGAAAACCTGCGCCAGGTGCGGGAAGGGCGTACTCACAGCGCCGGGGCGCTGATGAGCGATGAAGCGATGGACTGGCCGCTGTTGCAGACCCATCGCACCTTGCTCGGTGAGCAAAAGGTCCAGGGCCTGCTGGCGGTGTTGCGCGACTCGATCCTTCAGCACCGCGATGCGCTGCATGAAGCCATGGCTGACGCTGACTGCACAGAGGTCGCGCAACTGGCGCACCGTCTGGCCGGCAGCTGCGATTCCCTGGGTTTTCGGGCCTTGGCCAGCACCTTGAGGACGCTGGAAACCCTGGCGTTGGCCAACGATGAATCGGACATCCAGCGCATGAGCCTGGCGCTGGATGAGCAATTGCAGCACTCGCTCGACACCCTCAAAGGCTTGTTGCAGAGCTGACGTACAAATTTGTTACGACTTTGTACAACTTCGATCTTTACGGTCAACGCGAACTTACATGGCTTTCCAATAATCGACGCAACCGCCGCAGCGCGGTCTTCGAAGCTTATTGGAGATAATAATAATGAATTGCCGTAAAGCTGATCCCTCCCTGCGCCGTGACGTCCTGTCATGCGCTGCGCACCTCTTCGACTGCTGAGGTGCCGATATGAACGAAAACTCTGATCGCAGCACCCATCAAAAAGGCATACAGCTGACCCGCGCCCTCAAGAGCCGGCACATCTTCATGCTGTCCCTGGGCGGCGTCATCGGCACCGGGTTGTTCATGGGCTCCGGCGTGACCATCAACCAGGGCGGCCCGGTGGGGGCGATCCTGGCTTACCTGGTCGCGGGTTTCCTGATGTACCTGGTGATGGTCTGCCTGGGCGAACTGTCGGTGCAGATGCCGGTGTCCGGTTCGTTCCAGACCCACGCCACCAAGTACATCGGCCCGGCCACCGGGTTCATGATCGGCTGGGTGTACTGGATGAGCTGGGCCACCACCGTCGGCCTGGAGTTCACCGCCGCCGGCATGTTGATGACCCGCTGGTTCCCGGCGGTGCCGATCTGGTACTGGTCGGCGCTGTTCGTCGTGGTGCTGTTCGGCATCAACGCCATGGCCACCCGCGCTTTCGGTGAAGCCGAATACTGGTTCTCGGGGATCAAGGTCGCGGCCATTCTCGGTTTCATTGTGGTCGGCGTGCTGGTGATCTTCGGCGTGATGCCCCTGAGCAGCGGCGCACCGGCACCGATGGCGACCAACCTGATCGGCGATTCGTTGTTCCCCAACGGTCTGTCCGCCGTATTCGCGGTGATGATGACCGTGGTCTACGCGTTCCAGGGTTGCGAGATCATGGGCGTGGCCGCCGGTGAAACCGACCAGCCGGAAAAGAGCATTCCCCGCGCCGTGCGCAACGTGGTGTTCCGCGTGCTGATTTTCTACGTGCTGGCGATTGTCGTGCTGTCGGCCATCGTGCCGTGGCAGCAGGCGGGACTGATGGAAAGCCCGTTCGTACAGGTGTTCGACATGGTCGGCATTCCCTACGCCGCCGACCTGATGAACTTCGTGATCCTCACCGCGATCCTGTCGGTGGGCAACTCCGGCCTGTATGCCTCGACGCGCATCCTGTGGGCGATGTCGAAAACCGGCATGGCGCCGAAAAGCCTGTCGCCCTTGAGCAAGCGTGGCGTGCCGTTGCGGGCGCTGAGCATCACCCTGTGCTTCGCGTTGGTGTCGCTGATGACCAGCTTCGTCGCCGCCGACACCTTGTTCATGGTGCTGATGGCGGTGAGCGGCATGTCCGGCACCGTGACCTGGATCGTCATCGCCCTGGCGCAGTACAAGTTCCGCAAGGCGTACCTGCGTGAAGGCGGCAAACTCAGCGACCTGAAGTACCGCGCACCCTGGTTCCCGGTATTGCCGCTGATGTGCATCACGCTGTGCTGCTCGTTGTTCGTGTTCCTGGCCCTGGATGAAACCCAGCGTCCGTCGCTGTATTGGGGCTTTGGCTTCATTGCGCTGTGCTATGGCGCGTACTTCCTGATTCATCGCAAGCGTCAGGCGGTGCTGGCACCGAGCTTGCCGACGGCCTGATACCTTGAAGTAAACACCATCCCCCTGTGGGAGCGAGCCTGCTCGCGAAAGCGGTGTGTCAGTCAACAGAGATGTTGAATGTGACACCGACTTCGCGAGCAGGCTCGCTCCCACAGTTGTTTCAAGCCATTTGCCGCTGGTCGCTACTGTCAGATCTGACAGTAGATCGCATGCAACCTCCACAGCCTAATGAAACCGTACCCATCGCTCGGTAATGCGAACTTCAAACCGGCCAGAAAGGAGCGTGCTCATGAAACGCAATCTGATCAGCAACGGAAACTTTGAAACCAGAAACTTCGAATCCTGGACAGTGACCGAGTCCGGTGGAAGAGCAAAAGTCGTTATACACAAAGATAGCTACAGGGCTGAAATCAGAGTGGGTAAGCGTGAGAAATTAAGGCTCGATACGGGCCGTTTCCGAGCCGGTCCGGGAGAGTTCGATCTTTCCCTCCAGGCCTCGATGCCTGAGTTAAAAACCGAGGACACGGCTGTCGAACGGCAAGATCCACCAATAATGTTTTGCACGTTATTCGGATGGAGCTCTGCCGAGCCGTTGCCGGTCGTCATCATGCCTATCTTTTTTTGGTTGTCTCAGCCCCGGAAACTCTATGAACACCACGGCGTCATGCCACCTGGCGTGGAGAACGTCCAATTGATCATCGCGTTTGAATCTGTATTGGAACCAGCGCTAACAGGGCCGATCTACCTCGACAACGTGAAGTTCAAAGCGGACCTTGCGGCGTAATCACGCGGTTCAAATGTCTCTGTCATTCGTGGTGCGTAAAGCAAATACACAACATTTTTATGTGGGAGCGAGCTTGCTCGCGATAGCGGTGGATCAGTCAACAGCGATGTTGAATGTGATGCCGCCTTCGCGAGCAGGCTCGCTCCCACAGTTGTTTTGTGTTCCCGCCATGCCTGTAGGAGCTGCCGAAGGCTGCGATCCTGGCGTCATCGTGTCCACAGTTGTTCAAAGTTGTAACAAAGCAACCAAGGTATTTTCCAGAAAAATAATTAAACCTAATAAAAACAATAGGTTGTCTGAATTCTGAAGCTGTTACAGCCCATTTCCCCACCGATTGCCGCCTTACTGAACACTCGTTTAGTATGGCCTCAAGTCGCATCACCTCAGACCAATCACAATAATTCGAGGATTCCCATGACCACTCAATCGTCGCTGCTCAGCCAGGTCGAAGCAGGCGTTGCCTGGATCACCCTCAATCGCACGGCCCAGCGCAATGCGCTGGACGTTCCGACGCTGAAAAACCTGCACGCCTTGCTCGACGGGTTCAACGCCGATCCAGCGGTGCGTGTGGTGGTATTGACGGGCAGTGGCCGCAGCTTCTGCGCGGGTGCCGACCTCGATGAATGGGCGGATGCCGAAGCCCGGGGCGCACTGGAAACCTACGGCTGGACTGAGACCGCCCACGCCTTGATGACTCGCCTGCACAGCCTGGAAAAACCCACCATCGCCGCCATCAACGGCACCGCCGTCGGCGCCGGGATGGACCTGACCCTGTGCTGCGACCTGCGCATTGCCGGTCAGTCGGCACGCTTCAAGGCCGGCTACACCAGCATGGCGTACTCGCCGGATGCCGGCGCCAGTTGGCACCTGCCACGCCTGATCGGCAGCGAACAGGCCAAACGCCTGCTGTTCCTCGATGAACTGTGGGGTGCTGACCGTGCCCTCGACGCCGGCCTGGTCGGCGATGTCTGTGCCGACGATCAGTTGCTGACGGTCACCAGCGAACTGGCTGCACGCCTGGCCGCCGGGCCGACGTTTGCCTTCGCCCAGACCAAAAAACTCATGCGCGAAGGCGCCGACCGCAGCCTGGCGGAACAACTGCAAGCCGAACTCGCCGCGGGCTTGCTCTGCGGTCGCAGTGAGGACGGCAACGAAGCCCTGCGCGCCGCCATGGAAAAACGCCCGGCACGTTTCGTCGGCCGTTGATTCCCACACTTCTTTCAGTACACGAACAACAGGTAGCAGCATGAATTTCCAACTGACCCAAGAACAAGAAATGTTGGTGGACTCGGTACGCAGCTTCGTCGAGAAGGAACTGCTGCCCTATGAAGAGCAAGTCGACCGCGCCGACGAGGTGTCCCCGGAGCTGGCGGCGCAGATCCGCGGCAAGGCAATTGCCGCCGGGTTCTACGCCTTCAACATGCCCGAAGAAGTGGGCGGTGGTGGCCTGGACTACCTGTCCCAGGCGCTGATCGAACGTGAGCTGTCCAAGGTGTCCTGGGCGCTGCACGTGTTCGTCGCGCGGCCGTCGAAAATCCTCATGGCCTGCACCGGCGACCAGATCAACGACTACCTGTTGCCGTGCATCCAGGGCGAGAAAATCGACTGCTTTGCCCTGACCGAACCGGGTGCCGGTTCCGACGCCAATGCAATCAAGACCCGCGCCGTGCGTGAAGGCGACGACTTCATTCTCAACGGCAGCAAGCATTTCATCAGTCACGCCGGGCATGCCGACTTCGCCATCGTCTTCGCCGTGACCGACACCTACGAACACAACGGCAAAAAGCGTAACGCCGTGACCTCGTTCCTGGTCGACCGCAACACCCCGGGCATGACCATCCGCCGTGGACCCAAGTGCGTGAGCAACCGGGGTTACCACACCTTCGAAATGTTCTTCGACGACTGCCGCGTACCGGCCAGCAAAGTGCTGGGCGAAGTCGGCAAAGGATGGGACGTGGCCAACGCCTGGCTGACTGCCGGCCGCGTGATGGTCGCGGCCAACTGCGTCGGTCAGGCCCAGCGTGCACTCGACGTGTCGTTGCAATGGGCGGCGGACCGCAAGCAATTCGGCCAGCCGATCGGCACCTACCAGGGCGTGTCGTTCAAGTTGGCCGACATGGCCACGCAGATTCGCGCAGCGGAACTGCTGACCCTGCACACCGCGTGGAAAATGGACCAGGGCACCATGACCGATGGCGAGGCCGGCATGGCCAAGCTGTTCGCCAGTGAAGTGCTCGGCCGTACCGCCGACGAAGCGGTGCAGATCTTCGGCGGCATGGGCCTGATGGACGAAGGTCCGGTGGAGCGCATCTGGCGCAACGCACGGATCGAACGGATCTGGGAAGGCACCTCGGAAATCCAGCGCCACATCATTTCCCGCGAGCTGCTGCGGCCGCTGCTGCGCTGACCGGCCCGGAGAATTCCCATGTCCCAATCCATTCGTGACAACCTCAAACGCATGCTCGCGCCGCAACACGTGGCGTTCGTCGGCGGCCGCAGCATGGCGCGCGCCCTCAAGCGCTGTGCCGAGGGCGGCTACCCGGGGCAAATGTGGCTGGTCAATCCGCAGCACGACAGCCTAGAAGGTGTACCCTGCGTGCGCAGCGTCGCCGAGCTGCCTTGCGGCCCGGACGCGGTATTCATCGCCACCAACCGCGAACTGACCCTGACCTGCGTCGCCGAACTGGCCGCCATCGGCGCGGGTGGTGCGATCTGCTACGCCTCCGGCTTCGCCGAAACCGGCGCCGAAGGCCAGGCCCTGCAACAGCAATTGCTCAAGGCCGCCGGCGACATGGCCTTGCTCGGCCCCAACTGCTACGGCCTGCTCGACTACCTGCACAGCTCTGCGCTGTGGCCGGTGGCCCATGGCGGCAAAGCGGTGGAGAAGGGTGTGGCGGTGCTGACCCAGAGCGGCAACTTCGCCTACAACCTGTCCATGAGCGACCGCTCGTTGCCGGTGGCCTACATGGCCTCGGTGGGCAATCAGGCGCAACTGGGCGTGGCTGAGTTGATGGACGTGTTGCTCGACGAACCGCGGGTCACCGCCATCGGCCTGCACCTTGAAGGCCTGAAAAACGTCCCGGGTTTTGCCCGCGCCGCGCACAAGGCGCTGGAGAAGGGCATCCCGATCATTGCCCTGAAAACCGGCGTGTCGCAGATCGGCGCCGAACTGGCCTTGAGTCACACCAGCTCGCTGTCCGGCTCCGATGCGCTGTACGACGCGCTGTTCGACCGTCTCGGGGTGATCCGCGTCAGCGGCCCGGTGAGTTTTGTCGAAACCCTCAAGGCCGCGGCCTGCGGCAACCTGCCGGCGGGTAACAGCCTGATCGCGCTGGCCTGTTCCGGCGGAGACGCCGGCCTGATTGCCGACTACGCCGAACGCAACGACCTGGGCCTGCCGAAACTCGATCAAGGACAGGTCGGCGAACTCGCGCAAGTGCTGCCGACCTACGCCAACCTGGTCAATCCGCTGGATTTCACCACGGCGATCTGGGGCGACGGCGAAGCCTTGAACCGCATGCTCGACAGCGCCCTGCGCACCGAAGCCGACGCGGCCATGCTGGTGCTCGACTACCCGTCGGAGTTCACCGGCGAGCGCAAGGAGTGCGACCTGCTGCTGGAGCTGTACTGCGCGGCACTGCAGCGCCACGGCAAGACCGGTTTCGTCACCTCGGCCTTCCCCGAATTGCTGCCGGCCCATGCCCGTGAGCGTCTGCACGCGCAAGGCGTCGCGGCGTTGCAGGGTGTTGAAGACGGGCTGGCCGCGTGGGGCCGCATCGCCGGTTATCAGCGCAATCGCCAGGCCTTGCTGGCGTTGGGCGAATCGGCGCTGGTGCCGCTGTGCCCGCACGCGCTGGAAGGCGAGGGGCGCTTGCTCAATGAATGGGATTCCAAACAGGCGTTGAAAGCCTTTGGCCTGCCGACGCCAAACGGCGTATTGAGCACCCCGGAACAGGCCCTGAAGGATGCCGAGTCACTGGGCTATCCGCTGGTCTTGAAAGCCGTCAGCGCACAGTTGCCGCACAAGACCGAGGCCGGTGCCGTGGCGCTGAACCTCAAGGATGGCGCGGCGTTGAGCGCAGCCCTGGAAAAAATGCACAGCAGCATCGCCGCCTACGCCCCGGGCGTAGCCTTCGATCAACTGTTGCTGGAGCCAATGGCCAAACCGCCACTGGCTGAGCTGATCGTCGGCATCAAGCGCGAAAACGATTTCGGCCTCGCGCTGGTGATCGGTGCCGGCGGCATTCTGGTGGAGTTGCTCAAGGACAGTCGCAGCCTGTTGCTGCCGACCACCGACGGTGCGATCCGCAATGCCTTGCTCAGCCTGCGCAGCGCCCCGTTGCTGCAAGGTTTCCGTGGCCGCGAGTCGGCTGACCTCGACGCCCTGGTGACGGCGATCCGCGCCGTGGCCGATTACGCCTGCGAAAACGCCGCGCAACTGCTGGAACTCGATGTGAACCCATTGTTGGTCGGTGCCCAGGGCACGACTGCGGTCGATGCGTTGATTCGCCTCGGTCAGGAGTGAGGACATGAACATGCAAAGCAAAACCTTGACCGGCGGCCAGGCCCTGGTGCGCCTGTTGGCCAACTATGGCGTCGATACGGTGTTCGGCATCCCCGGCGTACACACCCTGGAGCTGTATCGCGGCTTGCCCGGCAGCGGCATTCGCCACGTCTTGACCCGTCATGAGCAGGGCGCCAGCTTCATGGCCGACGGTTATGCCCGGGTCAGCGGCAAACCCGGCGTGTGCTTCGTCATCACCGGCCCCGGCGTGACCAACGCCGCTACCGGTATCGGCCAGGCCTATGCCGATTCGATTCCGATGCTGGTGATTTCCAGCGTCAACCACAGCGCCAGCCTCGGCAAGGGTTGGGGCAGCCTGCACGAGTGTCAGGATCAACGGGCGATGACCGCGCCGATCACCGCGTTCTCGGCCGTGGCGCTGACCGCCGAAGACCTGCCGGAACTGGTCGCCCGTGCCTACGCGGTATTCGACAGCGAGCGGCCGCGCCCGGTGCACATCTCGGTGCCGCTGGACGTGTTGGCGGCGCCGATTGCCCGTGACTGGAGCAACGACGTGGTGCGTCGTCCGGGCCGTGGTCCGGCATCCGCCACTGCGCTGGATCAAGCCGTGGCCAAACTCAAAGACGCGAAGCGACCGATGATCATCGCCGGTGGTGGTGCATTGAATGCCGTGCAGGAACTGAGCGAACTCAGCACACGTCTTGCTGCGCCACTGTTCACCAGCGTCGCCGGCAAGGGCCTGCTGGCACCGGATGCACCGCTCAACGCCGGCTCCTCGCTGTGTGTGGAGCCGGGCTGGAACCTGATCGCCGAGGCCGACGTGGTGCTGGCGGTCGGCACTGAAATGGCCGACACCGACTTCTGGCGCGAACGCCTGCCGCTCAAGGGCGAGTTGCTGCGCGTCGATATCGATCCGCGCAAATTCAACGACTTCTATCCCTGCGCAGTGGCCTTGCAGGGCGATGCACAACAAACCCTCAGTGGTTTGCTTGAGCGCCTGCCATCCGACGTGCGTGATGCCGGCACGGCGATCGCCTCGGTGGCCGCGTTGCGCGAAGCGGTCAAGGCCAGCCATGGCCCGCTGCAGTCGATCCATCAAGCGATTCTCGAGCGTATTGCTGTAGAGCTGCCGGAAAACGCCTTCATCAGCACCGACATGACCCAGCTTGCGTATACGGGCAACTACGCCTTTGACAGCCTGGCCATCCGCAGCTGGCTGCACCCGACCGGCTACGGCACCTTGGGTTATGGCCTGCCGGCGGGGATCGGCGCCAAGTTTGGCGCACCGCAACGGCCCGGTCTGGTGCTGGTCGGCGACGGTGGTTTCCTCTACACCGCGCAGGAACTGGCGACGGCCGTCGAAGAGCTGGACAGCCCGCTGGTGGTGCTGCTGTGGAACAACGACGCCCTGGGGCAGATCCGCGACGACATGCTCGGCCTGGACATCGAACCCATCGGCGTACTGCCGCGCAACCCGGACTTCGCTGCCCTCGCGCGTGCGTTCGGTTGCACGGTGAACCAGCCGCAAAGCCTGGCCGAGTTGCAAACCGACTTGCGCCATGGCTTCAAGCGCAACGGCGTGACCTTGATCGAACTCAAGCATGCCTGCGCGCACTGATCTGTATTTGAAGGGGACGAAGCCATGCGCTTTTCCGATCTGACTCAACGTATCGCCGGTGATGGCGCTGCCGCGTGGGATATTCACTACCGCGCCCTGGCGCTGCGCGAGCAGGGCCAGGACATTTTGCTGCTGTCCGTGGGCGACCCGGATTTCGACACGCCACAGCCCATCGTGCAGGGGGCCATCGATAGCCTGCTGAGCGGCAACACCCATTACGCCGAGGTGCGCGGCAAGCATGCCCTGCGTGAGGCCATTGCCAGGCGCCATCAACAACGCAGCGGTCAAAGCGTTTCGGCCGATCAGGTCACCGTGCTGGCCGGGGCGCAATGTGCGCTGTTCAGCGTGGCCCAATGCGTGCTCAATCCCGGTGACGAAGTGATAGTCGCCGAACCGATGTACGTCACCTACGAAGCGGTGTTCGGTGCCTGCGGCGCCGTGGTGGTGCCGGTGCCGGTGCGTTCGGAAAACGGCTTTCGCGTATTGCCTGAAGATGTCGCCGCACGCATCACGCCGCGCACCCGGGCCCTGGCACTGAACAGTCCGCACAACCCGTCCGGCGCGAGTCTGCCGCGCAGCACCTGGGCCGCACTGGCTGAGTTGTGCATCGCCCACGACCTGTGGCTGATTTCCGACGAGGTCTACAGCGAACTGCTGTTCGAAGGCGAACACGTCAGCCCGGCGAGTCTGCCGGGCATGGCCGAGCGCACCGCGACCCTCAACAGCCTGTCGAAATCCCACGCCATGACCGGCTGGCGTGTCGGGTGGGTGGTGGCGCCACCGTCTCTCGCGGCGCACCTGGAAAACCTCGCGCTGTGCATGCTCTACGGCTCGCCGGATTTCATTCAGGACGCTGCCGTGGTGGCCCTGGAAAGCAACCTGCCGGAACTGGAGGCCATGCGCGAAGCCTATCGCCAGCGTCGCGACCTGGTGTGCGACAGCCTGGCCGATTGCCCTGGCGTGCGGGCGTTGAAACCTGACGGCGGCATGTTCGTGATGCTCGACATCCGACAGACCGGGCTCAGTGCCCAGGCGTTTGCCGACCGTCTGCTCGATCGCCACGGTGTGTCGGTATTGGCGGGCGAGGCCTTTGGTCCGAGCGCTGCGGGGCACATTCGACTCGGTCTGGTGGTCGGCGCCGAACCCTTGCGCGATGCCTGCCAGCGCATTGCCCGTTGTGCCCAGGAATTGATGGAGACCCAGGTTAATGCTTAATCACAACGCATTGTTTATTGATGGGCGCTGGCAAAAGCCGTCGGGGCAAGGGATCGCCGAGGTAATCAACCCGGCCACCGAGGAAGTGTGCGGCAGTGTTCCGCTGGGCGATGAACTCGATGTCGAAAACGCTGTGGCCGCTGCACGCCGGGCCTTCGATTCATGGTCACGCACACCCTCCAGCGTGCGCGCCGGTTACATCCGTGCACTGGCCGGGCAATTGCGTGCCCGCGCTGATGAGATGGCCGCGGTCATCACCACTGAACTGGGCATGCCGGTGCAATGGTGCCGCTCGGTGCAGGTCGACGGGCCGATCGCTGGCCTTGAGCAGTACGTCGAACTGGCTCATCTCATGGACGAGGTGCGCGAAGTCGGCAATTCGCTGGTGATCCGCGAGGCCGTGGGCGTCTGCGCGTTCATCAACCCGTGGAATTACCCGCTGCACCAGTTGATCGGCAAACTCGCCCCGGCCCTGGCCGCCGGTTGCACCGTGGTGGTCAAGCCGAGCCAGGAAACGCCGCTGCATGCCTTCCTGCTGGCGCAAATGATCGAGGACATCGGCTTGCCGGCCGGGGTGTTCAACCTGGTCAGCGGGCCGGGTTCGAAAGTCGGCGAAGCGCTGGCCAAACACCCCGACGTGGACATGGTGTCGTTTACCGGTTCCACCGGCGCTGGCGTTCGCGTTGCGCAAGCGGCGGCGCCTTCAGTGAAACGGGTATGCCTGGAACTGGGCGGCAAGTCGCCGCTGCTGATTGCCGAGGATGCGGACTTCGACGCGGCCGTGCGCTACGGCGTGCAGGACGTGATGATCAACTCCGGCCAGACCTGCACCGCGCTGACCCGCATGCTGCTGCCGGCCAGTCGTTATGCCGAAGCCGTGGAAATCGCTCTGCAGGAGACTCTGAGCCTGCGCATGGGCGATCCCCTGGACCCGCAAAGCTTTCTCGGCCCGATGTGTTCAGCGGGGCAAAAACGCACCGTGCTCGATTACATCAAGGTCGGCCAACAGGAAGGCGCACGGCTGCTGTGCGGCGGTGATGCGCCGTCGGCATTCGAGCGCGGCTTCTATGTCAGCCCGACGCTGTTCGCCGATGTCGACAACCGCATGCGCATCGCCCAGGAAGAGATCTTCGGCCCGGTGCTGTGCCTGATTCCCTACACCGACGAGGCGCAAGCGGTGCAGATCGCCAACGACTCGCCGTTCGGCCTGTCCAGTGGCGTCTGGGCCGGCAGTGCCGAGCGTGCCTTGCACCTGGGCCGGCAGATGCGCGCCGGCCAGTGCTTCCTCAATGGCGCGGCGTTCAATTACCAGGCGCCGTTCGGTGGCTACAAACAATCGGGCAATGGCCGGGAGTGGGGTGAGGAGGGACTCAACGAGTTCGTCGAAGTGAAGGCGATCCAGGTGTGACGGTTGGCGATTCAAATGTTGTATGCACCGGGCCCTGGCCCGGTGTCTTGCGTGGTTTTGAACCGGTAATTCATTAGCTTTTTGATCAGGGGCAATGCAATGAGCGATAACAAAAACAAGATTACTCAAGCGAACCATGAATTCAGCTTCCCGCGCAGGGACTTCCTGAAGTACAGCGCGGCAGCCGCGGCGGTGGCCGGGGCGTTCTCCATGGGGCTGCCGTTTGGCGCCCTTGCCGGGGAGGCCACGCCAAAACCGGGCGGCGTGTTGCGTCTGGGCCTGGCGGGTGGCAGCACCACGGACTCGAAAGATCCGGGTTCCTGGTCCGACACCTTCACCTTCGTCGGCTTCTCGGCGGTCTATAACACCCTGACCGAAATTGCCGTCGACGGCACGGCCATCCCCGAACTGGCCGAAAGCTGGACCTCGACCCCGGATGCGCGTGTCTGGACTTTCAAGATTCGTCAGGGCGTGACCTTCCACAACGGCAAGACCCTGACCGCCGAGGACGTGGTGGCGTCGATCCAGCATCACCTCGGCGAGAAATCCACCTCGGCGGCCAAGACCGTGCTGGGTGACGTGGCCAAAGTCAGCGCCAATGGCAGCGACAGCGTGGTGTTCGAACTGCATTCGGGCAACGCCGACTTCTCCTATGTGGTTGCCGATTACCACCTGGCGATCATGCCGAGCAAGGACGGCGCGGCGGACTGGCAGGCCGGCGCCGGCACCGGTGGCTATCGCCTCAAGGACTTCGAACCGGGCGTGCGCATGACCCTGGAACGCAGCCCCGATTACTGGAAACCGGGGCGCGCGCACTTCGCCAGCGCCGAGTTGATCGCGATCTCCGACGGCGCGGCACGGGTCAATGCGCTGGTCACCGGGCAGGTGGATGTGATCAACAAGGTCGACCTGAAAACCGTCGCGCTGCTCAAGCGCAACCCGAACCTGGTCATCGAAGAAACCAAAGGCGCCCAGCACTACACCTTCCCGATGCTCACCGACAGCCAGGTCTTCCTCAACAACGACGTGCGCCTGGCGATGAAGCACGCGATCAACCGCGAAACCCTGTTGGCCTCGGTGCTGCACGGCTATGGCCTGGTGGGCAACGACCACCCGATCCAGCCCGGCAGCCGTTTCATCAACACTGCGCTGGAACAACGCACCTACGATCCGGACAAGTCGCGCTTCTACCTGAAAAAGGCCGGTCTGGATTCGCTCAAGGTGCGCCTGCAAGCCTCCGACGCGGCCTACACCGGCGCCGTGGACGCCTCGGTGCTGTTCAAGGAACAGGCCCGCGCCGCCGGGATCGACATCGACGTGGTGCGCGAACCGGCCGATGGTTTCTTCTCCAACGTGTGGATGAAGCAACCCTTCACCACCTCGTTCTGGTACAGCAGCCTGACCGCCGACCGCATGTTCAGCATCGGCTACGCCAAGGGGGCGGCCTGGAACGAAACCCACTGGGACAACCCGCGTTTCAATCAACTGCTCAACGCCGCTCGCGGCGAAATGAACGACCCGCTGCGCCGCGAGATGTACAACGAAATGCAGGCGCTGTGCCGGGACGAGGGCGGGGCGATCGTGCCGCTGTTCGCCAGTTCCGTGGCAGCGCGTTCCAACCGGGTGGTTCACGGCGGGCAGACGGCGCCCTACGGGGAACTGGATGGCCTGCGGGTGATCGAGCGCTGGTGGCAGGCATAAAGCGGAAAGTTGAACTGTGGAGATCAACTGTGGGAGCGAGCTTGCTCGCGATGACGGCAGCACATTCAACATCAATGTTGGCTGACAGTCCGCTATCGCGAGCAAGCTCGCTCCCACAGGGGGGCGTGTTCCCACAGTAGAAATTTTCAGGATTATGCAAGCGTGCCCACTTTCAAGGAACTGCACGATGAGAAGTATTTTCAAGCTGTTGGGACAGCGCCTCGCATTAGGCCTGCTGTCCCTGTTCGCCGTTTCAGTGATCATCTTCCTGGCTGTCGGCATGCTCCCGGGCGACATCGCCCAGGCCATGCTCGGCCAGTCGGCCACTCCGGAAACCGTGGCGGCCTATCGGGCGCAACTGGGGCTGGATTTGCCGCCGCTGACCCGTTTCGGCCACTGGATCTGGCAGTTGTTGCACGGTGATCTCGGTGTATCGCTGGCCAACCAGCGGCCCATCGCCGAGCTGGTTGGCTCGCGCCTGGGCAACACCTTCAGTCTCGCCTTGCTGGCGGCCCTGGTGTCGGTGCCGCTGGCATTGTGTCTGGGGATGCTCGCCGCGCTGTACCGCAACAGCTGGTTCGACCGCTTGCTCAACACCTCGGCCCTGAGCGCAGTGTCGTTCCCCGAGTTCTTTGTTGCCTACATCCTGATCCTGGTGTTCGCGGTGAAGCTCAACTGGTTCCCGAGCATTTCCAACCTGGCGCCCGACGCTTCGTTGGGCACGGTACTGGAACGCTCGGTGTTGCCGGTGGCGACCCTGAGCCTGGTGGTGATCGCGCAGATGATGCGCATGACCCGCGCCTCGTTGATCAACCTGCTGGCCAGCCCCTACATCGAAATGGCCAGGCTCAAGGGCATCAGCCAGTCGCGGATCATCTTTCGACACGCCTTGCCCAATGCCCTGGCGCCCATCGTCAACGTGGTGGCGTTGAACCTCGCGTACCTGGTGGTCGGCGTGGTGGTGGTCGAAGTGGTGTTTGTCTATCCGGGGCTCGGCCAGTTGCTGGTGGACTCGGTGGCCAAGCGCGACATCCCGGTGGTGCAGGCCTGCAGCCTGATCTTCGCCGCGACCTACATCCTGCTCAACACCAGCGCCGATGTACTGTCGATTGCCAGCAACCCACGCCTGATGCATCCGAAGGGGTAGACCATGAGCCTGTTAAGACACGTGTGGCGGGCGCCCCTGAGCGCCCGGTTCGGTTTGTTGATGATCCTGCTTTACGTGCTGGTGGCGGTGTTCGCACCGGTACTGGCGCCGTTCGGCGAAACCCAGGTGGTAGGCGGGGGCTTTGAGCCGTGGGGCGGGCAGTTCCTGTTGGGCACCGACAACCTGGGGCGCGACATGTTCAGCCGCCTGGTCTATGGCGCGCGCAACACCCTGGGCATTGCCTTCCTCACCACGGTGTTGGCGTTTTTGCTCGGTGGGTCCTGCGGCTTGATCGCGGCGATCAAGGGCGGCTGGGTCGATCAGGGTTTGTCGCGGGTGGTGGATATCCTCATGGCCATTCCGCAACTGATCTTCGCCTTGCTGATCCTCAGCGTGGTCGGTACCACGGCGACGTCGTTGGTGCTGGTGATTGCGCTGCTGGATGCGACCCGGGTGTTTCGCCTGTCGCGCGCGGTGGCCATGAACGTGGTGGTGCAGGACTTCGTCGAAGCCGCGCGCCTGCGCGGTGAAGGCCTGTGCTGGCTGGTGACCCGCGAGGTGCTGCCCAACGCCGCGGCGCCGCTGATTGCCGAGTTCGGCCTGCGCTTCTGCTTCGTGTTCCTGTTCATCAGTGCGTTGTCGTTCCTCGGCCTGGGCATTCAACCGCCCACCGCCGACTGGGGCAGCATGGTGCGCGACAACGCCGTGCTGATCACCTTCGGCGACATCAGTCCGTTGCTGCCCGCCCTGGCCGTGGCCTTGATCACGGTCAGCGTCAACTTCGTCGTCGACTGGATGCTGCACAAATCCAGCGGCCTCAAGGAGTGCTGAACATGACGACCACAAAACCTTTGCTGGAAATCCGCGACCTGCACATCGAAGGCCATTACGAAGACGCCTGGCATCCGCTGATCAAGGGCATCGACCTGACCCTGCAGCGGGGCGAAGTGCTGGGGCTGATCGGCGAGTCCGGCGCGGGCAAGTCGACCCTCGGCCTGTCGGCCATGGGCTACACCCGCGACGGTTGCCGGATCACCGGCGGTTCGGTGCACTTCGACGGCATCGACCTGCTCAAGGCCAAGCCTGAAGCCCTGCGCAAACTGCGGGGGCTGCGCATTGCCTATGTGGCACAGAGCGCGGCGGCTTCGTTCAACCCGGCCCACCGGCTGATCGACCAGCACGTCGAGACCGCTGTGAAAAACGGCGGCATGAGTCGCGAACAGGCCATGCGTGACGCAGTGGAACTGTATCGGGTACTGCGCCTCCCCAACCCCGAAACCATCGGCCAGCGCTATCCGCATCAGGTCTCCGGCGGCCAGTTGCAGCGGGTCATGACCGCCATGGCCATGGCTTGTCACCCGGACCTGATCATCTTCGACGAACCGACCACGGCGCTGGACGTCACCACCCAGATCGAAGTCCTCGCCGCCATTCGCGACGCCGTGGCGACCTATGGCAGCGCGGCGATCTACATCAGCCACGACCTGGCGGTGGTCGCGCAGATGGCCGACCGCATCATGGTGCTGCGTCACGGCAAACTGGTGGAAGAGGCCGAGACCCGCAAGATGCTCGGCGACCCGCAAGAGGACTACACCAAGTCACTGTGGGCGGTGCGCAGTTTCCGCACCGAGCCCAAGGCTTGCCCGCAACAGGAACAACCGCTGCTGGAACTGCGCAACAGCTGCGCCAGTTATGGCCGGCAACCAGTGTTGCACGACGTGTCGTTGAAGCTGTATCGCGGCCAGACCCTGGCGGTGATCGGCGAATCCGGTAGCGGCAAGAGCTCCACGGCGCGGCTGATCACCGGCTTGCTGCCGCCGACTTACGGCCAGGTGCTGTACGACGGCGAACCCTTGCCGGCGGACTTTCGCCAGCGCAGCAAGGAGCAACTGCGGCGCATCCAGATGATCTACCAGATCCCCGACACGGCGCTGAACCCGCGCCAGCGCATCGTCGACATCATCGGTCGGCCATTGACGTTTTATCTGGGCCTCAAGGGTAAGGCCATGCGTGCCCGGGTCGCCGAACTGCTGGAGATGATCGAACTCGACCCGGCGACCTTCATGGAGCGTCAACCCCGGGAGCTGTCCGGCGGGCAGAAGCAACGCATCTGCATCGCCAGGGCCCTGGCGGCCGATCCGCAACTGATCATCTGCGATGAAGTGACCTCGGCCCTCGACCAACTGGTCGCCGAAGGCGTACTGAAATTGCTCAACCGCATCCAGCAACAACTGGGTGTCGCCTATCTGTTCATCACCCACGATGTTGCTACAGTGCGGGCGATTGCCGATGAGGTATTGGTGATGCAACGGGGCAGGGTGGTGGACCACGGCTCGCGCAGCCAGATCTTCACCCCGCCGCACCAGGACTACACCGGGTTGCTTTTTTCTTCCGAACCGCAAATGGACCCCGACTGGCTCGACCGCTTGCTGGCCACACGCGCTTGCACACCTTCAACCGATACGCTGGAACAAGTCTAAGGAACCACCATGAAAGTACTGATCGTCCACGCTCACCCGGAGCCGCAATCCTTCACCGCCGCCCTGCGTGACCAGGCCGTCGACACGCTCGAAGCCCAGGGCCACGAAGTGCAGGTCAGCGACCTGTACAAAATGAACTGGAACCCGGTGGCCAGCGACGCCGACTTCTCGAATCGGGAAAACCCCGAGTACCTGGTCTATGCCCTGGAACAACGCCTGGGCGTGAAGAGCCAGTCGCTGGCGCCGGACATCCAGGCCGAGCTGGACAAACTGCTGTGGGCCGACCTGCTGATCCTCAACTTCCCGATCTTCTGGTTCTCCACCCCGGCCATGCTCAAGGGCTGGATCGACCGGGTGCTGGTGTCCGGCATCTGCTATGGCGGCAAGCGCTTCTACGATCAGGGTGGATTGGCCGGCAAGAAGGCGCTGGTGACCGTGACCCTGGGTGGGCGTGAACACATGTTTGGCGAAAACGCGATCCACGGCCCATTGGAGGACATGCTGCGGCCGATCCTGCGCGGCACCCTGGCTTACGTCGGCTTCGATGTGCTGGAACCCTTCGTGGCCTGGCATGTGCCGTACATCAGCGAAGAGGCGCGCCAGCAGTTCCTGGTTGACTACGGCCAGCGCCTGCAACACCTGAGTGATGATCAGCCGTTGGTATTCCCGAAGCTGTCGCAGTTCGATGACAAGCTCTATCCGCTGGCCACCAATGCCTGACTAACACCACACCCCCTGTGCGAGCGAGCCTGCTCGCGAATACGGTGGCACAGTCAACATTGATGTCGGCTGACCCACCGCCTTCGCGAGCAGGCTCGCTCCCACAAAGGCCTGCATTGTTCTGAATACGCAAACACTGAAGTCGCCGAGAATGGAATTGTTGGTGCAGTGGCGGACTTGTAGCCTCCATTACGCCGAACACCACGATCTGCCAACGACCGGGTGGAGCTCAAGCCAGGGCTCATCAAGACGTCATACCTTGCTTTCGGCCTCATGCCCCTTCGGGGGATTGGCGCCTAATAAAAATAAGGAAGGCAGGTATGAGTATTCGTGCATGGGTTTGCGCAGCAACCCTGTTCGCGCCCGTTCTGGGTGCCGGCGTTTTGTTTCCCTCTATGGCTCTGGCAGCAGACGATCCCATGGGTTCGCTGGTGCGCAATGTCTTCGGCGACAGTCTTGAGCGCGAACACGGGATCAAGATCTACGGCTGGGCTCAGGCCGGTGTGATCTATAACAACAACGGCACGGATGACGTCAGCAAGCAAAGCTTCTTCAATACCGATGAAGGTGTGAACCTCAACCAGTTCGCCCTGGCCGTGGAGAAGAAACCCAAGAGCAATGTGATCGGCCGCGTCGGGCCGTTTCCCGGCGCGATGCCGCAAGAAGCCGATTGGGGTTTCAACGTCACCGCGCTGTACGGCAAGGATGCGCGCTTCTTCAAGACCTATGGCTGGGACGAAGACCTGAGCGTCAACCGCGACAACAAGCCTGAAGATCCGGCGTTCACCGTCGCCCAGGCCTACGTCAACTTCTACTTCCCGGTGCTCGGCGGTTCGGAGTTGATGGTCGGGATTTTCCACACGCCGCTGGAAAACGAAATCGGTTTCGCCTTGCCATCTCCGGCACCGACCGACTTCTACACCCACACTTACTCCTTCATGCACGGCCCGGCCAAACATGCCGGTGCACTGTACTCGTTCAAACTGCCTTCGGAGCCTGGCGAAAGCATGCTCGGCTTCGAACTGGGCGTGGTCCAGGGCTGGAACAACCTGCAGGACCCCAATCACTCGCCGGACGTGATCGCCAACGTGCGCTGGCGCTCGGCGGACTTCGGCACCTGGATAGACTGGGAAAACATCTACGGCAATGGTGCTGGCGACAGTTTCGCCGAATGCAGTTGTGGCTCGCCGCTGCCGGCGGGCACCAAGGATGACGACTACAAGCGCCTGGCGTCGTACCTGACCCTGTCGCAAGTCATCGATCCGAACAACCGCGTGGCGCTGGAGTTGAACTACGGCAAGCAGGAGCAGGGCGCCTTCGCCGGGTTCGCCAACAAGAACGACGCGACCTGGTATGGCACCGACATTAACTGGTATCACAAACTCAGCGAAAACCTGATGTGGAACAGCCGCGCCGAGTGGTTCTACACCGACGCCCCGGTCCACGTGATGATGGCCAACATAGACCCGAACACCGGGATTCCCGATCCAACCTGGGGCAGTTTCTACGGGGTCACTACCAACCTGGCCTGGACGCCGACACCCAACGTGCGCCTGCGCCCGGAACTGCGCTACGACATCCATTCAGGCCCCGGCCGCGATGCCTATGCCGACGGCGAAAAGGATTCGCAAGTGGTCGCGTCGTTCGACGTCAGTTTCTTTTTCTAAACGGATTTCCCTGCTTTACCCCTGACCCTGCGTGATGGCCCGGCCACACGTGGCGACCCCGTTCGTCCAGGCTTTTGGAGTACTTACATGACAGACAACAACGATAAAAACCTGTTAGGCCGCGACTTCTCCCGCCGTGACTTCCTGCGCAGTACCGGCATTGCCGCCGGTGGCGTGGCACTGGCAAGCATGCCGTTCACCTTTGCCATCGGCGGTGAGCGGGTGATCAAGCTCGGTTATGTCAGCCCGCAGACCGGGCCGTTGGCGCCGTTTGCGGCAGCCGACAACTACATCATCGAGTCGCTCAAGCAAGTGCTGAAGAATTCGATCAACGTTGGCGGCAAGGCCTATCGCCTGGAAGTCATCGTCAAGGACAGCCAGTCCAACCCCAACCGCGCGGCGGAAGTGGCGAGCGAGCTGATCCTGTCGGACCAGGTCGACCTGATGCTGGTGTCGTCGACCCCGGAAACCACCAACCCGGTCTCCGACCAGTGCGAAATCAACGAAATTCCCTGTATCTCCACCGTTGCCCCGTGGCAGCCGTGGTTTTTCACCCGGGGTGGCAAGCCGGATCAAGGCTTCGAGTGGACCTACCATTTCTTCTGGGGCCTGGAAGATGTGATCGGCACTTACAGCGCGATGTGGGGTGCGATGCCGTCGAACAAAGTGGTGGGCGGTCTGTTTCCCAACGATGGTGACGGCAATGCCTGGGGCGATCAGAAACTTGGTTTCCCGCCGGTGTTGGCACAGAAGGGGTTCGAGCTGGTCGATCCGGGTCGCTTTCAAAGCCTGACCGACGATTTCTCCGCGCAGATCGCCGCGTTCAAAAAGGCCGACGTCGAGATCGTTACCGGTGTGGTCATCCCGCCGGACTTGAGCACGTTCTGGACCCAGGCTCGGCAGCAAGGCTTCAATCCGAAAGCCGTGTCGGTGGGCAAGGCATTGCTGTTTCCGACGGCAGTCGAGGCATTGGGCAAGGCCGGCAACAACCTGTCGACCGAAATCTGGTGGAGCCCGACTCACCCGTTCAGCTCATCGTTGACCGGCGCCAGTGCCGGCCAATTGGCCCAGGGTTTCACCCAGGCCACCGGCAAGCAATGGACGCAACCGCTGGGCTTCGTGCATGCCTTGTTCGAACTGGCGGTGGACATCCTCAAGCGCACCGAAGAAGTCGGTGATGCACAGGCCGTCCGCGATGCCTTGCTCAAGACCAACCTCAATACCGTGGTCGGCCCGATCAACTGGAATGGCGGGCCGGTGAAGAACGTCGCCAAGACCCCGCTGGTCAGCGGTCAGTGGCGCCTGGGCAATGACAGCAAATACGACCTGATCGTGACCAGCAATGCCACCGCACCGGCGATTCCGTTGGGCGGCGAGATGCAGGCCATTACGTATTGATCGCGCAACAGGACACGGGTGCACCATGCAACAACCACTTTTGCAAATGACCGATGTACACAAAAGCTACGGCGCGGTGAAGGTCACGGATGCGATCAACCTGACCCTGCAACCGGGTCAAGCATTGGGCATCATCGGTCCCAATGGCGCGGGTAAAAGCACGCTGTTCAACCTGATCGCCGGTGGCGTGGCGGCGGACAAAGGCACGATTCATTTCGAGGGCCGCAACGTCACCCGCGAACCCGTGTTCAAACGCTGCCAACAAGGCATTGGCCGTTCCCACCAGATCCCGCATCCGTTCGTGAAAATGACCGTGTTCGAGAACCTGCTGGTAGGCGCGACCTTTGGTGCGCGGCTGCGGGACAAGGAAGCCAGTCAGTGGTGTGCGCAGACGCTGGAACTCACTGGCCTGATGCGCAAGGCCAATGTGCTGGCCGGTTCCCTGACCTTGCTTGACCGCAAGCGCCTGGAAATGGCCCGGGCCTTGTCGACCCGACCGCGCCTGTTGTTGCTCGACGAAATCGCCGGTGGCCTGACCGAACCGGAATGCCTGGCACTGGTGGAAACCATTCAGGGCATCCACAAGTCGGGTGTCGCCATTATCTGGATCGAGCACATCGTGCACGCCTTGCTGGCGGTGGTCAGTCGCCTGACGGTGATCAACTTCGGCGCCAAGCTGGCCGAAGGCGAACCGCGCAGCGTCATGGCCGACCCTCGGGTCCAGGACATCTACATGGGCATCGGGAGCTGACGCATGCTGACCATCGAAAAACTCTGCGCCGGCTACGGCGACTTTCAAGCGCTGTTCGACATCAGCCTGACTCTTGAGGCCGGTGAAACGGTGGCGATCATCGGCTCCAACGGCGCGGGCAAATCGACGTTCCTGCGCTCCTTGGCCGGGTTGATCAAGAACCAGCCGAGCGCCATTACTTTCAAGGGGCAGGCCATTGGCGACATGGCCGCCAATCAGGTGCTGGAGCGCGGCATCGCGCTGGTGCCGGAGGGCCGAAAGCTGTTTCCGTCCCTGAGCGTTGAAGAAAACCTGCTGATCGGCGCCTACAGCAAACGCCCGGGACCGTGGACGTTGAAGCGCATCTATCAGTTGTTCCCGGTGCTGGAAAAACTGCGCAAGCGTCCGGGCACCGCACTGTCTGGCGGCCAGCAGCAAATGGTCGCGATTGGCCGGGGTCTGATGGCCAACCCGCACTTGCTGTTGTGCGACGAAATCAGCCTGGGCCTGGCGCCGACGACGATCAAGGACATCTACGCCGCATTGCCCTCGATCAAGGCCGACGGCACCACGGTGATTCTCGTCGAGCAGGACATCAATCAGGCACTGAGTGTGTGCGACCGCTTCTATTGCTTCCAGGAAGGGCGCGTGTCCCTGACCGGCCGGCCCGGGGATGCGGACAAAGCACAAATCAAAGCCGCGTATTTCGGGATCTAGTGATGGAATGGCTCAATACTTTGCTTCAAGGCATGTTGCTCGGCGGCCTGTACGCGATGTTCGCTGTGGGGCTGTCGCTGATGTTCGGCATCATGCGCCTGGTCAACATCGCCCATGGCGACTTCATCGTGCTGGCGTCGTACCTGGCGCTGGTGGTGGTCAATCATCTGGGTTTCAGCCCGTTGGCGAGCCTGCTGATCGTGGTGCCGCTGATGTTCTGTTTCGGCTATCTGCTGCAACGCCTGTTGCTCAACCGCACGCTGGGTACGGACATCCTGCCGCCACTGCTGGTGACCTTCGGGTTGTCGATCATCGTGCAGAACGTGCTGCTGGAATTCTTCAGCGCTGATAGCCAGAAGCTGTCCCAGGGTGAGCTTGAGGTCGCCAGTGTCGGTTTCGGTGGTTTGAGTGTGGGCGTCATGCCGCTGATCGTGTTCGCCAGCGCCTTGCTGATCATTGGCGGCCTGCAATTGCTGTTCTACAAAACCTCGCTGGGCCGGGCATTTCGCGCGACTTCAGACGACCAGCACACGGCACGGCTGATGGGCGTCAACAACGCGCACATCTTCGGCCTGGCCATGGCGCTGGCGATGGCGGTGGTGTCGATTGCCGGGGTGTTTCTGGCGATTCGCACCAGTTTCGACCCCACCGTGGGGCCGGCGCGGCTGTTGTACGGCTTCCAGGCGGTGATCATGGGTGGTTTGGGTAGCCTGTGGGGCACGTTGGCGGGCGGGGTGATTCTCGGTGTTGCGCAATCCCTGGGCGCAAAAATCGATCCCGGCTGGCAAATCCTCGCTGGCCATCTTGTGTTTCTGCTGATCCTGGTCGTGCGTCCGCGTGGCCTGTTTCCCCGGAGTGTCGACTGATGAATGCCTTGAACAATCCCGCACCGGTTTATCGCGTACAACGCGCCACCACCAGCAGCACCATCGGCCTGTCCTTGGTCGGGCTCTGCGTACTGGTGTTGCTCAGCGCGCCCTTGTGGGCCGATCGCGCCAGCCTGCGGCTGGTGGTGGAGTTCGCCTACTACCTGGCCCTGGCACAAATGTGGAACTTGCTGGCGGGTTACGCCGGCCTGGTCTCGGTGGGGCAACAGGCTTTCGTCGGCCTGGGTGGCTATCTGTTGTTCATGCTGGCGAGCCAGTTCGGTGTACCGCCTTTGTTAGCGGTCCTGCTCTCCGGGGTGCTGGTCGCGTTGCTGGCGATTCCCACGGCGTTGATCGTCTTTCGCCTGCGTGGCGCTTACTTCGCCATCGGCACCTGGGTGGTGGCGGAGGTCTTCCGTCTGGGCCTGGCGCAAATGAGCAGCCTTGGCGGCGGATCGGGACAAAGCCTGCCGGCAGCGATTGTGCGGCAAATCGGCAATGACCGGGAAGGGCGCGAAACGCTGATCTACTTCACCGCGCTGGCGATCGCCATCGGCGCCGTGGCGGTGGTGTACTTCCTGTTGCGCTCGCGACAGGGGCTGGCCCTGGCGTCGATTCGCGATTCCGAGGCGGCATCCGGCAGCCTCGGTGTGGATACGTTCCGCACCAAACTGATGGTCTACGTACTGGCCGCCGGTTGTACGGGCGTGGTTGGAGCGTTGATCTTCCTGCAAAAGCTGCGGATTTCTCCGGATGCGGCGTTCAATCTGCAGGACTGGACGGCGGTGGTGATCTTTATCGTGATCATCGGTGGCATCGGCACCCTGGAAGGCCCGTTGATCGGCACGCTGATTTACTTCGTATTGCGCGGCTGCCTGGCGCAGTACGGCGCGCTGTACATGATCATCCTCGGTGTGGTCGCGGTGGTGATGATGCTCAAGGCGCCGCAAGGGGTGTGGGGGTTGATCAGCGAGCGGCTGGGCTGGCAGGTGTTCCCGATGCAGCGACGATTGTCCGCCCGGACCCGGCCATGACCTGTAGGAGCGAGCTCGCTCGCGATGGAGGTTAACGATGACGCTGGGTACCTGACACCCCGCGGAGTTCTCAAGTCCATCGCGAGCAGGCTCGCTCCTACAGGCAGGTTTTCGCTCTGGATGTGGAGCGGCAGGCTAACCTCTTATTCCTATAAGAACAAAAACATCCAGAGAACCTGCCCATGGATCGTTTACTCAGTGTCGAAGCCTTTGTGCGGGTGGCCGAGACCGGCAACTTCGCCAAGGCGGCCCAGCAACTGGGGGTGACCCGTTCGGTGATCACCCACCGCATCCAGCAGCTGGAGCAATTCATCAACGCGCCGCTGTTCCACCGCAGCACGCGCCATGTGCGGCTTTCCGAAGTGGGCGAGACCTACTACAAGGAATGCGCCGACATGGTCGCCGGTTTCAACTCGCTGACCGAACACATGCGCGAACTGCGGGCCAAGCCCACCGGCAAGCTCCGGGTGCAGATGCTGCCGGGTTTTGCCATTGGTCACTTCGGCCGCATGCTGGCCGAGTTCACGCGCCTGTACCCGGACATCGAAGTCGACGTGATCGTCAATGACCGGGTGGTGGACCCCATTGAAGAAGGCTTCGACGTGGCGTTCCAGATGTTCCCGCCCATGGCCGAAACCCTGATCGAGCGCAAGCTGTTCAGCGTGCGCCGATTGTTCTGCATGTCGCCGGATTACGCCGGCGAGTTCGGTGTACCGACCCATCCCCAGGAGTTGCTGCAACACAAGATCGCCTTGTACGAGGGCTATCCGTCGCGCAACCGCTGGATCTTCACCCGCGACGACGAGCAAGTGGAGCTGAGCCTGCCGGGCCAGGTGCGCTCCAACTCCGTGCACTTGCTGCGCGATTACGCGCAGACGGGGGTGTGCATTGTCTGCCTGCCGACCCTGGTGGCCAGTGATGACCTGCTCAGCGGCCGGCTGATTCCGGTGTTGCCGGAATATGCGCTGTCCTCGTTCAACTTCTCGGCGGTGTATCCCGCCACCCAGCGCCGGGCCTTGAAAGTGCGTACGTTGATCGACTTTCTGGTGGACAACTTCGGCGATGAGCCATGCTGGGACAAGCCCCTGCTGGAGCGTGGCTGGGTGCGTTGAAAAGCAGGGTCTTGGCTAATACACGAAACCTGTGGGAGCGAGCTTGCTCGCGATGGCAGTGTGTCAGTCAACATCAATGGTGGATGACGGCCGCTATCGCGAGCAAGCTCGCTCCCACAAGGATTGTGGTGTTCAAAGCATTAGCTGATCGGCATTAGACCCATGGTTTCAATGTTCGCGTTTCGCAAACACTGTTGTCGCCGGTCCTCTAATTGTTCGCCGAGGTAGTGCGACGTACTGTTGGCTCACTGTTACTACAACAACAAAACGGTGAAAACCATGAGTAGCGCTGTAATCGAAACGGTCTTCGGCTCGCTGGATAACTACACCAAAGGGTCGGTTGAAATCATCAGCGGCCAGGCCAGCCACTACGCCTTTTCCAACATTTTCGAAGTGGCGGATAAATCCCTCCCTTATGAAAAAGTCGTGGTGGGTTTCAACCTCGGCTACGTCGTTGAATCCATCCGTGCCGAAGGCCAGTCGCCCTGGTACACCGCAGCACACGACGAATTCGCCATCGTCATGGACGGTGAGGTTCGCGTGGACTTCCTCAAGCTCGATGCGCCGTTGAAAGCCGGTGAGGGCACGCATCTGGCCGGTGACGTACCTGCCGGCAAACCGATGGGTTATGTGTTGCTCAAGCGCGGCCATCAGTGCCTGTTGCCGATCGGCACCGCTTATCGCTTCGAAGCCAGCCGCCCGGGTGTGATCCTGCAGCAGACCATCAAAGGCCCGCTGTCGGTCGAGAAATGGGCCGACATCTGCTTCAAGTGATCTGCCACGCCCGACCGCCCAACCCACGACAACAAGAGGAATTCCGCCATGGCCATGCTTGAAACCGCTGCCGACACCGCCCACCTTGCCGACGATGAAGTCCAGGCCAGCGCGCCCCATGCCGTCACCGGCTACTGCTCATTCAAACTCGGCGCCTTCGAACTGTCGCGCGACGAGTATTTCGCCCGCATCACCTGGCCGGCCAAGGGCCAGACTCGCTCGCACCTGATTCCGGTCGACGCCTTCCTGCGCGCCATGATGCGCGACGTGGCCTGGGGCTTTTTCTATGGCTGGGTCAACTTTGACCACGTCATCGGCACCCGCAACTACTACGGCAAGGTCGACCTGTACGCCGGCACCTTCAACGGCACGCTCAAGGCGGCCGGGGTCAATTACACCGAAAACTTCGAAACGCCGCTGATCATGGCCACCTTCAAGGCCATCCTGCGCGACTGGACCAACGCCACCTTCGACCCCTTTGCCGCCCCGGAAGAAACCGGCAGCGCATTCGGGCGCAAGAACGGCAACAACATCGAAGCCATCGAGCGCTCGCGCATCGCCACCAAACGCATGCCGGGCCTGAAGGATGACTCGCCGCTGCGTGACGACCTGCCGGTCAACCGCCAGTTCATCGATGTGCCGCAGGACGAGCCGGAGGTCCATGCCGCCGAAGGCTTCGAAGGCGAACTGCATGCCTTCAACCTGTTCAAGTACCTGTCGCGCTCCGACGTGACCTGGAACCCGTCGGTGACCTCGGTGTGCAAGGCCAGCCTGTTCTGCCCGACCACCGAGGAGTTCATCCTGCCGGTGTTCCACGGCAACGACCGCATCGAGTGGTTCCTGCAGATGTCCGACGAAATCATCTGGGACGTCGGCGACAAGGACGACGGCAATCCCCGTGCGCGCATCACCATGCGTGCCGGCGACATCTGCGCCATGCCCGCGGACATCCGACACCAGGGCTACTCGACCAAACGCTCGATGCTGATGGTCTGGGAAAACGCCACGCCAAACCTGCCGCAACGCTACGAAAGCGGTGAGCTCAAGCCGTATCCGATCGAGTTCTAGGACCTCGTGTCCGGCCCGGCCCGGCGCCGGGCAAAGCGTTCAGCAATCACTTCGTCAAACACTGCGCCAGCCGCGCGGTGCGAGGAAACCATTATGCAAAATCAGCTCTATATCGATGGCCGCTTCGTGGATGCCGTCGGCGGCGGCACCATCGACGTCGTGTCGCCCCATGACGGTTCGTTGATCACCCGCATCGCTGCCGCCGAAGCCGCTGACATCGACCTCGCCGTGGCCGCCGCCAAGCGCGCCTTCCCGGCCTGGTCGGCGCTGGGCGCCGCCGAACGCGGACGCCTGTTGCTCAAACTGGCGGACAGGATCGAAGCGTGCGGTGAAGAGCTGGCGCAGCTCGAATCTCTCAATACCGGGCATCCGATCCGCGATTCCCGTGGCCTCGACGTGCCGCGCACGGCGGCGTGCTTCCGTTATTTCGGCGGCATGGCCGACAAGATCGAAGGATCGGTGATTCCGGTCGAAGCGGGGTTCCTCAACTACGTGCAACGCAAGCCGATTGGCGTGGTGGGGCAGATCGTGCCGTGGAACTTCCCGCTGATGTTCACCAGTTGGAAAATGGGTCCGGCGCTGGCGGCGGGAAACACCATCGTGATCAAGCCTTCGGAAATCACTCCGTTGTCGACCTTGCGCATTGTCGAGCTGATGACGGAAGTCGGCTTCCCCAAAGGCGTGGTCAACGTGGTGCCGGGCTACGGCCATACCGCCGGGCAAGCGCTGGCCGAACACCTCGACGTGGGCAAGATTGCCTTTACCGGTTCGACTGCCACGGGGCGTCGGATCGTCGAAGCCTCGAAAAGCAACCTCAAACGCATCCAGCTGGAACTGGGCGGCAAGGGCGCGAACATCGTGTTCGAGGACGCCAACCTGGAGGCGGCGGTCAACGGTGCCGCCTGGGCGATTTTTCACAACCAGGGCCAGGCCTGCATCGCCGGCTCGCGGCTGATTCTGCACAAAGACATCGCTGATCAATTCCTTGAGCGTTTCATTGCGTTGGCCAAGTCCATTCGCCTGGGCGACCCGCTGGACCCGGACACCGAAATGGGCCCGCTGACATCGGCGCTGCACCGCGACCGGGTGATGGCGTACATCGATATTGCCATCGAGCAGGGCGGCAAGGTCCTGGCCGGCGGCAAGGCGCCGGATGACAAGGCATTGGCCAACGGGTTTTACATCGAGCCGACGGTGGTCGAGGCCAGGCCCGGTGACCGTGTTTGCCAGGAGGAAGTCTTCGGCCCGTTTGTGACCGTGGTGCGTTTCAGCACTGACGAAGAAGCCCTGGCCATCGCCAATGGCTCCGAATACGGGCTGGGCAGCGGCCTGTGGACGCAGAATTTGAGCCGCGCGCACAAGATGGCCGACGCGATTCACGCCGGCATGTGCTGGATCAACTGCTACAAACGGGTCAACCCGGGCAGTCCGTTTGGCGGTGTCGGCCAGTCCGGCTATGGCCGGGAAATGGGCTTCGAAGCGATCCACGACTACACCGAAGCCCGTTCGGTCTGGGTCAATGTCGACGCCAACATCCCGCCGTATTACAAGCGTTGAGGCCAGCCATGAATCCCTTTGTCTATCAAAGCCTGCCGACCCGTGTGGTGTTCGGCTGGGGCAAGCTCTCGGCGCTGGCCGAGGAAATCGAACGGCTGGGTGCCCGGCGCGCGTTGATCCTGACCACACCGGAACAGCACGGGCTCGGCGAACAGGTCGCCGCGTTGCTCGGTGATCGTGCCGCCGGTGTCTATTCAAAGGCCGTGATGCACGTTCCGCTGGAAGTGGCGCAAGCGGCGCGCCTTGAGGCAGCCCGGCTGGATGCCGATTGTTGCGTGGCCATTGGCGGTGGCTCGACCATCGGCCTGGGCAAGGCGATTGCGATGGATTCCGGCCTGCCCATAGTGGCAGTGCCGACCACCTACGCCGGCTCCGAGATGACGCCGATTTACGGGCTGACCGAAAATCGCCTGAAAAAAACCGGACGAGATCCCCGGGTCTTGCCCAGGACCGTCATCTACGACCCGCAATTGACCCTGACCCTGCCAGCGCACATCTCGGCCTGTTCGGGCATGAACGCCATGGCCCACGCGGTCGAGGCGCTGTACGCCCAGGACGCCAACCCGATCATCGGCTTCATGGCCGAAGAGTCGATTCGCTCGCTGGCGCAGGCCTTGCCGGGCGTGGTCAAGCATCCCGATGACCCCGAGGCGCGCAGCCAGGCGCTGTACGGCGCGTGGCTGGCTGGCATTTGCCTGGGTTCGGTCGGCATGGCCTTGCACCACAAACTCTGTCACACCTTGGGTGGCACGTTCAATTTACCCCATGCCCAGGCCCACGCTATCGTCTTGCCCCACGCCGCGCATTACAACCGCGAAGCAGCGGCCGGGCCTTTGCTACGGGCTGCACGCGCGTTGGGTGGGAGTGAGGCGAGCGAGGTCGGTGCCTTGTTGTACGCACTGAACCAGAAGCTGGGTATTCCACTGGCCCTGGCGGACATCGGCTTCCCGGCCAACGCCCCGGCCGAAGCCGCGCAGATCGCCTGCGCCAGCCCTTACTACAACCCGCGGCCGTTTGAGCAAGGCCCGATTGAGGCGCTGCTCAACCGCGCTCTGACAGGTCAGGCTCCAGCCTGATCTGCCAGCCACCCTTATCCTCGTCGGAATAACAACAATGACCGATCAAGACAAAACCATGGAATCACTGATCTCCCGGCAGGCAGTGAACAGCTTCAACGACGCGCCCAACGCGCGTTACAAACAGATCATGCAAAGCCTGGTGCATCACCTGCATGCATTTGTCAGCGAGGTCGAATTGACCGAACAGGAGTGGTTCGAAGGCATTGGCTTTCTGACCGACACCGGGCACACATGCGATGGTCAGGTGCGACAGGAATTCATTCTGCTGTCGGACACCCTGGGCGTTTCGATGCTGGTCGACGCAATCAACCATCGCCACAGCGCAACGGCCACCGAAACCACGGTGTTCGGGCCGTTCTACATCGATGGCATGCCGGATCGCGAGTTCGGCGAAAACATGGCCTTCACGCCCGGGCAAACGGCGCTGGTACGTGGGCGCGTGGTCGACATTCATGGCAATGCCTTGGCCGGAGCGGTGCTGGACGTGTGGCAGACCGCTGAAAACGGCATGTATTCCGGACAGGACACCGAACAGCCGTTCGGCAACTTGCGTGGGCGCTATCGCACCGACGCGGATGGCTGCTTTGCGATTCGCACCATTGTCCCGGTGGCCTATCCGATACCGACCGATGGCCCGGTTGGGCGCATGCTCGATGCCGCCAACCGCCATGCGTGGCGGCCAGCTCACCTGCATTTCATGATTGATGTGCCGGGCTATCGCAAACTGGTCACGCACCTGTTCAACCACGATGATCCGTACCTGCAATCCGATGCAGTGTTTGGGGTGAAACAGTCGTTGCAGGTGATTTACGAAGACTTGACCTGCCACGAAGATGTGTCCGCCAGGCTGGGTATGGACGTGCCGTTCAAGCGCGCGTGTTATGAATTTGTCATGGAATCTGCGTGAATCATGGGTCAGTTCTTTGCGGTGTTTGCCACTGATCATTCGGACTGCCAGGCGCTGCGCCAGCGTCTGCGGCCCGGTCACCAGGCACATTTGCGTGCGACCGGGGATCATCGGGTCGTCGTGCGCCTCGGCGGCCCGATCCTTGATGACGCCGGCGCGGCCATGACGGGGACGTTGCTGGTCATCGAGGCGGGCAGCCTGCCGGAGGTGGAAGCGTTCATGCGCGACGATCCCTATGTCCAGGCGGGACTGTTCGCCAGCCTGCAGATTCGCCCCTGGCACTGGAGCCTGGGCAACCCGGAACTGCGCGGTTTTCCATGATCACCATTCCATTGTGCCGACTCGACGACATCGCCGACGGCGGGGCGCTGGGGCTGCCACAGCACCAGCAACTGCATCCCGCCGGACTGGTGGCGGTGCGTCAGGGCGAACAGGTGTGGGTGTACATCAACCGCTGCCCGCATTTCTCGGTGCCGCTGGACTTCAATCCGCAGCAATTCTGCACCTGGCGCGGCAAGGTCCTGATGTGCGCCCATCACAGCGCGATGTTTCGTTACGACGACGGGCACTGCATCGACGGCCCGTGTAAAGGCGCGCAACTGGAGGCGGTGCCGGTACGTTGGGTCGAAGACCAACTGGTCATGGAGATTGAACTCACCGCCGGTCAGTAACCGGGTGGCTGATGGGGGCTGATCTAAACTCCTGTTGGGGGTGAACCAGGTTCATCCGGAGGTCATCATGAAAAAATTCTCACCCATCAGTCTGTGTCTCGCCTTGTCGGTTTTGAGCGCCCCGGGATGGGCGCAAACTGTGGTGCCGATGAAAGGGCAAAGTTCGCAACAAACCCAGGCCGACATCAACGAATGCAACAGCATCGCCGCCAGCCAAAGCACCTCGACGGCTTCCACGCCTTCCGGCGGGCGGATCAAGGGCGCTGCTGCCGGGGCTGCCGCTGGCGCGGTTGGGGCCCAGGTGCGCGGCAATCAACGTGACGAGGTCTATGATCGTGTCGACGATGACACGAAACAGGACTATCGCCAGAACCGCGCCAAGGAGACGGCGGCAGCCGGTGCCGTGGTCGGTGCGTCACGTCAGCGCCAGGAACGCCGGGAGCAATCGAAAACCACGCAGGCGAACACCACGTCGGCTTACACCAGCTGTTTGCAGGGTAAGGGTTACCAGGTCAACCCTTGAATCAGGTACTGAACACACCGTAACTGTAGGAGCGAGCTTGCTCGCGATGGTCGTCAACGATAACGCTGGCTGGCAGGTGCCCCGTGGTGTTCTCTGGTTTTTCGCGAGCAGGCTCGCTCCTACAGAGAGCATTGGCCGCCGGCGAAAACACAAACCCTGTAGGAGCGAGCCCGCTCGCGATGGTCGTCAACGATAACGCTGGCTGGCAGGTGCCCCGCGGTGTTCTCTGGTTTTTCGCGAGCAGGCTCGCTCCTACAGAAGCACCCATCTGACAACCGTTCATCGGTGAACTACGCTGCGGTACGTACACTCGACCAGAAATTTGTGAAGTAGGGATCTGACAGATGCGGAGCAGGCTGCTCATTGTATTGTTCACTGTTTTCGGGTTGTTCTGGTCGTTGCAGCTGTGGGCCGAGGATTCACCCAAGGTGGCTGATGCCCCTGCTGAACTGAAAGTGGCCAACCGCAGTGTCGTGGTGTTTCGCGCGACCCTCCTCGGTGAAGCCCCGGCCTCGCGGGTCAAACGGGCGAAAGCGGTGATCGGTGAGGCGCTGGACGAGGCCGACGACCTGAAGGTTACCCTCGACCCGATCATGACAAGCTACATGGTGCTGCTCGGTTCTCGCCGCGCTTTCATCGTTACGCCCAAGGATTTCGACGCCACCGAATTCGACTCGGTGCAGCAAGCCGCCGAAGCCGCCGCTGAACGCCTGCGTCAGGTGGTGGCCGAAACCCAGGAAGCTCGCAGCCTGCACTTGATACTCCGGTCGGTGGGCGCCGCGCTGCTCGCCACCGGTATCTATCTGGGCCTGCTCCTGGCCATGGCTTTGCTACGGCGCAAACTGCTGAAAAAACTGCCCGACCTGATGCATCGGCACACCCAGGCCCTGAAGGTCGGGCGGGTGCCGCTGATCGACGCCAACTTCCTCTATCCATTGGTCAGCCGCGTGCTGGAATTGCTGCGCTGGGTCATCGTGCTGCTGCTCACCTACGAGTGGCTGGGGTTTGTCCTGTCGCGGTTTCCCTACACTCGGCCCTGGGGTGAAAGTCTTAACAACTATCTGCTGGAAGTCGCCGACTATTTGCTGCAAGGGATTCTCGGGGCCATCCCCGGACTCGGTGTGGCGCTGGCGATCTTCTTCATTGCGCGAGGCGTGACCGCCTTCTCTCGCCGGATACTACGGCGCATGGCCACGCCCGGCACCTTCAACTGGCTGAACCACGAAACCCTGAAGCCCACCCAGCGCCTGACGTCGCTGGCGATCTGGCTGTTTGCACTGGCCATGGCATATCCCTACTTGCCGGGTGCCGGTACCGATGCGTTCAAAGGCTTGTCGGTGCTGGTCGGCCTGATGATCTCGCTGGGTGCCTCCAGCGTCGTCGGGCAGGCGGCGGCCGGGTTGATCCTGACGTACACCCGGACCCTGCGCCCCGGTGAATTCGTGCGCATTGGCGAGCACGAAGGCACGGTCACTGAACTGGGCATGTTCACCACCAGCATTCGTACCGGCCTGGGCGAAGTGCTGACCCTGCCCAACTCGATGATCACCGGCACGGTCACCAAGAACTATTCACGGGTGGTACAAGGCCCCGGTTATGTGGTCGACACCGTGGTCACCATTGGCTATGACACCCCCTGGCGGCAGGTCGAAGGGATGTTGCTGGAAGCCGCCAGACGCACGCCCGGCGTCCTCGAAACCCCACCGCCGCAGGTGTTCCAGACGGCGTTGTCGGATTTCTACCCCGAGTACCGGCTGGTGGCCCAGGCCATCCCCAGCCAGCCACGGCCACGGGCGGTGCTGCTGAGCATGCTGCACGCCAACATCCAGGATGTGTTCAACGAGTACGGCGTACAGATCATGTCACCGCACTATCTGGGTGATCCGCAACAGGAGAAATGGGTGCCCAGGGACAAGTGGTACATGGCGCCGGCGCAGGAATCGAAGGAGACGTTGAAGTAATGGCAGGGGACTGACAGGGCGAGGACGTGCATTGCGGCAAGTGCGATGAGCGACCGGGGACCGGTCGCTCAGTTGCAGCGGTGTTAAAAAAGCATATAGGCGGAGGCAGTCGTCTGATTCAGGTCGATCTCTCCGACCTCCAGCACTTCGTATTCAGCGCGCACACCGATGTTGCGAAAGACATCGAACTCCACGCCGAGGCCGTAGGTCAGGTCAACCCCGGTATCGTCGTCGGTGGCATTGCCGTCGGCGTCCCAGGCGTGAGCACCGACACTGCCGAACAACCGCACCCGATCACCCAGCGGAAAACCGACGTGGGCGGCAGCCTGAGCCGACTTGCCGTCGAAATCGATGTTCTTGTCCTTGAATTGACCGAGATCGACGTAGGCACCTTCGAAGGCCAGGTAGCTGTTGACGCGATAGCCTGCATAAACTTTGTAGCTGGTGTCCTCGTCGTCCAGTCGGGATTCTTCGGTCTGGATGCTGCTTACGCCAGCTCCAAGATACAAACCTTTGTCATCAGCGAGCGCCTGGAAAGACAGCAGCGATAGCAGTGAAGCGAAGCCAAGGTTTCGAAGTAGCATGTGTAGTGGAGTCCTTGTACAGGTTTGTCAGGTGTTAGGGTTCGGCGAGCATTTGAGGGGCCGTGGGGGGTTAATAGAAGTCATTGATTGATATTTTCGGGTCGTAAGGCGGGCTGTTTGCCGGGCATTGAAAGTAGCGCCTTGCCAGTGCCTGGGCAGGCAGCGCTTTGGAGAACAACCAGCCTTGTGCCAACAGGACGCCCTCTGAAACCAGATGCGGCAGTTGCTCCGCAGTCTCGACACCTTCGGCCACGACCTTGAGTCTTAGCGACCTGGCCAACTGGGCAATGTGTCGCCACAAGGCATCCTCGGCTGCGATCTTGTCGCCGGCGATGAACGAGCGATCTATTTTCAGAATGTCGAAAGGCACTGAATCGAGGAGCGAGAGGTTGGAATAGCCGATACCGAAGTCGTCCACGGCGATGCGATGACCGCACGCCCGAAGCCGTCGCAATTGCATGGCGGCAGGCTTCTGGTCGAGCATGGTTCTTTCGGTGATTTCAAAGGCCATGGCTGACACCGGCATGTTGTAGGTTGCCAGCACGCTGGCCACATAGTCTGGAAAGTCCGGGTCCTGAATATCCTGGGCGGACAGATTGACCGTAATGTAGAAGTCCTTGCACGCCCAAAGGTAAGTGCTGTAATCCTCCGCTACTTGTCGAATCACCGAACGTGTCAGTTTGCGGATCAGGTCAGATTTCTCCGCCACCGCAATGAACACGTCCGCAGGCACAGGGGTACCGTTGTCGCTCCAGTGAGAAAGTGATTCGGCACCCACCAGATAGCCCGTCTTCAAGTTGACGATCGGCTGATAGTGAACACCCAGCGTATTGGCGTTCAGGGCTTTGCGAAGTCGTACGGCAGTAGAGGTGTAATGCCGTTGGATACGCCTTGCGAGCAAGAGCAGCGCGGCGAACACGCACCCAAGGCCAATGAATAATTTGAATTTGAGACCTGTCAGGTAACTCGACGGAAGTGAAATGACCGAGATGAGTTCATTTCGGTTGCCTGCAAAGGCGATAAGGACTTTGTCTGCCGAGGCAACCAGTTCTTCAAGGTGGAACGGCTTCAGCATCTGCAGGGGCTTGAGGCCTGTCGAGGCAATGGGTACTGCGCCGCCGGGGCCGATGAGGTCCAGTTGCAGGTCCTCGGGAAACTTCAAGTTGTCGAGCAGGATCTTCTTGTTTGCCCAGACGTAGGTCGACTGTTCCGACACGATGATAAAGTCGGTGTCCGCAGAAACAGCGTGGCCGGAATCGACCCAATAGGTTCGCTTTCCAACGGAGAAATTGCGCTTCTCATTACCGGCCAGTATCGACGGGAGTTCTTGTCCATAGGAGGAGCAGATCTTGCCATTGGGCAACTGGATTGCCGCTTGATCAACAAATCGCAGGTCTTTAACCAGATCGGCCAGTTGTGAATACTGCTCGACGGAGCATTCCTGACCTGAGCGATCAAGATCGCCGAGGGCTTCCAGTACCTTGTCGATCTGCGCATTGGGCTCCACTTGAGCCGCACGCAGATCGGCATAAACGTTATTCAACTTCCGTGCAATGACTGACTCCGCCAGACCTGCGGCACAGAACCATGCGGCCCAACCCGCTGCAGCAATCAGACATACAGTGATTGCGTGCCTTCCAAATAACGCTTTATATACGGAAATCATCGAAAACCCCGAGGTATCATTATTTCACTGTGCACCTTGCAGTCGCGAGTTAAACCTCTTCAGTACCAGTCAATGACCCAGGCCAATAAGATGCCGCTGATATAGGCGGTCATGCACAGCATGATTTTCTGCTTGAGTGGCAGCGTGTTTATTCGATGAAGCATGCTTATCTCCTTGAGTGGGAAAACAAGCAATTGTCGGCATCCATCGTTAATCAACGGAAATTATTAATCCTCATTTTCCGGGGCTTGATGGAAACGTGCCAACGACCTGATTGTAAAGGGATGAGGTGATGTTCCTGGGCCTGTCTGAGTTGCGCCGGGCCGTTTCTGACGGTGTCTCGCCGTAAGCAGTCTGATAGGCCTTGGAAAACCGGCCCAGATGATGAAAGTTCCAGAACATGGCGGTTTCCGTCACAGTGGGCCATGTTTTATTGATCAGGTCGCGGCGGGCACTGGCGAGTCTCAAGTTTCTGATATAGGCGATTGGCGACATCCCGAATGTCTCGATAAAGCCAAAATGCAGGGTGCGGGTTGTCGTCTCAAGTTGCCTTACCAGTGACTTGATGGTGAGCGTTTTTTTGATATTGTCATGAATGTACTTGATGGCTTCTATCGCCACCTTCCGTCTGGTGGGGACTTTGCGTCTGAAGCCGCCAGCGGGGGTCAATGATTGCAATACAGACGCAAGTATCGCAGTGTCAATCGTTGGGCGCTGTGCTTCAGCGTACTGTGGGGAGGCAGAGTCATTGATGTCGATACAGCAAGCGTTGATGGCTTTAATGGCAGACTGTATGAATTGAAAGTTATCAACCTGGTAGCTGTGTTGTGTTCTGTTCGCAAGTATGTCTATGACAGGGTGATGTTGGCGGCACCGGTCATAGTGTTCCAGTGTTGTGGTGAGGGTGAACAGTGTTTCATTCGGTTCGCAGGTGTAATGCACCGATTCGTCGCTGTGCAGTACGATGATTTCATCAGGCCGTAGTTTTTGATTGTTCACGACGGGGCGGCCAATCGGGGCCTGCGAGATGGCGAATGTGACGAAGCCGGCGGGGACAGAACTGACCAGAGTGACGGATGAGTCGAACTCAAGGCGGCTGCACTGCAGTTCAGGACTGTGAAACAGCTTGTGTTGCTGGATGCGCGCCTCATGCTCGGTCGGGATAAGGCTCATTTCCCAGTTGCCTATTGTTCTGTTCAGTTGGCTCGGCGAGGCGGAAGACAAATGAAAGATTTCATCGGGAGGTGCGATACTCATGAAATTGAAAGCTCACCTGTTAAATGATTAGGGTCAGGCAATGACTGTCCGCGCGGCGATGACGGTCACATGCCGGATGAAGGTACAGCCGCATCGAGAGTACTGTCAGAGCCCCCGGATTATTTCCAGTTCCGCTGAAAATGCGTAGTTGCTGTGCGATGGTGAGTCGTCCAGCTGCTGTACGTTGCGCGGGTCAACCATCGGGCTGAAGATTTTCGATTGGGGTTTCATCGGGTCAATGGCTGCCGCCGTAAAGGAATAAAAGTCGTCAATACGGTAACCCGTTTTTACCTGATAGCCAGTTTTCACAGAATCCGGAGCCTTCTTGTTGGTTTCGACACTCGTCAATTTTGCACTGTAGATGCCCTTGTCATCGGCCATGGCCTTGAGAGAGAGCAATAAACCAAACGACACGGTGACGAAGTTTTTCAGTAGCATCGAGGCGATTTCCTTATTTACAGTTTATTCAGGCAGAACCTAGTGTCAGCTGTATCTCTGCCACGACGTGGTCTGCAAATAATCTCACCCCGACTGCGCCTTCCAAAGTCAATAACTCATATTTGCCAGGTTGTCAGAAGAGGCAATCGCCGCTTGCGACGGCAAATGCCGCGCTGTTCAAAGTAATATGAGCGAGGTGGCGTAACTCATTCCGGTATCACTTTGTGGAGGAGGGAGGGCTGAATCGCTGTCCTGCTCGTCCGCATGATACTCATTCTCACTATGGATTTTCAGATGCGATAATTTCTGAGTGTCATCCGGGTTTGTTTGAATTTCATAATATTCAATGGTCGTGCTTTCAACGGAATGTTCGTCGCTCGCTAACGAACAAAAGGGCAGGGCAGACAGGAATAGAACCGCCAGGCATCCGAAGGTCGTCGATTTATTGCTGCGCAGGAAATGCATTGTTTTCACTTGATTCCCCTGTGTAGGGCATTGTCCCGGACGAGAATCAAGCAGGCTCGATTCCAGAGATTATTGGCGGGGAATTTTTTTCCGGGACGCCATCTGATTCAAGTCAATAACTGTTATTTTTATTTGAAGTGATCTTTGATATTAGTCTGTGCCAGACGGGTGTTGAATCAATTAATGATTCATGCAGCGCAATCGGCCAAGATCATGTATGTAAAAACACACGGCGTTTTTATTCTGCGTGGGGATCAGTTCGTAGTTCAGGATGGCGCCTTCTTGCAAGACGTATTGGCGTCTGAAGAACAGGTCAGGGGTCTTTTCAATGGCAAAGAGTTCATTGTCCTGGCTGAGTTTGACGTTACTGATTTTAATCTGTACTTGCGTTTTGCTTTCTCTGATTATATTTGCCGATATGGTTGCATTGCGGATTTTCCCATTCAGGCTTTCCAGTGTGGTCCCGGTGAGTCGACCATGCCCGATAGTGAGATACTCTTCGGTGTTGAGTTGATTGAGATCTTCCAGCCATTGTCGGGCCTTTGTTTGATAGCTGGTATTTTCCATGTAGTGCGAAGGAGAATAAAAAAAGGAGAAAATGCAGAGTGCATTGATCAAGGCTATAACCGGCCAGTGAACTGCTTGCGGAATTTCAAACTTCATAGGGTGACTTCCAAGCATTGACGAATCATCATGGCGAGGTCTCTTTCGCTGCTGTTTAATTGTAGATTTGCAGTGCTTAGATCCGGGCGAATGCACGAAACGGAATAGTTGGTTTTATACAGGTTGATCCAGACTTGCCCCTTCAGGTTGGGTGGAAGCCGTTCTGATTGTTTGGCCGATAGCTCCATCAACGCTTGTGACTCGGCAAGATCGCTGCCTACGGCGTGGATGATCAGTCCATTCTTGTCGACGCTGGATATTTCAATTTTTGGCGCCTCGAAGTCGAACTGAAAGACCGTCAAGGCAACGACTGCCAGAGTAACGATATAAGCGATCAGTTGGGCCTTGGTAATACGGGTGGATTTTTCGGTTTTACTTGAGGGCACCAGCAACTCATCGCCATCCGGCGGCGGTAGTTGTCCGGGAGTGGTGGCGGTCGGCTGCACAACTTCTTCTGAAGGCGCCGGCATGTCTGCTGCAGCATCGACTACAAAGTGCCGGTTGAAACAATATCCCCGGCGAGGAACAGTCATCAGGATCTCGTGATCGCGACTGTCATTCAAAATGTTTCGTAGTGAGAAAACGGTTTGATTCAAACTGCCGGAAGCAACCACGCGGTCATTCCAGGTGTAGTCGATGATTTCATCGCGGCTTTTAGTGACACCTGGCTCCATGAGCAGCAGGTCCAATAGACGCGACTCGGCTCTGCCTAGCGTGGAATTCTGTACATCTCCATGGGGTGTTGTAAGGGTGAGCATGGCGCTGTCCGGGTCGAATATCGCCACGGCGCCATTTTTCAACTTGAAGGTGTAGCTCATAGAAATCTTCCGATCAGGCGTACTGGCCTGAGTATAGGGGCCGGAGTTGGCTCGGTACATTCTGGACTGGGAGGTGAACGAAGATGAGGGCCGGGTGCAAGCCGCGCTGTGTGTCGCCTTTACATTGGGACCGGCTCGTTTCAGGCGCGTGCAGTGCGGTAAACAGCCCTGCCTGTCAGAGGCATCTGTTGAATCAAACAAAGGAAAAGCATTGCTGGATGACCCGCGGTTTTTGATTTTGACAGCATGAATAATGCGTTGAATGGACGTTCTGCGCTATCCGAAAACTGCAAGCTCGGGCGGGTGGGTTTGCGTGTAGCCAGGGTCCGAGCGGATTGCCTGCGCTGTACAGACAAGGCATTAGTTGCTCCCGGACGGGTCGAGAGTTTTCACAATACAAGTCAATGATTGTTGTTTGTGCGCCCGCTTGACTGCAGATTATTTTTGACTCCAATTAGCTTTGAACCAGGCTCGTTACCGCTTCTAATGGATCTCGAGGAGCGTTGACTCTCATCGCGTTCATGCTTTGCCTGACGCGGCGCAAACGATCCTCACCTCTCGTTCAACGGCATTTGCCCCGCGCCCTTCATGGAGGACGCGGGGCTTTTTTTGGGTTCGGGAAATTGCAGGAGCTGGCTTGCCAGCGAAGGTCGTTAACGATAATGCGTGTGATCTGGATAAACGCGGTCCCCTGTAGGAGCTGGCCTGCCAGCGATGGTCGTCAACGATAACGCGTGTGATCTGGTTCAACGCGGCGCACTGGAGTCCATCGCCAGCAGGCTGGCTCCTACAGTTTCAGCGTGGGCGCGGTCCCTTGTGGGAGCTGGCTTGCCTGCGAT
>NZ_JBYSVW010000019.1:0-83684 GCF_058986625.1 Pseudomonas sp. GW821-FHT07G06
GCCGAAGGCTGCGATCTTTTGATCTTGCTTTTGCGATCTGGAGATTGCTGAAGATCAAAAGATCGCAGCCTTCGGCAGCTCCTACAGATATTTTTTTTATCTGTGTTCCCCCGGGATTGCGTGATGAACCTTTTTTTTTTGGGGGGGGGCACAAACGAAAGAGTCCGTGTGGGCACGGACTCTTGGGGACTTTTGCATCGGCTTGTTGTAAGTGTTACGTCGGCTCGACCTGCAGGGCGACCCGCTCGCGACAAGGGCATTCGTCCATGTAGCGGTGAGCTTCGACCACCTCGGCAAACGGGAAGACCCGGGTCTTGAGCGGCAGCAGCACGCGGTCAGCGGTCAACTGGTTGATGTCGCGCAAGGCACGTTGCAGTGCGACCTGGTCCTGGATGATGCCCAGTTCCGGCTTGCCGGTGAAGTTGCCGATGCAGTGCACGAAGAACTGAATGTTCTTCTGGAACGCCGCGCAGGCCGGGAATGGCGTCTGGTTGCCGCCTTGCAGGCCGTACAGCACCAGGCTGCCGCGAGGCGCCAGCACATCGCCCAGCAACGACATCTGAGGACCGCCCAAACCATCGAAGACCACATCCACACCGCGGTTATCGGTGATCTTGTTGATCCGTATCAGCAGATCTTCTTCCTCGGTAACGATGACTTTTTCGGCACCCAGCGACAACAGATACTCACGCTCTTCTGCTGACTTGGTTGCGGCAATCACTCGAACACCCATGGCCTTGCCCAGTTGTACGAACGAAGGTCCGGCGCAATGGCTGGCGTCGGTCACCAGGGCGAACTGCCCGGGTTTGACCCGTGCCAGGTCGGCATAAGCAAAATAGGCGACCAGCAGAGGCGTGTAATGCACGCTGGCTTCGATCGGGCTCAGTACGTCCGGGTAACGGGTCAGCGACGAGCGCGGCAGGACAATCAGTTCTCCATAGACCGGATAGTCGTTCGGGCTTTGGGCCGGGAAACTGGCGACCTTGTCACCTATCGCCAAGTCATCCACACCCTCACCGACAGCCGTGACGATACCGGCCATTTCCTGGCCAAGGCCCGAAGGCAGACGGGCGTGGGACGACGCCAGGTTCTGGCGCCAGAGCGTGTCATACCAACTGATGCCAATCGCCTCGACGCGCACCTGCACTTCGCCCGGTGCAGGCAGAGCCGCCGCATGCTCTTCGCATTTGAGCACCTCGGCTGGACCAAACTTGTGAAAACGGATCGTGCGGGACATCGCAAACCTCGCCAAATGAACCTCTAATGCCATGAACTCTAGCTGGGCTTTCAACCCAACACTATCAGTGGGTATTAATAGTCGACATGCCTGTCATTGATTCCGCAGCGGCGGCGACATTGTCAAATGCCGCAAGAACCGAAGCCACCTTTGCAGGAAATCTGAATTACCCGGTGCAGAGTACCAGCCTTTCCCCGTAATATTCCTGCTGGCCATTGTTCTCATATGGCCGCCCACGTCAAGTTTGCTGACTCTGCCAGGACTCCAGATGAATCGTAATGACCTGCGTCGTGTCGACCTGAACCTGTTGATCGTTTTTGAAACATTGATGCACGAACGCAGCGTGACCCGTGCTGCGGAAAAACTCTTCCTCGGCCAGCCCGCCATCAGTGCGGCGCTCTCGCGCCTGCGCGGGTTGTTCGATGACCCGTTGTTTGTGCGTACCGGCCGCAGCATGGAGCCGTCCGCCCGGGCGATCGAGATCTTCGCCCTGCTCTCGCCGGCACTGGATTCGATTTCCACCGCGGTCAGCCGTGCGGCCGAGTTCGATCCTGCCACAAGTACCGCCGTGTTCCGCATCGGCCTTTCGGACGACGTCGAATTCGCCTTGCTGCCCATGCTGCTCAAGCGCCTGCGCGCCGAATCGCCAGGGATCGTGCTGGTGGTGCGTCGGGTCAACTACATCCTGATGCCGGGATTGCTGGCCTCCGGCGAGATCTCCATCGGCGTCAGCTACACCACCGACCTGCCGGCCAACGCCAAGCGCAAGGTCCTGCGCCGCAGCCAGCCCAAGCTGTTGCGCGCCGACACCGTGCCGGGGCCGTTGAGCCTGGATGATTACTGCGCGCGCCCCCATGCACTGGTGTCGTTCGCCGGCGACCTCAGCGGCTTTATAGATGAAGAACTGGAAAAGCTCGGGCGCAAACGTCATGTGGTGCTCGCGGTGCCGCAGTTCAATGGCTTGAGCACCTTGCTGGCCGGCACTGACATCGTCGCAACCGTGCCGGACTACACGGCCGATGCGCTGACGGCCGCAGGCGGTGTGCGCGCGGAAGATCCGCCGTTGCCGGTGCGCAGCTTTGAATTGCACATGGCGTGGCGCGGGTCGCAGGACAATGATCCGGGGGAGCGCTGGTTGCGGTCGCGGATTCAGATGTTTTTCGGGGATCCGGATAGTCTCTGAGAAGGCGGCGCAAGCCTGAATGAAAGCGGGCGCCCTGACTGGCGCCCGTTTTGTTGTAGCGAGTGGCATGACCGGCATCGGGCGCACCGACGTCGAACCGGGGAAGATCAGCAAAAGAATTTCGTATACCCTAGCGCTATCTCACTCCAAATGACCGCCGCCGTGAACCTACCCAAACTCAACGCACCCGACCTTGGTAACACGCCTTCGACTTCGGAAATCATCACCCGCCATCTGCGGGATGCGATAGTCGCCGGGCATTTTGCCGAGGATGAGCCGATCCGCCAGGACGACATCGCCCGCCAGTTCAATGTCAGCAAGATCCCGGTGCGCGAAGCCCTCAAGCGCCTGGAGGCCGAAGGGTTGGTGATGTTCCAGCGCAATCGCGGGGCGATGGTCACGCGGGTTTCCGATGCGGAGCTGGCGCAGATGTTCGAAGTGCGGATGTTGCTGGAGGACAAGATTCTGCGCCTGGCCATTCCGAACATGACCGAAGAGACCTTCGCCCGTGCCGAGCGCATCTGTCAGGAGTTCATCGGCGAGGACGACGTGGGGCGCTGGGCCGAGCTCAACTGGGAGCTGCACTCCTGCCTGTACGAGCCTGCGCAGCGACCGTTTCTGGTGAGTCTGATCCGTTCGGTCAACGACAAGCTGGAGCGTTATCTACGCATGCAGATGAGCTTGTCGGCCGGTAAGGAACGGGCCGATCACGAACACCGCGAGATTCTGGCGGCCTGCCGCGCCGGGGATGTGGAACTGGCGGTGAAGCTTCTGGACGAGCACATTGCCGGCGTCTGCACGACCCTGTTCGAGCACCTGCCCCACCCCCACTGACCGCTGTGGATGCTGTGCCGATTTCGTCATCGACACAGACTAAATCCATCAAGCCGACACCTCGCCGCACGGGCCACTCTTGCGTTCACTCAACCGAATGGACGTGGCCCTCCCATGAAACGCATCTCAGTGATCGACTCCCACACCGGCGGCGAACCGACCCGCCTGGTGACCGCCGGCTTTCCTGACCTGGGCACCGGCAGCATGGCCGAACGGCGCAAGGTATTAGCCGAACAGCATGATCAATGGCGCGCCGCCTGTATGCTGGAACCACGGGGCAGTGACGTACTGGTGGGCGCCCTGCTCTGCACGCCGGTGGACCCTGGCGCCTGTGCCGGGGTGATTTTCTTCAACAACACCGGTTATCTGGGCATGTGCGGCCACGGCACCATCGGCCTGGTGGCTTCGTTAGCGCACCTGGGCAGGATCGGCCCCGGCGTGCACAGCATCGAAACGCCGGTGGGCACGGTGCAGGCAACCCTGCACGAAGACCATTCGGTGAGTGTGCGCAACGTGCCGGCCTACCGTTATCGCAAGGCGCTGGCGGTGCAGGTGCCGGGCATCGGCCAAGTGGTCGGTGATATCGCTTGGGGCGGCAACTGGTTTTTCCTGGTCGCCGAGCACGGCCTGCGGGTGGCCGGCGACAACCTCGAAGCGCTGACCGCTTACACCTTCGCCGTGCAGCAGGCACTGGAAGCCCAAGGCATTCGCGGTGAAGACGGCGGCTTGATCGATCACGTCGAGTTGTTCGCCGATGACGATCACGCCGACAGCCGCAACTTCGTGCTCTGCCCCGGCAAAGCCTATGACCGTTCGCCCTGCGGCACCGGCACCAGTGCCAAACTGGCATGCCTGGCGGCCGACGACAAGTTGCAACCGGGGCAGATCTGGCGCCAGGCCAGCGTCATCGGCAGCGAGTTCGAGGGTTCCTACGAACTGCAGGGTGAGCGCATCGTGCCGACCATTCGTGGTCGCGCGTTCATCAGTGCCGAGGCGAGCCTGATCATCGAACAGGACGATCCGTTCGCCTGGGGCATTCGTCCATGAACGAGGGCCAGGTGGCCGATGTGATCGTGATCGGCGCCGGCATTATCGGCGCCGCCTGTGCCCAGGCGCTGGCCCGTCGCGGCTTGCAGGTGCTGGTACTGGACGCTGGCCTGCACGGGGCCACGGCCGCCGGCATGGGCCACTTGCTGGTACTCGACGACAACCCCGCCGAACTGGCCCTGAGTCAATATTCGTTGCAGCGCTGGCGCGAACTGGGCGCGGACCTGCCCGACAGCTGTGCCTACCGCTGCAACGGCACGCTGTGGCTGGCGGCCAATGCCGAAGAAATGGCGGTGGCCCACAGCAAATTCCTGAACCTGCAAGCCCAGGGCGTGGCTTGCGAACTGATCGGCGCCAATGCCCTGCGCCAGCGCGAACCGGAACTGCGCGAAGGACTGGAAGGCGGCTTGCTGATCAATGGCGACGGCATTCTTTACGCCCCGGCGACGGCCGGATGGATGCTCGAAACACCGAACATCCGCCAGCGCCGGGCACGGGTCAGTGCGGTCGATGGCAACCGCGTCTGCCTCGATGATGGTCGTTGGTTGAGTGCCGATGCCGTGGTATTGGCCAACGGTATTCAAGCCAACGAGCTGTGCCCGGAATTGCCCATCGAGCCGAAAAAAGGCCACTTGCTGATCACTGACCGCTACCCCGGCAGCGTCACCCATACCCTGGTTGAACTGGGTTACGTCACCAGTGCCCACAACGCCACGGGGCCGTCGACCGCCTGCAATATCCAGCCGCGCCCCACCGGGCAACTGTTCATCGGCGCCTCGCGGCAATTCGCAACCACCGACCCGCAGGTCGAAGGCTGGATGCTCGCGAAGATGCTCAAGCGTGCCGCCGAGTACATGCCGGGGCTGGCCCGGCTCAATGGCATCCGTGCCTGGACCGGTTTTCGCGCCGCCAGCCCCGACGGCTTGCCGCTGGTGGGCCAACATCCACAACGTCAAGGCTTGTGGCTGGCAGTCGGTCACGAAGGACTGGGCGTAACCACCGCCCCCGGCACCGCCGATTTACTGGTGGCGCAACTGTTCAACGAAACCCCGCCATTGGCCGCACAACCTTATCTGCCCCAGCGTTTTCTCGGAGAACCGGTCTATGCCTGAATTGTTGCTGGACGGCCACGCCCTGAAAGTCGCCGAAGGCACCAGCGTCGCCGCTGCCCTGGCGCTGGCCAGTGACGGCTGCACGCGCACCTCGGTCAGCGGTCAGCGCCGTGCGCCGCTGTGCGGCATGGGCATTTGCCAGGAATGCCGGGTGACCATCGATGGCCGGCGTCGCCTGGCTTGCCAGACCCTGTGCCGTGACGGCATGCAGGTGGAGACTCGCACATGAATGAATATGCTGATCTGTTGATCATTGGCGCGGGCCCTGCCGGGATGAGCGCCGCCCTTGCCGCCGCCCCCAGCGGCGCCCGCATTGTCATGCTCGACGACAACCCGCTGCCGGGCGGGCAAATCTGGCGCGACGGACCTCAAGCCAACGTGCCCGGTCAGGCCCGGCGCCTGCGCGAGCGTCTGGCGTCGTGCAACAACATCCGCCATCACGCCGGTACTCGGGTGATCGCCGCCCCCGGCGCGAAACAACTGCTGGTGGAAGATGACAACCATGGCTGGCTGATCAGCTACGACAAACTGATTCTGTGCACCGGCGCCCGTGAATTGCTGCTGCCCTTCCCCGGCTGGACCCTGTCGGGTGTCACCGGTGCGGGTGGTTTGCAGGCACTGATCAAGGCTGGTTTGCCGGTGCAGAACGAGCGCGTGGTGATCGCCGGCAGCGGCCCGCTGTTACTGGCCAGTGCCGCCACCGCCAAACAGCTTGGCGCGCAAGTGCAACGCATCGCCGAACAAGCCAGCCGCAGCGCCCTCGCCGGTTTCGCCGCGCAACTGCCGCGCTGGCCCGGCAAATGGCTGCAATCGTTCAGCCTGTTCGACCACCGCTACCGCACTGCCACCCACGTATTGGCGGCGCTTGGCACCGACCGAGTGGAAGGCGTGCGCCTGCAACAACAAGGCAACATCGTTGAGTTGGAATGTGATCGGCTGGCCTGTGGATTCGGGTTGATTCCGAACATCCAGTTGGGCCAGGCTCTGGGTTGTGCCATCGAAGATCAAGCCATCGCGGTGGATGCCTGGCAGGCCAGCAACCGCGCCGATCATTATGCGGCGGGCGAATGCACAGGGTTCGGCGGCAGTGAGCTGGCCTTGGTGGAAGGTGCGATTGCCGGCCACGCTGCGGTCGGCAATCTGCAAGCCGCCAGGCAATTGTGGCCGCGCCGGGCGCGCTGGCAGGGTTTTGCCAAGGCGCTGAACAGCGCGTTCGCCCTCGACCCGCGACTCAAGTCCCTGGCCCAGCCCGACACCCTGGTTTGCCGCTGCGAAGACGTGCCCTACGCGGCATTGGCCGGTCACTCTGACTGGCGCGAAGCCAAACTCGCCAGTCGCTGTGGCATGGGCGCCTGCCAGGGCCGGGTGTGTGGCGGCGCAGTGCAGCATTTGTTTGGTTGGCAGCCCTCGGCACCGCGCCCACCCTTCAGCCCGGCGCGGATCGAAACCTTGATGTCCCTGGACGATACCCCGCCGGCGTGATGACCACGCCTGGGGTTTCGGCCACGCTGCCGAGTCTCTATGATCCCGGGGGTCACCCTCAGACTCCCGGCGCCATGTATCCATCGCTCACCACCTTCAAACCTTGCGACCTGCCGACGCTGCTGAACAGCCTTCAGCCCATTGCGCCGTTGCTCGATACCTTGTCGGACGTGGTGTTTTTCATCAAGGACTGCGAGGCCCGCTACGCCTTCGTCAACCAGACCCTGGCCCGGCGTTGTGGTTTCAAACACAGGGACGAGCTGCTGGGGCGCACCGCCGAAATGGTCTTCCCGGAACGCTTCGGTCCGCTGTACACCGAGCAGGATCGGCGAGTGCTGTCCAGTGGTCGCCAACTGGCCGATCAGCTGGAGTTGCATTTGTATTATGGCAATCAGCCGATCTGGTGCCTGACCCACAAACTCGCGTTGAAGGATGAACAGGGTCGGATCGTGGGCCTGGCCGGTATCTCCCGCGACCTGCAATCACCGCAGTCGAACCATCCGGCTTTCCAGAAACTCGCCGCCGTGGATGCCCATATCCGCCGCCACTTCGCCCGCTCCATCAGCCTCGCCGAACTGACCGCCATCGCTGGCTATTCCGTGGCGCAATTGGAGCGGCACTGCAAACGGGTGTTCCAGCTCACCCCACGGCAAATGATTCACAAGGCGCGCCTGGAAGAAGGTTCGCGGTTGTTACTGCACACCGAGTTGCCGATTACCGAGATTGCCTTGCGCTGTGGTTACACCGACCACAGTGCCTTCAGCCGGCAGTTTCGGGCGCTGACCAGTTTGTCGCCGAGTCAGTATCGCGATAACCAGCGTTAGGCGGGTGATGAAGAGTGTTCTTCCGGGCCTCATCGCGAGCAAGCTCGCACACAGGGGATCGCATTTACCTTGCGCACGCGGTCAATTGTGGGAGCGAGCTTGCTCGCGATGAGGCCCGCCCATCCACCACAAAACCTGCAATGAACCGATAAGCAGGCACGCATCTCTCACCTGCAGGTGTTCCTTAAAGGGGCGCCTGCGCTACCGCTGCTCCCATATGTAACACCTGCCCCCGATACCTTGGCGTCACCGTGCCTCGGGTTGCACTGCTACAAAACCTCTACGCCAAGGCCTGACAACTAATTCACCCCTCGGACTGGAAATAGGCACGCTGATTGCTATTGTTAATATCGTATACGAAATCCCCAATACGATATTCAACAGCACTTCACGTCAACGAGGCCTCTATGAAAAACCCCGCATTTGCCGTAGCCCTCAGCGCTGTTCTCAGTACCTCCTTTATCGCCACTGCCCAGGCCGACAAGCTCGACGACATCATCGGTTCGGGCAAGCTGCGCTGCGCCGTGACCCTGGACTTCCCGCCCATGGGCTTTCGCGATGCCAGCAACTCGCCGGCCGGCTTCGATGTGGACTATTGCCGCGACCTGGCGAAGATCCTCGGGGTCGAGGCCGAGGTGGTGGAAACGCCGTTCCCGGATCGCATTCCGGCACTGGTCTCCGGCCGGGCTGACGTGATCGTCGCGTCCACCTCCGACACCCTCGAACGCGCCAAGACCGTTGGCCTCACCGTGCCCTACTTTGCCTTCCAGATGGTGGTGCTGACCCGCGACGACACCGGCATCAACGACTTCGACGACCTCAAGGGCAAAGCAGTGGGCAACACCAGCGGCACCTATGAGGCCATCGCCCTGGAGAAAGACGTGAAGAACTGGGGCTCGGGCAGTTTCCGAGCCTACCAGTCGCAAAACGATACCCTGCTGGCCGTCACCCAAGGCCACATCGATGCCACCGTGGTCACCAACACCGTGGCCGCCGCCACCCTCAAGTCGGGCAAATACAAAAACCTGAAAGTCGCCGGTAACGCCCCGTACGTCATCGACTACGTGTCCCTGGGCGCCAAGCGCAGCGAGTACGGCCTGCTCAACTACCTCAACCTGTTCGTCAACCAACAGGTGCGCACCGGTCGCTACCAGGAGCTGTTCGTTAAATGGGTCGGCACCGAGATCTCGCCGACCAACCTGACCGTGCCTCAGGTCTACTACTGAGATGTCCGGCATGCCTAGGCCAATGTCTCTGACCGGGCGCAGCCTGGTGACGGGTGCTGCGCAAGGCGCCCTGCTGTTCGCCGATGTCGGCTTGAGTTTCTGGGGCGGAGTCGATCCCTGCACGGGTGAAGTCATCGACCGCCATCACCCGCTCAGCGGCCAACACCTGGCCGGCCGCGTGCTGGCGATTCCCAGCGGTCGTGGCTCGTGCACCGGCAGCAGCGTGTTGATGGAACTGATCAGCAACGGCCATGCACCGGCGGCATTGGTGCTGGCCGAAGCCGACGAGATCCTGACCTTGGGCGTGCTGGTGGCGCAGACCATTTTCGCCCGTTCCCTGCCGGTGCTGTGCATCGGTCGGGAGGCCTTCGCCGCCTTGCGCGGCCAGGCCTTCGCCCGGGTCGAAAATGCAACGCTGAGCCTGTTCGATCACCTGCCGGGCGACGCCTGGCAGGCGCTCGACAGCCCATTACCAGACACTGCCAGCACCGCCTCGATCAGGCTCACCGAGCACGATCGGGCGCTGCTCGATGGCCGGCATGGCAAGGCCGCGCAAATGGCCATGCAGATCGTCCTGCGCATGGCCGAATTGCAGGGTGCCGACCACTTGGTGGATGTCACTCAAGCACACATCGACGGCTGCATTTACACGGGACCTGCGAGCCTGCGCTTTGCCGGGCAGCTGGTGCAATGGGGAGCAAAAGTGCGAGTGCCCACCACCCTCAATTCAATTTCCGTCGACCAGCGCCGTTGGCGCGAACTGGGTATCGACCCAGCACTGGGTGAACCGGCCAGTGCCTTGGGCGATGCCTATATGGCGATGGGCGCACAGCTCAGTTTCACCTGCGCGCCGTACCTGCTCGACACTGCACCGAAGGCTGGCGAGCAAATCGTCTGGGCGGAATCCAACGCAGTGGTCTACGCCAACAGCGTGCTCGGTGCACGCACCCTGAAATACCCGGATTACCTGGACATCTGCATCGCCCTCACCGGTCGTGCCCCGCTGATCGGCTGCCACCTGGACGCGCCACGCAAGGCTCGGTTGCAGATCGAGTTGCCTGTCCTCGGTGAACTGGACGATGCCTTCTACCCGCTGCTGGGTTACTACATTGGTGCCCTGGCCGGCAGTCGCGTGCCGCTGGTGCTGGGGCTGGAAAAACGCAAGCCGAGCCTGGACGACCTCAAAGCCTTTGGCGCGGCCTTCGCCACCACCTCTGCGGCGCCACTGTTCCACATCGCCGGGGTCACGCCGGAGGCCATTGACCCGGCGCAGGTGCTGGATGCGGACATTTCCATTGCCGTGGAAAAAATCCGCCTGAAGGACCTGCTGCCGAGTTGGCGCGAACTCAACAGTGCTCGCGATAACCGGGTGGATGTGGTGTCGCTGGGTAACCCGCACTTTTCCCTCAGCGAGTTCGCTCACCTGGCACGCCTGTGCCGGGGACGACAAAGACACCCGGATGTGGTGCTTGCCATCACCTGCGGCCGTGCCGTGTTGGAGCAGGCCCGCGAGGCCGGGCACATCGCCGTGATCGAAGCGTTTGGCGCGACCCTGGTCACCGACACCTGCTGGTGCATGCTCGGCGAACCCGTAATCCCCCTGGCGGCTAAAAACCTGATGACCAACTCGGGCAAATACGCCCACTACGCACCGGGCCTGGTCGGCCGCAAGGTGCACTTCGCCAGCCTTGCCGAATGCGTCGACGCGGCCTGCACCGCAACGGCCAGCGGACGTTTGCCGGCCTGGCTACAACCTGCTGCCCAACTGGAGAGCCCTGCGCATGTTTGACTACAGCTTCCAATGGCGCTCCGCCCTGCGCGCCTTGCCGGACATGCTTGCCGGTGCCATCGTCACCTTCGAAACCGCCGCGCTGTCGATGATCTTCGGCGTGCTGATCGCCCTGGCCCTGACGGTGATGCGCGAGGCCAAACACCCGTTACTGCGCGGGTTCGGCAACGGTTGGGTATCGATTGCCCGCAACACCCCGTCGCTGTTCCAGATCTACATCCTCTACTTCGGCCTCGGCTCGCTGAACCTGCACGTCAGTTCCTGGTTCGCCCTGCTGGCCGGGATCACCTTCAACAATGCCGGGTATCTGGCGGAGAACTTTCGCGGCGGCCTCAAGGCCGTGCCTGACACGCAGGTGCGTGCGGCGCGTTCCCTCGGCATGAGTGCCTTCCAGGCCTACCGCATGATCATCGTCCCGCAACTGCTGCGGATCGTGTTCTACCCGCTGACCAATCAGATGGTCTGGGCGGTGTTGATGACGTCGCTGGGGGTGATCGTCGGACTAAACAATGACCTGACCGGTGTGACCCAGGAATACAACGTCAAAACCTTCCGCACCTTCGAGTATTTCGCCATCGCAGCGGTGCTGTATTACTTGATTGCCAAGGCGATCGTCGCGGCAGCCCGGCTGATGGCCTGGCGGTTGTTCCGTTACTGAGGAGCTGTCCATGTTTTCCACCGATTTTTCCTCGAATGACCTGATGTTCCTGCTCAACGGTGCGTGGGTCACGATGCAACTGACGTTCTGGTCGATCATTCTCGGCTCCTTGGCCGGGTTGTTCTTCGGCCTGCTGCGGGCCTTGTTGCCACGGGCCAGCCAGCCGTTGGCCTGGGTGCTGGACGTGTTTCGCAGCGTGCCGTTGCTGATCCAGTTCGTACTGTTCAACTCACTCAAAAGCATCATCGGTTTGAACATCAGCGCCTTCAGCGTCGGCTGCATTGTGTTGGGGGTTTACGCTGCGGCGTACTTCACCGAGATCGTGCGGGCCGGCGTGCTGGCGGTGCCGTTCACCGTGCGCCGGGCCAGCCGTTCGCTGGGGCTGAGCTTCTTGCAGGACTTGCGCTGGATCGTCCTGCCGATGGCCACCCGGGTAGCGTTCCCCGGCTGGCTGAACCTGGTGCTCGGCGTAATGAAAGACACCGCCCTGGTGATGTGGATCGGCATCGTCGAACTGCTGCGCGCCTCGCAAACCATCGTCACCCGCATCCAGGAACCGTTGCTGGTGCTGTGCATCGCGGGCCTTATCTACTACGTCATGAGCCTGGTGGTCGCACGCCTGGGCGCTCGTCTGGAAAGAAGGTGGCAAGAAAATGATTGAGATCGACAACGTACATAAATCCTTCGGCAACCTCGAGGTGGTCAAGGGCGTCAACCTGACGGTGAACAAGGGCGAAGTGGTGTCGATCATCGGCGGCTCCGGCTCCGGCAAATCGACCTTGCTGATGTGTATCAATGGGCTGGAACCGATCCAGAAAGGCAACATCCGCGTTGACGGCGTCGAGGTCCATCACAGCGCCACCGACCTTAATCGCCTGCGGCAGAAAATCGGCATTGTGTTCCAGCAATGGAATGCCTTCCCGCACCTGACGGTGCTGGAAAACGTCATGCTCGCGCCGCGCAAAGTGCTGGGCAAAAGCAAGGCTGAAGCTGAAGAGCTAGCGGTGAAGCAACTGACCCACGTCGGCCTGGGCGACAAGCTCAAGACTTTCCCTGGCAAGCTGTCCGGTGGCCAGCAACAACGCATGGCCATCGCCCGTGCCCTGGCCATGTCACCGGACTACATGCTGTTTGACGAAGCTACCTCGGCCCTCGACCCGCAGTTGGTCGGTGAAGTGCTGGACACCATGCGCATGCTCGCCGAAGACGGCATGACCATGGTGTTGGTGACCCACGAAATCCGCTTTGCCCGGGACGTGTCCGACCGTGTGGCGTTCTTCCGCAATGGCCTGGTGCATGAGATTGGTTCGCCGGATCAGGTGATTGGCAATCCGGTGCATGCGGAGACTGCAGCGTTTCTGAAATCGGTGAAATAGCGACTGGCCCCCTTCGCGAGCAAGCCCGCTCCCACAGGTTTTGTGTACACCACTCATTCCTGTGGGAGCGAGCTTGCTCGCGATTAGGCCTTCACAGACAAAACAAGGAGCAAGCCATGCGCTCATCGAAAGTCATTCATGTAGTCAGCTGCCACGCCGAAGGCGAAGTCGGCGACGTGATCGTCGGCGGTGTCGCCCCGCCGCCCGGCGCCACCGTGTGGGAACAGTCGCGCTGGATCGCCCGGGACGAAACCCTGCGCAACTTCGTCCTCAACGAACCCCGCGGCGGCGTGTTCCGCCACGTCAACCTGCTGGTCCCGGCCAAGGACCCACGGGCGCAGATGGCCTGGATCATCATGGAACCGGCGGACACCCCGCCGATGTCCGGCTCCAACTCGTTGTGCGTCGCCACCGTATTGCTCGACAGCGGCATCCTGCCCATGACCGAGCCGCAAACCCGCCTGGTGCTGGAAGCGCCCGGCGGCCTGATCGAAGCCGTGGCCGACTGCCGGGATGGCAAGGTGCAACGGGTGGAAGTGAAAAACGTACCGTCCTTCGCTGATCGGCTGGATGCGTGGATTGAAGTCGAAGGCATCGGCTCGCTGAAGGTTGACACCGCTTATGGTGGCGACAGCTTTGTGATTGCCGATGCCAAAGGCCTGGGTTTCTCCATCCGCCCGGATGAAGCGGCCGATCTGGTCGCGGTCGGGCTGAAAATCACTCGAGCGGCCAACGAGCAACTGGGCTTCGTGCATCCGCTGAATCCCGAGTGGTCGCACATTTCCTTCTGCCAGATCGCCGCGCCCATCGTCCATGAGAACGGCATCGCCACCGGCGCCAATGCGGTGGTGATTCAACCGGGCAAGATCGACCGCTCCCCCACCGGCACGGGTTGCTCGGCGCGAATGGCGGTGTTGCAGGCCAAAGGCTTGATGCAGGTTGGCGAGCGCTTTGTCGGCCGTTCGATTATCGGCTCGGAGTTCCACTGCCGCATTGATTCGCTGACCGAAGTTGCCGGCCGCGCCGCGATTTACCCGTGCATTTCCGGCCGGGCGTGGATCACCGGCACCCATCAATTGCTGCTCGACCCAAGCGATCCGTGGCCACAAGGCTATCGCCTGTCCGACACCTGGCCCGGCGCCTGATCACGCAATCCCTGCCCCCCAGACCAACGGCCAGTAAAAACCCCTGAAAACCAAAAAAAGCACTAGCCGAGCATCGTCATTTTAAATATCGTATACGAAATACAATTAACGAACCGGAGGCAACAATGAGCAAGCGCATTAACTGGAGTGGCGTCTTCCCAGCGGTGACCACTCAATTCAACGATGACTTCTCCATCAACCTGGAAAAAACCCATCAGGTGATTTCCAACGTGATCCGCGACGGCGTGTCGGGCCTGGTGGTCTGCGGCTCGGTGGGTGAAAACACCTCGCTGACCGCCGAAGAGAAAATCGCCGTGACTGAGGTCGCTGTCGATGCCGCCCGTGGTCGCGTACCGGTGATTTGCGGCGTTGCCGAGTTCACCAGCCTACAAGCGGCCAAGGTCGCCAATGCCGTACGCCGGGTCGGCGTCGATGGCGTGATGCTGATGCCGGCGCTGGTCTACGGTTCCAAGCCGTTCGAAACCGCCGAGCATTACCGCTACGTGGCGAAAAACGCCGACGTGCCGCTGATGGTCTACAACAACCCGCCTATCTATAAGAACGACGTCACCCCGGACATCCTGATTTCCCTGGCCGACTGCGACAACGTGGTGTGCTTCAAGGACTCTTCCGGCGACACCCGTCGCTTCATCGACGTGCGCAACGAAGTCGGTGACCGTTTCGTGTTGTTTGCCGGCCTCGACGACGTGGTGCTGGAGAGCATCGCCGTGGGTGCCGAAGGTTGGGTCTCGGGCATGTCCAACGTGTTCCCGAAAGAAGGCGAAACCATCTTCCGCCTGGCCAAGGCCGGTCGTTTCGCCGAAGCCATGCCGATCTACGAATGGCTGATGCCGATCCTGCACCTCGATGCCCGTGCCGACCTGGTGCAGTGCATCAAACTGTGTGAAGCCATTGCCGGTCGCGGCAGCGCCTTGACCCGTCCGCCACGCCTGGCCCTGCCGGAAGCCGACCGCGTATTCGTCGAGCAGATCATGGCCAAGGCGTTGGCCAACCGCCCGGAACTGCCGGACGTCGGTCTCTGAGTGATTGCCGGGCGGGCCTTTACTGGCCCCGCCCGGCTGCCCGTTTTTTGCGTCTCAACAAGGTACGTCAGCATGTCGAATCCTCAACACACGCAAAGCGCAACCACACCCTCGGGACTCAAACGCGTGGTGGCCGCCGCCATGGCTGGCACCGTCGCCGAATGGTATGAATTCTTTCTCTACGGCACCGCCTCGGCATTGGTTTTTGGCAAGCTGTTCTTCCGCCAGACCGACAGCCCCATCGACGGCATCATCGCCGCCTTCGCCTTGTACGCGGTCGGTTTTCTCGCCCGACCGTTGGGCGGTTTGGTATTCGGTCACTACGGTGACAAATTCGGCCGCAAACGCCTGCTGCAACTGAGCCTGGTAGTGGTCGGCATCACCACCTTCCTGATGGGTTGCCTGCCTGGCTTCGACCAGATCGGTTACGCAGCGCCGGTGCTACTGGTGCTGTTGCGGTTGATCCAGGGCTTCGCTTTCGGTGGCGAATGGGGCGGCGCGATTCTGCTGGTGTCCGAACACTGCCCGGACAATCGTCGGGGCTTCTGGGCCAGTTGGCCGCAAGCCGGGGTGCCGGCCGGCAACCTGGTGGCCACGCTCGCCCTGCTGCTGTTGTCGTCGAACCTGTCTGAGCAACAGTTCCTTGCCTGGGGCTGGCGCGTGGCGTTCTGGTTCTCGGCGGTAGTCGTGTTGATCGGTTACTGGATTCGCACCAGCGTCGATGACGCGCCGATCTTCAAGGAAGCCCAGGCCCGTCAGGCCCAGACCAAACAGCAACAGCTCGGTGTGGTGGAAGTGCTGCGCCATCACTGGCGTTCGGTGCTGGTGGGAATCGGCGCTCGCTTTGCCGAGAACATCCTCTACTACACCGTAGTGACGTTCTCGATTACCTATCTGAAACTGGTGGTGCACAAGGACACTTCGCAAATTCTGCTGCTGATGTTCGGCGCGCACCTGGTGCACTTTTTCCTGATTCCCCTGATGGGCTATCTGTCGGACATCGTCGGGCGCAAGCCGGTGTACCTGACCGGCGCGGTGCTCACAGCATTCTGGGGTTTCATCGGTTTCCCGATGATGGACACCGGCAACAACTGGCTGATCATGGCCGCCATCACCCTTGGCCTGGCCATCGAGTCGATGACTTATGCGCCTTACTCGGCGCTGATGGCTGAACTGTTCCCGACCCACGTTCGCTACACCGCTCTGTCCCTGTGCTACCAGGTGGCGCCGATCTTCGCCGGTTCCCTGGCACCGCTGATCGCCATCACCTTGCTCAACAAGTACCAAAGCTCGACTCCGATCGCCTGGTATCTGGTGGGCGCCGCACTGATTTCCGTGGTGGCTGTCGGCCTGACCCGCGAGACCCGTGGCAAGTCATTGCGCCAGGTGGATGCGGAGTCGGCGGCGCGGGTTGCTGCGCTGGACCCAGCCTCGACTAGCCCACGCCGGGCCGATTCTCTGGCCTGAGTAAATCCCTGTGGGAGCGAGCCTGCTCGCGATGGACGTTAACGATACCGCGCTGATCCTGGATAAACGCGGTGCCTTTGAAACCATCGCGAGCAAGCTCGCTCCCACAGAGGTTTTGTGTTGCTACCCCATTTTTTCGACAGGAGCTTTTTTGATGTCTGAGATCCTTGGCCACAACTATATCGGCGGAGCGCGCAGCGCCGTCGGCGGCATCATCCTGAACAGCCATGACGCCAGCACCGGCGAAGCACTGCCCTACTCTTTCGTGCAAGCCACCGCGCAAGAAGTCGACGCGGCCGTCCAGGCCGCTGCGGCCGCCTATCCAGCCTTTCGTAATTTGCCGGCGACGCGCCGGGCGCAATTCCTTGAAGCCATCGCCGCGCAACTGGATGCCCTGGATGACGAGTTCGTTGCTCTGGTGACGCGCGAGACCGCCCTGCCCAGCGCCCGGATTCAGGGCGAGCGCGGCCGCACCAGCGGCCAGATGCGTCTGTTCGCTCAGGTCCTGCGTCGGGGCGATTTCTATAGCGCGCGCATCGACCGTGCCCTGCCGGAGCGTCAGCCGCTGCCACGGGTTGACCTGCGCCAGTACCGGATCGGCGTCGGCCCGGTGGCAGTGTTCGGCGCCAGCAATTTTCCGTTGGCCTTTTCGACTGCTGGCGGCGATACCGCCGCGGCCCTGGCCGCCGGTTGCCCGGTGGTGTTCAAGGCCCACAGCGGGCACATGGCAACCGCCGAATGCGTGGCCAATGCGATCCTGCGCGCCGCCAAGCAGACCGACATGCCCAAGGGTGTGTTCAACATGATCTACGGCGCTGGTGTCGGTGAAGCGCTGGTCAGGCACCCGGCGATTCAGGCCGTCGGTTTCACCGGTTCGCTCAAAGGTGGCCGTGCCCTTTGCGACATGGCCGCTGCACGGCAACAACCCATCCCGGTGTTCGCCGAGATGAGCAGCATCAATCCAGTGTTGGTATTGCCCGAAGCCTTGCGCGCGCGGGGCGAGAAAATCGCCGGTGAGCTGGTGGCATCGGTGGTCCAGGGTTGCGGGCAGTTCTGCACCAATCCGGGGTTGGTCATTGGTATTCGCACCCCTGAATGGACGGCGTTCACTGCGCGATTAAGCAACCTGATGGCCGAACAACCGGCGCAAACCATGCTCAATGCTGGCACCCTCGGCAGCTATGAAAAAGGGGTGCGAGCCTTGCTCGAGCATCCGGGCGTGACGCACCTGGCGGGCCACGACCAGCAGGGACATCAGGCATGGCCGCAACTGTTCAAGGCCGACGTCAGCCTACTGCTCAATGGGGATCCGCTGCTACAGGAAGAAGTGTTCGGGCCGACCACCATTGTCGTTGAAGTGGCGGACAAGGTTGAGCTGCGGCAGGCGTTGAACAGTTTGCACGGGCAACTGACCGCGACATTGATTGGCGAAGCATCGGATCTTCAGACCCATGCGGACCTGCTGATACTGCTGGAACAAAAAGTCGGCCGGGTATTGTTCAACGGTTACCCCACCGGGGTCGAAGTTTGCGATGCCATGGTCCATGGCGGGCCTTACCCTGCAACCTCCGACGCCCGTGGCACGTCGGTTGGCAGCCTGGCCATCGAGCGATTCCTGCGGCCGGTGTGCTACCAGAACTGTCCGGACGCCTTGCTACCCGACGCCTTGAAAAACGCCAACCCACTGGGGATTGCACGGCTGGTGGACGGCAGCAGCCAACGCGAGCCGGTTTAACAACACGACCTCCTGTGGGAGCGAGCCTACTCGCGAAAGCGGTGTGTCAGTCGACGAAAATGTTGAATCTGATGCCCTCATCGCGAGCAGGCTCGCTCCCACAGGATTGAGCACTTTGATTCAATCAGGCGAGCAAGGCCTTGAGGTCGTTGTACAGCGCCTCGGGAATTTGCACGCCTTCCACCAGGCTGCGTGCCCGCGCCGCGTATCGTCGTTGCGACGGCAAGCGTGCGCCCTGCCCTTCAATGCCCTGGAACAACGTTTCGGCCCGGGCCAAATGCTCTTCAGTGGCGTCCCCCAGAAAGCGCCGAGGGTCCAGGGCGATGATCAACTCGCCATGATACGGCGACGACTTGCTGCCCCCGTCGTAAGCCAACGACTCGGCACTGGTCAGGTCACCGATCAGCGGCCCGGCAATCAACTCCACCATGGCCGCCAGCGCCGAACCCTTGTGCCCGCCGAACGTCAGCATCGCGCCGCCATCCAGCACCACGTTGGCGTCGGTGCTCGGCTGGCCTTGGGCGTCCACGCCCCAACCTTCGGGAATCGCCTTGCCGGCACGCCGGTGCAGTTCGATATCACCACGGGCGATCGCGCTGGTGGCGAAGTCGAACACAAACGGATCTTGCCCCGCACGCGGCCAACCGAAGGCAATGGGATTGGTGCCGAACACCGGCAGTCGTCCTCCAGCCGGCGCCACCCAGGCGTGGCTCGGATTACACGCCAGCGCCACCAGACCGGCAGCCGTCAGCTGCTCGATCTCCACCCACAGCGCCGAGAAATGTACACAGCGGTTGATTGCCAACGCCGCAATGCCGTTGGCCCGGGTTTTCTGCGCCAGCATCGGGAGCCCCGCCTGAAACGCCAACTGCGAAAACCCACCGCCAGCATCCACCCGCACAATCGCCGGCGCCTGGTCGATCACCTGTGGCTCGGCATCGGCTGACACCTTGCCGGCCCGCAGGGAGTTCACACACCCCAGAATCCGGTACAAACCGTGGGAAGCACAGCCATCACGTTCGCCAACAACCACCGTCGCCGCCACCGCTTGTGCATGGGCCAGATTAAAACCGTTGTGCAACAAGATCGATTCAGCCAACTCATGGGCTTCGATCAGGGTCAGTCGGATCATGGTCATCTCCTTGGACAGACCGGTCAGAATGGCCTATCCGAGGCGTCATGGCTTGATGGGTTTGGGCATTGGCGGTGACGAAATTGGCACAGCGCAGGCAGCTCGCCCCCTTTAAACCAATGGCTGATGACGGGTCCCTGATTCTGATTGTGTAGAAGGCTGCTGGCCTCTTCGCGAGCAAGCTCGCTCCCACAGGGGATCATGTACACCACAGAACCCATGTGGGAGCGAGCTTGCTCGCGATGGACTATTGCATCCAATGCAACACACAATTGTCATCAATCCAATTGATCGCCGATTAATCAAAGGCGCAATCTAGAGGGCTGGCTAGGGCCTTATATCATTCCGAATGATAGTTACCTTCGCCCCATTCGATTCGTGAGATACAAACCCGCCGCGCATCATTCGCCAATCTCAACACATTGGCGGATGCATCCATGGAACAGTCATTCAAACATTTGCGCTTCCCGTTGGCTTTGTTGGCCGTCGTGGTGATCAGCGCTTGCGGCAAGGCCCCGGAAACCGCCGCCACGATGCCAGCAGCCAAGGTCAGCGTGGCCAAGGTGCTGGAACAACCGGTCAACGAGTGGGACGAATTCACCGGGCGCCTGGAAGCGCCGGAAACGGTCGAGATTCGTCCTCGGGTCTCCGGCCAGATCGATGAAGTGGCGTTCACTGAAGGCGCCCTGGTCAAGAAAGGCGACCTGCTGTTCCAGATTGACCCGCGTCCGTTCCAGGCTGAGGTCCGCCGCCTCGAAGCCCTGGTTGCACAATCGCGCGCCAATGCCACCCGCAGTGAAAACGAAGCCCAGCGCGGTGAGCGCCTGCGCACCAGCAACGCCATTTCCGCCGAGCTGGCCGATTCGCGCACCAGTGCCGCCCAGGAAGCCCGCGCCGCCGTCGGTGCGCTTCAGGCACAGCTCGACCTGGCCAAGCTCAACCTGAGTTTCACCCGCGTCACCGCACCGATCAGCGGCCGTGTCAGCCGTGCGGAAATCACCGCCGGCAACCTGGTGACCGCCGACACCACGCCGCTGACCAGCGTGGTCTCCACCGACAAGGTCTACGCCTACTTCGACGCGGACGAGCGTGTGTTCCTCAAGTACACCGAGCTTGCTCGCCAGGGCAAACGCGGCGCCACCACACCGGTTTACATGGGCCTGTCCAACGAGGACGGCAACCCGCACCAAGGCGTGATGAACTTCGTCGACAACCAGGTCAACCCGAAGACCGGCACCATCCGTGGCCGCGCCGTGTTCGACAACAGCGATGGCAGCTACACCCCCGGCCTGTATGCACGCCTGAAACTGGTGGGCAGCGGTACCTACAGCGCCATGCTGATCAACGATGAAGCGGTCGGTACCGACCTGGGCAAGAAGTTCGTGATCGTGATGGACGGCGACAACAAGACCGCCTACCGCGCGGTGGAACTGGGGCCGAAGATCGAAGGCTTGCGCATCGTGCGCAGCGGCCTGAACAAGGACGACACCATCATCGTCAAGGGCCTGCAACGGGTACGTCCCGGCTCACCGGTCACCCCTGAAGTGATTCCGATGGCCAGCGAACAAACCCTCGCGGCACTCGCACAACAACGCCAAGCGCTGGAAGCCAGCAACCTGCCCCAAGTCGCGCCTGCCAAGGTCGCGCCGGGCACGGTTGTGAAACTGGCTGCCACGACCCCACGCGGTTAAGGGATTTTTACGATGAATTTTTCCCAATTCTTCATTTCGCGGCCGATCTTCGCAGCGGTGCTGTCGCTGCTGATCCTGATCGCCGGTGCGATCTCGCTGTTCCAGTTGCCGATCAGCGAATACCCGGAAGTCGTGCCGCCGACCGTGGTGGTGCGCGCCAACTTCCCCGGTGCCAACCCCAAGGTCATCGGTGAAACCGTGGCCGCTCCGCTGGAGCAAGCCATCACCGGCGTCGAGAACATGCTGTACATGTCCTCGCAGTCGACCGCCGACGGCAAGATCACCCTGACCATCACCTTTGCCCTGGGTACCGATCTGGACAACGCGCAGGTGCAGGTGCAGAACCGTGTGACCCGGACCGAACCGAAACTTCCCGAGGAAGTGACGCGCATCGGTATCACCGTGGACAAGGCATCGCCCGACCTGACGATGGTGGTGCACTTGACCTCGCCGGACAAACGCTACGACATGCTCTACCTGTCCAACTACGCGATCCTCAACATCAAGGATGAGCTGGCGCGGTTGGGCGGTGTCGGTGACGTACAACTGTTTGGCATGGGCGACTACTCGCTGCGGGTCTGGCTCGACCCGAACAAGACCGCTTCGCGCAACCTGACCGCCACTGACGTGGTCACCGCCATTCGTGAGCAGAACCGCCAGGTGGCCGCCGGTGCATTGGGCGCTCCCCCTGCCCCGAATGCGCAAAGCTTCCAGCTGTCGGTCAACACGCAGGGCCGTCTGGTCAGTGAGGAAGAGTTCGAGAACATCATCATTCGCTCTGGCGAAAACGGTGAAATCACCCGTCTCAAGGACATCGCTCGCGTCGAGCTGGGTTCCAGCCAGTACGCCCTGCGTTCGCTGCTGAACAATCAGCCGGCGGTGGCGATCCCGATCTTCCAGCGCCCAGGCTCCAACGCCATCGAGATCTCCAACGAAGTCCGGGCGAAAATGGCCGAACTGAAGAAGAGCTTCCCCGAAGGCATGGACTTCAGCATCGTCTATGACCCGACGATCTTCGTGCGCGGCTCCATCGAGGCGGTGGTTCACACCCTCTTCGAAGCACTGATCCTCGTGGTACTGGTGGTGATCCTGTTCCTGCAGACCTGGCGCGCCTCGATCATTCCGCTGGTGGCCGTGCCGGTTTCGCTGATCGGTACCTTTGCCGTGATGCACCTGTTCGGCTTCTCGCTAAACGCCCTGTCGCTGTTCGGCCTGGTATTGGCCATCGGTATCGTGGTCGACGACGCCATCGTGGTGGTGGAGAACGTCGAACGGAACATCGAACTCGGATTGACCCCGGTGGAAGCCACCAAACGCGCCATGCGTGAAGTGACCGGCCCGATCATTGCCACGGCGCTGGTGCTGTGTGCGGTGTTCGTTCCGGCGGCGTTCATCTCCGGGCTGACCGGGCAGTTCTACAAGCAGTTTGCCCTGACCATTGCGATTTCCACGGTGATCTCGGCCTTCAACTCCCTGACCCTGTCGCCGGCGCTGGCTGCTGTGTTGCTCAAGGGCCATGACGCACCGAAAGACCGTTTCTCCAGGGTGCTGGACAAGATGTTTGGCGGCTGGCTGTTCCGTCCATTCAACCGTTTCTTTGAAAAGGCCAGCCATGGTTATGTCGGCACCGTTGCCCGTGTGATCCGCTCAAGCGGCATCGCCCTGCTGCTGTACGCCGGCCTGATGGTCCTGACCTTCTTCGGTTTCTCCAGCACCCCGACCGGTTTCGTACCCGGCCAGGACAAGCAATACCTGGTGGCCTTCGCGCAATTGCCGGATGCCTCGAGCCTGGACCGCACCGAAGACGTAATCAAGCGCATGTCCGACCTGGCGCTGAAGCAGCCTGGCGTGGAAAGCGCGGTGGCCTTCCCTGGCCTGTCGATCAACGGTTTCACCAACAGCCCGAACGCCGGCATCGTGTTCGTGACCCTCAAACCGTTCGACGAACGTAAAGACCCGAGCATGTCCGCCGGTGCGATTGCCGGTGCCTTGAACGGCCAGTACGCGAACATCCAGGAAGCTTACATGGCGATCTTCCCGCCGCCGCCGGTGCAAGGCCTGGGCACCATTGGTGGTTTCCGCCTGCAGATCGAAGACCGGGGCAACCTGGGCTATGAAGAGCTGTACAAGGAAACCATGAACATCATCGCCAAGAGCCATAGCGTGCCGGAACTGGCCGGCCTGTTCACCAGCTACACGGTCAACGTGCCGCAGGTCGATGCCGCCATCGACCGGGAAAAGGCCAAGACCCACGGCGTCGCCGTCAGCGACATCTTCGACACCCTGCAGATCTACCTGGGTTCGCTGTATGCCAACGACTTCAACCGCTTCGGGCGCACCTATCAGGTCAACGTTCAGGCTGAACAGCAGTTCCGCCTCGAATCCGACCAGATCGGCCAATTGAAAGTGCGTAACAACAAAGGCGAGATGATCCCGCTGGCGACCTTCATCAAGGTCAGCGACACCTCGGGCCCCGACCGCGTGATGCACTACAACGGCTTCATCACCGCTGAAATCAACGGTGCGGCAGCCCCCGGCTACAGCTCCGGCCAGGCCGAAAAAGCCATCGAGAAACTGCTCAAGGAAGAACTGCCGAACGGCATGACCTACGAATGGACCGACCTGACCTACCAGCAGATTCTGTCCGGCAACACCGCGCTGTTCGTGTTCCCGCTCTGCGTCCTGCTGGCGTTCCTGGTATTGGCGGCCCAGTACGAAAGCTGGAGCCTGCCACTGGCGGTGATCCTGATCGTACCGATGACCCTGCTGTCGGCCATCACCGGTGTGATCGCCTCCGGCGGTGACAACAACATCTTCACCCAGATCGGCCTGATCGTACTGGTGGGCCTGGCGTGCAAGAACGCGATCCTGATCGTCGAGTTCGCCAAGGACAAACAGCTGGAGGGCCTCAACCCGCTGGCCGCGGTACTGGAAGCTTGCCGTCTGCGTCTGCGGCCGATCCTGATGACCTCCTTCGCGTTCATCATGGGTGTTGTGCCGTTGGTGTTCTCCAGCGGTGCCGGTGCCGAAATGCGTCACGCCATGGGTGTGGCGGTGTTCTCCGGGATGCTCGGGGTGACCTTCTTCGGTCTGTTGCTGACGCCAGTGTTCTACGTATTGATTCGTAACTTTGTCGAGCGTGGCCAGGCGCGCAAAGCCGCCAAGGTCGCCCTGAAGCTGGAGTCGCACTGATGAGTTTGAAAGCCTTCCTGCCGAGCCTGCTGGTGCTGGCCTTGAGTGCCTGTGCCGTGGGTCCGGATTACCAGACGCCCAACACCGAGGCGGCCAACATCACGGCCGCCACCGATGGCGCCGCCGGCCAGAAGAACTTTGACCGTTCGCGTTTCGAAGGCATCTGGTGGCAGCAGTTCGAAGACCCGACCCTCAATCAGTTGGTGACGCAATCACTCAAGGGCAACCGTGATTTGCGCGTCGCTTTTGCCCGCTGGAAAGCCGCACGGGCCATCCGCGATGACATCAGTAACGACAACTTGCCGGTCGTCACCAGCCGTGTCAGCAGTGACTTGGGCAAGGGGCAGATTCCGGGCCAGACCACCGACCGGGTCAACAGCGAACGCTACGACCTGGGCCTGGACATGGCCTGGGAGATCGATCTGTTTGGCCGTATCCAGCGCAACCTGGAATCGGCGAATGCCGAGCAACAGTCGCTTGAAGCCGATCTGTACCAGCTGCAGGTGAGCATGATTGCCGAACTGGTGGATGCCTACGGTCAACTGCGCGGCGCGCAACTGCGGGAAAAGATCGCCCTGGCCAACCTGGAGAACCAGCAGGAGTCGCGCAAGATCACCATCAACCTGCGGGATGCCGGCGTCGGCGATCAGCTCGATGTGGAACGTGCCGATGCCCGCCTGGCGTCGGTCGAGGCCAGCGTGCCGCAATTGCAAGCCGAGCAGGTTCGGGAGAAGAACCGTATCGCCACGCTGCTGGGCGAGCGTCCGGACAAGTTGACCGTGGACTTGAGCCCGAAAGACTTGCCGGCGATTGCCAAGGCCTTGCCGATCGGTAATCCGGGTGAACTGCTGCAACGTCGCCCGGACATTCGCAGTGCCGAGCGCCAATTGGCGTCGGCCACGGCGCGGATCGGCGTGGCCAAGGCCGACCTGTTCCCGCAAGTCAGTCTCAGCGGCTTCCTTGGTTTCACCGCCGGGCGTGGTTCGCAAATCGGTTCCTCGGCGGCCAACGCCTGGGCGCTCGGCCCGAGCATCACCTGGGCAGCGTTTGACCTGGGCAGCGTGCGCGCCCGTTTGCGCGCCGCCGACGCCGATGCCGAAGGCGCCCTGGCGACTTACGAGCAGCAAGTGTTGCTGGCCCTGGAAGAATCGGAAAACGCCTTCAGCGACTACGGCAAACGCCAACAGCGCCTGATTTCGCTGATTCGCCAGAGCGAGTCCAGTCGTTCCGCAGCCGATCTCGCCGAGATTCGCTACCGCGAAGGCACCGCCGATTTCCTCGTGCTGCTCGACGCCCAGCGTGAACGCCTGGCGGCCGAGGACACCCAGGCCCAGGCTGAAGTCGACCTGTATCGCGGCATCGTCGCGATCTACAAGGCCCTCGGTGGCGGCTGGCAGCCCGAGACGGTCGCCAGCAATTAACCCGATGTTTTAAAGCGCTCCTTTGGTTGGCCGCAACCAACCAATTCCTTTGCCCTGCGTCTCATTCGGTCGCGGGGCTTTTTTTGCCCGAAGCACAAATCCTTGTAGGAGCTGCCGAAGGCTGCGATCTTTTGACCTTTTGCGAAGATCAAGATCAAAAGATCGCAGCCTTCGGCAGCTCCTACAGGGTTTAGCGGTGGGTTTCCTGGACGGTTACGGTGGCCGTGGTCCCCGCCCTGAGTTTGTCTTTACCGGCATAGTCGGCATCGATCTCGATCCGCACTGGCACCCTCTGCGCCAGTTTGATCCAGGTGTAACTGGGATTGATGTTGGCCAACAGGCGACCGCCCGGCAGGTTTTCCCGGTCGGCAATGGCAAAGGCAATGCTCTGCACTTTGCCGCCGAAGGTTTCGCCACTCATCAACTCGATCCTGACCCGGTCACCCTCGCCGATCCGCGGCAACTTGGTTTCTTCAAAGTAACCGCTGACATAGAACGAATCGCTGTCCACCAGCGCCAGCAACGGACCACCGGCCGAGGCATAGTCGCCCTCCCGGGTCAGCAGATTGGTGACAAAGCCGGTCACCGGCGAGACGACGTGGGTACGCTGCAGATCGAGCTCCGATTGGGTCAAGGCCGCGATGGCCAGTTGCACGTTGGCCTGGGCCAACACCAGGTTGGCCTGATTTCGCAGCAGATCAGCCTGGGCCACCGACACATCGGTGTTGGCTTTTTCCCACTCTTCGCCGGAAATCGCCGAACGATCCTTGAGCGTGCGCCGCCGTTGCTCTTCGCTCTGACGCTGTTTGAGCAAGGCCTCGCTGGCGGTAATGGACGCCTGGGCCTGCCCGAGCGAAGCTTTCGACACCTCGACGGCACGCTTGGCATGCTCCACCGCCAGTGTGTAACGCGCCGGATCGATCTCCAGCAGCGCCTGGCCCTTGTTCACATGTTGGTTGTCCTGCACGGCCAGGCTGACGATTCGCCCCGAGACATCGGCGGACAGGGTCACCACATCGGCACGCACCCGGGCATCCCGGGTCCAGGGGGCGCGGGTGTAATGCTCCCAGGCGAACCAGCCCAGGATCAAGGCCAGCAGTACCACCGCCAGCGTCGTGAGTCGGGGAAGGATGTTCTTCAAGGCATCAGACTCCCATCACCAGTATCAAGGTGGCGCAGACGCAGACGTACAACGCGCCTTCGAACAAGGCCTCATGCCAGACGAACTGCAGCACCCCGAGGCGCCGCAGCACCCAGTCCAGCAGCAGGAAAATCGGCAAACCCAGCAGCAACGCCTGGGCAATCGGGGGCAGATAGGCGCCACCCACTTCCAGATCAATGGGCAAGGACAGGGTCTCCTTCAATGCCGGAGGGTTGAAAGTAGCCGCGATATCGCTCGACGAACGACACCACGATCAACAGCGCCACGCGCATACGGAACACCGACCACAGGCGCTCATGGACATCGGTATGCAGGGCATCCAGTTCGTCGCCCAGGGCATGCAGGCTATCGAGCACTCGTGTCACTTCGACGCCGGGCCGGCCGGCGACCAGCCTGCCCGTTTCCCGGACGGTGGAAAACAGGCGATTTTGCAGATCCGGACTCAACAGTGCGTTGTTCTGCCCCTGCTGCCTGAGCTGGTTCATGGCAATCCCCAGCGCCATGCAGGCCAGGCTGACTTGAAAGCGCTCATGGGATTGTGGCTCCTGCGTTGCCGGCAGCAGCCCCAGCATCATGGTCAGGCGATCAACCATGCGGCTCTCGAAAGCAAACTGCTGTTCATCGGTCGGCGCGGTTTTCAGCAAGGCATACACCTGCTCGCAGTTCTCTTTATGGAGCCGCCTCATGCGCAAATCCGGCCTGAACGGAAAGATCAGCGCATAGACGCTCAACGCCAGCACGGTCGCGCAGGTATAGGCCCCGGCAAATTCGAACCACTGGATCGCGGTGTTTTGACCGATCCCCACGTTCAACGGGCCGAGCAGCAGAAAGGTCGTGAGCCCCAGACCAATGCCGGTGCCTGTCGTGGCCGGACTGGCCAGCCCCACCGCAACGGCATAGAGCAAGGGCGCCAACAGCAAGGCAAGCATCTCGAAATTGCTGATCATCGGCACGAACATGAACTGCAGGAGCGCCGAGACCACCAATGCCAGCCCGAATCCCCTCGCATAGCTTTGAACGGCCAGCAGCGGCCGTGGAAACGTCGACATCAACGAGCAAAGGACTCCCACCAGCACCATTCCGCCTCGCGCGCCGTCCCAGCCGGTTTCGATCCAGATCAGGCCGGCAATCAACAGCGCGGAAAAAGCCCGGACGGCATTCATGGTCGCCAGGGTAAAGTCCAGATGCAACGGGTTTTCCCGCCCGCGAAACACACTGCTGGCGGGTCGCCCACTCTGGATTGCATCGCTCAATTCCAGAATCTGCTCCAGCTGTTGCAGCAGACGCGCCTGTTCCCAGCGCAACGACCAGGCCAGCGAGCGCAAGGTGGCCGGCAACGGCTCGGTCAATTGTTCGGCTCTGTAGGCCAGCTCATCGAAGCGTTGTTGCAACGACGTGAAATGATGGCGCTGTTCACTGGACAGCGAACGCCCCTCCCGCGCCAGCTCATCGAGAAAGGCCAGTTCTTCGGCGCGTATCCGTTGAATTTCCTCGGGCAACTCGCCCTCCCAGCGCTCGGTCAACAACAGCCGCTGGTGGCGCAGGGCTGTCAGCCGCGCTGTCAACAACACCAGTTCGTTGCCCAATAGTTGCACCAGGCCGTTGGCACTGCGCAACCGCGGCGCATCGAAGTACATGTGCCGACGTACACCCTCCAGACCGCTGATCTGGCCCAACAGCTGCATTTGCCGCTGCTGGAAATCGGCTTCGCTCTCTTCGGTCCGCAGGACGGCGCTGGCATGGGTGGCCAGCAACCGGGTGATCTGGTCGATCCGGGCGAAGTAGTCACGGGCCACGGTTTCCGGCCTGGCGGTGAGCAGGCTGACCACGCACACGCAGGCGACGGCCAGCAAGGTTTCGGTGAGGCGCGTCACCGCCAGCAAAAAGGTGCCATCCTGATTGGGAATCGCCAGCAACGCGATGACCACGGCAGTGTAGCCACTGAGCACGAATGCCCCGGAACTGGTGTAGCGCAACAGCGTGCCACCAGCGGTGCACAGCGCCAGCCACAATGCCAGGGTAGTGATGAACGGCAGCGGAGCCTGGGGAAAGATCGCCATGATCAACACCGCCACGGCCGCGCCCGACGTGGTGCCGATCACCTGGCCAAAACTGCGGGCCAGCACCATGCCACCCAGTGGCTGGCTGATGATGACCACGGCCATGATCGACCACTTGGGCTGGTCCAGATCGAACAAAAACGCCAGGTACAGGGTCAATAGCCCCGCCGCGATGGTTCGCAGGGCAAACAGCAACACCCCGGGCCCGGGGTTGAGCATGGCCTTGAAGTACTGCAACAACGCTTGCATGGGAACACCCGTCGACACACCTCCAGCAAGCGTAGTCACTGTGGCGGTGCCTCGAGAGGTTTTGCTGGCGACGCCGCTTGCAGGCCCGTTGATTGCCGGCGGGAGGGCTTTTCCGCGGTTTGAATCGTCAGTGAACGTCGTCAAGGTTTGACTCAAGGCCTGGCCTGACCGAAGCTGGCGTCTTTGCAAAAGTTCGCCAGCTTCCGGATTCCTGCATGCCCCAGTCCCGCCGCTATCTGTTTATCAGCCTCTTCGCCCTGCTCGTCATCGGCCTTGCATGGTTTTCCCTACGCGATACCACCCCGGTGGTTCCCGAAGCCATCAAGCACGGTTACAGCGAAGCGCTGGCAGCGGCCCGGGGTGGTCAACCCGGTGCCGCGCGGGTGCTCTATCAGCAGTTGGGGCGTCCGGACCTGTCCCCCAAGCGCCGTGTCTGGCTGCATGCCGAGCTGCCCAATTATCCAAGCTCGGTGGCCCTGAAACTGGCGGATGCCGACCTGCAGAACGAGTCGCCCGAAGTGCGCATCGCCGCGATCAGGAGCATCAGCGCCCTGGTACCGAACGGCCAGCGCAGTCTTTTGCTGGGGCCATTGCTCGATGACGGCGAACAGAACGTGCGACTGGCGGCAATCAATGCGCTGCTGGGGTTGTCCCCGGATGAACTCGGCTTGTATTTCGGGCCGCTGGAGCAAGCCATCGATGCCTGGGAGCTGGTGCTCAAGAGCGAACCGCAAAGCGCCGAAAACCAATACCAGCTGGCCCGCCTGCACCTGCACAACGCCGAACTCAAGCAAGCGCAACAGGCGCTGGACAACACCCTGCGCCTGGCGCCGGACAATCTGCCGGCGCTGGTGCTGCAAATCGAAGTGCTGGACAAGCAGGGCCAGAACGACGCTGCCCGGCAGCTATTGGCCAGGCAACTGCAGGCACAGCCCAACTCGGCCTATCTGCAACATGCCCTGGGGCTCTGGCTACTGCATCACGACCAAAGCGAATTCGCCCTGCTCGGCCTGTCCAAGGCCGTCGAGCTTGAGCCCGATAACCGGGATTACCGCTACGATCTGGCCACCACGCTGCGCGGTGAGCAGGAACTCGAAGCGGCGCAGATTCAGTTGCAGGAAATCGTTCAGCGCCATCCGAACGATCGCAAGGCACGGGTGCTGCTGATCAACTACTGGAAGGAAAGCGGGCAGCTGCAAAACGTGCAGATCCTGACGGCCCAGCTCGAACAGATGAACCCTGATGATCCGTCGTTGCAGCAGGGGCTCTAGAAGCAAAAGATCGCAGCCTTCGGCAGCTCCTACATGTGAATACGTCACTCTGTAGGAGCTGCCGAAGGCTGCGATCTTTTGCGTTAAAAAGGTTGAACGCTCGCCCGGGCCAGGGGTCAAGTGAAAAGGCAGCCCGTTGCGGCACTTCGAAGTGGCTGCCTCATTGCTCCTGGCCATGAGAGGACACTTATTTGTCTCTAACCAACGAATTGAACAGTACCAAGGCGGCCACCGGTATCGAAGGCCTGGACGATATCCTCGATGGAGGACTGTCCCGCGGTCATGTGTTTCTACTGGAAGGCGAGCCGGGAACCGGCAAGACCACCGTGGCGCTGCACTTCCTGTTGGCCGGCGCGCAAGCCGGCGAGCGCTCGTTGTACATCACGCTGTCTGAAACCGAACGCGAACTGCGCCAGGGGGCCTTGTCCCATGGTTGGGAGATGGACGACAACGTCCACATCTTCGAGCTGACGCCTCCGGAAAACCTGCTCAATGCCGAACAGCAGCAGACGCTGCTTTATTCCTCCGACCTTGAACTGGGCGAGGCCACCCGCCAGATTTTCGAAGTGGTCGAACGGGTCAAACCGACCCGCGTCGTCCTGGACAGCCTTTCCGAAATTCGTCTGCTGGCACAAAGCTCGCTGCGCTATCGCCGGCAGATTCTCGCCATCAAACATTATTTCGTGCGTTATGACGCCACGGTCTTGCTGCTCGACGACCTGACCACCGAGTCACTGGACAAGACCGTGCACAGCGTCGCCCACGGCGTGATTCGCCTGGAAGAGTTGACGCCCAATTACGGTGCCGAGCGACGGCGTGTGCGCGTGGTGAAGTACCGCGGCCAGAAATACCGGGGCGGCTTTCATGACTTCACCATCGCCAGCGACGGCGTGCATGTATTTCCGCGTCTGGTGGCCGCCGAACATCGCGGCCAATACCTGCGCCAGCAATTGACCAGTGGCATCCGGGAAATGGATGCGCTGCTGGGCGGCGGTATCGAAACCGGGTCCAGCACCTTGATTCTCGGTCCGGCCGGGACCGGCAAATCGCTGATCTCCATGGTGTTCGCCGCCGCGGCGGTGGCCCGGGGTGAAAAAGCCGCGTTGTTCATCTTCGATGAAGAGCTGGGGTTGCTGTACGAGCGCATGAAGAACATCGGTATCGATTTGCAGGCCCTGCAAGACAGCGGCAATTTGCTGGTCGAACAGGTGGACGCCGCCGAACTGTCTCCCGGCGAGTTCTCCCACCGGGTCCGGCGCTGTGTCGACGAAGGCAATATCAAAACCGTGGTGATCGACAGCATCAATGGCTATCAGGCGGCAATGCCGGAAGAGAACGCCCTGGTGCTGCACATGCACGAGTTGTTGCTGTACCTCAATCGAAAAGGCGCCGCGACCTTCATGACGGTTGCCCAGCATGGCCTGGTCGGCGACATGCAGGCCCCGGTCGACATCACCTACCTGGCCGATACGGTGATCCTGCTGCGTTACTTCGAGGCCCTGGGCAAGGTACGCCGGGCCATTTCGATCATCAAGAAACGCACCGGCAGCCATGAATCGACCATCCGTGAATACCGCATCAGCGCCCAGGGCATGACCATCGGTGAACCGCTGGAAGCCTTCCAGGGCGTACTGCGCGGGGTGCCCACCTATCTCGGGGCCAGCAACCCCTTGCTTGCGGAAGATATCCGGTGACTACGGTGCTGGCGACACCCGAGCGCACCCTCATCCTTGCGCCGCGAGGGCGTGACAGCCAGATTGCCTTGATGATGCTCAACGAAGCCGGGTTTCACGGGGTGATCAGCCAGGACCTGCCCGGACTGTGCGCCGAGTTGGAACTCGGTGCCGGCCTGCTGCTGATTTCCAGCGAAGCGCTGCTGGGCAGTGATCTCGAACCGCTGATCCGGCTGATTGAACAGCAGCCCGCGTGGTCGGACCTGCCGATCGTGTTGATGACGCACCATGGTGGCCCGCAACAGAATCCGGCATCCCGTTTCGGCCCGCAATTGGGCAATGTCACCTTCCTCGAACGGCCCTTTCACCCGATCACACTGATCAGTCTGGTCACCACCGCCTTGCGCGGACGGCGACGACAGTACGAGGCCAGGGATCGGCTGATCGACCTGAGCCAAAGTGAATTGCGCCTGCAAAACACCCTCGAAACCCTTGAGCAGCAGGTGGAAGAGCGCACCGCGCAACTGCGTCACAACGAAGAGGCGTTGCGCCAGTCGCAGAAAATGGAAGCCGTCGGCCAGCTCACCGGCGGCATCGCCCATGACTTCAACAACATGCTGACCGGCATCATCGGCAGCCTGGAATTGTTGCGTCGACGCCTGGCCCGGGGGCGTACCGAAGATCTGGACAGCCTGATCGACCTGGGGGTGACCTCGGCCAACCGCGCGGCGGCCCTGACTCACCGCCTGCTGGCGTTTTCCCGCCGCCAGTCGCTGGACTCCAAACCCGTGGAGATGAACGCCCTGGTGATCTCCATGGATGAACTGCTGCAACGCAGCATCAACGAAAGCATTCGCCTGGACATGCAACTCGATGAGCAACTGTGGGTGGCCGAAGCCGACCCCAATCAACTGGAAAGCGCCCTGCTCAACCTGGTGATCAACGCCCGCGACGCCATGCCCAATGGCGGCAGGCTGGTGGTCTCTACCTCGAACCGGCACCTTGACGAGGACTTTGCCCAGTCCCAGAGCAATCTCGATGCCGGTGATTACGTGGTGCTCAGCGTCACCGACACCGGTTGCGGCATGGCGCAAAGCATCGTCAACCGCGCCTTCGACCCGTTCTTCACCACCAAGCCCATCGGCCAGGGCACCGGGCTGGGCTTGTCCATGATCTATGGATTCAGCAAGCAGTCAGGCGGTCATGTCGTCATCCACAGCGTCGTGGGCGAAGGCACCACGGTGAGCCTGTTTCTGCCACGCTTTGGGGGGGACCTGCCTCAGGAGCATCCGGTCAATGTCGGACACTCGCCCTTCGCCAACAATGGCGAGACGGTATTGATCGTCGAGGACGATCCGGCGGTGCGGGTGCTGGTCAGCACGGTGTTGAGCGATCTGGGTTATGCCTTCGTCGAAGCCTGTGATGGCGATAGCGCGATGCCGATACTCGATTCGGCTCAGCGCATCGACCTGCTGATCAGCGATGTCGGCCTGCCCGGCATGAATGGCCGGCAACTGGCGGAAATCGGCCGGCAACTGCGGCCTGATCTCAGGGTACTGTTCATCACCGGCTACGCCGAGCACGCCGCCGTGCGCGGCGGGTTCCTCGATCCGGGCATGCAGATGATCACCAAGCCGTTCACCTTCGACCTGTTGACGGCGAAGGTGCGGGAGATGATCAGCGCCTGAATGCTTACGAAAGCATGTCCTGCATCAGTTCCTGCAATTTATCCAGATCGAATGGTTTGTCCAGGATCGGCGCCTTGCGCGTGATCGGGCTGTCGGTCTCACGGATTTCCTGGGCATAGCCGCTGATGAAGATCACCTTGAGTTCCGGTCGCAGCTTCACGGCGGGTTCGGCGATCTGCACGCCGGAGATTCCACCGGGCAGGCGGAAGTCGGTGATCATCATGTCCAGGTGGGGTTTGCTTGCCAGGATTTCAAACGCCTGTTCGCCGTTTTCGGCCTGCAATACGCGATAACCCTCGCCCGACAGATAAGCGGACAGCACCATCAGAATCGAGGGATCGTCCTCGACAACGAGTACTACGTCTTGTGCATCTTCGCTCATGGGAAGCCTTTGTTCGGTCAATTGCTGCTGATACGACCGTGGGGTCGATCAGAGGTTGCGTTTATCTGGCTGTTTTCCTAAAGCGGCAGACAAACGCGAAACAAGGCGCCCTCGCCAATCCGGCTCTGGACGGTGATTGTACCGCCATGGGCGGTCACGATCTGTTCTGAAATAAACAATCCCAGGCCCAGTCCGGCGACGGCCTGCCTGGCCGATACGCGCTCGAACTGCTGGAATATGCGCGTCTGGTTTTCTTCGCTGATCCCGATCCCTTGGTCGCGCACGTCTACCAGCGCCTGGCCTCCTTCACTGTATACCTTCACCGTGACCGGGCTCTTGGCTCCGTAGCGCAAGGCATTGGTCAACAGATTGGATATGACCTGCTCAATACGAAATTCATCCCAGTTTCCGATTACCGGTTGCTCGGCATCGAGGGTGACCGACGTCTCGGCGGCGTCGATCTGCCGGGAAAAGTTGTGCAGCAAATCGCGAACCAGGGTCGAAAGATCGAACCGTGTCGGCCGGATCGACAGCTTGCCGGTGCGAATGCGCGAGACATCGAGCATATCCTCGATCAAGCGAATGAGGCTTTTGATCTGCCGCTCGTCGCGGTCGACCATGGCGTGCATCTTGTCCAGGGTGAAGGCGGCGGCGTTGTCCCGGGCCAGGTGCATCTTGCGCAGCTGGGTTTCAAGGATCAGGCCGTTGAGCGGCGTACGCACTTCGTGGGCGACGATGGACATGAAGTCATCGCGCATGCGCACCGCCTGCTGCAGTTCCAGCTGGGTGTTCTGCAGTTGCTCGAGCAGGGCTTCCTGTTCGCGACGGCTTTGCTCAAGGGCCAGCACTTGCTCCTTCATCGCCTTGCTCTGGCGATACAGGTCGACAAACACATTGACCTTGCTCTTGACCGCATGGATGTCCAGCGGCTTGTGCAGGAAGTCCACGGCACCGCTTTCGTAGCCCTTGAAGGCGTAGTTCATTTCACGCCCGGCGGCGCTGACGAAAACGATCGGGATGTTCTTGGTTTTTTCGGTGCCGCGCATCAACTCGGCCAGCTCGAAGCCATTCATGCCCGGCATCTGCACATCGAGGATGGCCATGGCGAATTCGTGCTGCAACAGCAGTGACAAGGCTTCGTCGGCGGACAGCGCCTTGTACACAATCCGGTCCTCACGCTTGATCAGCGCTTCAAGCGCCAGCAGATTTTCCGGCAGATCGTCCACGATCAGCAGTTTGGCCTGGATATTACTCAGCATGCGATTCGTTCCATCTCGACAAGCAGACGGCCGATGCCGCGTACTGAAAGTATGTGGTCTGGCCGGTGCATATCCAGCGCAGCCTGGGGCATGGTGGCGACCTGAGCTTCTTGCGGGTCTTGCACGATGGTGATGCCACCGCGCTGTTTGACCTGGGCCAGCCCGCGCGCGCCGTCGCGGTTGGCGCCTGTGAGCAAGACTGCAGCGAGCCCGGTGCCATAGGCATCGGCAGCCGACTCGAACAGGTAATCGATGGCGGGTCGCGAATGATGCACTCGAGGCTCCAGGCTCAGGGAAAAGCTGCGGTCCCGCTCCACCGACAGGTGATAACCGGGCGCGGCGAAATACAGCGTGCCGGCCTCGACCGCGGTCTTGTCGCACGCCTCCAGCACCGGCATGGCAACCCGGCGGGCAAACACATCCGCCAACTGGCTGCGGCGTTCGTCCGGCAGGTGCAGCACGACAATGATCGGCAACGCATAACCTTCGCGCAGGGGGCCGAGGATGTTCAACAGCGCCTCGACGCCACCGGCGGAGGCACCGATCACGATCGCTTCGATAGCTGGCAGGTTCGTTGCACTGTTCATGTTTTTCGATAGATCCGTTCCTGTTTGACCAGCGGCTCGAATTCATCGCCAAAAGCCGAGAAATCCGGGGTTTCCTTGCTGCCCAACACCAGGAATCCGCGATGGCAGAGGGACTCATGAAACAGTCCGAAGGCTCGATCCTGGAGTTTTTTATTGAAATAAATCAATACGTTACGACATGAAATTAATTGAGTTTCGGAGAACACACTGTCCGTCGCCAGGCTGTGATCGGCGAAGGTCACGTTCTCGCGCAGTGTCTTGTCGAAAATCGCGTACCCATAGGCCGCCGTATAGTAGTCGGCAAACGAACACTGGCCACCGGCCTGCTGGTAATTAGCAGTGTAGGCGCGGACGTTCTCCATCGAGAAAATCCCTTGCTTGGCTTTTTCCAGAGAGCGCGGATTGATGTCGGTCGCGTAGATGATGGTACGGTCGAGCAAGCCCTCTTCGCGCAACAGGATGGCCATCGAATACACCTCTTCCCCGGTGCTGCATCCGGCGATCCAGATCTTGATCGAGGGGTAGGTTCGCAGCAGCGGTACCACTTCCTTGCGGATGGCCAGGAAGTGCGAGGGGTCACGAAACATCTCGCTGACCGGGATGGTCAGCAATTGCAGCAATTGCATGAAAGCGGCCGGATCGTGCAGGACCTTTTCCTGCAACGCCGAGATGGTCTGGCACTCGAACTGACTCAAGGCATGGTTGACCCGCCGCTTGATCGACGCGCCGGAGTAATCGCGAAAATCGTAGCTGTACTTGAGGTAAATCGCCTCGATCAACAAGCGCAATTCGATTTCGCTGCTGCGCTCCACGGATAATTGGCGCTCCACTAGATGCGTTCCATCTTCGGTAACCACACGCGAATCAGCGAAAACAGGCGGTCCAGGTCGATGGGCTTGGCCAGGTAATCGTTGGCGCCGGCTTGCAGGCAGCGCTCCTGATCGTCCTTCATGGCCTTGGCCGTCACCGCGATGATCGGCAATTTGCGCCAACGCGGAACCTTGCGGATTTCAACGGTGGCTTCAAAGCCATCCATCTCCGGCATCATCACATCCATCAACACCAGATCGATGTCCTCCACTTCATTGAGTCGTTCAATCGCTTCCCGGCCGTTGCGACCAATGACCACGACTGCGCCCTTTTGCTCCAGCGCGCTGGTGAGGGCGAAAATGTTGCGCACATCATCATCCACCAGCAGCACCTTGCGGCCTTCGAAGACGCGGTCGCGACTGCGGGCGACCTTGAGCATCTTCTGCCGGTCATGGGACAACCGTGATTCGACTTTGTGCAGAAAAAGTGTCACCTCGTCCAGCAGCCGCTCCGGCGAGCGCGCGCCCTTGATGATGATCGAACGCGAATACTTGCGCAGTTCAGCCTCTTCATCGCGGGTCAGGTTGCGCCCGGTATAGACAATGACGGGCGGAAAGGAGCAGATGTCTTCGGTGGACATGCGCTTGAGCAAGTCGTTGCCGAGCATGTCAGGCAGCTTGAGGTCGATGATCATGCAATCGAAGACCGACGTGCGCAGCAGGTCCAGTGCCTCCTGCGCCAGGCCAACGGCGGTGATTTCTATGTCATCGTCGCCGATCAGGCGGGCAATGCTGTCGCGCTGCAAGTCGTCGTCCTCGACCAGCAGCACACGTTTGACCTTCTGGGTCAGCTTGGCCTCCAGGCGCGCAAATACGTCCTTGAGCTCCTCACGGGTGGTGGGCTTGACCGCATAGCCGATGGCGCCCATGTGCATCGCCGCTTCGACCCGGTCTTCGACCGAAATCACATGCACCGGGATGTGCCGGGTTTCGGCGTGTTCCTTCAGGCGTTGCAGCACGGTCAGGCCGGAATGATCCGGAAGCCGCATGTCCAGCAGGATCGCGTCGGGGATGAACGCCTTGGCCAGGTCGTAGCCTTCGTCGGCGCCATGGGCCACCAGGCATTGATAACCCAGCTCATGGGCAAGGTCGTAGAGGATGTGCGCAAAGTTCGGCTCGTCCTCCACCACCAGAATGCAGCGGCTGGTGAACGGCCCCTTGTGGCGGTCGTCGTCGAAACGCGCAATGTCGACTTCGGCCACCAATGGCGACAACGTGGGCGGCACTGCATCCGGTGCAGCCGCCACCGCAACGGCCCGCATCGGTTCGACAGGCACTTCGCCCGGTTCCACGTACTGCTGCGGCAAGACCAGGGTGAACACACTGCCCTGCCCCGGTTTGCTGGTCACGCTGATGGAACCGCCGAGCAACGCAGCCAGATCACGGGAGATCGACAAGCCCAGCCCGGTGCCGCCGTAACGCCGATTGGTGGTGCCATCGGCCTGACGGAAGGCTTCGAAAATGCTGTCGTGCTGATCCGCCTCGATGCCGATCCCGGAATCGCGGATGCTGAACGCGATGCCGTCATTTGGCGCCGCGGCGACGGACAGGCTGACGCTGCCGCTTTCAGTGAACTTCACGGCGTTGGACAACAGGTTCTTGAGCACCTGCTCCAGGCGCTGGCGGTCGGTGAACAGCATCGGCGGCGCGCCGTCCAGCAAATCCACCTGGAAATCCAGCTGCTTGTCCGCGGCCAATGGCTGGAACAGGCCGCGCAGGCCATCGACCAGGCGTGCCACGCTGGTGTTCTCCGGACGGATTTCCAGCTTGCCGGCCTCGACTTTGGAAATGTCCAGAATGTCGTTGATCAGGTTGAGCAAGTCATTGCCGGCGGAGTAGATCGACTCGGCGAACTTCACTTGCTCGGCCGTGAGGTTTTCTTCCGGGTTTTCCGCCAGCAGCTTGGCCAGGATCAACGAGCTGTTGAGCGGCGTGCGCAGCTCGTGGGACATGTTGGCAAGGAATTCGGACTTGTACTTGCTCGAACGCTGCAATTCCAGCGCGCGCTCTTCGAGCTGGATCTGCGCCTGATTGAGTTCGGAGTTCTTCAGGTCCATGGCGTCGCGTTGCTCGGCCAGCACTTCTGCCTGCTCGGCGAGTTGTTCGTTGGTCTGCTCCAGCTCCACCTGCTGGGTTTCCAGGTGCGCCTGGGACTCCTTGAGCACCCGCGACTGTTCTTCGAGCTCTTCGTTGGCGGTCTTGAGCTCTTCCTGCTGCACCTGCAACTCTTCATTGAGCTGCTGGGTTTCAGCCAGCACTTCCTGCAAGCGCTGGCGATAGCGTGCGGCCTCGATGGACGTGCCGATGTTGCCGGCAATCAACTCCAGCAACGCGACATCGCGGTCATCCAGCGGACGCAGGAAACCCAACTCGATCACGCCATTGACCCGGTCGTCGTCGCTGGTCGGCACCACCAGCACACTGCGCGGCAATCCGTCACCGAGGCCGGAGCTGACCTTGAAATAATCCCCCGGCACCTCGTCCAGGCGAATCAGCCGCGCCTGCTGCGCCACCTGACCGACAATGCCTTCATCGCTGTAAATCTGCTGATCGCGCTCTTCCTGTTCGCGGGAAAAACCGTAGCTGGCGATGCGTCTGAGACCGCCGTGGTCTTCCCGAACATAGATCGCCGCCACGGCGGTACCGAGGTACTGCGCGCAAAACTGCAGGATGTTTCGACCCAGCAGGTTCAGGCTCAACTGCCCCAGCACCTGCTCGGCGAGCTCGGTCTGGCCGTTGCGCAGCCAGGCCTGTTGCTCCAGGCGCTGGGCACTGGCTTGCTGGGCTGCGAGATTGACGCTGTAGCTTTGTGAAAGGCTGAGCAAATCGCGACGCCCGACATACGCCAGCAAACCACTGACGCCGGCGATGAACAACAGATAGAGGCTGATGCTCCAGACCGTGGTGCGCCGCACCTCATCATTGCGCGTGGTGCGCAACTGTTGTTCGGTGTCGATCACCTCCTCGAACTGCTTGCGAATTTCATCGGTCAGGCGTTTACCGCGCCCGGCCTTTACCACCGAGCGATAATCACCGCTGCTGCGCTGCAAATCGATCATCGATTGCGCATAGCTGGCCCACTCCTGTTGCAACGCCTGCAACCGCAGCAAGCGGTCGGTCTGCACCGGGTTGTCGGCGGTCAGCTCGAGCAGGGTGTTGAGGGCCACGGCAATCCGCGGCTTGGCGGTTTCGTAGGGATCGAGGAAATGCTCGTCGCCACTGAGCAGGAAACCGCGCATCCCGGTTTCCAGGTCCACGGTCAGCTTGACCGCTTCATTGGCGTTATTGATCACCCGGTCGGTGTGTTCCACCCACTGGATCGTCGACAGCAGATAGGTGATCAGCGAAACGAAGAACACCGCGCTGATAAGGCCCAGACCCAACGGCAGGCTGATGTTGCGGCTCAGGAGTTTACGAAATCGTTGCTCATCAACCGAGGACGCGGAGGTCATGGGGCAGGCCTTGTCGAACTGTCAGAATGCAAGGAGTTTGCCCCAAAACTGGCACATTGATCCATTTTTCTGACATGTTTTCGCGCATAGTCCTACATTCCGCTGCGCCCACGCTAAACGGCGGGTTATCCTTGCCGACCTGCGTCGCCTGCTTTTTTTGCGTCGCCTCGGGAACTTGTCTGGAGCTGCCACTTACTGATGCAAGAGGCCGGTGATTTCCAGCGACCGGCAATGCCAATCTTTTCAGGAAGTCCACTATGTCATCCGCCAACGCCTCCACCATCCTCGTCGTCGAAGACGATGCCATCGTGCGCATGCTGATTGTCGACGTACTGGAGGAGCTGGAGTACAAGGTGCTGGAAGCCGATGGCAGCGAACAGGCGCTGGAGACGCTCAAGGACTCGAACCAACACATTGACCTGATGATGACGGATGTCGGCCTGCCGATCATGGATGGCCGCGAACTGGCCGTCCTCGCCCGCACGATACGCCCCGACCTGCCCATCCTGTTTGCCAGCGGTTATGCCGAAAGCATCGACGTGCCCGCCGACATGCACGTGATCGGCAAACCCTTCTCCATTGATCAGTTGCGCGACAAGGTCAAAGGCATTCTTGGGTGACCTCGCGGTCCACTGTGGTTTAATGCGCGCCGTTTTCGTCCCTGCCCTGTCTTCGCTTCAAGGAAATTCCGTACATGATTGAGCCCCGCGCAACCAAAGTCCTGGTCATTGGTTACGTCTGGCCCGAGCCCCGCTCTTCCGCGGCCAGCGGGCATGTCATGCAGATTCTCGAGGTTTTCCTGCAGCAAGGCTGGGATATCACCTTCAGCAGCCCGGCCGGTTTCGGCGAACAGCGCGCAGACCTGACGGCGCTGGGTATTCGTGAAGTACCCATCGAGCTGAACAACAGCAGTTTCGACACGTTCATCAGTGAACTGGCGCCGGACATCGTGTTGTTCGATCAATTCATGATGGAGGAACAGTTCGGTTGGCGGGTCGAGAAGTATTGTCCCGATGCGTTGCGCGTGCTGGAAAGTTGCGACTTGCAAAGCCTCAGGCAGGGTCGGCACCAACGCCTCAAGGAGCGCTTGAAGGCCAGTGAAGACAACAATGACTTCAGCGACCTGTTCGCCCCGGCGTCGCGTGAAGAGTTTGAACACATGGCCAATACCGATCTGGCGAAGCGCGAGATCGCCTCGTTTTATCGTTGTGATCTGACGCTGATGGTTTCGGAAGTGGAAATCGAATTGCTGGTCGAGCAGTTCAGAATTCCACGCAACTTGCTGCACTGGTGCCCATTGATGGTCGAACTACCGACCCGTACACCGGTAACGTTCGAAGACCGGGCACACTTTCTTCATATCGGCAATTTTCGCCATGCGCCCAACTGGGATGCGGTGCTCTGGTTGAAAACCGCTATCTGGCCGCTGATTCGCGAGCAATTGCCCGGCGCCCAATTGCATATCTACGGTGCCTATACACCCCCCAAGGCGACCGCCCTGCATAACCCGGCCCAGGGTTTTCATGTGATGAACTGGGCGCAGGACGCCCTGCAAGTCATGTCGGCGACACGGGTCTGTATGGCGCCGCTGCGTTTTGGCGCCGGAATCAAAGGCAAGATTGTCGATGCGATGCTCTGTGGCACACCGAATGTGACAACGCCCGTCGGTGCTGAAGCGATGCATGGCGAACAAGCGTGGCCCGGTGCAGTGACCCGTTCGGCACGCGAGTTCGCCGATCAGGCCGTGCAACTGCACAACGACAAGACGCGCTGGCTCGATGCCCAGGCGCACGCGCAAACCCTGCTTGCCAGTCGCTACCGCAGATCCGTTCATGGCCCGGCCTTGATCCAGCGGCTGGTCGATTGCCAACGGGATCTGGCCAACATCAGGCGAGACAACTTTACCGGCAGCATGCTGCGTCATCATCAGCACAAGAGCACTCAATACATGGCGCAATGGATAGAGGCGAAGAACCAACTGAATCACGATGCATAGTTACCGCCGTTGCCATGCTGGAACGCGACCGGCATGAAAGCGGTTTACGGCCACGCCTTGCATGGTCAGGCACACAGGCGGTAGTAGCGTTACTCACCCGGCAGCAGGCATGATCCGGACGGGATAACAACATAAGCACCCTGACATGACCCGTACCGCCAGAGTCACCGATCCTTCCTATGAGTTGATGGACGACCACAATGGCTTGTCCATCATTTACCGCCAGCATGGTTTTCCCTGTCCGCTGGTGCGCTGGCATTTCCACAAGGAATACGAGTTACACCTGATCGTCGCCAGTTCCGGCAAGGTGTTCATTGGCGATTACATCGGCAACTTCTATCCGCAATCCCTGTTCCTGACGGGCCCCAACCTGCCCCACAACTGGATCAGCCAGGTGGCCGAGGACGAAGTGGTGCCCAAGCGCGACATGCTGGTCAACTTCACCGACGAGTTGTTCGACAGCGGCTATCAAGTGTTCGCCGAGCTCAAGACCCTGGCTCCCTTGCTGGAGCGCGCGCAGTACGGCATCGAATTTCGCTGCAAGCACACCATCGCCCAGGCCATGCAGTTGATGCAGCGCATCGCCGATACCAGCGGCATGACCCGGCTCGGGCACTTTTTCATTCTGCTGGAGTTGCTTGCGGCCACCGACGACTACCAATTGCTCTCTGGCGCAACGACCCCACAACTGGCCGATGAGCACAACATCGATCGCACCAACCGCGCGGTGGATTACATTTTCGCCCATTACGCCCGGGACTTGACGCTGGAGGAAGTCGCCGAGCATCTGGGCATGAAACCCACGTATTTCAGCCGGGTATTCAAGCAGGCCACAGGGCGCAACTTCATCGAGTTCGTCAATCGCCTGCGCATCAGCAAGTCCTGCGAGTTGCTGGCCGATGGCGACAAACCGGTCACGGACGTGTGCTTCGAGTCCGGTTTCAACAACATTTCCAACTTCAACCGGCGCTTCCAGCAGCTCAAGGGCATGACGCCTTCGCATTATCGGCGGTTGGTGGTGCAGCGTCTCACCGAGCAAAACCTCGGGTAAAAATCAAAAAATCGCAGCCTTCGGCAGCTCCTACACCCTCCTGTAGGAGCTGCCGAAGGCTGCGATCTTTTGATTTTAAAACCATGAAACCTGTACAGATTCAATGCCACCCCATTGCTGAAAAGCCCTTCCCTGCGTTTACAGTCAAAAATATCAGTGCAAAAAAGTATCAGTTGAAGTGCGATGGATGATTTGTCTCGCCCTCCAATGAAGGTTGTAATCAGTGCACATTCTTCCTGCCTTCGGAAGACACAAAAACAATAACTGTCCTTCTGTAACCCGCCGGGTGCAGAAAAGGAGTGCACGATGCAACCTTCGGTAAAAGCCCTGCTTGCCCTCACCTGCATGACCCTCAGCAGCGTCAGCCTTGGCGCCCAGACCCTGACCATCGCTACCGTCAACAACAGCGACATGATCCGCATGCAAAAGCTCTCGAAAACCTTCGAGGCCGAGCACCCGGACATCAAGCTCAATTGGGTGGTACTCGAGGAAAACGTCCTGCGCCAGCGCCTGACCACCGACATCGCCACCCAGGGCGGGCAATTCGACGTGCTGACCATCGGCATGTACGAAGCGGCACTTTGGGGCGCCAAGGGCTGGCTGGAGCCGATGAAGGATTTGCCGGCCAGCTATGCCCTGGACGACGTGTTCCCGTCGGTGCGCGAAGGCTTGTCGGTCAAAGGCTCGCTGTACGCCCTGCCGTTCTACGCCGAAAGCTCGATCACCTATTACCGCACCGACCTGTTCAAGGACGCCGGCCTGAGCATGCCCGAGCGCCCGACCTGGGAGCAGATCGGTGAGTTCGCCGCCAAACTCAACAAACCGGACCAGGAACAGTACGGCATCTGCCTGCGGGGCAAGGCCGGCTGGGGCGAGAACATGGCGCTGGTCACCACCGTCGCCAACGCCTATGGCGCGCGCTGGTTCGACGAAAATTGGCAGCCGGAATTCAATGGGCCCGAGTGGAAGAATGCGCTGAACTTCTACGTCGATACCATGAAGAAATCCGGTCCGCCGGGTGCATCGAGCAACGGTTTCAACGAAAACCTGGCGCTGTTCAACAGCGGCAAATGCGCGATCTGGGTCGATGCCAGCGTCGCCGGCTCGTTCGTCACCGACAAGACCCAGAGCAAGGTCGCCGATCACGTCGGTTTCACCTATGCGCCGCATCAGGTCACGGACAAGGGTTCGGCCTGGTTGTACTCCTGGGCGCTGGCCATTCCGACCAGTTCCAAGGCCAAGGACGCGGCGAAAACCTTCAGCGCCTGGGCCACTTCCCGGGAATACAGCGCACTGGTCGCGGAAAAAGACGGCATCGCCAACGTTCCGCCGGGCACCCGGGCCTCGACCTACAGCGAGGCATACATGAGTGCCGCACCGTTCGCCAGGGTGACGCTCGAATCGCTCAAGGCCGCGGACCCGGGTAAGCCGACGCTGAAACCGGTGCCTTATATCGGCATCCAGCTGGTGACCATTCCCGAGTTCCAGGGCATTGGTACCCAGGTCGGCAAATCCTTCTCTGCGGCGCTGATCGGCCAGACCACGGTCGACCAGGCATTGGCGGCGGCCCAGCAAACCACCGAGCGCGAAATGAAGCGCGCCGGGTATCCCAAGTAACCCAAAACCCGCTCTCGCCTTCTGTGGGAGCGAGCCTGCTCGCGAAGAGGCCGGTACAGCCGACGCATTTTCGTGACTCAAACATTGCATTCGCGAGCAGGCTCGCTCCCACAGTTGAACTTCATTGCCTGTACCCAAACGGTTTAACGCCATGAATATTTCAACTGCCAAAGCTCACATGGACATTGCCCAGCCGCAGCGCAAAAGCCGCGTGGCCAATCCCGGCTGGTTTCTGGTCAGCCCTTCGGTGGCACTGCTGCTGTTGTGGATGATCGTGCCGCTGGGCATGACCCTCTACTTCTCGACGATTCGCTACAACCTGCTCGACCCCGGCGAGAACGCGTTCGTCGGGCTGGAGAACTTCACCTACTTCCTCACCGATTCAGGCTTCCTGCCCGGCGCCACCAACACCCTGTTGCTGGTGGGCAGCGTACTGTTGATCAGCGTGGTGTTCGGTGTGCTGATCAGTGCACTGCTGGAGGCCAGTGAGTTTTTCGGTCGCGGCATCGTGCGGGTGATGCTGATCTCGCCGTTTTTCATCATGCCCACGGTCGGCGCGCTGATCTGGAAGAACCTGATTTTCCACCCGGTGTCGGGGATCCTCGCCTACGTCTGGAAACTGTTCGGCGCACAACCGGTGGACTGGCTGGCGCACTACCCGTTGCTGTCGATCATCATCATTGTCTCGTGGCAATGGCTGCCGTTCGCCATCCTGATCCTGATGACCGCGATGCAGTCCCTCGACCAGGAACAGAAAGAGGCCGCACGCCTGGACGGTGCCGGTCCCATCGCGATCTTCTGGCACCTGACCCTGCCGCACCTGGCAAGACCGATTGCGGTGGTGGTGATGATCGAAACCATCTTCCTGCTCTCGGTGTTCGCCGAAATCTTCACCACCACCAACGGCGGCCCCGGCTACGCCTCGACCAACCTCGCCTACCTGATCTACAACCAGGCGCTGGTCCAGTTCGACGTCGGCATGGCCTCGGCGGGCGGCTTGATCGCGGTGGTCATCGCCAACATCGCGGCGATCATTCTGGTGCGGATGATCGGCAAAAACCTGACCGACAAAGCCTGAGGCCTGCCATGACTCTTCAACAATCCCGTCGTTTGCAAAGCCTGTTGCTCGGTACGTTGGCCTGGGCCATCGCGATCCTGATTTTCTTCCCGATCTTCTGGATGGTAATGACCAGTTTCAAGACCGAAATCGAGGCCTTCGCCACGCCGCCACAGTTCATCTTCACGCCGACGCTGGAGAACTACCTGCACATCAACGAGCGCAGCGATTACTTCAGCTTCGCCTGGAACTCGGTGGTGATTTCCTTCAGCGCCACGGCCCTGTGCCTGCTGATCGCGGTGCCGGCGGCCTACTCGATGGCGTTCTACGAAACCCGGCGCACCAGAGGCACGCTGCTGTGGATGCTCTCGACCAAGATGCTGCCGCCGGTGGGCGTGCTGATGCCGATCTACCTGCTGGCCAAGAGTTTCGGCCTGCTCGACACGCGGATCGCGCTGATCGTCATCTACACGCTGATCAACCTGCCGATCGTGGTCTGGATGGTTTACACCTACTTCAAGGACATCCCCCGAGACATCCTTGAAGCCGCGCGGCTGGATGGCGCAACGCTGGTCCAGGAGATGCTTCGGGTATTGCTGCCGATCGCCAAGGGTGGCCTGGCGTCCACGGTGCTGCTGTCGCTGATCCTGTGCTGGAACGAGGCCTTCTGGTCGCTGAACCTGACCTCGTCGAAAGCCGCGCCACTGACCGCCTTGATCGCTTCGTATTCGAGCCCCGAAGGGCTGTTCTGGGCCAAGTTGTCGGCGGTCTCGACCCTGGCCTGTGCGCCGATCCTGATCTTCGGCTGGATCAGTCAGAAACAGTTGGTCCGCGGCCTGTCGTTCGGCGCTGTGAAATGAATCAGAAGCAAAAGATCGCAGCCTTCGGCAGCTCCTACAGGGGAGTCGCGTTGCCTGGGGGCTCTGTGTAGGAGCTGCCGCAGGCTGCGATCTTTTGATCTTAAAGAACAACAACCGGAGGCCCACCACCATGGCCAACCTGAAAATCAAGAATCTGCAAAAAGGCTTCGAAGGTTTCTCCATCATCAAGGGCATTGACCTCGAAGTGAACGACAAGGAATTCGTGGTCTTCGTCGGCCCGTCGGGCTGCGGCAAATCCACGCTGCTGCGCCTGATCGCCGGGCTCGAAGAAGTCAGCGGCGGCACCATCGAACTCGATGGCCGCGACATCACCGAAGTGAGCCCGGCCAAGCGCGACCTGGCGATGGTGTTCCAGACCTACGCCCTGTACCCGCACATGAGCGTACGCAAGAACATGTCGTTCGCTCTCGACCTGGCCGGCGTGGCCAAAGCCGAAGTGGAGAAAAAGGTCAGCGAAGCGGCGCGCATCCTCGAACTGGGGCCGATGCTGGAACGCAAGCCCAAGCAACTGTCCGGCGGCCAGCGCCAGCGCGTGGCGATTGGCCGGGCCATCGTGCGCAACCCGAAAATCTTCCTGTTCGACGAACCGCTGTCCAACCTCGACGCCGCCCTGCGCGTGCAGATGCGCCTGGAATTGCTGCGCCTGCACAAAGACCTGCAAGCGACGATGATCTACGTCACCCATGACCAGGTCGAAGCCATGACCATGGCCGACAAAGTAGTTGTGCTCAATGGCGGCAAGATCGAGCAAGTCGGTTCGCCGCTGGATCTCTACCACCAGCCCGCCAACCTGTTCGTCGCCGGCTTCCTGGGCACGCCGAAAATGGGCTTCCTCAAGGGCAAGGTCACCCGCGTCGACAGCCAGGGCTGCGAAGTGCAACTGGACGCCGGCACCCGCATCAGCCTGCCCTTGAGCGGATCCCGTCTGAGCGTCGGCAGCGCAGTGACCCTGGGCATTCGCCCGGAACACCTGGAACTGGCAAAGCCCGGCGACTGCACCTTGCAGGTCACCGCCGATGTCAGCGAACGCCTGGGCAGCGACACGTTCTGCCACGTCCGGACTTCTTCCGGCGAAGCCCTGACCATGCGCGTTCGCGGCGACCTGGCCAGCCGCTACGGCGAAACCCTGAGCCTGCACCTGGACGCGCAACACTGCCATTTATTCGATGCCGACGGCATGGCGTTGCCCCGCCCGTTGCGCGTTGCCGCCTGATCCCAGAGAGACTGTGATGAAACTCAATAAACAGAACCTCAACCGCCTCGCACCCGGTGTGGCCCTGCCCGCCTACGCGTTGGGCGATACCCGTCAGGGCATTGCGCACATCGGCGTCGGCGGTTTCCATCGCGCCCACCAGGCGTTTTACACCGATGCGCTGATGAACACCGGAGAAGGCCTGGACTGGGCCATTTGCGGCGTCGGCCTGCGTGCCGAGGACCGCCGCGCCCGTGACGATCTCAAGAATCAGGACTACCTGTTCACCCTGTTCGAGCTCGGCGATGGCGACGACACCGAAGTGCGGGTGATCGGGGCCATCCGCGACATGCTGCTGGCCGAAGACGACACCCGGGCGTTGATCGACAAACTGGCCAGTCCCGAGATCCGCATCGTCTCGCTGACCATCACCGAAGGCGGTTACTGCATCGACGACAGCACCGGTGAGTTCATGGCGCACTTGCCGCAGATCCAGCATGACCTCGCGCACCCCGACACGCCAACGACCGTGTTCGGCTTGCTCTGTGCCGCACTGGCCAGGCGCCGCGCCGCCGGCACAGCGGCCTTCACCCTGATGTCCTGCGATAACCTGCCGCACAATGGCGCCGTCACCCGCAAGGCCCTGCTGGCCTTCGCCGCCTTGCACGACAGCCCCCTGCGCGACTGGATCGGCGCCAACGTCAGTTTCCCCAACGCCATGGTCGACCGCATCACGCCGATGACCAGCACCCGACACCGCCTGCAACTGGCGGACCGGCACGGGGTGGACGATGCCTGGCCGGTGGTCTGCGAACCCTTCGTGCAATGGGTGCTGGAAGACAAATTCGTCAACGGTCGCCCGGCCTGGGAAAAGGTCGGCGTGCAATTCACCGACGACATCACGCCCTACGAAGACATGAAGATCAAGCTGCTCAACGGCAGCCATCTGGCGCTGACCTACCTGGGATTCCTGAAGGGTTACCGTTTCGTCCACGAGACCATGAACGACCCGCTCTTCGTGCGCTATATGCGCGCCTACATGGACCTGGACGTGACGCCGCAACTGGCCCCGGTGCCGGGAATCGACCTGACCGAGTACAAAAACACCCTGGTGGCGCGCTTCTCCAATCAGGCGATTGCCGACCAGCTTGAACGGGTGTGTTCGGACGGTTCGTCGAAGTTTCCGAAATTCACCGTGCCGACCATCAACCGCCTGATCGCCGATGGCCGCGAGACCAAACGTGCGGCCTTGGTGGTGGCGGCGTGGGCCTTGTATCTGAAGGGCGTGGATGAACATGGCGACACGTACAGCATTCCCGATCCTCGTGCCGAGTTCTGCCAGGCGCTGGTGGCCGATGATGTGCTGATCACCCAGCGCTTGCTGGCGGTCGAGGAGATCTTCGGTACGGCGATACCCCGCTCGGCGGAGTTTGTCGCGGCGTTCGAGTGGTGCTGCAACAGTTTGCGTGAGGTGGGGGTGTCGCGGACGCTGGAGCGGGTGTTGGCGTAAGGACGGTGGTGTGACAACTGCCGTCTTCGCGAGCAGGCTCGCTCCCACAGGAGATCTTCAGTGGACACACATGTTGTGCTCGACGGATATCCATGTGGGAGCGAGCCTGCTCGCGAAGAGGGTCTACTGATATCGAAGGATCTTGCATGACAACCCAACAACTCTTCCTCGGCATCGACTGCGGCACCCAGGGCACCAAGGCCATCATCCTCGACGCGGTCAGTGGTGAAGTGCTCGGCCAGGGAGCGGCCAGCCACAGCCTGATCAGCGCGGCCAATGGCCGCCGCGAACAGGACACCCAGCAGTGGCTGGAAGCCTTCGCCACCGCCACCCGCCGCGCATTGCTCGCGGCCAGGGTCGATGGCCAGTCGATTCTCGGCATTGGCGTTTCCGGCCAGCAGCATGGCCTGGTGCTGCTCGACGATCAGGGCCAGGTGCTGCGTCCGGCCAAGCTCTGGTGCGACACCGAAACCACGCCGGAGAATGACCGTCTCCTGGCCCACCTCGGCGGCGAAAAGGTTTCGCTGGAGCGCCTCGGCGTGGTCATCGCGCCGGGCTATACCCTATCCAAACTGCTCTGGACCAAAGAGCAGCATCCCGAAGTGTTTTCCCGGATCGCCCGTATCCTGCTGCCCCACGACTACCTCAACCATTGGCTCACCGGCCGCAGTTGCAGCGAATACGGTGATGCCTCGGGCACCGGGTACTTCAATGTGCGTACCCGGCAGTGGGATGTGCAGTTGTTGCGCGACATCGACCCCAGCGGACGCCTGCAAGCGGCGCTACCCGAACTGATCGATGCGAACCAGGCGGTTGGCACGATTCTGCCGGACATTGCCGAACACCTGGGCATCAACCCGCGGGCATGGGTGTCCAGTGGCGGCGGCGACAACATGATGGGGGCCATCGGCACCGGCAATATCCAGCCCGGCGCAATCACCATGAGCCTCGGCTCGTCAGGCACGGTGTACGCCTATGCCGACCGGCCGAACGTCGCCCCGGATTCCGCAGTCGCCACGTTCTGTTCTTCCAGCGGCGGCTGGCTGCCATTGATCTGCACCATGAACCTGACCAATGCCACCGGCCTGATTCGCGACCTGCTGGACCTCGATATCGATCAGTTCAACGCTCTGGTTGCCAAAGCGCCCATCGGTGCCGAAGGCGTGAGCATGTTGCCGTTCTTCAACGGCGAGCGGGTGCCCGCCCTGCCCCATGCCAGCGGCAGCCTGTCGGGCCTGACCATGAGCAACCTGACCCGGGCCAACCTGTGCCGCGCGGTCGTCGAAGGCACGACATTCGGTTTGCGTTACGGACTGGACCTGCTACGCCACAATGGCTTACAAAGCCGCAGCATTCGGCTGATCGGTGGTGGTTCGAAAAGCGCGGTGTGGCGGCAGATCGTCGCCGATACCATGAATACCCCGGTGATCTGCACTGAACAAAGCGAGGCCGCGGCCCTGGGTGCGGCGATCCAGGCGGCTTGGTGCGTATCCTGGACAAACGGGAACGAACTCAGCCTGGCAGACCTGTGCGAGCGCTGCGTGAAGCTCGACCCGACCAGTGAAACCCTGCCGGTCGCCGACAATGTAAGTGCCAGTCAGCAGGCTTATGAACGTTATCGACAGCATGTCGCAACCCTTTGAAGAGTGAACAACTATGTACCTGGTGTGTGGCGAAGCGCTGTTCGATTTTTTCAGTGAGGACGACGCCAGCGGTCTGGCGTCCAAAGTGAATTTCAAAGCCATCGCCGGTGGCTCGCCGTTCAACGTGGCCGTGGGATTGCGCCGGTTGGGCGTGGATTCGGCGCTGTTGGCCGGGTTGTCCACCGACTACCTGGGCCGGCGTCTGTTGCAGGTCCTGCAGGATGAAGGTGTGCGCCAGGACTTCCTGCTGGATTTCGGCGCGCCGACCACCCTGGCGATGGTCGCCGTAGGCGCCAATGGCTCGCCGCAATACAGCTTCCGTGGCGAAGGCTGCGCCGATCGACAGTTGCAGCCGGAGCACCTGCCGGCACTCGGGCCTGAAGTGCGCGGCCTGCATATCGGATCGTTTTCCCTGGTGGTGCAGCCGGTTGCCGACACCCTGTTGGCATTGGTGCGCCGGGAAAGCGGCAAACGCCTGATCAGCCTCGACCCGAACGTGCGCCTGAACCCGGAACCGGACATTGAACGGTGGCGTAACCGGATCGCAACCCTGGTGGAATTGGCCGACCTGATCAAGGTCAGCGACGAGGACCTGCATCTGTTGTACCCAGGCCAGGACCCGGCGCAAGTGATCGAGGGCTGGATGCAGCATCGCTGCCAGCTGGTGTTCCTGACCCGGGGCGGCGAAGGCGCGACCGTGTTCAGCCGGGTTCACGGCTCTTGGTCGGCTCCGGCCTGCGCGGTAAAAATCGCCGACACCGTGGGCGCAGGGGATACCTTTCAAGCGGCGTTGATTGCCTGGTTGACCGAGCAGCAACTGGATTCGGTGGAGGGTGTAAAGCAACTTGGCCGCGAACAGATCGACGGCATGCTGAAGTTCGCGGTGCAGGCGGCGGCGTTGACGTGCAGCAAGACCGGGCCGGATCTGCCTTATCGGGAGCAGTTGAATCTGCACTGAATTTGAGGGCCCCTTCGCGAGCAGGCTCGCTCCCACAGGGTTGTGGGAGCGAGCTTGCTCGCGATGACTTTCTATCAGGCGCTCGATGGTCTTAACTGATACACAGGATCGCGCCTTCGCGACAGGCGGCGTTCAGCCGGGTTAACCCTCGTTTAACCGTGCGGTCCAACACTTCACTGGACCGCACGCCCTCAGACTGTTCTGACGCCCGGTGCGGCAGGTTCGACAAGCCACACATCGAACTGACTTCCCGTACGCACTGGAGATCGCTGATGAACACTCGCACCTTGCTGGTTACCGCCGCCTTCGCCTGCACCGCGTTTGCCGGCCTGGCCCAGGCCAATGACACCGCTACTTCTCAGGCCGTGCCCTACCACTACGGCATGCCATTGCATGTCAGCAAAGTGATTTCACTGACCGAGCCAGACACCTTGGAGTGCAAGGTGGTGAAGGCCGACATGAAGTACCTCGATGAAACGGGAAAACCCGCAGAAATCACCTACCGTAAACTTTCCGACGCCTGCGAGAACCAAGGCTGACCGAAACGTCTGATTTGACACCAGGCAGTATTCCTTTGAGGGCTGCGGCGCTATGCTCTAGCGCCTCCCTCACTGCCCGCAAGGATTGGCCATGCAGTTTTCGTTTCGCACGTTGTCGATGTTTACCGCCGCCTTATGTCTTTTGCTGAGCCTTGTCTGGGGTTTGGCACCTCAGTGGCTACTGTCGCTGTGGGGGATCGAATTTTCATTCGTGGCCGGATTGGTCGCGCGCCGCACCGCCGTGCTGTTCGCAGCGTTTAGCGTGATCTCTTACCTGGTTCGCAACGCGCCCCCTTGTGCAACCCGCAATGCGCTGAGCCTCGGCTTCGTCGTCGGCTGCTGGGGATTGGCCGTGCTGGGTTTTGCCGAATGGCTCGCCGGCCATGTCGGGCCGGGCATGTTGCTGGCTGTCGGGCTTGAACTGGCGCTGGGCCTGGCGTTCTTCCAGACCCGGCGCGTGTCGGTGGAACTCGAAACTGCAGGTTAAAGCGCCCTGCCCAGCATCGAGTGTGGCTCGACTTCTACGTGATGCTGTCTGGAACGCAGTTGGGCGATCAACTCGTTTATTTCCCGACAACCATTGAGTCCGGAGGCATCGATGCCGGTGACCATCAGATCGAGCTGATCGGTTTGCCCGTCGGCATAGATCTTCACGGTCATCGACAGATCCGGTGACAACGTGCACTCGCAACGTTTGGGTAAAAAGCTGGCTTCGATGATATTGCGAAGTTCCAAGGCAGAAAGAAACATGGCGACCTTCTCCTTTGTGAGACTGCCAATCAACATCAACGCTCGCTCGTATGCGCTCTCATATAAAAGCTCGGCAAGCTTCAAGGACAGCTACAGCATAAAACATACCCCGGATCTCGGAGCGCAGTTCATCGGCAATTCAAGGGTTTAGGCCTGTCACCTGTAAAACCTGCCGTGCAGTTTGCATTGTACACCCCTGGCGCCCCTGCAATTTGCACGTTGGGCGCCGCGGGTTTGCATTCGCTGCACACGACAGTGAAAATGCCGCCCTTCACTTCAAGCAAGGAGGCATCATGAATTCTTTGACTGTTAACGCCTGCACAGCGCTGTTCGCACTGGGGGTTGCCGGTATGGCGCACGCCGCCAAACTCGAAGACACCGCGCCCTATCCGAAAGCCGGGAGCGGTTTTACCCGCCAAGTGATTCACCTCGCGCCACAGCCCCGGGAAGACGACTTCCAGGTCGAGATCCTGGCCGGCAAAACCATGACCGTAGATTGCAACCGCCCTCGTCTGGGCGGCATTCTCGAAGAGAAAAACCTCGAGGGTTGGGGCTACCCTTTCTATCGCCTGGAAAAAGTCATTGGCCCGATGAGTACGCTGATGGCCTGCCCGGACGGCACGAGCAAACAGGATTTTGTGCCGGTGGTCGGTGACGGCTTCCTGCTGCGTTACAACAGCAAGCTGCCGCTCGTGCTGTATGTGCCCAAGGACATCGAAGTGCGCTACCGAATCTGGTCGGCGTCGAACAAGGTCGAGAAGGCCATTCAGGAATAACCCGGGCATCTGCTGTTGGCCTGCACCCGGGTCATGCCGGCGCGCGGCTCAACGCGGCGCGCTCGGCCACATGCCCCAGGCTGTCAAAATTGATGTTGGCACCGGAGTCGATGGCGACCAGCGTCTGGCCGCGGACCCCGCTGCGTGCCACGTACTGCTTGATTCCGGCCACGGCCAGCGCACCGGAAGGTTCGGTGATCGAGCGGGTATCGTCGTAGATATTCTTGATGGCGGCGCAAAGCTCGTCATTGCTGACCGTCACCACCTCATCAACGCAAAACCGGCAGACCTCAAAACCGTAAGCGCCGATCTGCGCCACCGCCACCCCATCGGCAAAGGTCCCGACCCTGGGCAGGATCACTCGCTCACCGGCCAGCAACGCGGCTTGCAGGCACGCCGAATGCTCCGACTCGACGCCAACGATGCGCACCTGCGGCTGCAAGTATTTGATGTAAGCGGCGATGCCGGCGATCAGCCCCCCGCCACCCACCGGCACGAAGATCGCATCCAGCGGACCTTGATGCTGACGCAGGATTTCCATGGCCACCGTGCCTTGGCCCGCGATCACATCCGGATCGTCAAAGGGCGATACAAAGGTGCGACCGCTTTCCCCGGCCAACGCCAGTGCATAGGCCAGTGCAAACGGAAAACTCTCGCCATGCAATATCGCATCGGCGCCCCGGCTACGAACCCCGATCACCTTCAATTGCGGCGTCGTGCAAGGCATTACGATGGTGGCGCTGATTCCCAACTCCCGAGCCGCCAGCGCCACACCCTGCGCATGATTGCCGGCAGAAGCGGTGACCACGCCGCGAGCTTTTTGCGCTTCGCTCAGTTGCACCAGCTTGTTGTAGGCGCCGCGGATCTTGAAGGAAAAGGTCGGTTGCAGGTCTTCGCGCTTGAGCAGGATCTGGTTGCCCAGTGCCTCGGACAAGGCCGGGGCCGCTTGCAACGGCGTGCGCACCGCCAGTTCATACACCGGCGCGGCAAGGATTTTTTTGACGTAGCGTTCAAGCAAGGCTTGCTGGTCGGTTGTAAAACTCATGGTCGTCTCCTGACATTGATCGGGGCCCGGGAGACAGAAAGTAAAAACCCGCCTCGAGGGCGGGTTGGGTGCTGCAGTCGTGAGCTAGCCCGCCAAATGAGGAATGGCGGTAATAATGCTTGGCTGGCAGCGCAATACGGTGGAAGTCATGGCTCGAAATTAGCCGGGCGTTGATGGCAAGTCAATGGCAAATTTGTGCAGATCCCTCTAGGCTGCCGATTCCAGTCATTGCCCAAGGAAGGAACACATGAATGCCATTGCCCTGCCCCTTATCGCCCTGATCGCCTTTGCCGGCTATACCCTTTCGGTGATGCTCCAGGCCGAACAATCGCTGATCGACTTCGGCATCAGCCTGATGTCACGTCCCGATACTGCGCAAGTGGTGATCGATCTTTACTTGCTGGCGACGCTGGCGGGTATCTGGATGTACCGGGATGCGCGAAAGCGCGGGCTGTCGGCGGTTGCGGTGGTGCCTTATCTATTGATCACCGCTGTGTTTGTGTCGGTTGGTCCATTGTTGTATCTGGTGGTGCGCGGGGTTCAGGATCGTAAGAGATTGGCGGCCGCGACTCGGCAAATCTGACCCGGCCCCCTGCGGTGAAGCTGATATTGCTTTCGCGAGCAGGCTCGCTCCCACAGGGATTGACCTGCACCGCCCTCACTTCGCCAACCGCTTGAGCCCCACCACCATCGCCCCCGCCCCGATCATCATCGTCGACAGCAGCAAGGGGTAGGAAACCCACCACGGTGTCCCCGCCGTCATCATGCTGAACTCGGACATACCGCCGATGCTCGCAATCAGGTTCAACGGCAAAAACACCACGTTGATCAACGTCAGCTTGCGCAGCAGGTTGTTCATGCTGTTGTTCATCAGGTTGCCCCGGGCGTCGATGAGGCCGGAGAACACCGTCGAATAGATTTCCGCCTGCTTGTAACACTGGTTGTTTTCGATGATCAGGTCATCGATCAGGCTGATGGCCTCGGCGTTGAAGCCCTGCTTTTGCGCATGATTTCGCAGTCGGTTCAGGACCGCGCCATTGCTGTGAATCGCATTGATGTAATAGATCAGGCTTTCGCTGAGGTTGAACATCTGGATCAGGTGCTGATTCTGCATCGAGGCGTTGAATTTCTGCTGCAATTCCCGGGCGATCAGCTTGATCACCTTCAAGTGCCCCAGATAGTGGTGGATGTTGTTGAACAGCAGATCGAGCAGGACATCCAGTGGCGTGTCGAGCGCCTGGCGCTTGCCGAGCCCGTTGAGCGGTGCGTCATCGGTGGCGATCACCAGCAAGCGCCCCGGAGAAAACAGCAGGCCACAGGACGACACCTGGAACCCCAGGTTGTCGGCGCCGGAGTAACTGTCCGGACGCTTCCAGATCAGGAACAGGTTGTCGGGATGGAATTCGATGCGCGACACCTCGTCCGGGTCCAGCGCCGAGGCCAAGGCGTGTTCGTCGAGTTTGAAATGACGGTGCAGCAGGTCGCGCTCGGCCGCATCGGGGTCACTGAACAGCATCACCTCGGCATCCAGTCGCTCGACGGCCTGCAGCGTTCCACCGCTCAACTGAAAACTCTTGATCATCGCTGCATCACCAGGCCTGGCCGCGACGTTTAAGCTCCAGGCGCCGAACGAACTCCTCCAGCACCAGTGAATACAGATCGTCCTGCAGGTAGGCGTCTTCGATGCCGGCGTCCATGTTCGGGTTGTCGTTGACCTCGATCACCACCACTTTGTCGCCGGACTGTTTGAGGTCGACCCCGTAGAGGCCATCGCCGATCAGGTTGGCCGTCTTCACCGCCAGTTCCACCACCGCACGCGGCGCTTCGTGAACCGCCAGGGTGCGGCATTCACCGTTGATGTCCTGGCCCTTGGCCTTGTGGTTGTAGATTTGCCAGTGCCCCTTGGACATGAAGTACTGGCAGGCAAAGATCGGTTTACGGTTGAGTACACCGATGCGCCAGTCGTACTCGGTGTAGAAGAACTCCTGGGCCAGCAACAGCACCGAGTGTTCGAACAGTTCGGCGGTGGCTTCGAGCAACGCCTGCTGGCTCTCGACCTTGATCACGCCCCGGGAGAAACAACCGTCGGGGATCTTCAACACCAGCGGAAAGCCCAGTCGTTCGCCCACCCGTTCAAAGTCTTCCGGTCGCTCCTTGTAGAGGATTTCAGTGGCGGGCATGCCCAATTGATGACTCTTGAGCAGGTCGGTCAGATACACCTTGTTGGTGCAGCGCAGGATCGACGTCGGATCGTCCATCACCACCAGCCCTTCGCTCTCGGCTTTCTTGGCAAAGCGATAAGTATGGTTGTCGACGCTGGTGGTCTCGCGGATCAGCAGGCCGTCGTATTCGGCGATCCGCGCATAGTCCCTGCGCTCGATCAGTTCGACGTCGATGCCCAGGGTCCTGCCGACCCGGACGAAGTTGTCCAGCGCCCTGGCATTCGACGGCGGCAGGGCTTCCTGAGGATCGTGCAGGATGGCCAGGTCGTAGCGGGCCAGCCGTCGTGAGCGCGGCAGGCGCCAGATCTTGCGGCTGAAACTGTCGAGGGAGTGGGCAAATTGATCTTCCTGATCCTCCCGCAACTTGTGCAACGCCCCCGACTTGATGCCTTCGATATGCCAGCCGTTAGTTCGGCGGAATTCAACTAACAAGATCGGACAGGCAAACACTTCAAATAATTGCCTGGCCAGATCCTGCAAAGGTTCGATATTGGTCTTGCCGAAATACAACGTCAGGGTAAACCCTTCGGTGTCACTGTAAGCGTGATGACTGAGGGCTTTTTCCAGGGTTTTATCCAGGTCGTCAAGCGCCAGGCCATAAAGGGATTTGCGGGTCAGTTCGCTGATGGTTCGCACCGACGGAATCACCTTGTGTCCACGGGCTTCAGCCAGCAGCGAACAGTAGTAACCGTGCCCCAGGTACTTGTAGCTGCGGCACAGGTTGATGACCTGCACGCGCTTGCCCTGCCCATTGTCGCGGGTTTGTTCCAGATACTCCTGGGCCGTGACGATGTCCTCGCTGGGAAAATAGGAGGCCCAGTCTTCCTTGCGTTCGACGATGATAATCAACTGACTGGAAGTTTTATTGGAGTCATTTAAATAAGTTGCCGAAGTGATTGCCGTCGGCAAAGTTTGCTCGGATACTTCGCGCCAATGACCTTGTACCGCTGACATAGTGATTGATCCGTTGGAGAACAAGACCTTTCCTATTAAGCACGAACTTTTTCGAAAGTCCCGTTTCGTTACGCAACTTTTACGGCGGTCATTATGAATACAGTTTTTCGTTTAGCGGTAATAGAGGACTTACCCGCACTGCTGCAACTTGAAGAGCAATGCTTTACCACCGACCGGCTCAACAGCCGCAGCTTTCAATGGATGATCAGCCGCGCCAACGGGCAACTACTCGTGGCCCAGCGCGGCGAGCATCTGCTGGGTTACGCCCTGGTGCTTTTCCACCGCGGTACGTCGCTGGCGCGTCTCTATTCGATAGCCATCGCGGCACAGGCGCGGGGCAATGGCCTGGGCAAGCAACTGCTCGATCGCACCGAAGCCATTGCCCTGGAACACGATTGCGCCTATTTGCGTCTGGAGGTGCGTATCGACAATCCGGCGGCGATTGCCCTGTATGAACGTAACGGGTACCGGCGCTTTGCCCTGGTCCACGACTACTATCAGGACCACGCCGATGCGCTGCGCCTGGAAAAACGCATCCTCCAGCACCGCGAATCACGCAACATTCAAGTGCCCTACTACGCGCAGACCACCGATTTCACCTGCGGTCCGGCCTGCCTGCTCATGGCCATGGGCGCGTTGCAGCCGGGGCGTTTGCCGGAGCGGCGTGAAGAACTGCAAATCTGGCGCGAGGCAACCACCGTGTTCATGACCTCCGGCCACGGTGGTTGCAGCCCGCAAGGCCTGGCATTGGCGGCCTGGCGCCGCGAGTTTCGGGTGCGCCTGCAACTGAGCAAGGCCGGGCCGTTGTTCCTTGACGGGGTGCGGGATGAGCATAAAAAAGACGTAATGCGCCTGGTGCACGAAGAGTTCACCGCGCAGTTGCTTGCCAGCGACGTCGTGTGCGAGATCGGCGGCTCACTGAATCTTGCGCAACTGCTGGAGCATGGCGGGCAACCGTTGGTGCTGATCAGCAGCTATCGCCTGACCCGCTCCAAATCGCCGCACTGGGTGATAGTGACCGATTGCGATGAAGAATTTGTCTATCTGCACGATCCCGATGTGGACCACAGCCAGCATCGCCAGGCCATGGACTGCCAGCACCTGCCGGTCAGCCATGGGGAGTTCGAGAAGATGTGCAGCTTTGGCCGGGACAAATTGAGGGCGGCTGTGATTGTGTATGGAAAGAAGTAGTCGCTGCATCTGTGGTGGTTCTCACACCGCCTTCGCGCTCCCACACTTGAAATGCATTCCCCTGTGGGAGCGGGCTTGCTCGCGAAGGCGGCGTGTGAACTTCACTTCAATCCGACTTTATACAATTCACCATCCTCTTCATCGGTCAACACATACAAATACCCATCCGGCCCCTGCCGCACATCGCGAATGCGCTTTCTCAACGCCCCGAGCAAGCGCTCCTCGTGCACCACCTTGTCGCCGTTGAACTCGAGACGAATCAGCTCCTGGCTGACCAACGCGCCGATAAACACGTTGCCTTGCCAGGCCTTGAACCGATCGGCATCGTAGAACGCCATGCCGCTCAGGCCCGGGGACTTCTCCCAGACATGGTTCGGGGCAACGGTGCCTTCAACGGTTTCCCCCCTGGCTTCGGGAATCGGTTTACCGGAGTAGTTGATGCCATGGGTCGCCAGCGGCCAGCCGTAATTCCTGCCACGCTCGATGATGTTGATTTCATCGCCGCCCAGAGGGCCGTGCTCGTTTTCCCACAGCGTGCCGTTCCACGGGTTGAGCGCCGCGCCTTGCGGGTTGCGCTGGCCGTAGGACCAGATTTCCGGGCGCACGTTGGCTTGGCCGACAAAGGGGTTGTCCTTGGGCACCGTGCCGTCCGGGTAGATTCGCACCACCTTGCCTTGCAGCTTGTCGAGGTCCTGGGCGGTCGGGCGTTCGTTGTTTTCCCCCAGCGTCACGAACAGATAGCCGTCGCGATCGAACACCAGCCGCGATCCAAAATGGTTGCCTTCCGAGAGCTTGGGTTCCTGGCGCAGGATCACCCGGAAATCCTTGATCGCCGTCAGATCGTCGGAGAGCCGGCCGCGCCCCACCGCAGTACCGGCTTTATTGTCCTCTCCACCCCCTTCGGCATAGGACAGATAGACCATCCGGTCCTGTTTGAAATCGGGTGACAGCGCGACATCCAGCAAGCCGCCCTGCCCCTTGGCCCAGACCGTTGGTACGCCATTGAGCGGTGCCGACAGCTTGCCGTCGGCGGTGATCAGCCGCAGGTTGCCGGGCCGCTCGGTGACCAGCATGCTTTTACCATCCGGCAGGAATGCCAGCGCCCAAGGGTGCTCCAGCCCCGTCACGACGGGGGTCACCTCGAGTGTGCCCTCTTCGCTTTTCATCGTCTGGGGGGGCGCGGCAAGCACAGGGACAGTGGCGGCGATCAATACGCTGGCACAGAGGATTGCCAATGAGTTTTTGCGCAACATGCAGACTCCTTTTCTGATGATCATGAGGCCTGGAAAAAACCCTGGGCACAGGTCATGCCGGCCACTCAACGGTTGCCGGTGCCGGTGTCTCGCGGCGCAGGATTGGGAATGAATGTCGGTGGGCTGGCGGGAACGCTCCGCTCGGGGTAGCGATTACCGATGCCGCCGTTGTCCAGTGTCGGCGGGCGCGGGACCGGCACGGTATTGGGCCCGCGAATGGCCGGGGCACTGGGTCGGGTGCCTTGCATGCTGTTGGGGTTGGCCCGGTTGATCGGGCTGCTGTAAGGATTGTTGTTGGTGCTGCCCGGCAGGTTCTGGGCCATGCGCAACGAAGCAGAGGTGTCGGCCTCGACCATTGGGCCCAGTACGGCACTCAGGGCCAGCGCAAGGGCGCCAGACACGTATCGGTTCATGGGGGTGCCTCGCTACGTCACGTGGATAAGGACTTCGATATCACGCTACGCCCGGGGTTCGTATTTGTTAACAAAAACCTCCCCGGCAAGATGTAACACGACGTTGATCCGATTAAAGGAACGGCCACACAGGCCACGGAAACTTTTGCTCGAGGCCGCAGGTCACCTGAACATCACTCGCGAGTAGACGACCATGGCACGGGCAATCTGGAAAGGCGCAATCAGCTTCGGACTGGTGCATATCCCCGTGGCGCTGGTCTCGGCAACGTCTTCCCAGGGCGTCGATTTCGACTGGCTCGACAGCCGCAGCATGGACCCGGTGGGCTATAAGCGTGTCAACAAGGTCACGGGCAAGGAAGTCACCAAGGAGCACATCGTCAAGGGCGTGCAATACGAAAAGGGTCGGTACGTGGTGCTCAGTGAGGAGGAGATCCGCAGCGCTCACCCGCTCTCGACCCAGACCATCGACATTTTTTCCTTTGTCGACGGCGAGCAGATTCCCTTGCAGAACATCGACACGCCTTACTACCTGGCGCCCGACAAGCGCGGCGGCAAGGTCTATGCCCTGCTGCGCGAAACCCTGAGCAAAACCGGCAAGGTCGCCCTCGCCCATGTGGTACTGCATACCCGCCAGCACCTGGCCGCGCTGATGCCCCTGGAGTCGGCGCTGGTGCTGGTGATGCTGCGCTGGCCGGCGGAAGTCCGAAGCCTCGATGAGTTGGCGCTGGGCAGCGAAGTGACCCGGCCGGAACTGGCCAAGGGCGAACTGGACATGGCCAGGCGCCTGGTGGAGGACATGAGCGCCCAGTGGTCGCCGCAAGACTATCGGGATGGTTTCGAGGACAAGATCATGGCCCTGGTGGACAAGAAGGCCCATGAAGGCAAGATTGAAGACGTCGAGACCGCCTCGGGTGAAGAGCTACGTAAAACGGCAGATGTCATTGACCTGACCGAGCTGCTCAAGCGTAGCCTGGGCAGCAAGGGTACAACGGCAAAACCGAAAGCGAGCAGCAAACCGGCCGCGAAGAAGAAAGCCAGCAAGTGATTGGCTGGATGTCCCGGCCTCTTCGTCGGAACGCCGCCCGGAGCAAGCCCGCTCCCACAAGGATTTTCGCAGTAAGGCAGATCGTGCCTTACACCGTTCGCGAAGGCGTGTTGCGCCTGAACGAAACAATCAGATCAGAATGATGACCACCAGCAACCCGGCGAAGATCGACCACTTTTCGAGGTAGTAAAGCTTGCGGTTGCGTTTTTTCAGTTGCTTGCCGTGCAGGCGAACCTTGTAGATCTTGCCAAACAGGCGGTTGAGGCCACCGGTCCTGTCGCCCGCCTCGTTGGGCGCACCCGCCGCCGACATGACATGGCGACTGAACCAGCGATTGAATGCCGCTGCCCACCTGTATTTCATCGGCCGCTCGACGTCGCAGAACAAAATGATGCGGTTCTGCTGCGTGGTGTTTTCCGCGTAATGAATGTAGGTCTCATCGAACATCACCGCTTCGCCATCGCGCCAATGGTAGTCCTGGCCATCGACATTGATGTAGCAACCCTCGGCGTTGGGGGTTTCGAGCCCCAGGTGATAACGGTACGAACCGGCATACGGGTCGCGGTGGCGCACCAGTCTGGACCCCGGTGGCAACTCGGCGAACATTGCCGCCTTGATCGAACCAATGCCCTGCACCAGCTCGGTGGTGCGCGGGCAGAGCTTCATGGCCGATGGATGGCTGTCGCCGTACCACTTGAGATAGAAGCGCTTCCAGCCGGTCTTGAAAAACGAGTTGAAACCGACGTCATCGAATTGGTCCGAACGCTTGATCTCGCCGGCCCGAAGCAAATTCTGGCCTTCGGCGCGAATTTCTTCCCAATGCGCCTGCAGCGGGCTCAGGTCGGGAAAGTCGGCCGGGTCGAGATAGGGTCTGTTGGGGATTTTCGAAAACAGATAAAGAAAGCAATTGATCGGCGCCAGAAACGTCGAGTGATCACTCAACTGGCGGCCCAGCTTATGGCGCACCTGGCCACGCAGGTGGACATACGCAATAGAGACAACGTAGATAACGGCAATGATCAGTTTCACGGAAATCGTCACACGTCAGAAGAAAACAAACTGCGCCCTTTACCGGCATGCCGGTCCCCGGGTCTTGTGCAGCGGCTGAAAACGAAACAGCGGCCCTGTAGTGCCATCGAGCTACGCCGACGATCGGCGCTCAGCCGACGGATGGCATTTTAGCCACAGTTTGTAACCAATAGTTAACCTGTAACTGTGAAAAACTGTCTACAAAATCCGCCGAAACGTCACTGCGGCCTCAACGCCCTATCGTTTAAAGAGCCAGACCAGTACAATCGCCGCCAAACTTTACGCGCCCCCAGGTTGAAAGCGGGAAAATCCCCTTTCAGCGCACGTCGACTCGGGCCAGGCGCGCCACATGCTGCTGTCCACTTAATGCCAGATGGAACTTCCACTGCCGACCGGGATGAATGTCCCGCGGTCCGGACAGTGGAAACGGGTACTGAACCGGTACTGCCGCAACCCTAGCTACTCTGAATGCTTCGCAGGAAAAACCTTTGATTTCTACAGCTAACATCACGATGCAGTTCGGCGCCAAGCCGCTCTTCGAAAACGTTTCGGTCAAGTTCAACGGTGGCAACCGTTACGGCCTGATCGGCGCCAACGGTTGCGGCAAGTCGACCTTCATGAAGATCCTCGGCGGCGACCTCGAGCCGTCCGGCGGCCAGGTCATGCTGGAGCCGAACGTGCGCCTGGGTAAATTGCGCCAGGACCAGTTCGCCTACGAAGAATTCACCGTGATCGACACCGTGATCATGGGTCACGAAGAGCTGTGGAAGGTCAAGGCCGAGCGCGACCGCATCTATTCGCTGCCGGAAATGAGCGAAGAAGACGGCATGGCCGTGGCCGAGCTGGAAACCGAATTCGCTGAAATGGACGGCTACACCGCCGAATCCCGCGCCGGTGAACTGCTGCTGGGCCTGGGTATTCCCCTAGAACAGCATTTTGGTCCGATGTCCGAAGTGGCTCCGGGCTGGAAGCTGCGCGTATTGCTGGCCCAGGCGCTGTTCTCCGATCCGGAAGTGCTGTTGCTCGACGAACCGACCAACCACCTGGACATCAACACCATTCGCTGGCTGGAATCGATTCTCACCGTGCGTAACAGCACCATGATCATCATTTCCCACGACCGTCACTTCCTCAACAGCGTCTGCACCCACATGGCCGACCTGGACTATGGCGAGCTGCGCCTGTTCCCGGGCAACTACGACGAGTACATGACCGCGGCGACCCAGTCCCGCGAGCAATTGCTGTCGGACAACGCCAAGAAGAAAGCCCAGATCGCCGAACTGCAAACGTTCGTCAGCCGCTTCTCGGCCAACGCCTCGAAAGCCAAGCAAGCCACTTCCCGCGCCAAGCAGATCGACAAGATCCAGCTGGCCGAAGTCAAGCCATCGAGCCGCGTGAGCCCGTTCATCCGCTTCGAACAGACCAAGAAACTGCACCGCCAGGCCGTGACCATCGAGCAGATGTCCAAGGGCTTCGACGGCAAGACCCTGTTCAAGAACTTCAGCTTCACCGTCGAAGCCGGCGAGCGCGTGGCGATCATCGGCCCGAACGGTATCGGCAAGACCACCCTGCTGCGTACCTTGATGGGTGAGCTGACCCCGGACGCCGGTTCCGTGAAGTGGACCGAAAGCGCGGAGCTGGGCTACTACGCCCAGGACCACGCCCATGACTTCGAAGACGACGTCAGCCTGTTCGACTGGATGGGCCAGTGGACCCAGGGCGAGCAGATCATTCGCGGCACTTTGGGTCGCATGCTGTTCTCCAACGACGAGATCCTCAAGTCGGTCAAGGTCATTTCCGGTGGTGAGCAAGGCCGCATGCTGTTCGGCAAGCTGATCCTGCAAAAGCCGAACGTTCTGGTGATGGACGAACCGACCAACCACCTGGACATGGAATCCATCGAGGCGCTGAACCTGGCGCTGGAAAACTACCCGGGCACGCTGATCTTCGTCAGCCACGACCGTGAGTTCGTATCGTCCCTGGCCACCCGCATCATCGAGTTGAGCCCGAACGGCGTGACCGACTTCAGCGGCACCTATGATGACTACCTGCGCAGTCAGGGTGTGGTGTTCTAAGGGCTACCAAAAGCCTTTAGCTGTAAGTGAAAAGCCCTGTCCTTTGTGACGGGGCTTTTTGTTTTTTTGAAGATCAAAAGATCGCAGCCTTCGGCAGCTCCTACAGGGTGTACGCCGTCAAATGTAGGAGCTGCCGAAGGCTGCGATCTTTTAATCGTTAGCCTGCTTCCTTTTATCCCACCGCCGCGCCATGATGCAGCTCTCCCACCGCCGCCCGCGAAGAGCCCTCATGTCTGTGCAGCAAGTGTCCCCGCAAAGCTCCATGGCGATCACCCTGCAGATCGTCTCCATCGTGTTCTATACCTTTATTGCCTTCCTCTGCATCGGTTTGCCGATTGCGGTATTGCCGGGTTATGTCCACGAGCAACTGGGGTTCAGCGCCATCGTGGCCGGGCTGACCATCGGCTCGCAATACCTCGCCACCCTGCTCAGTCGCCCCATGGCCGGGCGCATGTCGGACAGCGTCGGCACCAAGCGGGCGATCATCTATGGCTTGTCCGGGATTGTGCTCAGTGGCGTGCTGACGCTGCTGTCGACGCTGTTGCAAGATTTGCCGTTGCTCAGCCTGCTGATCCTGATCGCCGGGCGCTTGTTGCTGGGCATTGCCCAAGGCTTGATCGGCGTCGGCACCATCAGTTGGTGCATGGGTCAGGTGGGCGCCGAGCACACCGCGCGGTCGATTTCCTGGAACGGCATCGCGTCCTATGGGGCGATTGCCATTGGTGCGCCGCTGGGCGTGGTCATGGTGCAACAACTCGGTTTCGCCAGTCTGGGCATCGCCCTGTCGCTGCTGGCCCTGGCTGCACTGCTGCTGATACGCAACAAGCCCTCGGTACCGGTGGTACGCGGTGAACGCTTGCCGTTTTGGGCGGTGTTCGGGCGCATTGCACCGTTTGGCGCGAGCCTGAGCCTGGCTTCCATTGGCTACGGCACCCTGACGACTTTTATCACCCTGTATTACGTCAATCGCGGCTGGACCGGTGCCGCCTATTGCCTGACCGTGTTCGGAGTCTGTTTCATTCTGTCGCGGCTGCTGTTCATTTCCGCCATCAACCGGTTCGGCGGGTTCACCTCCGCCATTGCCTGCATGTGCATCGAGACAGTGGGCCTGGTGCTGCTGTGGCTGGCACCGTCGACCGGGTACGCACTGATTGGCGCCGGCCTGACCGGCTTCGGCCTGTCGCTGGTGTACCCGGCGCTGGGCGTCGAGGCCATCAAACAGGTGCCCAATTCCAGCCGGGGGGCGGGACTGAGTGCCTATGCGGTGTTTTTCGACCTGGCGCTGGCGATTGCCGGCCCGCTGATGGGCGCGATCGCATTGAACATGGGGTATTCGTGGATTTTCTTCAGTGCGGCGCTGTTGTCGGTGACAGGCCTGGGACTGACGCTGCTATTGAAACACCGCGCCATGGCTTGAACCTCTGTAGGAGCTGCCGCAGGCTGCGATCTTTTGACTTCAAGATCAAAAGATCGCAGCCTGCGGCAGCTCCTACAAAGGGATCTATTGATCGGCGGTCTGCATCCCCGCCCGGGTCGCCCTGCCCAGGGTGCGCGAGAAGAAACTCCCGGCTTCAGAGATCAGATTGCGGTGAATGTCTTGCCGATCGACGCCATCGGCATCGGTACACAGCGCGGGCATGATCGCGATCTGCTCGTCATTGCACGGCGCCATGAAGACGAAGTGCCCTGCTCCCGCCAGTAACTTGAAGTCAGGCGCCGTCGGCAACTTGCGCGCCAGCGCCGCGGCGTTCTTGTCGACTGCCACCAGCTTGTCGCCATCGCCGCTGTAAAGCAGCACCGGCACGTGCACATCGGCCAGGGTGTGGCGACCGAACTTCAGGCTCAGCGGCGCCATCAGCATCAAGGCGTGCACCCGTGGGTCCGCCACCGGTTGCAAGTCGTCGCGGTCGACAATCAATTCACCCTGAGTGTTGCAGGCGTCGCGGTCGTCCGGACGCTCCTGGCAATAACGGCGCAGGCGATCCAGGTCCGGCGTGGCGCCGGACAGAATCAATGCGGTCTCGCCACCGGCCGAATAACCAATGACACCGACCTGATCGGCGTTGACGAAGGGGGACAGCATGCGGTCGCCCAGGGTGGCCGTGATGGCTTCGGAAATCTGGATCGGCCGGCCGTACAGGTTACTCAAAGTACCGAGGCGGCTGTGGTCCCTGGAGTTGTCACCGGGGTGGATCACCGCCACCACGACGAAACCTTTGCGTGCCAGCGAGGTGGCGAGGTCGTGCAAGGCCAGGGGGGTTCCGGTGTTGCCATGGGACAGCATCAGCATCGGGAACCGGCCTATCGCGACCTTGGTGTCCTCCCCGGCTTCGACGGTGTAACCCTCGAGTTTACTGGTGTGCTCCCAATCACTGGAGGGATAGAAGGCGATGGCGCGCATCGGCTGCAGGTCCAGTGGGTCAAGAAAAGTCATCTCGTGGAAGCCGACGCTCCAGTGCGGATGCGGTGCAGGCGCGGCGTGCACTGTATTCAGGCTGCTGAGCAGGCAAATCAGCAAAGTTGCACAAAGACGCACCATGGGATGCCCCACCTTGTTACCGGACTTGAGACGTACACCCTGGACTGCATAAGTCGGGCCACATCCTGAAACGACCAGAAACAAAAAACTCCGTAGCTGGTACTTGCGTAAACCAGAATACAGAGTTTTTTGGGCTTTACCTGAACGGTTGCCAACTTTTACGCAAGCCTTACGCGGCGGCGAACAACTGCTCGCTGATTTGCGCATGAGCAGCGCTCATTGCTTTGCTGCGGACGTCATCACCGTAAGCCAGGCCTTCGGCGCGGACGATTTCGATGTCGGTGATACCGATGAAACCGAACAGCAACTTCAAGTATTCCTCGTGGGCAACACCGGTTGCCTGGCCGGCGTGCATGCCGCCGGAAGTCGAAACGATCACCACTTTCTTGCCGCCGCACAGGCCTTCAGGGCCGGCTTCGGTGTAGCGGAAGGTCTGGCCGGCTACAGCGATGCGATCGATCCAGGCCTTCAACTGAGTCGGGATGGTGAAGTTGTACATCGGTGCGGCAATCACCACGGCATCGGCGGCCAGGAATTCGGCCAGGGTCGAGGCGCTCAGTTCGGCTTCGTGCTGTTGTGCGGCGTTGCGCAGTTCAGCGGTGGTGCCGGCGGCGACCAGGGTAGTGGAAGAGAAATGGCTGATAGCGTCAGCGGCCAGGTCGCGGTAGGTCACTACGGCGGTCGGCTCGGCGGTTTGCCAGGCCTTGACGACTTCACCGCTCAACTGACGGGAAGCCGAGTTGTCGCCCAGGATGCTCGAATCGATATGCAGCAGTTTCATGTGGGATCTCCAAGTGAGGATCGCCCACAAGGGCGATCTGATGGGACTAATCCTACAGACGAAACCAATAGCTGATTAGTCGGCAACAATGCGATAGTTCGTCTCACAGATAGAACAATCGGATTCACATCATGCAAGACCTCAACGACCTGTATTACTTCGCCAAAGTCGTGGAAGCCGGGGGATTCGCGGCAGCCGGACGCTTGCTGGGGATCCCCAAGTCCCGACTGTCGCGGCGTATCGCCGAACTGGAAGAGCGCCTGGGTGCACGCTTGCTGCAACGCACCACCCGACAGCTGAAACTGACCGCCGTGGGTGAACGCTACCTCAGGCACTGCCAGGCGATGCTGCTGGAAGCGGAAATGGCCGACGAGGCCGTGGCCAGCATGTCCAGTGAACCCCGAGGGCGTTTGCGGGTGTCCTGCCCGGTCGGGTTGGCCCACGAAATATTACCGGGGGTGATCAGCGACTTTCTCGAACGCTTTCCGCAGGTCCAGTTGGAGGTCATGCTGCTTAACCGCCGGGTTGACCTGGTGAACGAAGGCATTGACGTTGCCCTGCGTGTGCGGGAACTGGGCGACGAAGACCCGCTGCTGGTCACCCGCCGCCTGCGTCAGGCGCAGATGCTGATGGTCGCCAGCCCCGGTTTCCTCGCGGGGCGTGAGATCAATCACCCCGAAGATCTGAAAAGCCTGCCGGTGCTCGGCGCACTGGAAGCCGACCGCATGGTGCACATCCGCCTGCTGGATCAAAAAGGCAAGAGCTGTGAACTGGCGCTCGAGGCCCGGCTGGGCATCGATGACTTTATCGTGCGCAAGGCCAGCACCCTCTCTGGTCTCGGCTTTACGATGCTGCCCATGATGTATTGCGAGCAGGAACTGGAAAACGGCTCACTGGTGCAGTTGTTGCCCGAGTGGTCGCTGCCCGGTGGCTGGCTGCAGGCGGTCTATCCTCATCGACGCGGAGTGATGCCGGCGGTACGCGCCTGGATTGATCACCTGGTCGAATCCTTCAATGCCTGTGGGGAACGATTGTTATGAAAGCTGGACGGATGAGCGAAGAGGACGTCGCGAAGTTCTGCCTCGCCCTGCCCGGTGCACGGGAAGATTATAAATGGGGAGGCGTGCGGGTGTTTTCGATTGCCGGGAACAAGATGTTCGCCTTGCAGGGCCTGAGGGGTGATTCTCTGGCCTTCAAGGTCGACAAGGACCTGTTTCTCGGTCACTGCGACCGCCCGGGCATTCACCCGGCGCCGTATCTGGCCCGGGCCCAGTGGATCATCATGCAAACGCCCTACCCGCTCGGCAGCGAAGAACTGCAGGGCTTGCTGCAGCGCTCCCACCAATTGGTGGTGAGCAGACTGCCCAAGCGCACTCAAGTCGGACTGTTACTGTAGGGCTTTGTTTATCAGGTCAAGGCGAACACATGTGCGCCGAGAAACAGGTAATCGATCCAGAACACCTGGTGCAATAGCACGATGATCCAGAACACCAACTGGTACGAGACTTTGCGGGTTTTGTGGCGAAACGCCTGCTGGGCCAGCAACGCACCGGGCCAACCGCCGGCGAGCTCCAGCGCATGCAAGACGTTTTCCGGCGTACGCCATTGCTCGGCGCGCGCCTTGCGCTTGTCGCTCCAGTACAGGAAAAACGTCACGACGCTGACGATGCCGTAGGCCGCGAGGGGAATCAGCGACTCCCCGTGCAGCCATGACGACAGCGAACCCGACAGCGGCAACGCGCACAGGATTGCAAACACCATCCACTTCAGCCGTGAATGGCGGATCTGTCCCCCGGACGGGCGTCCGGGGTTGTTGCGCGAGCTCGAGTCACTCACGGCTTGGCCGCGCTCCAGTCGACCCAGCCGAACTGCCAGGTCGCCAGGATGATCAGGCCGAACACAATGCGATACCAGGCAAACGCCGCATAGCTGTGGTTGGCGATGAACTTGAGCAGCCCGCGGACCGCAATCATCGCAAAAATGAACGCGGTGACGAAGCCGATGGCGAACACCGGGAAATCCGCCGGGACAAACAGTTCACGGTACTTGTAGCCCGAGTACACCGCTGCGCCGACCATGGTGGGCATCGCCAGGAAGAACGAGAACTCGGTAGCGGTCTTGCGCGACAGGCCGAACAGCAGACCGCCGATGATCGTCGAGCCCGAACGCGAAGTGCCCGGAATCATCGCCAGGCATTGGGCCAGGCCGACTTTCAAGGCATCTTTCCAGGTGATGTCATCCACGGATTCGGCGTGTACTTCATGCTGGCGGCGCTCGGCCCACAACATGATGATCCCGCCCACGACCAGCGCCGTTGCCACGGTGATCGGATTGAACAGGTAATGGTGGATCAGGTCGGCGAAGATCACGCCCAACACCACGGCCGGCAGGAACGCGATCAACAGGTTTGCGGTAAACCGCCGGGCACCCGGCTGGGTTGGCAGACCGATGACCACGTCAAGGATCTTGCGTCGAAATTCCCACACCACCGCCAGGATGGCACCCAGCTGAATGATGATGTTGAACGCCATTGCCCGCTCGCCCCCGAAGCCGAGCAAGTCGGCCACGATGATCTGGTGGCCGGTACTGGAAATGGGCAGGAACTCGGTCAGCCCTTCTACAACCCCAAGAATCAATGCCTGAAAGGCGGTCCAAAGATCCATCAATCCCCCAAAAGGCTATGCACGCCGGCATGCCCCGTTGATATTTTTTCAAATGCTTTCATTGCGCTCAGCGTCGCTGAGGTCCCGCGCATCAAGGATCACCACAGGACCGTTAAAATCCCGTGAAAAAACCAACTTGAACCCGCTTTACCCGTGCGGGGGGCGAAATCCTATCAGACAAGTCCGATCGGCGGTTACAATCCGCCCCTCTTCGATTTCCCCAAGGTATCTCCATGTCCGGGCTTGAACTGTTTGCCGCCGCCCTCGGTGTCATTGCCGTCTGGCTGACGGTCAAACAGAATCCCTGGTGCTGGCCTATCGGCCTGGTCATGGTGCTGCTCTACAGTTGGATCTTTTTTGAGGTGAAGCTGTATTCCGACATGCTGCTGCAAGTCGTCTATGCCGCCTTGCAGCTTTACGGCTGGTGGCAGTGGACACGGGTTGGCGACACGACCCATGGCCGCGAAGTCAGTCGCCTCGACGCTCGAACCGTGGTGTTGAGCCTGGCCATTGGTGCAGTCGGCAGTCTGTTGCTGGGAGCGGCCATGGCCCACTGGACCGACGCTGCACAACCCTGGCTTGATGCGGCGCTGACCGGGTTCAGCCTGGTGGCGCAGGTCTGGATGGCGCAAAAACGTGTCCAGTGCTGGCCGTTGTGGATCGCCCTGGATGTGATATTCGTCGGGTTGTTCGTCTATAAAGGCCTGTACCTGACCGCCACCCTGTACGGGTTGTTCGCCGTCATCGCCGTACAGGGCTGGCGCGAATGGCGTGCCGATCCGGCATTGCGCGCATGAAAGTCCTGGTCCTCACAGGCCCTGAATCCAGCGGTAAAAGCTGGCTGGCGGCCGAGTTGCAACAGCGTTTCGGCGGGATGCTGGTTGACGAATACGTGCGCTGGTTCATCGAGCAGAATCCGCGGGACACCACGTTGGCCGACATTACGCCCATTGCCCGCGGTCAACTGGCATGGGAAGACCAGGCGCGGGCGCAACAACCACCTTTGCTCATCCTCGACACGCACCTGCTGAGCAATATCCTCTGGAGCCAGACCCTGTTCGGCGATTGCCCCGCCTGGATTGAACCAGCACTACTGGCCCGGCATTACGACTTGCACCTGCTGTTGTCGCCGGAGCACGTCGACTGGACGGATGACGGCCAGCGTTGCCAGCCCCGATTGAGTGAGCGCCAGGCATTTTTCGAGCAGACCCTGGCCTGGCTCGAACGCCACGCACAACCAGTTCAAGTGCTGCACGGAGATTGGGCAGAACGCCGAATCCAGGCACTGGACGCCGTGACCCGATTGCTCGGCGCCTGACCGCCGTTTGGGGCAATTTCCCCATCCTCCCCCTGCTGCGGGGGGGAAAGTGTCCGATCCTGAAACACCCTCCCTGCCTGAAACCACCCATTTCAACGCCCCGCATCGTTTGCTCACCGGATGTGTCAAGGTGCTGTTACAACGACGCTAGAACCCTTGTTCCAGAGGGGTTGGTCCGCAATTACGGGCTGCCTGCGCAGAGTTTTGTCTCACCGTTGGTACACCCTCGACAAAAGGTTCCCGATCCAAGTCTGTAAGCCATTGAATCAACTTGATATTCAAAAGGCGGCACAGCTTTCGCTCTATTCCTCCCACAGCTGACCGGGGCCAGCTTACAAATGAAGGAATGAATGTCGTGGAGATATTCAAAAAAAAAGGCTTGATGTGCCTCCTGCTGATCGCGAGCGCTGCCGGCACATTTCTCAGTTTCAACGTTCAAGCCGAAGGCAACGGTGTCATCGTGCTTGATCGTACCGTTCACTCAACGCTCATCGGTCGCAGCGGCGGCAGGGATCCAAACCCGGCCACCATCAGTGCCAACCCTTCTGCCCGCGTCACCGGCGAACTCAGCGACGCCGATATCGCCGGGGTAACCACCGGAACAACCCCTCATAACAGCTTCGGGCAAAACCCGGGCAGCATGCACGGCCTGAATGTCATCACCAACCCCAACGGTTTACCCGGCATGTCCGTCGGCCACGGGGGTGGCAGTGGCGGCGCCATTTCCGGAACCATCAACCGCGCCATGAGCTCCGGCCTCAGCCCACTGAGCAGAATGGCGGGGGGGCAATGACATGGATCGTTCCCTTTTTTTACCTGCCCTGTTAACTGCCCAGTTATTTGCCCTGCTACTTGCCCTGCTCGGCGGCACCAGCGTGATGGCCGATTCGGGCGTCAGTTCGGTGAACAACGCCACCCTCCAGGATTCCGGTACCCAATACCGAGGCAACTTCAGCGTCAACCAGGCGGCCGGCGATCAACAGCAGCAGGCCAACGTCCGCGCGATCGCCATTGGTACCGAAGCCGGTGCGACCACCAGCGTCAGGCAAAGAATCACCACGCCCGCCAATGCGTCGATGGATGCGACGGCCACTATCGGCGGCACCTCTTTCAGCAATGGCAGCGGCGTACTGGGCGTCAACCAGAGTGCCGGGGCGAACAACCAGATGGCCAACGCCCTGCGCATCAGCATCGGCGCTGCACCGCAAGCCATCGACGACAGTGCTCTTTCTCAACAGAACGTGGCGTTGCTACCGAACTCGGGAGCAGCTGGCACCCCAAACGGCAGTCGCCAGGTCGTGACAAGCGACCAGGCCTTCACCGGCAGCCGGGGCGTGATCCAGGTGAACCAGAGTGCCGGGGTGGGGAACCGAATGGCTAACACCCTGAGTATCCGGGTCTCTGACTGACCCCGATACAGTGCGAATGGGGAAGTACCAACACTTGAACAACTAATGAGCACGGAGAATCACCATGAACCCGACAACTGCTCTCAAACCACTGGCTTTCGCCCTGGCAGCGGTGATGGCATTTGCAGCCCAGGCTGATCCCGTGCAGGGCAATGGACAGGGCAGCAACCAACCGCCTGATGGCCCGTCGCTGGATCAGATTCTGCAGATTACCTCAGGCGCCGGGGCCGCCGTACTGGACTCGCAGGAAAGCAGTGACAGCGGGGTAGTGAACCGGGGCACCCAAAACGACGCCAGAATCGATAACTCCCTGAACAACTCCAACGGCAACATGGGCGCCAACGTTGCAGCCGGCAACGGCAACCAGCAAGACAACGCCGCCGCCCTTGCCACGGCTGACGAAGCCTTCATCTTCGGCTCCGCCGTTACGGTTTCCAGCGCGACTCAGAGGAGCACTGGCAACACCGCCAGGAACCATTCCAACACCAACAACACATCGCTCAATAACGCGGGCAACAGCGGTTCCGGCAACATCGGCATCAACGTCACCACCGGCGACTTCAACCAACAGAAAAACAACCTGGCGATTGCCGTTTCCGGCGGCCGTGTAGCAGTCGCCGCGGCGGCGGCGAACCAAAGCACGTCCGGGCTGCACGTCAGCAACAACGCCAGGACCGAGTTCGTGCCCGTGGGTGTACTCGGCCTGTCCGGCATAACCACTCAACAAGTGATGACGCCGGAAGGCTGGAGACCTCCTGTAACCAACAATGCTTCGATCACGAACTCGATGAACAACTTCTCCGGCAATGGCGGAGCCAACGTATCGTCCGGCGTCGGCAACCAGCAAAGCAACTCGCTGTCCATCGCCGCAGGCTGCAAATCATGTCCCTAATCGCAACCGCCATGAAAGAGCCTCGGCGACGGCGCTTTTTCTCGGTCTGAAGGCGTATCGCCCATGCGTAAGACGGCCCTTTTCGCCCTGCTGTGCCTGTCTGGCCTGACCCAGGCTGCACAGATGCCGGTTGCCGCCCTGCCGGGCGGCGTGCTGGTGTACAAGCACGTACAGAGTTTGCGTGAGCGCAAGTTCAGCGACATCGTCGAACAGAAAACCGACTTCAGCTGCGGCGCCGCCGCGCTGGCAACGATACTGCGCCAGGCCTATTGGCTCGACGTCGATGAGGAGCACATCATCAAGGGCATGCTGGTCTTCGCCGACCAGGACCTGGTCCGTACCCAGGGGTTTTCCATGTTGGACATGAAGCGCTACATAGAAAGCATCGGCATGCGCGCCCGGGGCTACAAGATCCCGCCTGAAAGACTCGATGCCGTGACGATTCCGGTGGTAGTACTGATGGAAATTCGCGGCTACAAGCACTTCGTGGTGTTGCAGCGGGCGGACAAGAACTGGGTCTACATCGGCGACCCGGTACTCGGTCACAAACGCTACTCCCATGATGACTTTGTCAAAGGCTGGAATGGCATTGTCTTCGCCATCATCGGTCCCGGTTACGACAAAACCAATGCGTTACGCAGTCCACCGGAACCGCTGACTGCCAAAAACAAGATGGATAATTTCAACCCGGTCAAAGATGCTGAATTGATGGAATTTGGTTTCATACAGAGCGACTTCTTTTAATCGCCAATAAGATAACTGGGGGCAGGATGCTCCGGGAGCAGCAAATGAAAACCTCGTATTGGGTGGTCACTGCCTGTCTGGCAGCGACCACTTCAGGTTTTGCTGATGAGTTCAGACCCATCGAAATCAAGGACCAGGAACTGGCCGAGATGCGTGGCCGGTATGTGATGCCGGGGCGGGTCATCAGCTTCGGTGTTGTCATGAGCAGTACCTGGCGCAACGCCAGTGGTGATCTGATCGGGGCAACCACCTCAATGCGTCTTCAAGCCGAAACGGTCAAGCCCGAGTTCTACGTTTCAACCATCAAACACAGCGGTAAAGGCGATTCGCCCAACTCGGGTACCGGTCGTGTAACGGGTGGCGCCGGGTTGAGCACCTCTCAGGGCATCACCCAGGTCACACGGGCTGCGGGCGATGACAACCGTTCAAACAACAGGATCGCCATCAACGTCAAAGAGGCCAGCACGGCCCCTGCGCCGGTGCCGAGCCGGGGCCAGGCGCTGACAGCCGGTCAAACCATCACCGGCAGCAATGCTGCAGGCAGTGTCGCCGTGTCCGCGACCGGCGGCGGTGTTCAGGTGGCCATTACCGCCAACAACAACCAGGGCTCAAGCCTGCAGCAAGTCGCCCAAGGCGGGTTACTGCAAGACACCCGGTTGCTGGGCAGCAGCAATGTGGTCAACAACATGACTCGACTCAACGTCGTGCTCGACAATAAAAGCCCGAGTGCTGGTGCATTGGGCTACAACCTGAACCAACTCACCGCATTACGGACCTTGGGGTATTGAGCTACGCTAAGTCACGACCATTGGGCACAAATGGACGGCTTTTTCATGTACCGATCGGTATCACTGCGTGTAGTTATAGGCTTGTGCTCTCTACTCCCGGTGGCGATGGTGCAGGCAGCACCTGACCCGGAACTGGAGGCTCTCAAACGAGAGCTTCTGGAGTTGAAACAACGATACGAAGTCCAGCAAAAAGCCCTGGCGGTTCTTGAGCAACGGGTCCGCCAGGTCGAAGAACAGCCCGCTCCACCCCCACCCAAACGCCTGGCCAAGTCGCCAGCGGACCTGAAGGGCAATCCAGACGTCGCCACCGGCACCGGTGCCGCAGCGGCTTCAGGGGGGGCCGCCGGAGGCAGCGGCAGTTCGTATGGACAATCGCTGGCCGATGACTCACAACCGGCGCAAAGCGTTTCAAACCTGTATGACGAGGCCAGCGGGTTCTTCGGCGGTGGCAAGTTCAGCGTCGAAACCGGGATAACCTACTCCCGGTACGATACCCGCCAACTGGTCCTCAACGGTTTTCTCGCCCTGGACTCGATCTTTCTCGGTGCCATCAACCTGGACCGGATCAAGGCCGACACCTGGACGCTGGACCTCACCGGCCGCTACAACTTCAACAATCGCTGGCAGTTCGACCTGAACGTGCCGGTGGTCTACCGCCAGTCCACGTACCAGTCCGGTGGCGGCAATAGCGGCGCCGCCAACGTCACCACCGAAGACACCGTCAAGGAAGACCCGACCATTGGCGACGTCAACTTCGGTATCGCCTACAAATTCCTCGACGAGTCGGCCAACACGCCGGATGCCGTGGTGACCTTGCGCGTCAAGGCACCGACCGGCAAAGACCCGTTCGGCATCAAGCTGGTTCGGGTGGACGCCAACTCCAACCTGGCCGTGCCTGAATCCTTGCCTACCGGTAACGGCGTCTGGTCGATTACGCCGGGGATCTCTCTGGTCAAGACCTTCGATCCGGCAGTGCTGTTCGGCAGCCTGTCGTACACGCACAACCTGGAAGAGTCTTTCGACGACATCAGCTCCAACCCGGCGCTCGAGACGCCGGGCAAAGTACGCATTGGCGACAGTTTCCAGATTGGCGCCGGCATTGCGTTCGCCTTGAACGAAAAGATGAGCATGTCGTTCTCGGTCTCTGACCTGGTGCAACGCAAAAGCAAGCTCAAGGAAGATGGCGGGGATTGGCAATCGGTGGTGTCCAGCGATGCCAACGCCGGTTACTTCAACATCGGCATGACCATTGCGGCCACCAACAGCCTGACCATCGTACCCAACCTGTCCATTGGCATGACGGACGACGCCCCGGACTTCCAGTTCAGCCTGAAATTCCCTTACTACTTCTGACTCGAACCAAAAAAGCTCTTCACGCAATCCCGGGAAACTGTAGGAACCAGCCTGCTGGCGATGGACCCGAGTGCGCCGCGTTCATCCAGGTCACACGCGTTATCGTTAACGACCATCGCTGGCAAGCCAGCTCCACAAGGTATCGGATGTGTCTGTAGGAGCTGCCGCAGGCTGCGATCTTTTGATCTCAAGCAAATTCCGAAACCGCCAAAAGATCGCAGGCTGCGCCAGCTCCTACAGGGGACCATGCCCACGCCGAAACTGTAGGAGCCAGCCTGCTGGCGATGGATTCAAGTGCGCCGCGTTTATCCAGGTCACACGCGCGATCGTTAACGACCATCGCTGGCAGGCCAGCTCCTACAAAGGCTTGCTGGCGATGGACTCAAACGCGCCGCGCCCGCAATTTTCATTGCAGCGGTCTTTTTGTTTGAAGCAGGAATTCAACGAATCTGATGCTTGTGCAGCAACCGGTAGAACGTCGGACGCGACACGCCCAATACTTTGGCGGCGACACTCAGGTTATCGCTGTGGCGATTCAATACATCGCACAACGCCTGGCGTTCGGCCCGGGTCTTGTATTCTTCGAGGGTGCCCATCGGCGCGGCAATCGCGTGTTGACTGATCAACCCCAGGTCGCGGGCCTCGATCTGCCGGCCTTCGGCCAATACCAGTCCGCGACGAACGCGATTGGCCAGTTCACGCACATTGCCTGGCCAGTCGTGTTTGCCCATGGCAATCAAGGCGTCTTCGCTGAAACTGCGGGGGCGACGTCCGGTTTCACGGCTGTAGAAATGGGAGAAGTGGTTGGCCAGCATCGACAAGTCGCCATGGCGCTCGCGCAGCGGAACGGTCAGCACTTGCAGTACGTTCAGGCGGTAATACAAGTCTTCACGAAAGCGTTTCTTGGCGATAGCGGCTTCAAGGTCGACATTCGTCGCCGCCAGCACCCGCACATCGACCGGAATCGGCTGACTGCCGCCCACCCGCTCGATGTGTTTTTCCTGGAGAAACCGTAGCAGATTGGCCTGCAACTCCAGTGGCAGGTCACCGATCTCGTCGAGAAACAGGGTGCCACCGTTAGCGGCTTCTATTCGTCCGACCTTGCGTTGATGTGCGCCGGTAAATGCACCTTTCTCATGGCCAAACAATTCGGACTGGATCAAGTGTTCGGGAATCGCACCACAATTGATTGCGATAAAGGGTTTGCTGTGGCGCTGGGACAGGCGATGCAGGGTTCGTGCGACCAATTCCTTGCCAGTGCCGCTTTCACCGCGAATCAATACCGGAGACTCGGTCGGAGCGAGTTTGCTCAACAGTTTTCGCAGTTCACGCACAGGTTTGCTGTCACCGAGCAATTCGTGCTCAGGCTGGTCGACATGCACTGTACCCTGCCCACGCAACCGCACCATGCCAAATGCCCGGCCCAGCGTAACCTGGACCCTGGACACATCGAACGGCAAGGTATGAAAATCAAAAAACCACTCACAGACAAAGTCGCCGACATTTTTCAGTCGCAGCACTTCCTGATTGAGTACGGCTATCCACTCTGCGCCACTGCGGCCGATCAATTCCTTGACGGGCTCCGGGTGCTCAAGGTGATACGGCTGCAGGCGTATCAAGCCCACGTCACAGGTTCGGTCAGCGGCGTGCTCCAGCGTGCAGCTGTCAACATCCCAACCGATAGCGCGCAATCCAGGGAGCAGACGATAGCAATCGTCACAGGGGTCCACCACTAATAGACGTCGTGAAGCTGGCACATCGCTCATGACTGTTCCTTGGCGCCAAAAATTAGAAAATTTATTAAAAACAATCATTTGGCGGACCTGACTGTAACATTAGCAAGAACTTGACAGCTCCTTGTACCGTTTGACTATAGGATTGCGATACATCCAGTTATAAGAAGCGAGTTTGATAGTTACCTATCGACTCTTTTCTTTCATTCAGCTTTCAATGCCGGGTTAATTCTTGAGCCTGTGAAATAAAGTCGAAATTTCTTCTGATTGTGTGTGACCCGAACCCCGGTTGCGGGCATCAGTACAAGTAACCAGCCGAACGGTAAGCCCAACCGACGGCACATCACTTGATTGGGCACACAGAGAGAAGACCCTATGAACGCCCCGCTCCGTATCAACGAAGCACTTTTGATTGCCGACCGCGCATTTAAACCATTCAAATGCGTGGCCTGGGCTCCACAAGACGGTAATGGCGAACTCAGCCTGACCGTTATCGACCGCACCAGCACCAGCATTGGCCGCAAGCAGATCCCAAGCAGCGCTTATTCCGATCCTGCACAACTCGAACTGCTGCTGGAACAGGCCCGCGCCGAATTGAGCGAGGAAGGTTACGCACTGCAGTCGTGGTCGATGCCGCACTAATCGTTTTGCGGATTACCCCGGGGTAATCCGCGCCCTTCCCCGCCTTTTAGTTGGGCTGATGGTTCTCGCCCATACGCACTCATTGCCCCGTTAGTTTGAACTTTTTGTGCGCCTGATACTTTGCAGGCTTGCCATTGGTTCGAAAAGACACTGTTGTGGCACACAGCGACTCTCCGTCTGTTAGTTCTTACAGTTGTGCGTCTCCCCATTCAGGGATTGAATATTCTCCTTATAAAGTCGCCACCAAACTTCTGGATCAGGACGACTCGCAAGGAGATGCGGTTCATGTCAATCCAGTCCGCCATTGCCTGCTCCGCCGTCCGGAACACTGCCGGCACTCTAGATACGACGTTTGCAGGCAACGGCAAAACCCAGGTGTATTTCGCCGACAGCCTTTCCAGCATGGCCAACGACGTCGCAATCGATGCCCGGGGCCGTATGCTGGTGGCAGCAAAGGTCACCATGGCCGATGGCAGCCACTTTGGCCTGGCCCGTTTGCTGGAGGATGGTTCGGCAGACCTGGCGTTCGGCAGGCAAGGCAGCGTCATCGGGCAATTCGAACCCGGGTTCGAAGCCATGGGCGCCAAGGTCCTGGTCATGCCCGACGGCAATATCCTGTTGGCCGGCCTGCAATACGATAACGCACACCGTACGCTCCCGGGCCTGGCATTGCTCGATCAGGAGGGTCGCCTGGTTCAAGGCTTTGGCGACAATGGCCGCCGCGTCGTGCGCTTGCCTGGCGGTCTGTCCCAGGGTGTGCGCGATATCTGGCTGCCTCCAGGTGTGCCGGGCGCTGAAGCCTGCGATGTGGGCGTACAGCAAGACGGCCGGATCCTGATCCTGGCCAACCATCACTTCGAACTGGCCGATCACGTGGGCCTGTTGATACGGCTGGATGTCGAAGGCTCGCTGGACTGCTCATTCAATGGCCGTGGCTTTGTGGTGGTCCGGCACCTGCTGATGAATACCTGGCTCAGCAGCCTGACGATACAAGGTGACGGTCGGATTCTGGTGGGCGGATCGATAAACTTTCCTGAAGAAGGCTTGCTGGCGCGCTACCACGCCGACGGCCGCCTCGACGACAGTTTCGCCGTGGACGGATTCCTGACGTTCAAGGCGCAGGGGCATGGCGCCCAAGTCAGTCAGGTGGTCCAGCAAATCAATGGCGACGTCTTGTGTTTTGGCAGCAGTCGCGAGCCGATGCACTGCCTGACGTTCAAGATGCACAGCAACGGCCGCCCCGACAACCACTGCAACGGCGGCCAGCCGCAACGCCTGGTCATTGGCCACAGCGGCTGCCAGTGGAATACCGCACAGTTACAGCCCGATGGCGGTGTGCTGACGGCGGGCGCAACCATCGGCGGCATCGAAGCAGACTTCATTGTCGGGCGATACCTGCCCGACGGCCTTCCCGATCGCCGTTTCGGCCAAGGCAGCGGCTATACACGTACCCGCCTCGGCCCGAGCCTGGATACCGCCACCTGTGTCGCGGCACAGGCTGATGGAAACATCGTCGTCGGCGGCTATTCACTGCATGGAAACTACAGGGCGGTCATCACTCGCTATCTGGGGTAGGCACGTGCATTTTTCCTGCGCTTGATCTTCTCCCCCGCTTGCGGCAAGTTGCGCGCTTCTTAAAACAAGGAGCAGCCGATGTCCGGTTCAATGGCCCAGGCGTTCGCGCACAACTTTCTCGGGCATTCGCCCCGTTGGTACAAGGCCTGCATCGTCGGCTTTCTGATTCTCAATGCCCTGGTCCTGTGGACCGCAGGTCCGGTGGCGGCCGGCTGGCTGCTGGTGCTGGAGTTCATCTTCACCCTGGCCATGGCGCTCAAGTGTTATCCGCTGATGCCCGGCGGCCTGTTGCTGGTCGAAGCCCTGCTGCTGAAGATGACCACGCCCCAGGCGCTGTATGACGAGTTGCTGCACAACTTCCCGGTGATCCTGCTGCTGATGTTCATGGTGGCCGGTATCTACTTCATGAAGGACTTGCTGCTGTACCTGTTCTCCCGCCTGCTGTTGGGGGTTCGCTCCAAGGCCGCGCTGGCCTTGATGTTCTGCTTCTTGTCGGCCTTTCTGTCGGCGTTCCTCGATGCCTTGACCGTGACCGCCGTGATCATCAGTGCCGCCGTAGGCTTTTACTCGGTGTATCACCGCGTCGCCTCGGGTAACGATCCGCGCCAGGACAGCGAGTACAGCGACGACAAACATCTGCCGACCCTGCATCAGGGCGATCTCGAACAGTTCCGCGCCTTTCTGCGCAGCCTGCTGATGCACGGTGCCGTGGGCACCGCACTGGGCGGTGTGTGTACGCTGGTCGGCGAGCCACAGAACCTGTTGATCGGCCATGAAATGGGTTGGCATTTCTCCGAATTCTTCACCAAGGTTGCGCCGGTATCCCTGCCGGTACTGCTTGCAGGCCTGGTGACATGCGTCCTGCTGGAAAAGCTGCGCTGGTTCGGATACGGCACGCTGCTGCCGGATAACGTCCGTGCGGTGCTGGCCAACTACGCCGCCGAAGACAATGCCGAGCGCACCGCCCGCCAACGCGCAGCGCTTCTGGTACAAGGCGCTGCCGCATTGATTCTGATCGCCGGGCTGGCGTTTCACATCGCCGAAGTGGGCTTGATCGGCTTGATGGTGATCGTGTTGATTACTGCGTTTACCGGCATCACCGACGAACACCGCCTCGGCACCGCGTTCAAGGACGCCATGCCGTTTACCGCCTTGTTGGTGGTGTTTTTCGCCGTGGTCGCAGTGATTCATGACCAGCAATTGTTCTCGCCGTTGATCCACTGGGTACTGGCGCTGCCGGCGGACCAACAGCCGGGCATGCTGTTCATTGCCAACGGGCTGCTGTCAGCCATCAGTGACAACGTGTTCGTCGCGACCATTTACATCACCGAAGTGAAGCGCGCATTCATGGCGGGTGAGATGACCCGTGAACATTTCGAGACGCTGGCCATTGCGATCAACACCGGCACCAACCTGCCGAGCGTGGCGACGCCCAACGGCCAGGCGGCGTTTCTGTTCTTGCTGACCTCGGCGATCGCCCCGCTGGTGCGCCTGTCTTACGGGCGGATGGTCTGGATGGCGTTGCCGTACACCGTGGTCATGGGCTTGCTCGGGTGGTATGCGGTGAGCTACTGGCTGTAACCCCCCAACCCTGTGGGAGCGAGCCTGCTCGCGATGGCGGCGGCACATTCACATCCAAGTGCCTGACAGACCGCTATCGCGAGCAAGCTCGCTCCCACATTATCCGAGGCGGTGCCAGACAGTATGCGGTGAGCTACTGGCTGTAGCCCCCCAACCCTGTGGGAGCGAGCCTGCTCGCGATGGCGGCGGCACATTCACATCCAAGTGCCTGACAGACCGCTAT
>NZ_JBYSVW010000019.1:83783-146120 GCF_058986625.1 Pseudomonas sp. GW821-FHT07G06
GGCGGCGGCACATTCACATCCAAGTGCCTGACAGACCGCTATCGCGAGCAAGCTCGCTCCCACATTATCCGAGGCGGTGCCAGACGCGACCGTCACGGGTGAGCAATTCTTCGCCGGCCTTCGGGCCGTTTTCCCCGGCGGCATAGCTCTGCACGCTGGCGTCCTGCTGCCAGGCATCGAGGAACGGCTGCACGGCGCGCCAGCCGTTCTCGATGTTGTCGGCGCGCTGAAACAACGTCTGATCGCCGGTCAGGCAATCGTAGATCAGGGTTTCGTAGCCCGTGGACGGCTGCATCTCGAAGAAATCCTTGTAGGCAAACCCCAGCTCGATGTTGTCCATTTTCAGGGCCTGACCGGGACGCTTGGCCAACAGGTCGAACCACATGCCTTCGTTCGGCTGGATCTGAATGCGCAAATAAGTCGGCTGCAACTCATCGACCTCGGTATCGCGAAACTGCGCATAGGGCGCCGGCTTGAAACAGATGACGATCTCGGTGTCACGCACGCTCATGCGCTTGCCGGTGCGCAGGTAGAACGGCACCCCGACCCAGCGCCAGTTATCGATCATGACCTTGAGGGCCACATAGGTTTCGGTATTGCTGTCGGGTGCGACCTTGTCTTCCTGGCGATAGCCCGGCAGCGCCTTGCCGTCGATTTCACCCGCGGCGTATTGGCCGCGCACCGAGTTGGCGCGGGCCTCCTCGACCGTCCAGGGCCTGATCGCGCCGACGACCTTGGCTTTCTCGCCACGCACCGCATCGGCGCCAAACGCGGCGGGAGGTTCCATCGCCACCATCGCCAGCAACTGGAACAGGTGATTGGGCACCATGTCCCGTAGCGCACCCGTGTGCTCATAAAAACTGCCACGGGTTTCCACGCCGACGGTTTCAGCGGCGGTGATCTGCACGTGGTCGATGTAGTGATTGTTCCAGAACGCTTCGAACAGGCTGTTGGAGAACCGGCTGACCAGAATGTTCTGCACGGTCTCTTTGCCCAGGTAGTGATCGATCCGGTAGATCTGCTTTTCCGTCATCACCTTGAGCAGGCAGGCATTCAAGGCCTCGGCCGTTTGCAGGTCGGAGCCGAAGGGCTTTTCGATCACCACCCTTCTGAAGGCCTCGGGGGTTTCTTCCAGCAACCCGGCGGCACCGAGTCGGCGCGCCACCTCACTGAAGAAACGCGGCGCGGTGGCCAGGTAGAACACCGCATTGCCGGTTCCGCTGTCGGCGATTTTCGCCGCCAGCGCTTGATAAGTGCTGTCGTCCAGGAAATCGCCCTGGACGTAGCTGATGCCTTTGGCAAGTCTGGACCAGACCACTGGATCAAGGGTGTGATCACCCTTGCCAGCCATCTCGTTTCGAATGAAGTCTTCGAGCTTTTGCGCAAAACCTTCATCGCTGATGGCGTTGTGGTCAACGCCGATGATCCGCAGTCCATCCCCGAGCAGCCCGTTGCGCTTGAGGTTATACAGCGCCGGCACCAACAGACGCTTGACCAGGTCACCATGGGCGCCAAAAAGAAACAGCGTCGTCGCGGGTGCAGGCTCAGCCTTGGATTTCCTGCGGATCACATGGGTCATTTTTTCGAGGTCTCCACGTGGCCGCCGAAGCCGAAGCGCTGGGCCGAGAGAACCTTGTCGCCAAAGGTGCCCTGGCCGCGCGAGCGGTAGCGGGAAAACAGCGAGTTCGACAGCACCGGCACCGGCACCGCTTGCTCCATCGCCGCTTCGATGGTCCAGCGACCTTCACCGCTGTCGGCCACCGACCCGGAGAAACCGTCGAGCTTCGGATCACTGGCCAGGGCTTCGGCCGTCAGGTCGAGCAACCACGAGGACACCACGCTGCCACGACGCCAGACTTCGGCGATGTCGGCGACGTTCAGGTCGAAACGCTGGTCGGCTGGCAGGCTCTCGCTGTTTTTGGTTTGCAGGATGTCGAAGCCTTCGGCGAAGGCCTGCATCATTCCGTATTCGATGCCGTTGTGGATCATCTTCACGAAATGCCCGGCACCGGCGGGACCGGCGTGAATGTAGCCACGCTCGGCACGATCGTCGTCGGACTTGCGGTCCTTGGTACGCGGGATGTCACCCATGCCCGGGGCCAGGGTTGCGAACAGCGGGTCGAGACGCGTCACGGTCGCGGCATCGCCGCCGATCATCATGCAGTAGCCACGCTCCAGGCCCCAGACGCCGCCGGATGTACCGACGTCGATGTAATGCAGGCCTTTTTCCGCCAGGGTTTTGGCGCGGCGGATATCGTCCTTATAGAAGGTGTTGCCGCCGTCGATGATGGTGTCGCCGGCTTCGAGCAAGGTGCTCAGGGTGTCGATGGTCTCTTCGGTCGGCGCGCCTGCCGGCAGCATGACCCACACCGCGCGCGGCGTGGCCAGGCCAGCGACCAGCGCAGGCAGATCCGTGACGCCGGTGGAACCCTCAGCGGACAGGGCTTCGACAAAGGCGGTATTGCGGTCGTAAACAACGGTGGTGTGCCCGTTGAGCATCAGGCGCCGCGCAATATTGCCGCCCATGCGGCCCAGTCCAATAATCCCGAGTTGCATGTGCTGATGCTCCCTACTACAAATAAAATGTGTGTCAAAGGTTATAGCCCAACGCGACTCATGAGGTTAGTCCAGAGCGTTGGCGTGAAGTTTCCGGGCATTGTGCCCGATCCTGATGGATAACGTCGGGAATCAAGCCGAAGACACAACGACAATGAAAAATAAAAAAGTTCCCTTCCGGAGCAAAAGAAATCAAAATTGGCGCCGATAGTAGATCAGCCGTTGATTTCGACGCGGCTCTACAGTTGAGACACGCCATTTGCGAGGTGAGCAATGGGCACAGTACATACCGCACTGCCAGCACAAACCCTTTACGTCACTATCCGTCGCGATGAATTGCGTCAGTTGAAGGACGAACGCGATCAATTGAAACAGGAGCTGGCGCAGTTGCGACTGCTGCTGCAAACGGGTCAGACGCAACCCCTGGTTGCGGTGCAACGCGCCCCACTCGCCTGATTCCCCCGTCTCAAGCGGGAGCAGTCTGCACTGCTTCCGCACCGGCTCACGCTCTGCCGCCTCCGGCAACTCACGAAATTTTCACAATTGTCTCACGATAATTACAAGTTCCAGGCCGCCCGGTTCCGCGCGGCCCTCGTTCGTCGTCCGCGATTTCCAAGTCCCGGCGGTGGTAGTGAATTCTCGGCTGGAGCGCTGAATGTCTTTGTTCGAACGCAGCAAAACGACTGCGGCAGGTTTTGATTGGGCCGGATTCGTCTGGCTGTTTGTATTCTTCTGGTACTTTTCCGGCATTACCCAACTGTTGATCCAGCTGACGGGCACCTCCGGGTTTACCGGGTTCCGCCAGGCCTTCGTCATGAGCGCCATCTGGCTGGCACCGATGCTGCTGTTCCCCAAACAGACCCGTGTCATGGCTGCCGTGATCGGCGTCGTGCTGTGGGCGTGCTCCATGGCGAGCCTGGGCTACTTCTTCATTTACCAGCAGGAGTTTTCCCAGAGCGTCATCTTCATCATGTTCGAGTCGAACGTGGCTGAAGCCGGCGAGTACATGACCCAGTACTTTGCCTGGTGGATGATCCCGGCGTTCCTGGCCCACACAGCATTCGCCTATTTCCTGTGGACTCGCCTGCGCCCGGTGTACCTGCCCCGTGGCAAGGCGATCACTGCAGCGGTGGCCATTGTCGTGGCAGTGGTCGGTTATCCGCTGATCAAGCAAACCGCGCGCACCGGCAGTTTTGCCGAAGGCTTCGACAAGTTCGAAACCCGCATCGAACCGGCGGTGCCATGGCAGATGGCCGTGGCCTATCACCGTTACCTGGAAACCCTGGCCGGCATGCAGGACATGCTCAACAGCGCCAGCAGGATTGCACCGCTGCACAACCTCAAGGACGCCACGGCCAACACGCCTGCGACCCTGGTGCTGGTGATCGGCGAGTCCACCAACCGTCAGCGCATGAGCCTGTACGGTTACCCACGGCAAACCACGCCGGAACTGGACAAGCTCAAGGATCAACTGGACGTTTTCGACAACGTCATCACCCCGCGCCCCTACACCATTGAAGCGCTGCAACAGGTCCTGACCTTCGCCGACGAAGAAAACCCGGACCTGTACCTGTCGACGCCATCGCTGGTCAGCATGATGAAACAGGCCGGTTACAAAACCTTCTGGATCACCAACCAGCAGACCATGACCAAGCGCAACACCATGCTCACGACCTTCTCCGAACAGGCCGACGAACAGGTGTACCTGAACAACAACCGCAACCAGAACGCCGCGCAGTACGACGGCGACGTGATAGAGCCGTTCAACAAGGCCCTGGCCGACGAGGCACCGCGCAAACTCATCGTCGTGCATCTGCTCGGCACGCACATGAGCTACCAGTACCGCTACCCGTCGACCTTCGACAGGTTCCAGGACCGCAATGGCGTTCCGGCTGGCGTACGTGACGATCAGGTGCCGACATACAACAGCTATGACAATGCCGTGCTGTACAACGACTTCGTGGTGTCCAGCCTGATCAAGGACTACGCCAGAACCGATCCGAACGGCTTCCTGCTGTACCTCTCCGACCATGGCGAAGACGTGTTCGATTCCGCGGGTCACAGTACCCTGGGGCGCAACGAGAATAAGCCGACGGCGCCGATGTACACCATTCCGTTCATGGCCTGGGCTTCGCCGAAATGGCGGGCAGGCCATGACTGGACCCTCGCCGGCGATCTGTCGCGTCCTTACAGCAGCTCTCACCTGATCCACACCTGGGCCGATCTGGCAGGCCTGAGCTTCGACGAACTCGACCGCAGCAAGAGTGTGGTCAGCGACAGTTTCAAGGCCCGGCCATTGATGATCGGCAACCCCTATGAGCGTGAGCAGCGCGCGCTGATCGACTTCAGCCTGATGAAGCCGAAAACGTCACCCGCGGTCGTTCAGCAGTAATCCTTTCAGGGGCCGGTTCCGGCCCCTTTTTCATGGGAAGGCAAGCGATGAAGTTAATTCCCATTTAAGCGAATCGGCGGATAATGCCATTTCGACACTGCTTCATTGATTCATGGACGAAAGGCATCCGACATCTTGAGTGGGAGGCATACCATGAAACGCACCGCCGTGATCCTCGCCGGCCTGATGGCGCTGGGTTCGACCAGCGCATTCGCCGAAGGTGGAGCCGAACGCATGCGCTATTACTACGAAAGTCTGCGACTGGCCCAGCAAGCAGCCCTCGGCCATCCGATCCAAAGCACCGAACTACGGGTGCCTGACGATCAAACCGCGCAAATGACAGAAACCTACAGACCGAAATGATCCTTTGATTGCGGCTCTACAGTCGCAGAAGACCGTTTGGGCGTCCTGATGGACGCCCTTTTTTTGGGGTCTCACGCATACCCGGGACACTGACACTGTAGGAGCCAACCTGCTGGCGATGGCCCCAAGTGCGCCGCGTTCATCCCGCTCACCCGCGTCATCGTTAACGACCATCGCAGGCTGCGCCAGCTCCTACATCGACCGCGTACACCCGTGATCAAAGGGCGTAGGCCAATCCCGTAGGAGCTGCCGAAGGCTGCGATCTTTTGACGTTTAAAAATCAAAAGATCGCAGGCTGCGCCAGCTCCTACATCGACCGCGTACACCCGTGATCAAAAGGCGTACGCCAATCCTGTAGGAGCTGCCGAAGGCTGCGATCTTTTGACGTTTAAAAATCAAAAGATCGCAGGCTGCGCCAGCTCCTACATTGACCGCGTACACCCGTGATCAAAGGGCCTACACCAATCCCGTAGGAGCTGCCGAAGGCTGCGATCTTTTGACGTTTGAAGATCAAAAGATCGCAGGCTGCGCCAGCTCCTACAGGGGACCGCGCCCACGGGGAAAGTGAAAAACCCAAAAAAACGTTCTGTCGAGTTAGAGGCTCTTGGTCCAGAACAGCATGCGTCCATGGGCCGGGTCGAACATGCCGGCGGCGAAACCGGCCTTTTCATAAGCTCCCTGCGCCACGGCATTGCCTTCCAGCACTTCCAGGGTGAGCTTGCAGCAGCCACGCTGACGGGCAATGTCCTCGACCTTTTGCAGCATCTTCTGGCTCAGGCCCAGGCCGCGAAATTTTTTTACCACCGACACGTCGTGCACATTGACCAGCGGCCGGCAGGCAAAGGTCGAGAACCCCTCGAAGCAATTGACCAACCCGGCCGGTTCGCCCCCGACAAAGGCCAGCACACTGAAAGCGTGGGGGCGCCTGGCAAGCTCTGCCGGGAGTTGCTCCAGTACATGGGCCGGCAACGGCTGGCCGCCCCCCATCGGGTCCTCGGCGTAGTGGTTCAACACCAGACAAATAGCCTCGGCATGCACCGGATTGGTGTAGCTGGCCTGAAGCACAAGAATTTCTGCGGAGTCCATTTCCATCCTCGATCACACATGAAGTAGCCCCCAGCATGTATTTCACGCTGAAGTGCCGGCGGACCATAGCGCGAGCACCCGGGTATCGACAATCACCACCGCGCAATTCTTTGGCGTTCAAACGCCCCAGATCAATGCTTCCGTCCACCCCAGCTCGGCAAAATCCTCGGCCCGCAAGTGCGACTCGCCGGCGCAGAAAAACTCGTCGAGTTGCGGCGGCTTGACCGAGGTGCCGCTGAGCATGGCGTGAACCTGGCCGCGATGATGGATCTGGTGTTCGAACAGATGGGACAGCAGGCGCAGACGGCTGTCGTGTTGCGGCGTGTCGCGGGCGATGGTCACGATTTTGCCGAGGCTGGCGTCGCGCAGCTGCTCGCAGTAAGCGATCAATCGACGGTCGACATGGGCCTGTTCACGAACCAGGTCCGACGCGATGAGGCAGGGTTCGTCTTCCTTGAAAAACACCCGGCAATCGGGATGCGGATCGTCTCCGCGCATTTCGCGCTCCAGCGCATCCACATAAAACCAGTCGCAGGTGAGGATGTGGTTGAGGGTCGCGCGGATGCTGGGGAAAAAGCTGACCCGTGCGGCGATCAACTCCTGCGCGCTCAACTGCCTCCAGGCCTTGGCCAGTCGGTGGTTGGCCCAGGCATTCTGATAAGCCATGGTCAGCAGGTGGTGCGACAGGGGCTGATTCATGTGTGCTGCTCCCGATCAGACTTCGGTAAACCGTTGCAACTGCATTTCCTGCAATCGACTGAGGGTACGGCGGAACGGGAATTCCAGATAACCCTCGGTATAAAGTGCTGCCATCGGCACTTGCGCCTCAAGGTACAGCGGCACCTTGCGGTCGTAGCACTCGTCCACCAGCGCGATGAAACGCCTTACGCCGTCGTCATGCACCGACAATTGCGGCAGCTCGCGGTCCCCCGCTTCCACCCGCTCGACACCGTCCTCGGTACCGCGGGCAATGCGCCCGGCACGTTTTTGCGCGCTGAGGTTGGGTACGTCCCCCAACAGAATAGCGCCGTAGGTATCGCACAGGGCGATGAAATCCATGGCTGCGAAGGGTTGCTCGCACAGCGCGGCGTAGCGGGTCCAGAGCACGGTCGGGCTGGCCTTGACCACTTCCAGCGAGCGGTAACCGACCGGGACCGGCTCGCACGATGCCGACTGGCCGTCGCTCAACGTCTGGAACACCTCTCCCAGCGCACCGGGCTTGCCTGGGTCCGCCACCCAATAGCGCTGTGAAGCGGCCCCCGGATGCAGGCGATGGTCTTCCCCGCCATCCACCGCAATCACCTGCATGTGTTGCTTGATCGCGGCGATGGCGGGCATGAAACGGTCACGATTGAAGCCGTCGGCGTACAACTGGTCCGGCGGCAGGTTGGAGGTGCAGACCACCACTACGCCCTGCTCGAACATCACCTGGAACAGGCGCCCGAGAATGATCGCGTCGCCGATGTCATTGACGAACAACTCGTCGAAACACAGCACGCGCACTGCTTCGGACAACTCACGGGCCAACGCCTTGAGCGGGTCGGCGGTGCCGGTCAGTTGAAACGAACGCTGGTGCACCCAGCCCATGAAGTGGTGAAAGTGCTGGCGCCGCGCCGGTACTCGCAGGCTTTGGTAGAACTGGTCCATCAACCAGGTCTTACCCCGCCCCACCGGCCCCCACAGGTATACGCCGGAAACGGGTGAGCGGCCTTCATGCAGCGCTTCGTGGCATTTTTGCAACGCCCATACGGCATGCTCCTGGGCTTCGTCCTGGACGAAGCCCTTTTGCTCGATCGCGTGCTGCCAGGCGCTTAAGGGGGATTCGATAGTCATGGGCGGCAGTATGCCATTGCGCATTGATGCCGTGACCGGCGATCGGCGGTTTTGTGCAGGAAAGAAATGCACCTTGACGATTTAAATGATCGGCATAATATTTAATACATGTCACGCATCATTTATAAATCCTGCCGTCATCCCTCTGGAGTTATCCCATGCATTACAAAGTTTTCGGTCGTAAAACCGGCTTGCGAGTGTCCGAACTGGCCCTGGGCGCCGGCAATTTCGGTACCGGCTGGGGCCATGGTGCCGAGCGTGACGAAGCCAGGCGCATTTTTGATGGCTACCTTGAAGCCGGCGGCAACTTCATCGACACCGCCAATGGCTATCAGGGCGGACAGTCCGAAGCCATGCTCAGCGAATTCATCCAGGCGGAACGGGATAGCCTGGTCATCGCCACCAAATACACTCTGGGGACTACACCGGCGGCCGGTATTTCCCACACCGGCAACAGCCGCAAGAACATGGTGCGCGCCGTCGAAGAGAGCCTTAAACGACTGAAGACCGATCACATCGACCTGTTCTGGGCCCACATGAGCGACGGCGTCACCCCCATGGAAGAGATCCTGCGCGGCTTCGACGACCTGGTCAGTGCCGGCAAGATTCACTATGCCGGGCTGTCGAACTTCCCCGCGTGGCGTATCGCCCGTGCCGACCTGCTGGCCGAAGTCCGAGGTTTTGCGCCGATCGCTGCGATCCAGGTCGAATACAGCCTCGCCGAACGCAGCGCCGAGCGCGAACAACTGCCGATGGCCGAAGCCCTTGGCCTGGCCGCGACGCTGTGGTCGCCGCTGGGTGGTGGCTTCCTGACCGGCAAGTATCGCAACAGTGAAGGTGACAATCGCGCAAACAAGCTCGGCGTGCTGATTCATGCTGAAAAAAGCGCCCGCGAAACCGCCCTGCTCGACACCTTGATCGACGTCGCCGCAGAACTCGACGCCAGCCCGACCCACGTGGCCATTGCCTGGTTGCGGGAAAAGGCCAGGCGCTCGACCACGGCGCTGATTCCAATCCTCGGCTCTCGTACTCGTGAGCAACTGGACGCCACGCTGGGCGCGCTGAATGTGCAGTTGAGCGCTGATCAGCTGGCACGGCTGGACGGTGTCAGTGACGTGGCCAAAGGCGTGCCGCACGAATCCATTGCCGGTTCGTTCGCGCGGTTCAGTGGTGGCAGGGTCCTCGACCTGCCAATCATTCCCGTCGCCTGACACAAATCCAGACTGTGGGAGCGAGCCTGCTCGCGAATGGGGAGTGTCAGTCTACCGCTGCACCCACTGACACACCGCTTTCGCGAGCAGGCTCGCTCCCACAGAGGGATTGTGTTTTACCGATCGACCTTATGCCTGGCCGCATACAGACACAGCATCTCCATCGCCAGCGTCGCCGCCGCCAGCGAGGTGATCTCCGCACTGTCATAGGCCGGCGCCACTTCCACCACGTCCATGCCCACCAGATTGATCCCGCGCAGGCCGCCGAGGATCTCCAGCGCCTGCACCGTGCTCAGGCCGCCGCACACCGGCGTTCCTGTACCCGGAGCGAACGCCGGATCGAGGCAGTCGATGTCGAAGGTCAGGTACACCGGGTTATCGCCGACCCGCTCGCGAATCGCCTCGACAATCGCTTCGCAGCCACGGCGATGCACTTGCCGCGCGTCCAGTACCTGAAAGCCCTGGTGATCGTCATTGGTGGTGCGCAAGCCGATTTGCACCGAGCGCGACGGATCCACCAGCCCTTCCCTGGCCGCGTGCCAGAACATGGTGCCGTGGTCGATGCGCTTGCCCTCTTCGTCCGGCCAGGTGTCGCTGTGAGCATCGAAGTGGATCAGCGACAATGCCCCGTGCTTGCGGGCATGGGCCTTGAGCAGCGGATAGGTAATGAAGTGGTCGCCGCCAAAGGTCAGCATCGCCGTGCCGGCGTTGAGGATGTGCTCGGCGTGGGCCTCGATGCATTCCGGCGTCGATTGCGGCGAACCGTAATCGAATTTGCAATCGCCGAAATCGATTACTGCCAGATGATCGAACGGATCGAAGGCCCACGGCCAGTGCCGTTCCCAGGCGATCCCGGCGGAGGCGGCGCGAATGCCCCGTGGTCCGAAGCGTGCGCCGGGGCGGTTGCTGGTGGCGGTGTCGAACGGCACACCGCTGACCGCCACGTCGACCCCGCGCAAGTCACGGCTGTAGCGGCGACGCATGAAACTGGTGATACCGGCGTAGGTGCTTTCGGCGGCCGTGCCGTAAAGGCTGTCACGGGTAAGGGCTTGATCGTTTTGCATCGGGACGTCCATTGAAGGCTCCTTTTTCTTATTGGCGACTACGGAAGGTGGTCCACAGGCGGGTGCGCTGACGCAGGTCCTTGAGGTTCATGCTGCGGTCGGCGTACAGCCGCTCGCGCACATCGGCCAACGGGTAGATGTCCGGGTCGGTGCGCACCGCTTCATCCACCAGCGGCGTGGCGGCCTGGTTCGCCGTGGCGAAGAACAGGGTGTTGGTCAGTGCCGCCACGGACTCGGGGCGCAACATGAACTCGATAAAGGCACGGGCGGCTTCGGGGTGCGGCGCGTCCTTTGGAATCGCCAGGTTGTCCTGCCAGACGAGGGTGCCCTCCCGGGGAATCCGGTAGGCAATTTCATAGGGTTTGTTGGCTTTGCGCGCCTGGTCGGCAGCCATGCTCGCGTCACCGTTGTAGGTCAACGCCAGGCACACGCTGCCATTGGCCAGGTCGCTGATCTGCCGCCCAGTGGCGACGTACAGCACGTTCGGCTGCAGCTGATGCAACAACGCCACGGCGGCTGACAGATCGTTCTTGTCGGTGCTGTAGGGATCTTTACCCAGGTAATGCAGAGCGAGTCCGATCACCTCCTGGGGCGAATCGAGAATGGCGATGCCGCAATCCTTCAGCTTGCTCGCGTACTCGGGTTTGAACAGCAGGTCCAGGCTGTTGAGCGGTACGTCCGGCAAGCGCTGCTTGAGCGCCTCGACATTCATGCCCAAACCCAGGGTGCCCCAGGTGTAAGGCACGCCATAGCGGTTGCCGGGATCGACGACGGCGAGCTTTTCCAGCAAATCCGGATCGAGGTTGGCGTAACCCTTGAGGCCTTCGTGGGGAATCGGTTTCAACGCCCCGGCGGCAAGGCCCCGGGCCAGCACGCTGGAGGACGGCACCACCACGTCATAACCGCTGCCGCCGGTGAGCAATTTGGTCTCCAGCACTTCCGAAGAGTCAAAGGTGTCGTAGCGCACATGGATGCCGGTTTCCTGCTCGAACCGTTGCAGGGTTTCGGGGGCGACGTAACCGGCCCAACTGTACAGATTGACCACCTTGTCCTCGGCCTGGGCCACCGCGGCCATGGCAAGGAACAGCGCGGGTAAACACAGCTTGAACATGGGAGCCATGACGAACACCTGACCAGAGGAAGTGGTTGCAGGATGCGTCGTCGGATACATTGGTAAAATATCAAGTTAATTAACCTGACTTTATGACGGAGTAATGTTTGATGCTCGGCCAACTGCATGATCTGGACCTGCACCTGTTGCGTCTGTTTGTCAGCGTGGTGGAGTGCGGCGGTTTCAGCGCCGCCCAGGGCCAACTGGGGTTGAGCCAGTCGAGCATCAGCCAGCAAATGGCCAGGCTGGAAACCCGCCTCGGTTATCGGCTGTGCAGTCGCGGTAAAGGCGGGTTCAGGATCACGCCCAAGGGCGAACAACTCCTCAGCGCCACCCGGGGCTTGTTCGAGTCCATCGAAGCCTTCCGCCATCAATCCAACGGCGTCGCCGGGCGTTTGATCGGCGAAGTGCGTCTGGGCCTGTCCGAGGCGCTGGATCAATCGGTGCTGCAGCGGGTGGCCGAGGCGATCCGGCGCTTTCGTGAACGGGACGAGTCGGTGCGCATCGAGCTGATCAGCGCCATGCCCGGCGAGATGGAGCGCTTGCTGCTGCAACAGCGGCTGGACCTGGCCATCGGCTACTTCTCGCAGGTGCAAAGCGCGTTTGACTACCGCGAACTGTTCATTGAAACCCAGCACCTGTATTGCGCCCCCGGCCATCCGCTGTTCACCAACGCAAACCCGGACGATCAGGACCTGCAGGCCAGCGACCGGGTCGGTCACCCCTACCGTTTCCTGCGCAGTGACGAGCCCTTTCAGGGCGAGCGGTGTTCGGCCCGCTCGGAGCAGGTCGAAGGCACCCTCGCCTTCATCCTGTCCGGCAAGCATGTCGGTTATCTGCCCAGCCACTTCGCCCGCACCTGGGAAGACAAGGGATTGCTGCGGTCGGTGCGGCGCAGCGACATGAGTTTCGATGTCGCGTTTCACCTGGCCCGGCACCGGGCGCAGGTGGCCGGTGATGCGCAGAAGGCCTTCGAAGAGGATCTGCTCGCGGCGTTTGCCTGAATCCGCCGTGGTCTACGCTGTAACAATGCCGGACATCCACATGCAAAAATGCACAGATAACCTGCACTTATCCGACTTGTACACGGCAAATTTGCACTGATACGATCCGCCATCGCTCGCGCGCGAGCATCTCGATAAAGAACAATAAAAGCAGGGAGTTAGTGATGACTGCTCAGGTTACATCGAAGGGGACGCTGTCCATGGATGCCATGCAAAACGAAGTGCTGGCCGAGGTTCGCAACCACATCGGTCACCTGACCCTCAACCGCCCCGCCGGCCTCAATGCCCTGACCCTGGACATGGTGCGCAACCTGCACCGCCAGCTCGACGCCTGGGCACACGACCCGCAAGTGCATGCGGTGGTCCTGCGCGGTGCCGGCGAAAAAGCCTTCTGCGCCGGCGGCGACATTCGTTCGCTGCATGACAGCTTCAAAAGTGGCGACACCCTGCACGAAGATTTCTTCGTCGAGGAATACGCCCTCGACCTCGCGATCCACCATTACCGCAAACCGGTGCTGGCGCTGATGGACGGTTTTGTCCTCGGCGGCGGCATGGGCCTGGTGCAAGGCGCAGACCTGCGCGTGGTCACCGAGAAAAGCCGCCTGGCCATGCCGGAAGTCGGCATCGGCTATTTCCCGGACGTCGGCGGCAGTTACTTCCTGCCGCGCATTCCCGGTGAGCTGGGAATTTACCTGGGCGTCAGCGGCGTGCAGATTCGCGCCGCCGATGCGCTGTATTGCGGCCTGGCCGACTGGTACCTCGAAAGCGCCAGGCTGGGCACGCTGGACGAAAAACTCGACCAGCTCGAATGGCATGACACGCCGCTCAAGGACCTGCAGGGCCTGCTGGCAACACTCGCCGTGCAGCAACTGCCCGACGCGCCGTTGAGTGTGTTGCGTCCGGCCATCGACCACTTCTTCGCCCAACCCGACGTGCCGAGTATCGTAGAGCAACTACGCCAGGTAACGGTCGCCGACAGCCATGAGTGGGCCCTCACCACCGCCGACCTGCTGGAAACCCGCTCACCGCTGGCCATGGCCGTGACCCTGGAAATGCTCCGTCGCGGACGCGAGCTGCCCCTTGAACAATGTTTCGCCCTTGAGCTGCACCTGGACCGCCAGTGGTTCGAGCGCGGTGACCTGATCGAAGGCGTGCGCGCCTTGCTGATCGACAAAGACAAGACACCACGCTGGAACCCGCCCACCCTCCAGGCGCTGGACGCCGAACACGTGGCGAGCTTCTTCAGCGGGTTTGACCGGAACGAGGGCTGAGCCATGCACGATATCGAATTGAGCGAAGAGCAAGTGATGATCCGCGACATGGCCCGGGATTTTGCCCGTGGCGAAATCGCGCCCCATGCCCAGGCCTGGGAAAAGGCCGGCTGGATCGATGACGGTCTGGTGGCGAAGATGGGTGAGTTGGGCCTGCTGGGCATGGTGGTCCCCGAGGAATGGGGCGGCACCTATGTCGACTACGTGGCCTATGCGCTGGCGGTAGAAGAGATTTCCGCCGGCGACGGCGCGACCGGCGCCTTCATGAGCATCCACAACTCCGTGGGCTGCGGGCCGGTGCTCAACTACGGCAGCGAAGAACAGAAACAGACCTGGCTGGCGGACCTGGCCAGCGGAAAGGTCATCGGCTGCTTCTGCCTGACCGAACCCCAGGCCGGTTCCGAAGCGCACAACCTGCGCACCCGCGCCGAACTGCGCGACGGCCAATGGGTGATCAACGGCGCCAAGCAATTCGTCAGCAACGGCAAGCGGGCCAAGCTGGCGATTGTATTTGCCGTGACCGATCCGGACCTGGGCAAGCGTGGCATCTCGGCGTTCCTGGTACCGACCGATACCGCCGGTTTTATCGTTGACCGCACTGAACACAAAATGGGTATCCGCGCGTCCGACACCTGCGCCGTCACCCTGAACAACTGCACCATCCCCGAAGCCAATCTGCTGGGTGAACGCGGCAAGGGCCTGGCCATCGCCCTGTCCAACCTCGAAGGCGGTCGTATCGGCATCGCCGCCCAGGCGCTGGGCATCGCCCGCGCGGCGTTCGAAGCGGCGCTGGCCTATTCCCGTGACCGGGTGCAGTTTGGCAAGACGATCAACGAACACCAGAGCATCGCCAACCTGCTGGCCGACATGCACATGCAACTGAACGCCGCACGGTTGATGATCCTGCACGCTGCGCGCCTGCGCACGGCCGGCAAGCCCTGCCTGTCGGAGGCGTCACAGGCCAAGCTGTTTGCGTCGGAAATGGCGGAAAAGGTCTGTTCGTCCGCGATTCAGATTCATGGCGGGTACGGGTATCTGGAAGATTATCCGGTGGAGAAGTACTACCGGGATGCGCGGATCACGCAGATCTACGAAGGTTCGAGCGAGATTCAGCGGATGGTGATTGCCCGTGAACTGAAGAACTATCTGGTTTGAAGCCCTGTAGGAGCGAGCTCGCTCGCGATGGTGGTCAACGATGACGCGGGGCGCCTGAATCAACTCGGCGCCCTTGGGCTTTTCGCGAGCAGGCTCGCTCCCACAAGGGACCTCATGTATACCGAGATCCAATGTGGGAGCGAGCCTGCTCGCGAAGGCGTCAGCGAAGACGCCGCATTACTTACCGACGAACTCCGCCTCACGCTTGGCAATGAACGCCGCCATGCCTTCCTTCTGATCCTGCGTCGCAAACGCCGCATGGAACACCCGACGCTCAAAGCGCACGCCTTCGGCCAGGCTCACTTCAAAGGCACGGTTGACGCTTTCCTTGACCATCATCGCAATCGGCAGCGACTTCCTGGCGATCAACGCCGCGACTTTCAGCGCTTCATCCAGCAGCTCATCGCTTGGCACGATCCGCGCCACGATGCCGCAACGCTCCGCTTCCACGGCATCGATCAAACGCCCGCTCAGGCACATTTCCATGGCCTTGGCCTTGCCCACGGCGCGGGTCAGGCGCTGGGTGCCGCCCATGCCCGGCAACACGCCGAGGTTGATTTCCGGCTGGCCGAATCTGGCGTTGTCGCCGGCCAGGATGAAATCGCACATCAACGCCAGCTCACAGCCGCCACCCAGGGCAAAACCGTTGACCGCCGCGATGATCGGCTTGCGGCGGTTGGCGACGCGGTCGCTGTCGCTGAACAGGTCGTCGATGTAGATCTGCGGATAGGTCAGCTCGGCCATTTCCTTGATGTCGGCACCCGCGGCAAACGCCTTTTTCGAACCGGTCAGGACGATACAGCCGATGTTCGCATCCGCCTCGAAACCATCGAGGGCCTGGTTCAGTTCGCTGACGATCTGCGCGTTCAACGCGTTCAACGCCTGAGGACGGTTGAGGGTGATCAGGCCAACACGGCCGTGGGTTTCCAGCAAAATCGTTTCGTAGCTCATAAACAACTCCTGTTTCACATAAGGCCAGATCCCTTGTAGGAGCTGCCGCAGGCTGCGATCTTTTGATCTTGTCGTCAAAAAGCCAGATCAAAAGATCGCAGCCTGCGGCAGCTCCTACGGGGGGCTGTTTTTTATAGGTTGCGCGAGATGACCATGCGCTGAATGTCACTGGTGCCTTCATAGATCTGGCACACCCGCACGTCGCGGTAGATCCGCTCCAGCGGGAAGTCGTTGAGGTAACCATATCCGCCGAGGGTTTGCAGCGCCGAGGAGCATACCTTCTCGGCCATTTCCGAGGCGAACAGCTTGGCCATCGACGCCTCGACCAGGGCCGGCTTGCCACTGTCGCGCAGGGCGGCAGCGTAGTGCACCATTTGCCGCGCCACGGCGATCTGGGTGGCCATGTCCGCCAGGCGGAACGCCACGGCCTGATGCTCGATGATCGGCTTGCCGAAGCTTTCGCGCTCACGGGCGTAGTCGCGGGCCGCTTCAAACGCGGCGCGGGCCATGCCCACCGATTGCGAGGCGATGCCGACGCGGCCGCCTTCCAGATTAGCCAGGGCGATCCTGTAGCCTTCGCCCTCCTCGCCCAAACGGTTGGCCACCGGCACCTTCACGTCCTCGAAGAGGATCTGACAGGTGTCGGAGGCGTGCTGGCCGAGCTTGTCCTCGACCCGCGCGACTTTATAGCCCGGCGAATCGGTCGGTACGATAAACGCGCTGATGCCACGCTTGCCGGCGTTCGGATCGGTCACCGCAAACACGATCACCACCCCGGCATTCTGCCCGGAGGTGATGAACTGCTTGCAGCCGTTGAGCACGTAGTGGTCGCCTTCCAGACGCGCACGGGTTTTCAGGCCGCTGGCGTCGGAACCCGCCTGGGGCTCGGTCAGGGCGAAAGCGCCGAGGATCGCGCCGCTGGCCAACGGCTTGAGGAAGCGCTCCTTCTGCTCGTCGTTGCCGTAGTGGAGAATCGGCACACACCCCACGGAGTTGTGCACGCTCATGATGGTCGAACAGGCGCCATCGCCGGCGGCGATTTCTTCGAGCGCCATGGCGTAGGCCAGGTAACCGGTGTCGCATCCGCCCCACTGCTCCGGCACCAGCATGCCGAAGAAGCCCAACCCGGCCATCTCGCCGATGGCTTCCTTGGGGAAGCGGTGTTCGCGGTCCCATTCAGCAGCGAAGGGCTTGAGCCGTTCCTGGGCAAAATCCCGGGCCATGTCGCGGATTTGTTGTTGGTCGTCATTGGGGATCATGGTGAATCCTTAAAAAAATCGTGCCGAATGCAAGAACCTGTGGGAGCGAGCCTGCTCGCGAAGAGGCCGAGTCAGTCGAGATCATCGTCAGATGACAAACCGCATTCGCGAGCAGGCTCGCTCCCACATTGGAAAGCATTGCCTCAGTACAGGCATTCCACGGCCATGGCCGTCGCTTCACCGCCACCGATGCAGATCGCCGCGACGCCGCGTTTCAGGCCTTTCTGGCGCAGGGCCGACAGCAAGGTCACGAGAATCCGCGCACCGGACGCCCCGATCGGGTGGCCCAACGCACAAGCGCCGCCGTGCACGTTGAGTTTCTCGTGGGGGATTTCCAGGTGAGTCATCGCGGCCATGCCGACCACGGCGAAGGCTTCGTTGACTTCCACCAGATCGACGTCATTGAGCGACCAGCCGGTTTTCTTCATCAGTTTCTTGATCGCGCCAATCGGCGCCACCGGGAACAGGCCCGGTGTATCGGCGAACGCGGCGTGGCCATGGATCACCGCCAGCGGCTTCAGGCCTTGTTTCTGTGCCTGGGACTGGCGCATCAGCACCAATGCCGCCGCACCGTCGGAGATCGAACTGGAGTTGGCCGCCGTCACCGTGCCGCCTTCGCGGAACGCCGGTTTCAACGAAGCGATCTTGTCCAGTTTGGCTTTTGGCGGCTGCTCGTCGTTGCTGATCACCACCTGCTCTTTGCCGACCGTCACGGTCAGCGGCACGATTTCGGCCTTGAAGCTGCCGTCCTTGATCGCCTGCTGTGCGCGGGTGGTCGAGGCAATGGCGAACGCGTCCTGGGCCTCACGGCTGAAGCTGTTGGTTTCGGCGCAGTCTTCGGCGAAGGTGCCCATCAGGCGGCCCCTGTCGTAGGCGTCTTCGAGGCCGTCCAGGAACATCGAGTCCTGCACCCGGCCATGGCCCATGCGGTAGCCGGCACGGGCGCGGTCCAGCAAGTAAGGCGCGTTGGACATGCTTTCCATACCACCGGCGACCACCACGTCGGCACTGCCGGCCACCAGCATGTCGTGGGCCAGGATCGCCGCTTCCATGCCCGAACCGCACATCTTGTTCAGGGTGGTGCAGCGGGTCGATTTATCCAGCCCGGCACCCAGTGCCGCCTGGCGCGCAGGGGCCTGGCCAAGGCCGGCCGGCAGTACGCAGCCAAACAGCACTTCGTCGATGCTGCCACTGGAAACGCCGGCACGTTCAACGGCGGCTTTGATCGCGGCCGCACCCAGTTGCGGCGCGGTCAGGCTTTTCAGTTCGCCCTGGAATCCGCCCATGGGGGTGCGGACGGCGCTGACGATTACAATCGGATCGTTGGACAGTGTCATGACAATTCCTCCTTATTTGGCGGCCATGCGCAAGGCACCGTCGAGACGGATCACCTCGCCGTTGAGCATGCTGTTTTCAATAATATGCTTCACCAGCCCGGCATACTCGCCCGGTTTACCCAAACGCGGCGGGAATGGCACGCCAGCGGCCAGGGAGTCGCGAACTTCCTGGGTCATGCCGGCCATCATCGGCGTCTCGAAAATGCCCGGGGCGATGGTCATCACACGGATGCCGAAGCGCGCCAGTTCACGGGCCGCCGGCAACGTCAGGCTGACGATGGCCCCTTTGGACGCCGAGTACGCCGCCTGACCGATCTGACCGTCGTATGCCGCGGCAGACGCGGTGTTGATGATCACGCCGCGCTCGCCATCGGCATCCGCTTCGGTTTGCGCAATCGCCGCTGCCGCAAGGCGCAGCATGTTGAAGCTGCCGATCAGGTTGACGTTGATCACCTGGCTGAAACTGGACAGCAAGTGCGGACCGTTCTTGCCGAGAATCTTCTCGCCACGCACGATGCCGGCGCAATTGACCAGGCCATTGAGGCCGCCAAAGGCTTCGACCGTCGCCTGCACGGCCGCTTCGGCCGCCGCTTCGTTGCTGATGTCCGCCACCACGCTGTGCGCGCCAAGGCGCTGGGCCTGGGCTGCAACGGCCTCGGCGTTCATGTCCACCAGCATCACTTTCGCGCCTGCGGCGACCAGCACCTCGGCGGTGGCTGCACCGAGGCCGGAAGCACCACCGGTGACGATAAAAATCTTGTTCTCGATCTGCATCATTGTTTCCCTGGATTCAAGCTGGAAGGTTTTTCGCCGCAGCCTCTTGAGCCTTGGCGATTTCCTGGTTGCGCAAGATAAAGCGCTGCAATTTGCCGCTTGGGGTTTTCGGCAACTCGCTGACAAATTCGATTTCACGGGGGTACGAGTGCGCCGCCAGGCGCTTGCGCACGTGCTGCCGCAGCTCTTCGGCCAACGCAGGTTCTGCGCGGTATTGCGGGCTGAGCACGACGAACGCCTTGACCAGTTCGGTACGCTCCGGATCGGGTTTACCGACCACGGCGGCCTCCACCACGGCCGGGTGTTCGATCAGCGCACTTTCCACGTCGAACGGACCGACCCGGTAGCCGGAGGTGGTGATCACGTCATCGCTGCGACCGACGAAGCTGATGCTGCCGTCCGGGTTCCACTCGACGGTGTCGCCACTCAGGTAGTAGTCACCGACAAAGGCCTTGGTCGGCCCGCCTTCGTAGCCGGCGAACCAGCACATCGGCGACTGGCTGCGGTCGATGGCCAGGATGCCGGGCTGGCCAACACCCAGTTCCTTGTATTCGTCATCGAGGACCACAATGCGGTGGCCCGGCGAAGTAAAGCCAGCGGCGCCCATGTGGATCGGGTGTTCAAGGCCATGGTGGTTGCACAGCACCATGCCCAGCTCGGTCTGGCCGTAGTGGTCGTGGATGACCACGCCGAGGTTGTCGGCGAACCAACGGATCACTTCCGGGTTCAGCGGCTCGCCGGCGCTGCTGACGATCCGCAGCTTGCCCTTGATCGATCTGGCGAACTCATCACCGCCGGCAATCAGCAAACGGTAGGCCGTCGGTGAACCGGTGAGGTTGGTGATCCCGTACTTGTTGATCACCCGGCAGGTGCTTTCGAGGGTGAACGGGCCATCGTAAAAGGTGATCGGATGCCCCATCGACATGGGCCCGGTGACACCGTAGTAAATGCCGTAGGCCCAACCCGGATCGGCGACGTTCCAGAAGGCGTCTTCAGGACGCAGATCCACCGCGTCGCGGATGTAGCTCTTGAACGCAACGATGGCCTTGAGCGGCACCGACAGCGCTTTCGACGGGCCGGTGGTGCCCGAGGTGAACATCAGCAGGAACGGATCTTCCCCGGTCAGCAGCACGGGTTCGCAGTCGGCGGAATAGTTGGACAGCTCGGCCCAGAAACTGCAATCGCCACGCACCAGGCCCTGCCCTTTGGGGCCAGTGACGGTAACGATGGTCGGGCAGTCGGCGACTTCGGCGAGTTTCGGCCGGTTCACCCCATCGGTCACCACTACTTTGGCGCCAGAGCAGCTCAGGCGGTGCTCGATGGCTTTGGGACCGAACGCAGTGAACAGCGGTTGATACACCGCGCCAATGCGCCAGGCGGCAAACACGGTGATCAGCAATTCGATGTTGCGTGGCAGCAGGCCTGCGACCTTGTCGCCCTTCTTCACGCCCTGGGCCAGCAGGTAATTGGCGAAACGCGCGGCCTTGTCCTGCAAATCAGTGAAGGTGTAGGTCGCACTGGCGCCGTCGCGCCCCTCCAAGAAAAGCGCGATGCGCCCCGGCAAGGCATGCCGGTCACAGCATTCGACACAGGCATTGAGGGCCGTCAGGTCGCCTGCGAGTGCGGCGTCGACGGTGTGCTGATAGTTGAACTGATCTGTAGCAGACAGGTAATCGCGCATTGCCAGAATCCCTCTGTGTTTCTTATTAGGTTGGGGGAACCGTAATCAACAGGGAAATACTCGCTCTGCTCGGGGTGGCGGGCAATGGTCAAAGTTATCAAGTTGCCTGACTGGTTTGGCCAAAGCCCTCAGGCATCAGGACGTGAAGCGCACCCCCGGTTTAGCGCGCTCGTCCACGGTCAGCTCGAACACATCCGGGCGAGCGTAGTGACCGACCACGTCATAGTCGTAGCGGGCGCGCACGAGGTCGTCAGTATCGATCTGCGCGGTCAGCAGACCGGCGCCATCTCGCAACGGCCCGGCGAGGATGTCGCCCATGGGCCCTACGATCACGCTGCCGCCGGCGATCAACGGCCGATCCGCCGGCCAGTTGGCGATATCCAGTCCCAGGGCCTGGGGCGATGCCTGGACCTGACAGGCGCTGACCACGAAACAACGCCCCTCATGGGCGATATGGCGCATGCTGACCTGCCACATTTCCCGTTCGTCCACGGTCGGCGCGCACCACACCTCCACGCCTTTGGCGTACATCGCCGTGCGCAGCAGCGGCATCATGTTTTCCCAGCACACCGCCGCACCGATGCGCCCGACCTGGCTGTCGATCACCGGCAGCGTCGAACCATCGCCCTTGCCCCAGATCAGCCGTTCGGTGCCGGTGGGCATCAACTTGCGGTGTTTGGCCAGCAGCCCGGCCTGCGGATCAAAGTACAAGGCCGTGCAGTACAAGGTGCTGCCGGCGCGTTCGATGACGCCGATCACCAGATTCGCCCCGGTGCGTGCGGACAGCGCCGCCAGCGCCTCGGTTTCCGCGCCTGGCACGTCGATGGCGTTGGCAAAATAGCGGGCAAAGGCTTCGCGACCTTGCGCCAGCCGAAAACCAAGCTGCGTACCAAAGCCCTCGCCTTTGGGATAACCACCCAGCAGCGCTTCCGGCATCACCACCAGCGCGGCGCCGGATTCGATGATCGCGGTTTCATAGGACAGGATCTGTTCCAGGGTGTCGGCCTTGCCACCGGGCAAGGCGCCAATCTGCAAGGCCGCAACGATTGATTTGGGCATCACGAAATCTCCATTCGCATCAGGGGTTGCTCATTCTCCGGCGCCACGTGATCATCAATAAAGACCGATTCACTGCTGAATGATATGAACCAGATGAATATCACCAACATCGACCTCAACCTGCTCAAAGTCTTCGAAGCGCTGCACGAAGAATCCAGCGCCAGCCGTGCCGCCTTGCGCCTGGGCGTGACGCAGTCGGCCGTCAGCGCGGCCTTGCGCCGGTTACGCGAGGTGTATGGCGATCAACTGTTCGTGCGCACCGGACGCGGCCTGGCGCCCTCGCTCAAGGCCAATCAGCTCAAGCCGGTGGTCAGCGAGGCCCTGAACAAATGCCGGCAGAGCCTGGCGATGGTCGATCCGGCTGCGCAGCAGTACGAAGGTCGCTCGGTCACCGTGGGAATGTCGGACGATTTCGAAATTGCCTACGGTCGCCGACTGATCGAGGAAATCGCCCGGAGCGCGCCGAAGTTGCGCCTGATTTTCCGCCAGACCCATAGCCAGATCGTTGCCCAGGCGTTGATGGAACGCAGCATTGACCTGGCGATCACCGCGGGCGGGTTTGCCGAGCGGCTGCTCAGCCGTCAGGTGCTGGGAGAGGGTGATTATCTGTGCCTGGCGGACCCGTCGAGCCTGGTCGAGGGCCAGCAGAGCATCAGTCTTGAGGCGTTTGTGTCCCGCGAGCACATTCTGGTGTCGTCCGGCGGTTTTATCGGGATTACCGACGAAGGATTGGCGGCGCTGGGCCTGAGTCGGCGGGTGTGCGCCTCGACCACGCATTTTGCCGCGCTGCCGCATTTGCTCAAGGGCAGCCAGGCCGTGGCGACCATTCCGGCCCATGCCGCCCGAAGCATCGCGACGCTCAGCGGCCTGGCACTGCTGCCCTGCCCTCTGGACTTGCCGCGCTACCCGATCGAACTGGGCTGGCGCACCAGCACCCAGCTTGACCCGGTCGTTTTGAAAGTGCGCGAGGCGATTGTCGCGAGTTTCGCCTGACAACCGATGTTATTTGTTGGCCGCCATCAGGCGATTGACTTCGCTGCGCACCATGTTGGCGTATTCCGGGGGCGACATGCCGTCCAGTTCGGCGCGCACCCATTCGGCCCACTTGCCTTTGCGCTTGGCCCGTTCACCAAACAACCGTGCGGCCTCGCCCTTGGCTTTGCCCAGGTTGTTTTGCCAGAGTTCGAACAGACGGGATTTCTCGTCTTCAAGCGCAGCGCGCTCGGCGAGGGGTTTGTCGGCCAGATTGAAGCTCATGGGAATTTCCTGCTGCGTAAAATTGGCGACATCTTACACTGTAGGGCGAAATGTCCTGCGCCGGTTTTTCAGCAAGATGACCTTCCCGGGCAAAATAGCTGCAACTTTTCCGACGGCCGCAGACTCCATTGTTCACTGCCCACTTACCCGCAAGGAGTACTTCAATGGCCCGCAAAACCGCCGCGCAAGCTGCCGAAGATCAAATCAAGGATCAAGCGTTCAGCGAACTTCAATCGTTGATCGAAGAGTCGGAAAAACTGCTGAAAAGCAGCGCCTCACTGGTCGGGGAAGAAGCGGATACCCTTCGCGGACAAATCGCCCTGAAACTTCAGCAGGCCAGGGATTCGGTAACCAGCGTGCGCAACCGCACCCTGCCCGCGGTCGAGGCCACTGAAACCTATATCGGCGGGCATCCATGGCAAACCGTGGCGATTTCCGCCGGGTTCGGCCTGGTGGTGGGGTTGCTGCTGGGGCGTCGCTGAGCACTGGCAAACACTGAACCCTGTGGGAGCGGGCTTGCCCGCGATGGTCGTTAACGATTACGCGGGAAATCTGATTCCCCGCGGTGCCCTCAAGTCCATCGCGAGCAAGCTCGCTCCTACAGGGGTTGCGTTAATTGGACATTATTTGCCAATACCCCGGATCACTCCCCCGCCAGCTCCCGCAGGTCCGCCAGCGTCCGGGCATCCAGTTCAATGCCATTGGCCAGCGACCTGGCGCGCTGATGATGACGCCGGTCACCCGGCAAACGCTTCAGGCCGACACCGTGCATTTGCCGCACCAGTTCCTGGCTGCGTTCGGCAAAACTTTGCCCCGCTGCCTTGGCCGGATCAATCACGATCAGCAATTGGCCCGTCCAGGGCGTCTTGGCGCCTGGGTGGTTCTTCCAGTCGAACTCGAAGGAAAAATTGCCGCCGGTCAGCGCCGCCGCAAGCAACTCGACCATCATCGACAACGCCGAGCCCTTGTGTCCGCCAAAAGGCAGCAACGCACCGCCCTCAAGAATCGCTTTCGGGTCGGTAGTCGGCTGGCCGAGGCTGTCCACGCCCATTCCTTGCGGCAAGCGTTCGCCCTGGCGTGCGGCAATTTGCACGTCGCCATGGGCAATGGCGCTGGTGGCGAGGTCAAAGACAATCGGTTCGCCCTCAGCCCGTGGCGCGGCGAAGGCAATCGGATTGGTACCGAACAGAGGTCGATCGGCGCCGTGGGGCACCACGCAGGTCATGCTGTTGACCACGCTCAACGCTACCAGCCCCTCATACGCGAAGGGTTCGACATCCGGCCACAAGGCGGCGAAATGGTGCGAATTACGGATCGCCAGTACCGCAATACCCGCACTTCGGGCCTTCTGCACCAGTAATTCGCGTGCCGCCGCCAGGGCCGGTTGCGCAAAACCGTTATCGGCATCGACCCGCACAAATCCCGAAGCCACATCTTCGACCACCGGAACGGCCTGTCCATTGACCCAGCCGCTTTGCAGCGTCGAAACATAACCCGGGATCCGGAACACCCCGTGACTGTGGGCGCCATCGCGCTCGGCGCCGGCGCAGTTTTGCGCCAGCACCCTGGCAACCTCGGCCGAGGTGCCATGACGCAGAAAAATCTTCTCCAGCAAAGCGCTCAGCGCTTCGAGTGACAGGTGTGACGAGACCGCAGTAGAGGCGTGATCGTGTGGCGCAGACATCTGAAGCTCCAGAATGATTATTGGAGGGAACAACAGCGTACAAAGACCCGCCGATTAACAACGCGCGGCGAGTGACCTGTCAACCTTTCGCTCAGGGGCGACGCGGTATATCCGTGTCACCAATGCCCAGGTCCCGTGCGTTATCTATTTACCACCTGCGTCAACGCACCGGCTTTTAGTCTCGATGCTCAACCCACAGGCGCCCTTGAGTGGCACCTTGAACGAGACTCGACGATGTCTACACCCGTGACTCCGCTGTTTTTCCCCGAAGCACTGACGATGCCCGGCCTCTGGCGAGAACTGGGCCAAACCCACGGGCTGGCGCAAAAGGATTTCGAATGGTTCCGCCATATCGAACTGGCCAGCCAGGCCCTGCGCGATGAGCAGACGCCGCCCATGCTGGCAAAAAAAATCCTGCTGAAAATCCCTGGCCAGGAACCCGTGGCGCTGGCCGGCAGTTTTTTGCTGACCGCGACGCCGGATGACAACGGCGTGATTCTCTACACCCCGTATGCCGGTATACAGAAGTTCACCAGCCGCTCGGCCCTGACCGAACATCTGGCGGCACGACTCAGAGCCGTCAACGAAGACGATGAACTGCTGGCCTTCATGGCGCTGTCACATCGCAAGGCCGTGGTGGCTGCCGACCATATCGGGCTGGAGTTTCAAACCATTGAAGGTGACGTCTTCGAGGACCAACGCACCACCCTCGCCCACCATCAGCAACTCAACGACCAGGCCCTGCTCGATGAACTCAAGGCGCTCCCGTCCCTGACATCGCTGCTCGACGCATTGCTGGCTGAACAACTGACGGCGTCTTTTCCCGGCGTGGATCAGAGCCAGACCCGGGTGAATTTCTATCTGGCAGCGGACGCAAGTCGTCCGACGCGACCTTGGGTCAATTCCCTGTCGCTGAGCGACGCCGTGCTTCTGCACTATCGCCATCAGCGTTGGCCCTCCGGGCAGACCCATGAATTTTCCCACCCGAAAAAGCCCCCGGCCAACGCTGACCAGGAGCACTGGGAAACGGCGGTCACGACAGTCTCGCGCAAACTGGTCAGCCTGCTGATCGGGCAGCTCGAACACTATTGGGACGCGGCGAGCGCCAATGGCGCCTCGCGTCGCGCACTCTTCGGCCGGGCCATCGCCGATCAGGCGCGCGTGCAACTGCTGCTCAAGCGCGAAGCCGGGATCATCACCCCGGAGCAAAGCCAGGACCTGCACGCGTTGATCTCGACGGCCAGCCGGACGAACACCTCGATGACGGTCGAAACCGTGCGCCTGTGGGAGTACCAGGCCAATTACGTCGAACTGGCCGGCTCACTGATGGTCAGCGCCAGTCATGCGTTTCTCTACACGCCCACCGAAGGTTTGCAGGTGCTCAAGGACTATCGGGACTTGCGCGATACCGTGCGGAGCAAGTTCGGCGCGGCCGGTCACGAGGACGAACTCTATGGCCTGCTGAGCCTGGACGAACGCCAGCGATTCATTGGTTTTGACCGGCCGAATGTGACCGGGGAAGCGATCTCCGGTGCGATCTTCAGCAAGCTCTTCGACGCCATCGTCACCAAGCAACTGCAGAACACGGAATACAGCCTGCAGGTGTTCCGCCACAGTGACGGCGCCGTGGACATCCGCGCCCTGTTCGACAAGGCACTGGATATCCGTTCGATGATCAACGAGCGGCTGTTGACGCTGGCGTCCGATGGACGCTGGAGCACGCGGCCGGTGTTGTCCGGCGACCAGCATCCGTCCATGGTGCTGGCCGATACGGCGGCAGCGTTCGTCAAGAGCTTCAGCGACATCGAAACGCTGATCAACGCCGACGTCGCCGCACAACCGATCGCTTCACTGGCGTTGCAGCGGGTCTACCTGGAAAACCTGCAGCCGCGCCTGGCCCATGCGCTTTCCGTCGGCATCCGCGGCGAGGCAAGCCTGCGCACACTCGGCGCGACATGGGCGGAGGCGGACCGGGCCATCGTCGATACGGTGTTCAACCCGGATCAGGCCGATAGACATAACCGTCGCTCCTTGAAGGGGTTCCGGCCCGACGCCTATTCACTGACCCTTGAGTGCTCCGGTCTGCGGGATGTCCTGCCGCTCGCCCATTGCCTGCTCCTGACCGAGCGCGGTGGACTCGACCCGTCGCATTCCGGACGGACGATCCTGTGGACGCCCGCCGAGGGGCTGGAGGTGTTTGACAACATCAGCCGTGCCAGGCAGGAACTGAACCAGCGCCTGCTCGACCCGCAACAACGCATGGCGCTACTGGAAAACCTCACTCCGAACCAACGCGTCTTCCACCAACGCTACTCGCTGGGCGCGCTGCGGCTGATTGAAGGGTCAGTACTGGAGCAGGTCGCACGCTCATCCATCGATCACTTTCTGGCTCGCTGCGAACACGCGCGCAGCCTGGACCTGAACGGCACGAAGCGGAAAAAGGCCCTGAAAGCGCTGACCACGACCGGGATCAACACCCATTTGCGCAGAGCCACCTCGATCGCCCGGGCGATCACCCTGCAACAGTCACTGCCCACATGGCTTGGAATGGCCCCGTTTGAAGACCAGCGGCTGCACGTTGAACTGCTGGAGCAATACCGCAACAGCGTCGAGGAGGACAAAGACTACTTGCACGGGATCACCCCCCTCAGGTCGTATGTGCATGGACGGCTGACGACGTTGCTCGGCAACCGCTTCCCTGCTATTGCGCTGGACCCCGACGATATTCAAATCATCCCCGACCTCAACCTGACCGGTCCCGCACGGAGCCTTACCGAGCTCGCCCTGAACCATGTCAATGTCGCGCAAGGCTCCGGATTCCAGGTTTCCTCGACAACCACCCAGGCGCTGCCCGAGGGGCTGGACCAGACGGCGGTCCGTCAACTGCTGCAGTCATTGAACGTTGTGCAAAGCTACGCCGCACAGGTAACGCAGACGTTGTCCGGTGCAACGGCCGACGCCGAAAGCCGGATGCAGCGCTTCGTCAAACAACTGCCCTGGCAACTGCTGCAACACGCCCACCAACTGAAGCTGTTGCAAAGGCTGTCCGGCAGCGCGTTCGATTTGCTGCGACAGGTGCTCGACATGCCGGACGCCACCGCCCGGGCAGCCGTGCAGGGAGCACACGCGATTGCCCGGCCACTGGAGCTGATCAAGACCACCGGCGCCGCCGCCGTCAAAGCGTTGGGCCTGTACCTGGTGAGCCCCGGCAACGCAAAGGCCGGGCCGCAGATCCTCTATGCCCCTTACCACCCTGGCGGCTCGCCTTTTATCGAGTTCGACACTGAGGCCAGCCTTGTCTCGGCGCTGAACACCCCGGGGCCCTTGCAGGACATGTTGCTACGACGCCTGCCGGACAGCGAGCAGTCCGCCTTCCGCAACCTGTTCAGCTCGACCGTTGGGCAATTGAGTGAGATCACCCTCGGGTCCAGCCCCATCGACGGCAATTTGCTCACCCAGCTGTACCACGACAACACCCGACTGCTGTCGCAGATGCTTGGCAGCCAGTCACACGCCGCAAGCCAAACGGACTGGGAAGCGGTCAAACACCTGTTCGGCGCCGGCATCCAGCGCATCCTCGGCCTGTTGCCGGGCAAACTCGCTTATGTGCAGTTTCTCTGGAACGCCTACAAGGACGCCCTCAACTCCGCAGAAGCCCTGCAGGATCATCACTGGAAAGTTGCGCTGGAGGACTTTATATCCGGAGCGGCGCAACTCATCTCATTGGGCAGGCTGTCGCTCGATGGATGGACCGACACGGCCCAGGCAACCCAGGAAACCCTTGCCGCACCGGTTGCCACACCAGCCATCGCAGCAAAGTGGTCCGAGATCGACTCGACGGCACCGCTTCGCACACGGCTGCAACCTTTCGAAACCACGGTCGAACTCAAGAACCTGACGAAAAACAACGCTGACGGCACCTACCTCGATGCGACGAGCAAAAAAACCTACGCCCCCATCGCCGGCAAGGTGTACGGCGTAGACAAGACCGGGCCGGCCTGGCGAATGATCAAGAACCAGGAACAAGGCCCCGTACTGCTGACTGCGCCAGACAAGCGACTGGTGATCGACCCGGACATCCACACGGTGCACTTTGGCAAGGCCATGTCGAAAATGCACAATCAGTTGGCCCATGCCCATGTCGCCAGGGACGTGCTGAACATCGAGGCCCGGGGGATGGAAGACATTCGCGCCAGACATCCCGAGAAAGCCCGAATGATCGTGCAGGCCATCGACATGGCGCGCTATTACGCGTTCAACAGTTTGCACAACATGGCGCAACTGCGCAGATTCGTCCCCGGCACCCGGCTGGACACCTTCCTCAAAGGCTTCTTTGGTGTCGGCCAGGTCAACGCAGCGCTGCTCGACAAGATCAAGGACGCCATCCTCCCCATCTGCAACGCGCTGGTCGACCCCGATGAAGACTGGATGAACTCCCATCGTTTTATCGTGGGTTCAAACCGGGACCCGCAGGACAACCTCATCGCGTTTGTCCTGGACAAGGATCTCAAGCGCCACGTGCATTTCACCGAAAGGTTCTTCGATCAACAGCTCGACTGGTACAAATCCTGTCTGTCTGAGCCCTTCAACGTCGACGGCCACAGCCAGGCCGCCACGCTGATTCACGAGTTCGCTCACCTGTTTTCCGCAGCCGTGGACATTGCATCCCTTGAAGCCCGGCGCCCCTTCAGCGATCTGGTAGCACCGATCACGGCCTACGGTGCCGCCATGAAACAGACCCAACTGGACTTCCAGCGAGAAGCCTTGTCGCTGGACACGCCGAAGGAGGAACTGTTCGCACGTTGGAACAGCAGCCTGCAATCGTGGATCAGCCTGGATTCGATCCCGGAGGCCTACCACATCGGAAAGGCCATTCTGAGGTTAACGGGCAGCAGGACCATGGAGAGGGCAAGGGATGCATTCCTGGACGGGCAAAATGCGAACTTCAGGACAGACGTCATTTTGCACAATGCCGATTCGCTCGCGTTCCTGATCTGCGAAATGGGCCGGCAACTGGACCCGGTGCCCGTCACATAAGCCTCCGGAACCTGATCCTGACATCACAAAGCGCAGATCCCCGGATCTGCGCAGCACATCGGCCGCGATGGCATTGTGATGATTTTTTTGATCTTTTTTTCACGCGCCCTATGGATACTGCAAGCCGACAACAAGCTATCCAGAGGCAAAGCGTTGAAAAAAAGTTACACATTGATAGTTAAATGCCATGACTGATGTTCTCGCAGACAGCCCCCAAGGTTAGAATGCACGAAATCAGGATGAGCCAATGACCGAACACACGCTCTCGGAAGCCGACTACGACGCTATCACCGATGCCGCTGCGCATTGGTGCATGCGTCTGCACGCCAATGACTGCACAGAGCAGGAGCGCCACGCGTTCGAACAATGGCGTAATGCGCATCCGCTCCATGCCTTCGAGTACGAAGCGATGCTGGAAATATGGGATGTCGCCGGCGACCTGCCCCGCCCCGCGCCCGTCCAGCCGCTGGTTCGCCCCCAACCCGAAGCCCCGTGGCGCCGCCTGGCCATTGCCGCGGCAGTCTGTGCCCTGGCACTGCCTTTGGCCGGTTATGGCGGCTGGCACCTGGGTTGGGTACCGAATGCGTACCAGCATTTCGAAACCACGGACAATGTTCGTACGGTCACCCTGAAAGATGGCAGCCAGGTGGAACTGAACCTGGGCAGCGAGCTGACGTACAGCAACTACAAGGATCAGCGGCAGGTCACGCTGGAAAAAGGCGAAGCGTTCTTCAGGGTCAGCCATGACACCCGTCACCCGTTTGTGGTCAAGGCCGCCGAAGGCCGGATTCGCGTGACCGGCACCCAATTCAACGTCTGGATGTATGAAGACCAGGTCAAGGTCAATCTGATCGAGGGTTCGGTACTGGTCAGCAGCAATGACAACCTGACCGGAGACGGTTTGCGCCTCGACCCGGCGATGCAGGCCAGTTATCGCCGCGGCGACTTCACTCCCCGCATCAGCCAGACCTATGACAATGACAGTTCGCTGGCCTGGCGCCAGGGCAAGCTGGTGCTCGACGATCTGGCACTGAACGATGCACTGCCATTGATCAATCGCTACCTGGACAAACCGTTGATGGTCGCCGACAACAGCACCGGTTCGATCCATATCGGTGGCATCTACAACATCAAAGAGATCAACGGCCTGGTGAAGTCCCTGCCGCGGGTCCTTCCGGTCTACCTGACCCGCAATGACAACGGCAATCTGGTGGTCAACGCGATCCCGCAAAAGACCCCGAAAAGCTGAAAAGGCCGCCACCCTTGCGGGGAGCGGCCTTCAGCGTTTCAGAAAAACCCACTACCTCAATGCGCGGCGACCTTGGCATCCTCCTGGCGGATCGTCTGTACCTGATACTGCGGATCGGACGTGATCTGCTGCTCGGTGAACGGCAGCACGCTCCATTGCTTCTGCGAAAAGGCCTGCGTCTGATCCCGTGAAAATTTCGAAGCAGGGTCACTCGACAACGAGAACGCCAGCAGCCCCTTGGCTTGTGGTCCGTTTTCGTCGAAGGTCACCACTTGCAGGTAACTTGTGCCACTGACCACCTCGCGCTTGCCGTCGCTGCGCGGCACGCTCTGGATCGCGTTGTAGACCCCCAGCGTACCCGGCCCGCCATGGATCGGCGTCTGTTGCCCGCCACTGCTGACCACCTGGATGTCGCCCCAGCGAGTGTCCGGTTTGAGGCCTGACGCCTTGACCAGCTCAGCCGAAGTCAGCATCGCTGTGCGTAGCGCCTTGGCCACTGGCGGGTGATCGACGGCGAGTCCACTCGGGGTATGCTGCGGGTCCTGCGGATCGAACGCCACGCGCCATACGTCCGGTACCGGCTCCAATGCCTCCATGACATTCTGGAAGTGCACAAAGCCCAGACCGCTGCCCAGGTTGGCCTTGCGGTCCCAGGCCTTGAGGCTGGCGCACAGTGGCGCGAGGGTTTTGGCATCGGCACCGAGATCCGCCCCACAGAATTGCAGCAGGTCCGGCATCACTTGAGCCGCCTGATAGACCTGATCATCCATGACCATGTGCTGCAAGTCCGCCACCGCGACCTTGCCGGCCCCGGTCAGCGTGCTCAAACGGTCCAGGGCAAAGCGCGAGCGTAGCCCCAATGGCTGGCCATCCTGGCTGATCAGCGGCGAATAGCCGGTCAGCGGTTGCGCCGGATTGGCCATCCACGCCGAATCGTTGGAATGCTGGACAAAATCCTTGCGCAGCAGCTGCGGCAACTTGTCCGCCGCATAGATACCCTGTTGTGGCGCCTGCGGGTCGATGTCCCAGGCACAGGCACTGTTGGAACCGTCAAGAATGATCATCTGCAGGCCGATCCGCGGATCGCTGCATTGCGCCAGCTTGTCGACGCTGACGTTGGGCACCACCGAGAGGTTCATGTACAGCGTCTGCCCCTGATCGTCCGCCGCCAGGGTGTTGACCCACGGAATGCCCTGGATCCTGTGCACCGAGGCCTGGAAATCCTTGAGGTTTTCGGCGCGGTTCATCGCGTACCACTGCTGCAGGACGCGATCGTTATCCAGGTTGGCGTCGCGCAGGCTGAAGGCGTACTGATGATCCCAATCCAGTTTTCCTGGCCATTGCACCACCGGACCGAACTTCGAGCTGTAGACCACGCGGGAAATCGCCTGGACCTGCCCGTCCGCCTGCCTGACGTTGACGGTCACGGTCTGCTTGTCCATCGGCAAGGACTGGCCGTCGAGCAGGTAACGGGTCGAATCCTTGGGATCGAGTTGCAGGCGATACAGCGTGAAATGCCTGGACGAATCCACGGTGTGGGTCCAGGCCAGATGTTGATTGAAACCGATGTTGATCAGCGGCAGGCCGGGCAACGCCGCGCCCATCACGTCCAGTTTGCCGGGAATGGTCAGGTGCATCTGATAAAAACGCATGCCGCCCACCCACGGGAAGTGCGGATTGGCCAGCAACATGCCGCGTCCGTTAAAGGAACGTTCGCTGCCGATCGCGACCGCGTTGCTGCCGCGGTCCAGGGCAAACCGTTGCATGCGCCTGGCGGCCACCTGGAACGCTGCCTGGGCGTTCGACGCCCTGGCCACGGCTTGGGGCGGCGTGGCACCGGCCAGGGCTTCGGCGAACTGGCCGACACCCCCTTCGACCAACAGGCGCCGGGTCAGCTTGACCAGATCCATTGCTGTGATGTCCCGCACCCAATCGCCCTGGCACTGTTGCGGCAGACCTTGGGCGCGACGTTCGCTCAGGGAACGGTTGAACCCTGCCACATAGCCTTCAATCAACTCACGCACCGGCGGAGTCTGGGCCTGCCAGAAACCGGCGACGGCTTGCGGGGTGTTGAGCCAGGTGAAGAACAGATCGCTGACCAGGTTCTCACGCGCCTCGACGGTGAACTGATCCGGTCCGAAATAGCGCGAACGCTCGCCGTTCACCGTCGTGATCTCGTTCGCCAGCAGGCACAGGTTGTCCTGGGCGTAGGCATAGCCGATGCCGTAGCCCAGCCCGCGCTCGTTGTCGGCGCGGATGTGCGGCACGCCGAAACTGGTCCGGCGGATGTCCGCGCTGGTTGGCGCAGACGTATCGCTTGCGCTCGCCGCAAGGCTCAGCCCCACGCTCAACCCCAGAGTCACACCCGCCAGGCTCAACCTGGTTAACTGGCTGGAAATAATCACGCTCGCTCCTGATCGAAAAAACGATGGCCGCTGTTGCGCGCACCCACGCGCGCAGTGCCTCCCTGTAGGGACGAAGCTCAGATCAATAATTTAGGGTTTTGCCGCACATTGGCGTGCGAACTGACAGGCTGATCACACGACGTCGACAAAATTTCTACATTCGAGCCTTCATGATTTGGGCAGCTCATACGTCTAGTCTTATAAGAGCGCCCAATTTTTCCTGATCAGGCTCTGAAAAGGAGTTTTGCAATGTACAACTCGCAACTGCCAACGGACGGTAGCAACGCGCCAAAGGGTACTTCCATGGGAGTCGGCGTATTCGAGCCGCGTACCGATCGCCACGGTAACGAGCGGATCCGGATCCTGCTCAAGAGCTATGGCCTGCGGACCAGCCTGATCCGCCTGAAAGTCATCGATGCCCTGCTGACGGCCGCCGAAAACGACCGCAGTCTTGGCGTGCGTGGCGTGCACAGCCAATTGCTGGACCTGGACATTCCCCTGTCCTTTCTCAGCGTGCGCGAAGTGCTCAAGCGCTTGTGCAGTGAAGGCGTGATTGTCCTAAACCCCGATAAAAGCTACAGCCTGCATCCACAGGCTGCCGCCATCCTGCGCAACCAGTGAGCGAATGATCAGGGCTTGACCTTGCGGCGCATCACGCCATTGATGACTACCACAATCACCGCCACGCCAATGGCGATGTACTGGAACATTTTTTCGCTGATGACGCCGGTGTTCTGCAACCAGGAAAGGCCAAACATGATCCCCAGCACCACCAGGGAGATCAGAATCGAGTATTTCAAACGTTGCGACTGTGTCATTGCAGGTTCCTGAATCTGAAAATGTATCCGGTTTGTATCAAGACGCTTGCCAGGCACTTACCCTGTTTCCGGGATAAGCGGCCACAAGCGGGGTCACATGTTACAGCCGATGAAGAGTTTTAGCTTCATTGCGGCGATAACCATGAGGACTTTCAAATGTTGCGTCGAATCACATTGCTGATTCCCCTGCTGGCCATCCTGACCCTGAGCGGTTGCGTTGTTTTCCCCCATGGGGGCTGGCATCACGATCACTACTACGACCATGGCGCACCGGGTTACTACCCACATCGTTAACCGCTGTTCAACGCCCTGAATCCTTCCTGTAAAAGTCATTGCCAGGCTGGGCACAGAGTTCCACCAGCCAGTCGACAAACACGCGCACCCGCCGGGATAACTGGCGGTGCGGCGGATAAAGCGCCGTCATCGGCATGCCCGGTGGCGGCACTTCCCTCAGCACCTCACACAAACGCCCCTCCTGCAGTTGCCGGGCCACGTGATAGTACGGCGTCTGCACCAGTCCATAACCGGCCTCGCACGCCGCCAGATAACCATCGGCACTGTTGACCGCCACCTGCTTGGGCAGGTCGACCAATTGCACCTGGCCATCCACGACAAACTCCAGCCCATAGCGTTTGCCGCTGCTGCTGGAGAAGTACTCGACCACCTGATGCCCGCGCAGGTCATCCAGGGCCTGGGGCGTTCCGTGCCGCTGCAGATAGTCGGGGCTGGCACAGGTCACCTGATCCATCATCACCAGCGGCCGCGCCACCAGCGAATCGTCCAGCGGCGAGCCTCCGCGCAACACACAATCGACCCCTTCGCGAATCAGGTCGACCGGCCGGTCATTCAAGCCGATTTCCAGTTCGATCAACGGATAGCGGGCGGTGAACTGCGGCAGCGCCGGAATCACCACCAGACGCCCCACGCCCGCCGGCATGTCCACGCGCAACAGCCCCTTGGGATTGTGGCGTGCGGCACTGAACACCGCTTCGGTCTCATCCAGATCCGCCAGCAAGCGCACGCAACGCGGGTAATAGGCCGCACCGTCGAGCGTCAGGCTGATCTGCCGTGTGGTGCGTTGCAGCAGTTGCACCCCCAGATGCGCCTCCAGTTGCTTGATCACAATGGTCACCGAGGCCCGGGGCAGTTGCAGGCTGTCGGCGGCCTTGGCAAAGCCACCCAGCTCGACGATTCGGGTAAAGACGCGCATGGCGTTGAAACGGTCCATTGCTGGTTCCACCGACGGATTATTTAGATTTTACGAATAGTGATAGCCGTTTTAGCCGGTTTATCTTGTTTCTGTCGAGGCGAACAATGGCCACTCACCTCACAGGGAGCTGATTTCATGCACACACGTCAATTGGGAAAAAACGGTCCGCAGGTGTCGGCCATCGGCCTTGGCTGCATGGGCATGACCGACTTCTACACCACCGGCACGGATACCCGCGAAGCCACGGCGACCCTGCATCGCGCGCTGGAACTGGGTGTCAACCTGCTCGATACCGCCGATATGTACGGCCCGCACAGCAATGAAGAGCTGATCGGCAAGGCCATCGCCGGCAAGCGCGACCAGGTGTTCCTGGCCAGCAAGTTCGGTATCGTCCGCGACCCGGCGAACCCCGGTGCCCGGGGCGTCAACGGTCGGCCGGAATACATTCGCCAGTCCATCGACGGCAGCTTGAAACGCCTGGGCGTGGACACCCTAGACCTGTATTACCAGCACCGTATCGACCCGCAGGTGGCCATCGAAGAAACCGTCGGTGCCATGGCCGAACTGGTCAGTGCCGGCAAAGTCCGATACCTGGGGTTGAGCGAGGCCTCGGTGGCGACCCTGGAGCGGGCGCACAAGGTTCATCCGATCAGTGCGTTGCAGAGTGAGTACTCGTTGTGGAGCCGTGATCAGGAAGAAAACGGTTGCCTGGCGGCCTGCCGGCGCCTGGGCGTCGCCTTTGTGCCTTACAGCCCGCTGGGCCGAGGCTTTCTGACCGGCGCATTGAAAAGCCCGGATGATTTCGCGGCAGACGATTATCGGCGTTTCAGCCCGCGTTTCCAGGGCGAAAATTTTGCGAAAAACCTGCTGCTGGTGCAGCAAGTCCAGGCGCTCGCGGCAGAGAAAGGCGTGACGGCGGGCCAACTGGCGCTGGCGTGGGTGCTGGCCCAGGGTGACTACCTGATTCCGATTCCGGGCACCAAGCAACGCAAATACCTGGAAGAAAACGTGGCCGCTCTGCAGGTGAGACTGAACGCCGATGAACTGCAGGCGCTGGAGTCGGTCTTTGCGGCGAATGCCACTGCAGGCCTGCGTTATCCGGAGGAAGTGATGAAACTGCTCGACCGCTGAGATAACGAAATATCTGTAGGAGCTGCCGAAGGCTGCGATCCTTTGATCTTGCTTTTGCGATCTGGAGATTGCTGAAGATCAAGATCAAAAGATCGCAGCCTTCGGCAGCTCCTACAGGGGGAACGCCTGCACCACCAAACAACGAGGTCGAGCGCGGCGGGCCCTGTAGGAGCGAGCCTGCTCGCGAAAAACCTGAGAGCACCGCGGGGTGTCAGGCTCCCCGCATCATCGTTGACCTCCATCGCGAGCAACCACGCGCCTGCAGCATTTCAACCTGACGACTTTGTAATGTCCCCCTCATCTGCCTGACAGCACTGATCTACCATTATCGAGCAGCCGATCTTTGTAGTACTTCGAAACACTCCTTGAATGCCTGACCGGAAAAAAGGGTCAGAATGCGTTTTTTTGCCCGTTAGCCGAGACGAATCCCATGCGAAACCCTCTGCGTCTGATCGCCCTGAGCGCCCTGTTCATGTCCTCCCTGGCCCAGGCCGCCGACCTCATTCCGATCGAGGTTCATCGCGACGCCAATTGTGGTTGCTGCAAAAAATGGATCAGCCATCTTGAAGCCAATGGTTTCAAGGTCGAAGACCACGTCGAAGCCAACATGAGCGAGTTCAAGCAACAGCACGGCGTGCCGCCACGCCTGGCGTCGTGCCACACCGCGCTGATCAACGGCAAGTTCGTCGAAGGTCACGTCCCGGCCGACCAGGTCCTGGCCTTGAGCAAGCGCGACGATCTGTTGGGCGTCGCGGCGCCCGGCATGCCCATGGGCTCGCCCGGCATGGAAATGGACGGCATGAGCGATGCCTATCAGGTCATCGGCCTGAAAAAGGACGGCACTGACCTGGTGGTCGCGGACTACCCCGCCCATTGATGCCAGGCGCGTACCTCGGGCTGTTTTTTGCGGCATTCGGTGCCGCCACGCTGCTGCCGTTGCAATCCGAAGCCGTGCTGGTGGGCCTGCTGCTCAGCGATCGCTACTGGCTCTGGGCACTGCTGGCGGTGGCGACGCTCGGCAACGTGCTGGGGTCGCTGCTCAACTGGTGGCTGGGGCGCGGGATCGAACGGTTCCGCGACCGGCGCTGGTTTCCGGTAAGCCCCGGGCACCTGGAAAAAGCCCGGCTGCATTACCAGCGCTACGGCCACTGGTCATTGCTGCTCAGTTGGCTACCGGTGATCGGTGATCCGCTGACACTGGTCGCCGGCGTCATGCGCGAGCCATTGGGGCGCTTCCTGCTGATCGTCACCCTGGCCAAAGGCGCCCGTTACGGCGCGTTGGCCGTGGCGACGCTGGGCTGGATGGGTTGAACCATCGAAGGCGGCAATTGCCTGTGTTTAATGCCGCCCTAATCGAGCCGATCCAGCATCGGCGGATTTTCTTTGGAGCTCTCCCATGTCGCGCCCCTTCCCCCGCTGGTTGCCCGGCCTGTTGTTGACCGCCGCCCTGCCCGCTATCGCCCACGCCGAAGCACCTGAATACGGCCCTGAGCTGCAAGGTTTCGACTATCCCTACACGCTCAAGCACTTCGCCTTTGAATCCCAGGGCCAGTCCCTGCAAATGGGCTATATGGACGTCGCCGCCCACGGCAAGGCCAATGGCCGCAGCGTGGTGCTGATGCATGGCAAGAATTTCTGCGGCGCCACCTGGGACAGCTCGATCAAAGCCCTCAGCGACGCCGGCTATCGGGTCATCGCCCCGGATCAGATCGGCTTCTGCAGCTCCAGCAAACCGGCGCACTATCAGTACACGTTCCAGCAACTGGCGACGAACACCCAGCAATTGCTCAAGGCGTTGGGCATTCAGAAAGCCACCCTGCTGGGACACTCCACCGGCGGCATGCTCGCCACTCGCTATGCCTTGCAATACCCCGAACAGGTCGAGCAACTGGCACTGGTCAACCCCATCGGCCTGGAAGACTGGAAAGCCCTCGGCGTGCCCTATCGCACGGTAGACCAATGGTATGAACGCGAACTCAAGCTCAGCGCCGACGGTATCCGCAACTATGAACGCAGCACCTACTACGGCGGCCGCTGGAAGCCGGAATTCGAGCGCTGGGTCGATATGCTCGCCGGCCTGAACAAAGGCCCGGGGCATACGCAAGTCGCGTGGAACTCGGCGCTGATCTACGACATGATCTTCACTCAACCGGTGTACTACGAATTCCAGAACCTGAAGATGCCGACCCTGCTGTTGATCGGGACCTCCGATACCACCGCCATCGGCAGTGACATCGCCCCGCCCGAGGTCAAGGCGAAGATCGGGCACTACGACGTCCTCGGCAAACACGTGGCGAAGTTGATTCCCCGGTCCACGCTGGTCGAATTCCCTGGCATGGGCCACGCGCCACAGATGGAAGAACCGGCACAATTTCACCAGGCCCTGCTCGCCTGGCTGAACAAGACCAACCCCGTGCGTTGAAGAGGAAAGGCTGATGCCTGTGCAGATTGCAGTGCTTGATGATTGGCAGGATGTGGCGCGGGACGTGGTGGACTGGTCGGCGCTGGACAGCGTCGGCCAGGTGAGTTTTCTCCATGACTACCCCGCCGACAACCAGACGCTGGCCGAGCGCCTGGCCGGGTTCGAGGTGATCTGCGTCATGCGCGAGCGCACGCGCTTCGACGAAGAGCTGCTGCGCCGCCTGCCCAGGCTCAAACTGCTGGTGACCGGCGGCATGCGCAACGCCGCCCTGGACCTGAAAGCTGCCGCCGCGCTGGGCATCCAGGTCAGCGGCACCGACAGCTACAAACACGCCGCGCCGGAGCTGACCTGGGCGCTGATCATGGCCGCCACCCGCAACCTGGTGGCCGAAGCCAATGCCTTGCGTGCCGGCCAGTGGCAACAAGGCCTGGGCGGCGACCTGCACGGCAAGACGTTGGCGATCCTCGGCCTTGGCAGCATCGGCCAGCGCGTCGCGCAATTCGGCCAGGTGTTCGGCATGCGCGTCATCGCCTGGAGCGAAAACCTCACCGCCGAACGTGCGGCGCAAGCCGGTGTGACCCGTGTCAGCAAGCAGGAATTGTTCGAACAGGCCGACGTGCTGTCGGTGCACCTGGTGCTCAGCGACCGCAGTCGGGGCCTGGTGGACGCACAAGCCCTGGGCTGGATGAAGCCCACGGCACTGCTGGTAAACACCGCCCGCGGACCGATTGTCGATGAGGCGGCGCTGATCAAGGCGTTGCAGAAGCAACGCCTGGCCGGTGCGGCCCTGGACGTCTTCGAGCAGGAGCCGCTGCCCGTCCACCATCCGTTCCGGACCCTGGACAATGTATTGGCCACGCCCCATGTCGGGTACGTGAGCCAACAGAACTACCGGCTGTTTTTCTCGCAAATGATCGAGGACATCCAGGCCTGGGCGGCAGGGGCTCCGATTCGTCTGCTGGGTTGAACGAAAACCCCATGTGGGAGCGAGCCTGCTCGCGAAAGCGGTTGGTCAATCAACATTAATGCTGCCTGAGACTCCGCCTTCGCGAGCAGGCTCGCTCCCACAACGAATAATTGTTCATGCTGCGGTGTTCTCATCACATCAACCTTGCACTGCGCCTGGCCGGGCGCGACCTGATCTGAAACCCATGAACCTGTGGAGCAAAGCCCATGAATAGTCGTTTTGCAGTTCTGATGAGTCCGTTGTTGCTGACCGTTGCGTTGTCCGGTTCCCTCGCCCTGGCCAACGGCGGTGGCGGCGATGACGAGCCGCCCGCCAGACCCAACTGCCCGAAAGGACAGGTGCTCGATACCCGATCGCAGCGGTGCGTCAAGCAGACCAGCAACCTGGTGCCTGACGAAGACCGCACCAACTATGCCTATCAACTGGCCAAGGACGGACGTTATGAAGAGGCCCTGGCCCTGCTCGACACGCTGAAACAGCCAAATACCGCAAAAGCGCTGAACTATCGCGGCTACGCCACGCGTAAACTGGGACGCACCGACGAAGGCATCGGTTATTACCTGCAATCGGTAAAACTCGACCCGCAATACGCGCAAGTCCGCGAATACCTGGGCGAGGCCTATGTGGTCAAGGGCCGGCTGGACCTTGCGCAGGAGCAACTGCAGCAGATCAAATCCATCTGCGGCAATACCCAGTGCGAGGAGTACCAGGACCTGGCCGAAGCCATCAACGGATCATCGAAAACCTGACAACCCGAGCGGACGGAGGTCGCCATCGCCAGCGATCAGGCAATACGAACGGAACTGAACCAGCATCTGGCGCGTTTATGGCGCTACGGCCTGCTGTTGTCCCGGCAACGGCATATCGCCGATGACCTGGTGCAGGCCACCTGCGTGCGGGCGCTGGAGCGAGCCGGGCAATATGAGCCGGGGACGCGCATGGACCGCTGGCTGATGAGCATCCTGCATTCGATCTGGCTCAATGAAGTCCGTGCCCAGCGGGTGCGGCAAGGTCAGGGCCAGGTGGATGCCGACCAGGTCTTGTCGTTCGATGGAGAGTCCGTGGCCCAGACCCACGTGTTGGCGGCACAGGTCATCCGCCGCGTCGATGCATTGCCCGAGGCCCAGCGTGAAACGGTATTTCTCGCCTACGTCGAAGGGTTGTCCTACCGCGAAGTCGCCGACGTGCTGCAAGTGCCCATCGGCACGGTCATGAGTCGCCTGGCCGCCGCCCGGGCGAAACTGGCCGAATATCCACCGTTGCACACGGTACCCCACCCTTGCCGAGGAGAACATTGATGAACGCGAAACCCTCGGACGAACAACTGGTGGCTTATCTCGACAACCAACTCGATGCCGAACAGCGCTCGCGCATCGACGCGGCCATCAGCGCCGACCCGATGCTCGGCCTGCGCCTGCAATGGCTGGATCGCAGCAGCCTGCCGTTCAAGGACGCCTACGATGAACTGGCCCGGCAGGCACCGGTGGATCGCCTGCAAGCCATGCTCGCCACGCTGCCTTCACCCGCCCGCCCCGGGCTCAGCCGACGCTGGTTCCTGGCCGCCGCAGCCGGGCTGCTGGCTGGTGGCGTGCTGGCGGACCGTTTGTTCCTCGGCTGGCGAGCGAGTCAGCAGACTCACAGCTGGCGCGGTCTGGTGGCCGATTACATGGCGCTCTACGTGCCGGAAACCCTGGATCACCTGCCCGCTGATGAAGCCTCTCAGCGGGCCCAACTGCGGACCATCGATGCGCGCCTGGGGCTCGACCTCGCGCCGGCAAAACTGAGCCTGCCCCGCGCCGAGTTCAAGCGGGCGCAAATCCTCGAGTACGACGGCGCCCCCATCGCCCAGATCACCTACCTCGATCCGGCGCACGGCCCCATGGCGCTGTGCGTGACCCGCTCCAACAGCGGCAGCCGCCATTTCGCCCGGGAACAGCGGCGCGAGCTGAACATCGTGTATTGGGCGGACATGGAACACGCCTGGATGTTGATCGGGCGCCAGCCAATGACGGATCTGGAAGAGATGGCCAAGGTCTTACGTGGTCGGCTGAGTGCCTGAGCCGCGTTATCCCGGCCGCGCGTCAGGCCGAAGTCTGCAACCACAAGCGAAACCGCGCCCCGCCCAGCGGCGAGGCTTGCACTGTCAGCGTGCCACCTTGGGCTTCCAGGGCGCGGCGGCTGATGGCCAATCCCAGTCCGAAACCACCCGTTGCGCGGTCTCGACTGCGGTCGAGACGGTAGAAGGGTTCGAAAATCCGCTCGCGCTCGTCATCCGGAATGCCGATACCGTCATCGTCGACCCAGATTTCACAGCCGCCGTCACAGACCTGCACACCGATCTGGATACGCTTTTCGCAGTAGCGCATGGCATTGCGCAGCAGGTTTTGCAAGGCGCGGGCGGTCAGGCGCGGGTCGAGGCTGAAGCGTTCGAGCTGGCCGTGCAGCAGCACGTCGATGACGATCTCCGGGGACTCCAGCTCCTCGTCGACACTGCCAAGGATGCTGTCGATGAACTCATCCAGCGACACTTCGACCCGCTCCGGTAGCCGCGCCGGGTTTTGCAGGCGACTGTAGGACAGCAACTCAAGCACAAGCTCATCGAGTTCCCGGATGTGCGCCACCAGGCTTTGCAGGCGCTCGCGGCTGGCCGCCGGCAAGTCGTCGGAGAGCGCCAGCGCCAGGCCGAAATCCAGGCGCGTCAGCGGCGTGCGCAACTCATGGGACACCGCATTGAGCAAGTCGCGCTGCTGGTTGAGCAGGTTCTCGATGTCGCCGGCCATGGTGTCGAACACGCTGGCCAGGCTGCCGATGTTGGAGCTCGGGGAAATTTGCGTGCGCTCGCCCAGGTGGCCCTTGCCAAAGCGCTCGGCCGCGCCCTTGAGACGCTCCAGGTCACGCCAGTGCGGGCGCAGCCACAGCAACAGGCACGCGAGCATGGTCGCGCCGATCAGTACGTTGATGCTCCAGTACAACAGGTTGACGTCCAGCGGGTCCGGCGGCACCACCATTTGCACCACGGTGCGCTCGTTCAGCGGCGCAACCGCCAGCGTGCGCCAGCCCCAGTTACCCACGCGCACAACGTTCTCGCCCCGCTGCAAGCGCTGCTGCTCTTCAGGCGTCAGGCTGCTGTCGTCGTTACCGCTGAGCACGATGTGCAGTGGCTCGAAGTCCTTGTCCATTTCAGCCGCAAGGGCCGGCCACTGTTCGGCCGGGGCCGCGTGAAACTGTTTGACGATCAGCGTTTGCAGGCCACGGGAGTAATCGAGGTTGTAGGTGACAAAGCGCTCGTGGAACACCTTGACCACCAGGTCCGGCACCAGATAAATCGCCGCGCTGAACGAGACGATGGTCACCAGGTACAAACGAAAGAGGATTCTGAACATCGGCTCAGCATTCCCACTCGGAACGGCTGAACAGATAGCCCTTGCCCCACACGGTCTTGATCTTGCGCGCCTCGCCGGCGTGGTCGTCGAACTTGCGCCGCAACTTGGAAATCGCCACGTCCACCGAACGGTCGGTGCCGTTGAATTCGATGCCGCGCAGGCGTTGCAGGATCTGGTCGCGGCTAAGCACCTCCCCGGCATGCCGGGCCAGCACCACCAGCAGGTTGTACTCACCGCTGGACAAGTCCACCAATTGCTCGCGCCAGGTCACGGTGCGTTCGGACAGGTCGATGCACAGGTTGCCCATCAGAATGCGGTCGTTGGCGGTCTGCGGCTCGCTGAGGCTGCTGCGACGCAACAGGGTCCGCACCCGCGCCAGCAGCACCCGCGGCTCGCAAGGTTTGGTCACGTAGTCGTCGGCCCCCATTTCCAGGCCCAGCACCTGGTCGTGGCTGTCGTCGCGGGCGGTGAGCATCAGGATCGGCAAGGTCGCCGAATCGGCGCGCAGCAGGCGACAGACTTGCAAGCCGTCGAGGCCGGGCAGCATCAGGTCGAGGATCACCAGGTCCGGCGGGTTGAGCCGCGCACGTTCGCGCACATGATCACCGCGACCGATCACGCTGACGGAATAACCGTTGCGTTCCAGGTAGCTGGCAATCAGTTCGGCGAGGGCGGTGTCGTCTTCGACCAGGAGGATGTTGGGCATGGGGTGTTTCCAGAAAGAGCCGTGGCGTCTGCATTGGCCTCTTCGCGAGCAGGCTCGCTCCCACAGGGGACCGCATTTCAACTGTGGGAGCGAGCCTGCTCGCGAAGGCGGCCTGTCAGACGCAATAAAATTCAAGGACTGAAGGATATACGCCCTCACTCGTCTCTGAGTAAAACCCTTACACAATTTCACACAGCACCAACAAAGCTTCACCGCTACCCTCGCCTGCGCCCAGTAGGATGCCGGGAGTCATTATTGGGGTATTACATGTCGAAGAATCTGCTTGCCAGGCTCAGTCTGATTGCTCTGGCGTTGACACTGGGCGCGTGCGAGAAGGCCTCGAACGCCGAGGAACAGGCGCCGCTGGCCACGGTTCGCATCGAAACCATCGAAGCGCAACCGCTGACCATCAGCAGCGAACTGAGCGGACGGATTGCCGCACCGCGCATGGCCGAGGTGCGTGCCCGCGTGGCCGGCGTGGTCCTGCAGCGGACCTTCCGTGAAGGCAGTGACGTGAAACAGGGCGATGTCCTGTTCCGCATCGACCCGGCGCCGCTCAAGGCCGACCTGGACAGCGCCGAAGCAGCGCTGCGCAAGGCCGAGGCCAACGCGTTCCAGGCCCGGTTGCAGGAACAGCGCTATGCCCAGTTGATCGACGACAAGGCCATCAGCGGTCAGGACTACGACAACGCCCGGGCCAACGCACGGCAGACCGCCGCCGACGTTGCGGCCAGCAAGGCTGCGGTGGAGCGGGCGAAACTCAACCTCGGCTACGCCACCGTCACCGCGCCGATTTCCGGGCGCATCGGGCGTGCGCTGGTCACCGAAGGCGCGCTGGTCGGGCAGAACGAAACCACGCCGCTGGCGCTGATCCAGCAACTCAATCCGATTCATGCCGACCTGACCCAGTCCACCCGTGAGCTCAACGAACTGCGCCGCGCCTTCCGTTCCGGCCAGTTGCAACAAGTCGGCCAGGACCAGGCCAAGGCCACGCTGATTCAGGATGACGGCAGCCTCTACCCGCTGCCGGGAAAAATGCTGTTCAGCGACATCACCGTCGACCCGGGCACCGGCCAGATCATCCTGCGCAGCGAGTTCCCCAACCCCGACCTCGACCTGCTGCCCGGCAGTTTCGTGCGCGTGCGCCTGGAACAAGCGGTCAACCGCCAGGGCATCAGCGTGCCGCAACGGGCCATCCAGCGCGACAGCGCCGGCATCGCCCAGGTCCTGCTGCTCGACGCCGAACAGCGCGTCGGCCAGCAACCGGTCGAACTGGGCGCCGTGCAGAACGATCGCTGGATCGTCACCGGCGGCCTGAAAGCGGGCGACCGCATCGTCATCGAGGGCCTGCAGCACGCCCGCCCCGGCGAGAAAGTGCAGATCGACGACTCCCCTCTTCCACTTGCCCAGGTGACTGGTCAGTAAGCAGGACGCTTTTTTATGCCGCAGTTCTTTATCGACCGCCCGGTGTTCGCCTGGGTGGTCGCGTTGTTCATCCTGCTGGCCGGTGCCCTGGCCATTCCGCAGTTGCCGGTGGCGCAGTACCCCGACGTCGCGCCGCCGCAGATCGAAATCTATGCCGTGTACCCGGGCGCTTCGGCGCAAACCGTGGACGAAAGCGTGGTCAGCCTGATCGAGGAAGAACTCAACGGCGCCGATCATCTGTTGTATTTCGAATCCCAGAGCAGCCTCGGCAGCGCGACCATCAAGGCCACTTTCCAACCGGGCACCAACCCGGAACTGGCCCAGGTGGATGTGCAGAACCGCCTCAAGGCCGTGGAGTCACGCCTGCCGCAAGCGGTGATCCAGCAAGGTTTGCAGGTGGAAAAAGTCTCCTCCGGTTTCCTGCTGTTGATCACCCTGACGTCCAGCGACGGCAAGCTCGACGACGTGGCGCTCAGCGATTACCTGGCGCGCAACGTGATGAACGAGATCAAGCGCCTGGATGGCGTCGGCAAGGCGCAGCTGTACGGCGCCGAGCGGGCGATGCGGATCTGGATCGACCCGCAGAAACTGCTCGCCTTCAACCTGACGCCAGCGGACGTCAACGCCGCCATCGTCGCGCAAAACGCCCAGGTGTCGGCCGGCAGCATCGGCGATCTGCCGACCCGCACCACCCAGGAAATCACCGCGACCATCCTGGTCAAGGGTCAGTTGTCGACCCCCGAAGAGTTTGCCGACATCGTCCTCAAGGCCAACCCGGACGGTTCGACCGTGCGCGTCAGCGATGTGGCGCGGGTCGAGATCGGTAGCCAGGAATACCAGTTTTCCACGCGCCTGAACGGCAAGCCGTCAACCGCCGTCGCCGTGCAGTTGTCGCCTGGCGCCAATGCCCTGAACACCGCGACCCTGGTGCGGGCGAAGATGGATGAACTCAAGCGCTACTTCCCGGCAAACGTCGAGTACTCGATCCCGTACGACACCTCCCCCTTCGTCAAGGTCTCGATCACCAAGGTGGTGTACACCCTGGGCGAAGCCATGCTGCTGGTGTTTGCGGTGATGTTCCTGTTCCTGCAGAACATCCGCTACACGCTGATTCCGACACTGGTGGTGCCGGTGGCGTTGATGGGCACCTTTGCGACGATGCTGGCGCTGGGGTTTTCGATCAACGTGCTGACCATGTTCGGCATGGTGCTGGCCATCGGCATTCTGGTGGACGACGCCATCGTGGTGGTGGAGAACGTCGAGCGCATCATGGCCACCGAGGGCCTGTCGCCCAAGGAAGCCACGCGCAAGGCCATGCAACAGATCACCGGGGCCATCATCGGTATCACACTGGTGCTGGTTGCAGTGTTCATTCCGATGGCGTTCATGCAGGGCTCGGTCGGGGTGATTTACCAGCAGTTCTCGTTGTCGATGGCCACCTCGATCCTGTTCTCGGCCTTCCTCGCCCTGACCTTGACCCCGGCCCTGTGCGCGACGCTGCTCAAGCCGATTGCCAAAGGCGAGCACCACGAAAGGAGCGGATTCTTTGGCTGGTTCAACCGCCGCTTCGAGCAACTGACCGAGCGCTATCAAGGCTGGGTCGCCTACGCGTTGAAACGCACCGGGCGCTACCTGCTGATCTACGGCGTGCTGCTGATCGGTCTGGGCCTGGCCTTCAGTCGCCTGCCCTCCTCGTTCCTGCCGGTGGAAGACCAGGGTTACACCATCACCGACATCCAGTTGCCACCGGGCGCGAGCAAGAACCGCACGGTGCAGGTGGCCGAGCAGGTGGAAGCGCACAACGCCGGCGAGCCGGGCATTCGCGACAGCGTGGTGATTCTCGGATTCAGCTTCTCCGGCAGCGGGCAGAATGCGGCGCTGGCGTTCAGCACGCTCGAAGACTGGTCCGAGCGCGGCAGCGACGATTCGGCCAGCTCGATTGCCGACCGGGCCAACGTCGCCCTCAGCCAGATCAAGGACGCAGTGACCTTTGCCGTGCTGCCGCCGCCCGTGGATGGCCTGGGTACGTCCAGCGGATTCGAGTTCCGCCTGCAGGACCGCGGTGGTCTCGGCCATGAGAAGCTGATGCAAGCGCGCACTGACTTGCTCGCGGCCGCCGAAAAAAGCCCGATCCTGATGAACGTGCGCGAAAGCGCCCTGGCCGAGGCGCCGCAGGTGCAACTGGTGGTCGACCGCAAGCAGGCCAACGCGCTGGGGGTGTCCTTTGCCGACGTCGGCAACGTGCTGTCCACGGCCGTGGGCTCGGCGTACATCAACGACTTCCCCAACCAGGGGCGGATGCAGCGCGTCGTGGTGCAGGCCGAGGGCGACCAGCGCAGCCAGGTGGAAGACCTGCTGAAGATTCACGTGCGCAACACCCACGGAAAAATGGTGCCCTTGTCGGCCTTCGTACAGGCCAAATGGACCCAGGGCCCGGCGCAGTTGACCCGCTACAACGGCTACCCGGCGATCAGCATTTCCGGTGAACCGACACCGGGCCACAGCACCGGCGAGGCCATGGCCGAGATCGAGCGGTTGGTGGCGCAAGGCCCGGCGGGCCTGGGCCAGGAATGGACCGGGTTGTCGTTGCAGGAACGCCTGTCCGGCAGCCAGGCGCCGATCCTGCTCGGGCTGTCGCTGTTGATCGTGTTCCTGTGCCTGGCGGCGTTGTACGAGAGCTGGTCGATCCCGACCTCGGTACTGCTGGTGGTGCCGCTGGGCGTGCTCGGCGCGGTGCTGGCCGTGACCTTGCGCGGCATGCCCAACGACGTGTTCTTCAAGGTCGGGTTGATCACCATCATCGGCCTGTCGGCGAAGAACGCGATCCTGATCATCGAGTTCGCCAAGAGTCTGTACGACGAAGGCCACGACCTGATCGACGCCACCCTGACAGCGGCACGCCTGCGGTTGCGGCCGATTGTCATGACTTCGCTGGCGTTCATCCTCGGCGTGGTGCCCCTGGCGATTGCCACAGGCGCCAGTTCGGCGAGCCAGCAGGCCATCGGCACCGGGGTGATCGGCGGGATGATCACGGCGACGCTGGCCGTGGTGTTCGTGCCGGTATTTTTTGTGGTGGTGATGAAGCTGGTGCGCAAACGCCACAAGAATATCTGACCCAATACTCATCAACTGTGGGAGCGAGCCTGCTCGCGAAGGCGGAGTGTCATTCAACAGAGATGTTGGATGTGATGGCCTCTTCGCGAGCAAGCTCGCTCCCACAGGGGAGCGGAGTGTTTTCAAGATTGTGCTCACCTGAGCTAAGGTGGTTGCAAAGCCCCAACCCATCGAGCCTTCATGTCCTACCTCACTCACAGCCACCCTCGCCTGTCCGCCGCCACGATGCTCGGTATCGCGGCGGGCATCTTGATTCCGGCCGATTCGGTCATCAGCAAAATACTCATCGGCTGGAATTCCGGCGTCTGGATCTACCTGCTGCTGATGCTCTGGCTCACCGTGCGTTCAAAAGCGACCGACGTAAAACGCATCGCCGAAATCGAAGACGAAAACGCCGGGCTGGTGCTGTTGGTGGTGTGCATCGCGGCTTTGGCCAGCCTGGCGACCATCACCTTCGAACTGGCCGGCAGCAAAGACCTGGAAACCACGCGCAGACTCCTGCACTACGGCTTCACCGCGCTGACGGTGATCGGTTCCTGGCTGCTGATCGGGGTGATTTTCAGCGTGCACTACGCGCGCCTGTTTTACACCTGGGAAGGCAAAGAGCCGGCGCTGCGCTTTGCTGAAGGCCTGACGACGCCCAATTACTGGGACTTCCTGTACTTCTCGTTCACCGTCGGCGTGGCGGTGCAGACCTCGGATGTCGGCGTGGCGACCCGCGATTTGCGCAAGATCGTGCTGGCGCAGTCGTTGATCGGTTTTCTGTTCAACACCGCCATCCTTGGGTTCTCGATCAATATTGCGGCGGGCCTGTTCAACTGATGCCTGCACAAACGTTCTAGTCATCGCCCTGCCAGCAGGCGTTTAATGGCTCGGCAGTCCGCCCCGCAGGTGCAACATGAACGCTCACAACTGGATCGACCTGGCTCAGGACGCCGACACCGGCATCGAGACCCTGCGCGCGCATTTCGAAGGTCACGCCTACGACCCGCACTGGCATGACAGCTATCTGGTGGGCGTGACCGAGCAAGGGGTGCAGCAATTCAATTGCCGACGGGCCAGGCACCAGAGCACGCCGGGCAAGGTGTTTTTGCTAGAGCCCGGTGACATCCATGACGGTGACGCACCGACCGCCGACGGTTTTACCTACCGCATGCTGTACCTCGATCCGCAGTGGTTGCAGCGCGAACTCGGCGCTGTGTTCGATCATGCCCCCGACAACAGCCAACTGAGTTTCGCCGCCACCTTGGCCTGCGATGCGCGCCTGGCCCAGGCCACCAGCCTGGCGTTTGAAACCCTGCATCGCGGTGAGCTGAAGATCGTCCGCCAGACCGCCCTCGACGCGTTGCTCGAGCGCCTGACCAGCCACTTGCATTGGCGCGCCCACGATGGCCAGGACCCGCGTCTGCCGCGCGTGGCGCAGAAGGCCCGGGACTACCTGCATGCCAACGCGCAATACGACATCGGCCTCGATCAACTGGCGGCCGTCACAGGCGTCGACCGCTTCCGTCTGACCCGTGCGTTCAAGGCCGCTTACGGCATGGCGCCCCACGCGTATCTGGTGCAATTGCGCCTGGCAACCGCCCGGCGAATGCTGGCCCGTGGCGAACAACCGGCGGCGGTGGCGATGGCGCTGGGCTTTGCCGACCAGAGCCATCTGGGCCGCTGGTTCGTGCGCGCCTACGGCCTGACACCGGCGCTGTATCGCAAGCGCTGCTCAAATCTTCCAGACAAGTAACGCCGGGGATTGTGAAGATCGGTTTCACTGATCTTTACCGGAGTTCGCCCGCAATGCTCTCTTCTTTCCCGACGTTACTGCCCTTCCTGCTCTTTGCCTTCGTGGCGTCGATCACACCCGGCCCGACCAACATTCTGGTGCTCAGCAACAGTGCCCGATACGGCTTGGGCGCCGCCCTGCCGATCATCTTCGGCGCCTGCGCCAGTGCCGCGACGCTGGTGTTGCTGGTGGGCACGGGCGTTGGCTCTTCACTGACGGCCTGGCCCGCTTTGCAAAGCCTCATGCAATGGGTCGGAGTGGCGTGGCTGAGTTATCTGGCCTGGCAGATTTTCCGCGCCCCGGCCGAAGCCATCAGCATGAAAACCGAGGATCGACTGGGATGGATGGGCGCCGCCAGCCTGCAATGGATCAACCCGAAAACCTGGATGATGGCGCTGGCGGTGGTCAGTGTCTTCGCTGGAGCGGGCGAAGATCGGCTCGTCCATGTGATCAATCTTTCAGGGGTGTTTTTCCTGGTTTCCTTGCCCTGCCTGGGTGTCTGGGCGCTGCTCGGTGCCGGCTCGAGTCGCTGGTTGCGATCGCCCCGGGCCATGCAGCGTTTCAATCGCTGCATGGGGCTGGTACTGCTGGGTTCAGCGTGGCTGAGCGTGCTGGCCTGAACACCAGCCGTCGGTGTTTGTTCGACAATCGACAATCCGGGCTTGACGGCGAATTGGCTTTTGGTGTCTTCTGAAACCGGTTTCAGTGCTGTCTCACGAAGCGCTTGGCCTTATAACTCCAATAAGAAGGTTTCAGACCGTGAACGATTTCTCCGCCGCCCAACGCAGCCGCGTGACCATGCTCGACGTGGCCGAACACGCCAAGGTCTCCAAGGCCAGCGTTTCGCGGTTCATCGGCGAAGACCGCGCCCTGCTCTCCGATGCCATTGCCCAGCGCATCGAGCAGGCGATTGCGGAACTGGGCTATCGTCCGAACCAGATGGCCCGCGGCCTCAAGCGCGGGCGCACCCGCCTGATCGGCATGCTGGTGGCCGATATCCGCAACCCGTATTCAATTGCCGTGATGCACGGGGTGGAAACTGCTTGCCGTCAGCACGGCTATAGCCTGGTGGTGTGCAACACCGACCGCGACGACGAGCAAGAACGCCAGCACCTGGCCCTGCTGCGCTCGTACAACATCGAAGGCCTGATCGTGAACACCCTCGGTCATCACCGTGACGAATTGCACGAACTGCACCGGGAAATGCCTCTGGTGCTGGTGGACCGCAAGGTGGAGGACCTGGAAAGCGACATGGTCGGGCTAAATAACCCGGCCGCCGTCGAGATGGCCATCGTCCACCTTGAAGAACGCGGTTACCGCGATGTGTTGATGGTGACCGAACCCTTCGATGGCACCAGTTCACGGATCGAACGGGTCGCCAGTTTCAAGGCACAAATTGCCCTGCGCCCGGCCCTCCATGGCAGCCTCATCGAAACCGGCGGCGAACTGACTGCACAGCTGAAATCCTTCCTCGACACGCCTGGCCCCGGCCCGAAAGCGCTGTTTTGCGCGAACGGGATTGCGGCGCTGGCCTGCACCCATGCGTTGCGTGAACTCGAGTGCAATCTGTTCGAGGATGTGGGCCTGATTGCTCTGGATGACCTGGATTGGTATCCGTTGGTGGGTAGCGGGATAACCGCGCTGGCCCAGCCGACTACCGAGATTGGCGCCAGTGCGTTCGAGTGTTTGCTCAAGCGTCTGCGGGGGGATGACGGGGCGGTGCGGACGCTGGATTTTTCGGCGCGGTTGATTGTCAGGGGGTCGACTCTTGGAAATTCTCGGTGAATGTTCCGACCTCTTCGCGAGCAGGCTCGCTCCCACAGTCGATTTGCGAATACAGGCCCATTGTGGGAGCGAGCCTGCTCGCGAAGGGGCCCCAAGCAGTACCGCCATTTTTTTTGAACAAAAATGAAACCGGTTTCAGAGGTATAAAAACAATGCACAAACCCGCCGTTTCCATCAGCCTTTCCAGCTACGGCGCCGACCTGGTGCGCCAGCGCGGCCAAGGCAGTTTTATCGAAGTACTGGCCGCCGCCGGCGCCACGCGCATCGAGTGGCGCGAGGAGTTGCTGACCGTTGAGGACCCCACTCAACTGGCCAATGCCACTCAGGCAGGAGGCCTGGAAAGCGTGTATTCGTCGCCAATGGAACTCTGGTTGGCCGGACAATCCAGGCCCAATCCAGAACTGATCACCGCTCTGCAACGCGCCGAGGCGTTCGGTGCCAAATGGCTGAAAGTGTCGCTGGGCTATTTCACCGACAACAGCGACCTGCACGCCCTGGCCCGGCTGCTGGATGCCAGCCCCGTGCAGTTGCTGGTGGAAAACGACCAGACCCTGCACGGTGGCCGTATCGAACCCTTCCAGCGTTTTTTCACTGAGGTCGAGCAACACCACTTGCCGATCAAAATGACCTTCGACATCGGCAACTGGCACTGGCAGGACCAGTCCGCCGCCAGCGCCGCGCGCCTTCTCGGACGCCACGTCGGCTATGTGCACTGCAAAGCGGTTACGCGTCGCGCCGACGACAAGCTGGTCGCCATCCCGCCAACCGCCAGCGACTTGCAACAGTGGGAACAGTTGCTGCGGCACATGGCCCAAGGTGTGATGCGGGCCGCGGAATATCCGCTGCAAGGCGATGACCTGGTGCAACTGACCCGCGAACACGTGGCGGCCCTCGCCCGCCTCGGCCAGTCGCATCGGGAGAGTGCTCATGTCTGAGATCGATATTCTGTCCTTCGGCGAGACCATGGCGATGTTCGTCGCCGAGCAGGCGGGTGATCTGGCCAGCGTTGGCGCTTTCCACAAACACATCGCCGGGGCTGACAGCAATGTGGCGATCGGTTTGTCCCGGCTTGGCTTCAACGTGGCATGGCTGAGCCGGGTCGGTGCCGACTCGTTGGGCCGGTTCGTGGTCGACACTCTGGAAAAACAAGGCCTGGATTGCCGCCACGTCGACATCGACACCGCCCACCCGACCGGTTTTCAACTCAAGTCCCGCACCGACGATGGCAGCGATCCGCTGGTCGAGTACTTCCGCCGTGGTTCGGCGGCCAGTCACCTGTCGCCGCTCTCGATCGTGCCCGAGTTGCTCAAGGCCCGACACCTGCACGCCACCGGCATTCCCCCGGCGCTGTCGGAGTCGGCGCGGCAGATGTCGTTCGAGTTGATGACGCGCATGCGCGAGGCCGGGCGCAGCGTGTCCTTCGACCCGAACCTGCGCCCGAGCCTGTGGGCCAGCGAACGACAAATGATCACCGAGATCAACCGCCTCGCCTCCCTCGCCCATTGGGTGCTGCCGGGGTTGAGCGAAGGTCGCTTGCTGAGCGGTTTCGAAGACCCGGCCGACATTGCCGCCTTCTACCTCGACCAGGGCGTCGAAGCCGTGGCGATCAAGCTTGGGCCCCACGGCGCTTACTACCGCACCCATCTTGATCAAGGTTTCGTCGCTGGCGTGCCGGTGGCGACGGTGGTCGATACGGTGGGCGCCGGTGATGGTTTTGCCGTCGGCATGATCAGCGCGCTGCTGGAAAACCACAGCTTTGCCGAGGCCGTGAAACGCGCCAACTGGATTGGCAGCCGTGCGGTACAGAGCCGGGGGGATATGGAGGGGTTGCCTACCCGATCCGAAATGCTCAGCGAATTCGAGGCCGCCATCGCGAGCAAGCTCGCTCCCACAGGGGATTTATGTCGAACGTAGATCCAATGTGGGAGCGAGCTTGCTCGCGATGAGGCCAGTACAGGCACTGAAGATCCAACCGTTACCTGCTGCGACAAAAACAACAAGCTCAGGAGCACCACTCATGAAAACCGCAACGCTCGCCACCCGCCGCTGGTGGTACATCATGCCCATCGTGTTCATCACCTACAGCCTGGCGTATCTGGATCGCGCCAACTATGGGTTCGCCGCCGCGTCCGGCATGGCGGCGGACCTGATGATCACGCCAGGCCTGTCGTCGATGCTCGGCGCGCTGTTCTTCCTCGGCTACTTTTTCTTCCAGGTACCCGGCGCGATCTACGCGCAGAAACACAGCGTGAAGAAGCTGATTTTCGTCAGCCTGATTCTCTGGGGCAGCCTGGCGACCCTGACCGGGATTGTCTCCAATGCCTACTGGCTGATCGTCATTCGCTTCATGCTCGGCGTGGTCGAAGCGGCCGTGATGCCGGCGATGCTGATCTACCTGTGCCACTGGTTCACCCGCGCCGAACGCTCGCGGGCCAACACCTTCCTGATCCTCGGCAACCCGGTGACCATGCTTTGGATGTCGGTGGTCTCGGGCTATCTGGTGCAGCACTACAGCTGGCGCTGGATGTTCATCATCGAAGGTTTGCCCGCAGTGTTGTGGGCATTCATCTGGTGGCGCCTGGCCGATGATCGTCCGTCTCAGGCCAAGTGGCTCAACGATCAGGAAAAGCTGGATCTGGAAAGCGCACTGGCCGCCGAACAGGTCGGCATCAAGGCCGTGAAGAACTACGCCGAAGCCTTCCGTTCTCCCAAAGTGATCATCCTGGCCCTGCAGTTCTTCTGCTGGAGCATTGGCGTGTACGGCTTCGTGCTGTGGCTGCCGTCGATCCTCAAGGCCGGCGCGCAGATGGACATGGTCCAGGCCGGCTGGCTGTCGGCGCTGCCGTACCTGGCGGCGGTGATCGGCATGCTGCTGGTGTCCTGGGGTTCGGACAAGCTGCAAAAACGCAAACGTTTCGTCTGGCCGCCACTGCTGATTGCCTCGATCGCCTTCTACGGCTCCTACGCCTTGGGCGCCGAACACTTCTGGTGGTCCTACACCCTGCTGGTGATTGCCGGCGCCTGCATGTACGCGCCGTACGGCCCCTTCTTCGCGATCATCCCGGAGATCCTCCCGGCCAACGTCGCGGGCGGCGCCATGGCGCTGATCAACAGCATGGGCGCCCTCGGCTCGTTTGGCGGGTCCTATCTGGTCGGTTACCTGAACAGCTCCACCGGCTCCCCGGGTGCGTCGTACCTGTTGATGAGCGGCGCGTTGATGTTCTCGGTGGTACTGACGATTTTCCTCAAGCCCGGCGCCAGCGACCGGGAGCGGCCCTCGGCCACGGTAACGCGCGCCGCCACGGCACATTCCTGAATTGAAGTTGAGATCCCGAAGATGAAAAAGCAGGTCGTCCTGTACAAGAAACTCTCGCCGCTATTGATGGCTCGCTTGCACGAGCAGGCTGAAGTGACGCTGATCGAAAACCTTGATGCCGAGGGCCTGGCCAAACTGCGCAATGCCCTGCCCCGCGCACACGGTTTGCTCGGGGCCAGCCTGAAGCTGGATGCCGAACTGCTCGACCTGGCGCCCGACCTTCAAGCCATTGCCAGCGTCTCTGTGGGCGTCGACAACTACGACATCGACTACCTCACCGAACGGCGAATCCTGCTGAGCAACACGCCGGATGTGCTCACCGAAACCACTGCCGACACGGGTTTTGCGCTGATCCTGGCGACTGCCCGGCGGGTGGTGGAACTGGCGAATCTGGTTCGCACCGGCCAATGGCACCGCAACATCGGCCCTGCGCATTTCGGCAGCGACGTGCACGGCAAGACCCTGGGCATCATCGGCATGGGCCGTATTGGCGAGGCCCTCGCGCAGCGCGGGCATTTCGGGTTTGGCATGCCGGTGATCTACCACAGCCAGTCACCGAAACCGGCCGTGGAACAGCGCTTCAATGCGCACTATCGAAGCCTGCCGGAACTGTTGCAACAGGCCGATTTCGTTTGCCTGACGTTACCGCTGACCGCTGAAACCCAAGGGCTGATCGGCGCGGAGCAGTTCGCCCTGATGCGTCCCGAGACCATCTTCATCAATATTTCACGGGGCAAAGTGGTGGACGAAGCGGCGCTGATCGACGCCTTGCGCACGGGCCGGATTCGCGCGGCGGGGCTGGATGTATTCGACCGCGAACCCTTGAACCAGGACTCGCCATTGCTGCAGTTGAACAATGTTGTGGCGACACCCCACATCGGCTCGGCCACCCATGAAACACGGGAGGCCATGGCCAGGTGCGCGGTGGACAACCTGTTGGCGGCGCTGGCCGGTGAGCGGCCGGCCAATCTGGTGAATGTTGGGGCGTGGCAGGGCTGAGGTATTCGGCGCCTGTCAGGCAGCCTTCGCGAGCAAGCCCGCTCCCACATTAGATCTTCAGCGATCACAAGTTTTGTGTACAACCGAGATCAAATGTGGGAGCGAGCTTGCTCGCGAAGAGGCCAGCACAGGCAACACAAATCCTTCAGGCCCGCCGCACCTCCAGCAAATCCGTCGCACACAAAGCAATGCGCCGGCAGGCATCAGCCAGCTTCATCTGATCCACCACCAGACCGATGCGGATATGCCCCGCCGCACTCGGCCCGAATGCTTCACCGGCCAGCACCGACACGCCATAACCCTCCAGCAGTCGCTCGGCGAAGCGCTGGGCCGACAACCCGGTCTGGCGCACATCGACCATCACGAACATTCCGCCGTCCGGGCGTATCGGCTTGAGCCCCGGGCATTGCCCCAGACTTGCACACACCAGGTCGCGGCGTTGGCGATACTCCTCGCGCATCATCGCCACTTCCGGCAGGTCCCGGTCCAGCGCCAACTGCGCAGCGTTCTGCACGAAATCCGGAATGCCGAACAGCATGCTCAACGACAAATTGACCAGGTGACCCGCCATGGGTTTGGGCCCGATCACCCAGCCCACCCGCCAGCCGCTCATGGCGTGGGACTTGGACAGGCTGTTGATCGTGGCGGTGCGCTCGGCCATGCCCGGCAGGCTCGCCGGGCTGATGTGCTCACCCTCGTACAGCAAGTCGCTGTAGACCTCATCGCTGATCAGCCACAAATCGTGACGAATGCACAGCGCCGCCAGCTCCTGCCAGATGGCCAGTGGCAAACTGGCGCCGGATGGATTGTTCGGACTGTTGAGCAGTATGGCGCGTGTCCTGGGCGTGATCCGCGCCGCGACATCCAGCGGATCGACGCGAAACCCGTTCTGCGGACGCACGGGCACCGGGACCACGGTGGCCGCACACGCGCCGATCACGCCTTCATAGGTCACGTACATCGGCTCGGCGACAATCACTTCATCGCCCGGGTCGAGCAGGCACTGCGCCACCGAATACACCGCGCACTGCGCCCCCGGAAAGACGATCACGTGTTCGCCATCCACCACCTGGCCGCTGCGTTGCCGATGCCGGCGGGCAATGCTGTCGCGCAGCCCACGACTGCCGCGCACTTCAGGATAGTGCGTATCACCGGCCAACAGGCTGGCGATGGCGGCCTGGACAATGGGTTGCGGCGTATCGAAGTCCGGGTCGCCAATGGACAACAGCAGGACGTCGACGCCCTGTTCGCGCAAATGCAGCGCTCGATCGTGAATCTGCCAGGCCGCCGCTCCGTCACCGGCGATTCGTTGGGTCAAGGCTGAGTAGCGCATGTCGTTCTCCTGTCGCGCGGGTACTCCAAGCCTCAACCCTATCTCAAATCACGCAACGCGCCAGCATGGCGTTCAAATCCACCCTCGAAATTGCCATCGGAGCTTTTGTGGCGAGGGAGCTTGCTCCCGCTGGGCCGCGCAGCGGCCCTCTTGATCGGCGGTTGCTGCGCAACCGAACGGGAGCAAGCTCCCTCGCCACAAAGATGTCATTGATTGACAGGAATCGTTCAATGCTTGCGGACGGCCAGCCGCCAGACACGCGCGATGTCGGTTGCCCGCTCACGCAGCAAGCGCGGCGCTTCGGCGCAGGCCTGTTCCAGGGTCATCGGCCCGCTTGCCAGGGCAAACGCAGCATCGATGCCGTGCTCATAAAGCGCCTGATACCCCTCGCCCAGCGTACCGGCGATGACGATGACCGGCACGCCGTGCTGCCCGGCGACACGCGCCACACCGAATGGCGTCTTGCCGCGCAGGGTTTGCGCATCGAAACGCCCTTCGCCGGTGATCACCAGATCGGCGCCTGCAACCGCCTCGGCCAAACCCACCAGTTCGCCGACCACCTCGACCCCGGCCTTGAACTGCGCGCCCAGGAACGCCTTGGCCGCGAACCCCAGGCCACCCGCCGCGCCACTCCCCGGTTCGTCACGAACGTCGTTGCTCAAAGCGGCCGCGCAATGGTCGGCAAAATGCCCCAGCGCCCGGTCCAGTTGTTCGACTTGCACCGGCGAGGCGCCTTTTTGCGGGCCGAAAATCGCCGAGGCGCCGTGGGGGCCGCACAGCGGGTTATTGACGTCGGCGGCGATGTCGAAGCGCACCTGCGCCAGACGCGGATCGATGTCGCTCAGGTCCACGCGGGCCAATTGCGCAAGAGCGAGTCCGCCCGGTGACAGCGTCTGCCCCTGAGCGTCGAGCAGCTTCACGCCCAAGGCCTGCACGGCACCGGCGCCGCCGTCGTTGGTCGCGCTGCCGCCAATCGCCAGGATCACCCGTTGTGCACCGGCATCCAGTGCGGCGCGGATCAATTGCCCGGTGCCGAAGGTGCTGCTGATGCACGCGTCGCGCTGCGCCACCGGGACCAACTGCAAACCGCTGGCCTCGGCCATTTCAATGATTGCGGTATGGCTCTGCGGCAACCAGCCCCAGGCGGCATCCACCATGGCCCCCAGCGGCCCGCGAACCAGGGTGCGACGCAGTTCGCCTTCGCACGCGGCAAGAATCGACTCGACAGTCCCTTCCCCGCCGTCGGCCATCGGGCATTTGGTCAGTTGGGCATCAGGCCAGACCTGCGCCAATCCCAAGGCAATGGCGTCGGCTACGCCTTGAGCGCTGAGGCTGTCCTTGAACGAGTCAGGGGCGATCACGATTTTCATGGGAATTCTCCAGTTCCAATGCCCACATGCTGCCAGCCGCCATGAACAATAACGCCGGTCCGCTGCACAAGCGGCAAAGAGGATTATTGTTCATTTCCACAAACCGGTATTCACACCGCCCCTGTAGGAGCTGCCGCAGGCTGCGATCTTTTGATTTTAAAAAGCAAGATCAAAAGATCGCAGCCTGCGGCAGCTCCTACAGGGGATTCGTTTCGGTTTGCGGGAGGAGTTGGACGCCGAGATACAGCGCCAGCATGCCGTCCAGTCGCAGCGGGTCGACGCCGCTGAGCTCGGCAATCCGCTCCATGCGATAACGCAGGCTGTTGCGATGGATACCCAGCGCATCGGCGCAGGCCTGGCTCTGGCCGTCGTGTTCACACCAACTGCGCAGGGTCGCCAGCAATTGACCATTGCTGTCCTTGGCAATGACCTTGCGCAGCGGGTTGAGCAATTCGTCGAGGGCGTCGTCGTTGCGGTGGCGCCAGAGCATCACCGGCAGCCGATAGCGGTTCAGCGTCAACAGCCGGGAGCGCGGCAACACTTCGCGCCCGTAGGCCAGCAAGTCACCGACCCGGCGATAGCAGCGACGCAACCCCGCCAGCCCATCGGCTTGCCCACCGACAGCAATGCGCAGGATGTTCCAGCCGAGGCCGTCCAGCTTGTCCAGCAAGCGCTCGTTCTCGACCGACTGACTGGCCGGCCGGCACCAGAGCAACGAGGTTTTGGCCGAGCTGACGCACCAACTGTCCGGGTGGCGGGTGGTCAACCAGGCACTCAGTGCCTCGACGGTTTGCCCTGCCGCGTGCTCCAGGCCCAGTTCGAACAGGTACGGCACCCGGGTCATTTGTGGCTTGAGGCCCAACTGCTGCGCTTCATCGATCAGTCGCGGAGAGTCCCCGGCTTCGCTGAGCAGCAGCGCCAGCAGATCATCGCAGCGCTGGCGCCGCCATTGCTGTTCGGCCTGCTGGTTGCGCTGGCCTACCAGCATCTCGGCGGTCATGCGCACCAGTTCGGCATAGGTGCGCAGTTGCTCGGGTTCGCCGGTGATACCCAATACGCCGATCAGGCGCTGATCGAGCAACAGCGGCAGGTTGATGCCCGGCTGCACGCCCTTGAGATGAATCGCCGTCTGCGCATCGATCTCCACCACGCGGCCGTTGGCCAGGACCAGTTGCGCGCCTTCATGCCGGGTGTTGACCCGCTCCGGTTCGCCGCTGCCCAGGATCAGGCCCTGGCTGTCCATGACGTTGACGTTGTACGGCAGAATGGCCATCGCCCGGTCGACGATGTCCTGGGCCAGGTCGTGATCGAGTTCGAACATGCAAGTGATCCTTGAAGACGGTGATGGAACGGGTTGTTCACCCGCACAGGCCTTGGTTGCAAACCCTGTGCTCAGGCACAAAGACAGCCACCCTGAGGGTGGTCGAGACTCTCTGGGCGATCAACGTTACCCTTTGCATCGCAAAAAATCATAATAAAGAGAGAGCCGCCATGACACAGAGCGCCGTAGCGTCCGAGGCCATCGCTGACGACAAAAACGCCGTCTACAAACGCATCACCCTGCGTTTGATCCCCTTCATTTTCATCTGCTACCTGTTCAACTACCTCGACCGGGTCAACGTTGGATTTGCCAAACTGCAGATGCTCGACGCGCTGAAGTTCAGCGAAACCGTGTACGGCTTGGGCGCCGGCATCTTCTTTATCGGTTACGTGCTGTGCGGTGTGCCCAGCAACCTGGCCTTGAGCAAATTCGGTCCACGGCGCTGGATCGCGCTGATGATGATGACCTGGGGCACGCTGTCGACCTGCCTGCTGTTCGTCACCACGCCCACCGAGTTCTATACCCTGCGCCTGTTCACCGGCGCCGCCGAAGCCGGGTTCTTCCCGGGCGTGGTGCTGTATCTCTCGCAGTGGTTCCCGACCTTCCGCCGCGGCCGCATCATGGCGTTGTTCATGTCGGCGATCCCGGTCTCCGGCCTGCTCGGCAGCCCCTTCTCCGGCTGGATTCTCAACCACTTCGCCGCCGGCCAGGGCGGTCTCGCCGGCTGGCAGTGGATGTTCCTGCTGCAAGGTGTTCCGACGGTGATCCTTGGCGCACTGGCTTACTTCCTGCTCAGTGACAGCTACGCCAATGCGAAATGGCTGACCCCGTTCGAGCGTTCGGTGCTGGAAGCCGACCACGCCGAAGACCTGGCCAACAAACCGAAAACCACGACTGATTCGCTGCTGGCGGTGTTCAAGAACCCGGCGATCTGGGCCTTCGGCCTGATCTACTTCTGCATCCAGAGCGGCGTGTACGCGATCAACTTCTGGCTTCCGTCGATCATCAAGAACCTGGGCTTCAGCGATAACCTGGTGATCGGCTGGCTCAGTGCGATTCCGTACCTGCTGGCTGCGGTGTTCATGCTGGTCGTGGGCCGCTCGGCGGACCTGCGCAAGGAGCGTCGCTGGCATCTGGTGGTGCCGATGCTGATGGGCGCGCTGGGGCTGCTGATCGCGGTGAACTTCGCCGCCAACCCGGCCATCGCGATTCTCGGCCTGACCATCGCCACCATGGGCGCCCTCACCGGCCTGCCGATGTTCTGGCCGGTGCCGACCGCCCTGCTCAGTGCCGGCGCCGCTGCGGGTGGCCTGGCACTGATCAACTCCATGGGCCAGATGGCCGGTTTCCTCAGCCCGTACCTGGTGGGTTGGGTCAAGGACAGCACCGGTTCGACCGATGCGGCGCTGTACCTGCTGGCGGGTGTGATTGTCTGCGGCAGTCTGCTGGCGTTGCGCATGACTCGTACGTTGCGCGCCTAAGCACCACCACCCTTGTGGGAGCGAGCCTGCTCGCGAAGGC
>NZ_JBYSVW010000020.1:0-124366 GCF_058986625.1 Pseudomonas sp. GW821-FHT07G06
GTTTATCAAGGAGTTTTCCGTTTCGACTGCGCCGGAAGTGGGGCGAATTATAGGCTTCTAAAATTCGCCGTCAACACTTAATTTCAACTTTATTCAGCTTTGAGCGTAATACGCGCAAATGCCTTCTTGCCGGCCTGGCAAACATGGGTTGCACCCACTGCGTATATAAAGGTGCGATCAACCACCTCACCATCTATACGCACACCACCCGAACCGAGAAGATCGCGCGCCATTGCCGAGTTCTTCACCAGGCCCGCCTTATTAAGGACGGCAGCAATCGGCATATCCTCGGCAGCAGTCAACTCGATCTCTGGCAAATCGTCCGGCAGCTCGCCATCCTTCATTCGGTTACCGGCAGCACGATGAGCATTGGCAGCAGCCTCTTCACCATGGAAGCGCGCAACGATCTCTTCAGCCAGCTTGATCTTGATGTCGCGGGGATTGGCACCCGCCTCCACATCAGCGCGGAACGCATTGATCTCATCCATGGAGCGGAAGCTGAGCAATTCGAAGTAGCGCCACATCAGCGCATCCGGAATGGAAACCAGCTTGCTGTACATCACACCCGGCGCTTCCTGGATGCCGACGTAGTTGCCCAAGGACTTGGACATCTTCTTCACGCCATCCAGGCCTTCAAGCAGCGGCATGGTCAAGATGCACTGAGCTTCCTGGCCATAACCACGCTGCAGCTCACGCCCCATCAGCAGATTGAACTTCTGATCGGTACCGCCGAGCTCGACGTCCGCGCGCAGAGCTACCGAGTCGTAACCCTGAACCAGCGGATACAGGAACTCGTGAATGGCGATTGGCTGATTGGTCGTGTAGCGCTTGTCGAAGTCATCGCGCTCGAGCATGCGAGCCACGGTGTACTGCGAAGTCAGGCGAATGAAGTCGGCCGGACCCATCTGATCCATCCAGGTGGAGTTGAAGGCCACTTCGGTTTTTGCCGGGTCCAGAATCTTGAAGACCTGAGTCTTGTAGGTCTCGGCATTCTCGAGGACCTGCTCGCGAGTGAGCGGCGGACGCGTAGCACTCTTGCCGCTCGGATCGCCGATCATCCCGGTGAAGTCACCAATCAGGAAGATCACCTGATGCCCCAGCTCCTGGAACTGACGCAGCTTATTAATAAGCACGGTGTGACCCAGGTGCAGGTCGGGAGCCGTTGGATCGAAGCCTGCCTTAATACGTAGCGGCTGGCCACGCTTGAGCTTTTCAATCAGCTCGGACTCGACCAACAGTTCTTCCGCACCACGTTTGATCAGCGCTAGCTGCTCTTCAACCGACTTCATAACAGACCCGCAAGGCTCAGATTCAAAGGGAACCAACCATACAAGATCGCGCGTCAAATACAAGGTTTGCCCGGCGCACGGACGCCAATCCGCAGGCAGGGCACCTATGGACTTGCTTCAGAGATGATTTGGTTATATTTTATACAGTTATTTCATCTTCATCATGTCATTCATCTTTTCCAATTCATCTTTTTCAAAGTCAAAACCACTTATGACCAAAGAATCGTCTAAAGCGCCGCCGCTTTACCCGAAGACCCACCTGCTCGCCGCAAGTGGAATCGCCGCCCTTCTCAGCCTGGCGCTCCTGGTATTCCCTTCCAGCGATGTTGAAGCCAAAAAAACGACCCTGAGTCTTGAACTGGAAAGTCCTGCTGAACAACTGACACAAGATCAAGACGCTGCTGACGTCGTTCAAGCCACAAATGAACCCGCAACATCCCCCTTCGCGCAGATCGACAACAGCGCCGAGGACACTCAGGAAGCCGCTCAAGCCGAACCGGCACCGGTCGTTGAAGTTGAAGTTGAAGAAAAGAAGCCGGCAAGCCACAGGGAAGTGATCGTCGCCAAGGGCGATACCCTCTCCACGCTGTTTGAGAAAGTCGGGCTGCCAGCCACTTCGGTGCATGAAATACTGGCCAGCGACAAGCAGGCCAAGCAGTTCAGCCAGCTCAAGCGCGGGCAAAAACTTGAATTCGAACTGAGCCCTGACGGCCAGTTGACCAACTTGCACAGCAAGCTCAACGACATCGAAAGCATCAGCCTGACCAGGAACGACAAGGGCTACACGTTCAATCGCATCACTGCGAAACCGACCGTGCGCTCCGCCTATGTTCACGGCGTGATCAACAGCTCGCTGTCGCAGTCCGCGGCCCGAGCCGGCCTGTCCCACAGCCTGACCATGGACATGGCGAGTGTGTTTGGCTACGACGTGGACTTCGCCCAGGACATTCGACAGGGCGACGAATTCGACGTGATCTACGAGCAGAAAGTGGTCAATGGCAAGGCCGTCGGTAATGGCCCGATCCTGTCGGCGCGCTTTACTAACCGTGGCAAGACCTACACCGCCGTTCGCTACACCAACAAACAAGGCAACAGCAGCTACTACACCGCTGACGGCAACAGCATGCGCAAGGCGTTCATCCGCACACCGGTGGACTTCGCCCGCATCAGCTCGAAATTTTCCATGGGCCGCAAACACCCGATCCTGAACAAGATCCGCGCCCACAAAGGCGTCGACTACGCAGCACCGCGCGGTACGCCAATCAAGGCTGCCGGTGACGGCAAGGTCTTGCTGGCCGGTCGCCGTGGAGGCTACGGCAATACCGTCGTCCTCCAGCACGGCAATACCTACACTACGCTCTACGGCCACATGCAAGGCTTCGCCAAAGGCGTGAAGACTGGCGGCACGGTGAAACAGGGCCAGGTGATTGGCTATATCGGCACCACAGGCCTCTCCACTGGCCCGCATCTGCACTACGAGTTCCAGGTCAATGGTGTGCACGTCGACCCGCTGGGCCAGAAACTGCCGATGGCCGATCCGATTGCCAAGGCCGAACGCGCACGCTTCCTCGCCCAAAGCCAGCCCCTGATGGCGCGCATGGATCAGGAAAAAGCCACGATGCTGGCTTCGAGCAAGCGTTAAGTCATGGCGCTCTATATAGGTGTGATGTCCGGGACCAGCCTTGATGGCCTGGATATCGCGCTGATCGAGCAAACCCCGGCGATCAGGCTGATCGCCTCCCACTACATCCCGATGCCCGATTCCCTGCGCGCCGAGCTGCTTGGCTTGTGCGCCAGCGGCCCGGACGAGATCGCCCGCTCCGCCATCGCCCAGCAGAACTGGGTGAAACTGGCAGCCCAAGGGATTCATGCCCTTCTCGCGCAGCAGCAACTGAAGCCTGACGACATTCGTGCGATTGGCAGCCATGGCCAGACCATCCGCCACGAACCGGCGCGCGGGTTCACCGTGCAGATCGGCAATCCGGCATTGCTGACGGAGCTGACTGGCATCACCGTGGTCAGCGATTTCCGCAGCCGCGATGTCGCTGCCGGCGGACAAGGTGCACCGCTGGTTCCCGCCTTTCACGAGGCCCTGTTTGAAGAACGGATCGGGAATCGTGCAGTACTGAACGTAGGCGGCTTCAGCAATCTCAGCCTTATCGAGCCCGGCAAACCTGTCGCCGGTTTCGACTGCGGGCCGGGCAATGTGCTGCTGGACGCCTGGATTCACCAGCAACGCGGCGACCACTTTGACCGTGACGGCCAATGGGCTGCCAGCGGCAACATTCAACCGGTGCTGTTGAATGCGCTACTGAGTGACCCGTTCTTCGTGACCAAAGGCCCGAAGAGTACCGGGCGGGAAGTGTTCAACCTGCCGTGGCTGACGCAACATCTGGCGCAGCTGCCAGCCTTCTGCGCCGAAGATGTTCAGGCGACGCTGCTTGAACTGACCGCACTGACCATCATCGAATCACTGCAAAGCGCCCAGGCAAACACGCAGGAACTGCTGGTCTGCGGCGGCGGCGCCCACAACACGGCCTTGATGAAACGCCTGGCCAGCCTGCTGCCAAACGCCAGTGTCAGCAGCACCGCGACTTACGGTGTAGACCCCGACTGGGTCGAAGCCATGGCCTTCGCGTGGCTGGCTCACTGCTGCCTCGAAGGCATCGCGGCCAACCGTCCGAGCGTTACCGGTGCCCGTGGACTGCGCGTACTCGGCGCCATCTACCCCGCATAAATCCTCCACACAGCAAAACGCCGCAAGACCCTGAGGCCGTGCGGCGTTCTGTGAAACAGGTGCGCTGATCAGATCGAGAACGAAGACCCGCAGCCACAGGTGGTGGTCGCATTCGGGTTCTTGATGACGAAGCGCGAACCTTCCAGACCTTCCTGGTAGTCCACCTCGGCACCGGCCAGGTACTGGAAGCTCATCGGATCGACCACCAGGCTCACGCCTTCGCGCTCGACGATGGTGTCGTCATCGGCCACTTCCTCATCGAAAGTGAAACCGTACTGAAAACCTGAACAACCGCCGCCCGTAACGAATACGCGCAGCTTCAAGCGATCATTCCCCTCTTCATCGACCAGGCTCTTCACCTTGTGCGCGGCACCGTGGGTGAATTGCAAAGCCGTGGGGGTGAAGGATTCGACGCTCATGCTGACTATCTCCCGGCGTTACGCCGTCATATTGCGTGATGACGCGCATTATCCGCTTCTCCTAGAAAAGCGGTCAACTATTGTTATGGTATATCAACCAATCCGATTGCCGGCCCGAAATGCAAAAAGGCCCGTCAGACGGGCCTTTTGCTGTACGCGATAAACCTTACGGCAGCATGCCGGCGTGGGAGAGACCCAGACGCTCATCCAGCCCGAACAGAATGTTCATGTTCTGCACGGCCTGACCCGACGCCCCTTTGACCAGGTTGTCGATCACCGACAGCACCACCACCAGATCACCGTCCTGAGGGCGATGCACGGCAATACGGCAGACGTTGGCACCCCGCACGCTACGCGTCTCCGGATGGCTGCCGGCCGGCATGACATCGACGAACGGTTCGTTGGCATAACGCTTTTCAAACAACGCCTGCAGGTCCACCGAGCGATCAACAACAGTGGCGTAGAGCGTCGAGTGAATACCGCGAATCATCGGTGTCAGGTGCGGAACGAAGGTCAGCCCGACGTCCTTGCCTGCGGCACGACGCAACCCCTGGCGGATTTCCGGCAAATGACGGTGACCTTTGACGGCATAGGCCTTCATGCTTTCCGACGTCTCGGAGTACAACGAACCTACGGAAGCGCCACGACCGGCACCGCTGACGCCAGACTTGCAGTCAGCAATCAGATGGGCAGCATCGGCCAGGCCGGCTTCGAGCAATGGCAGGAAACCCAATTGCGTTGCAGTTGGGTAACAGCCCGGCACGGCAATCAGGCGCGCTTTCTTGATCTGCTCGCGATTGACTTCCGGTAAGCCGTAGACCGCTTCGTCCAACAACTCCGGTGCACCGTGCGGCTGGCCGTACCACTTGGCCCATTCATCGGCGTCCTGCAGACGGAAGTCGGCCGACAGGTCGATGACCTTGGTCCCCGCCGCCAGCAGTTCGCCCGCCAGGGCATGGGCAACACCGTGCGGCGTGGCGAAGAACACCACATCGCAGGCGCCCAGGGTCTTGATGTCCGGAACGCTGAACGCCAGGCCGTCGTAATGGCCTCGCAGGTTCGGGTACATGTCGGCTACGGCCAGGCCAGCCTCGGATCGGGAAGTGATGACAACCACCTCAGCCTGCGGATGTTGCGCCAACAGACGCAGCAGTTCGACACCGGTGTAACCCGTGCCGCCGACGATACCGACCTTGACCATAAACCTGCCCTCAACGAACCCACTGGAAAGCCGTCGATAATAGGGGCCGCGCGCCCCTGCGACAACCGTCAAGGTGACGTGCGGACGCTCAAGCCTCTACTATTCCAGCTACCGTGAATTGGGGAATAACCAAAAATGCTCTATCTGTGGCTCAAAGCGCTTCATATCGTCAGCGTCGTCTGCTGGTTTGCCGGCCTGTTCTACCTGCCGCGCCTGTTCGTCTATCACGCTCAAAGCGAAGACACGATCAGCAAGGAACGCTTCAGCGTCATGGAACGCAAGCTGTACCGGGGCATCATGGGCCCGGCAATGATCGCCACGTTGATCTTCGGCGGCTGGCTCATCTACCTCAATCCAGGCATCTTCAGCCAGGGTGGCTGGATACACGCCAAACTGACCCTGGTCGTGTTGCTGATCGGCTATCACCACATGTGCGGTGCCCAGGTAAAACGTTTTGCCCGTGGCGAAAACACCCGCAGCCATGTCTTTTATCGCTGGTTCAATGAGGTTCCGGTTCTGATATTGCTGGCAATCGTAATTCTGGTCGTCGTTCGGCCGTTCTAAATCCAATGGACACAACTCACCGGGGTACTTCCAATGTCGCTGCCCGCTCTGCTCGAACAACGTTTGCGTCTGCCTGTGGTGGCTGCGCCGATGTTCCTGATTTCCAATCCGCAATTGGTACTCGCCTGTTGTCGTCAGGGCGTGGTCGGCAGCTTCCCGGCGCTGAACCAGCGCGAAAGCAGCGGCTTCAAGGCCTGGCTGGAAGAGATCGAAGCCGGACTGGCGACAATGGAGAACCCCGCGCCTTATGCCGTGAACCTGATCGTGCATAACAGCAATCCCCGCTTACAGGCGGACCTGGAGATCTGTGTAGCGCACAAAGTGCCGATCGTGATCACCAGCCTCGGCGCCGTGAAAGAACTGGTCGATGCGGTGCACAGCTACGGCGGCCTGGTGTTCCATGATGTGACGACACGTCGTCATGCCGAGAAAGCGGCCGAGGCCGGAGTGGATGGATTGATCGCCGTGGCTGCCGGGGCCGGTGGACACGCCGGGACCTGGAGCCCGTTCTCGTTGATTGCCGAAATCCGCCAGTTCTTCGACAAGACCCTGTTGCTGGCCGGCTGCCTGAACCATGGGCATGAAATTCTTGCCGCGCAATTGCTCGGCGCGGACCTGGCCTACTTTGGCACTCGGTTTATCGGCACGACCGAAAGTCACGCACCCGAGGCCTACAAAGAAATGCTGCTGACATCCAAAGCCGCTGACATCATCCATACTCCAGCCGTGTCAGGTGTCCCCGCGAGTTTCATGCGCCAGAGCCTGGAAGCCGCCGGTTTCGACATGGCCGCGTTGCAGGGCAAGGGCGAGATCAACTTCGGTTCCAAGCTCAAACCCGTGAGCGATGAGGCCAAAGCCTGGAAAACCGTTTGGTCTGCAGGCCAGGGCGTGGGAGAAATCGAGGACTTGCCGAGTGTCGAGCAGTTGATTGCACGTCTCGACGCCGAGTACCGCCAGGCCCTGGAGCATGCCGCCCAGCTGCCAAAACGCTGGCCGCGCTGACAGTAAATCTTGGCCAGTTTTGCCGAGCTGGCCCTACACTCACCCGGGCACAACCTTCTTCTTTCAACCTCTCGCGACAAGGATGCCTCGCACATGGGCGAAAATCGTTTCAAGATCGTATTCGAGGGTGCCTTGCTGCCCGGTGTCGACATCACCACGGCAAAGCTCAATCTCGCCGATTTATTCAAAAGCGATGTCACAGCCATCGAGCGCTTGTTCACCGGGCGCCCGGTAGCACTCAAACGCAACCTGTCGCAGGCCGATGCCCAGACCTATCTCCAGGCGCTGAGCAAGACCGGTATCGACGCGCGCATCGAAGCCGAAACACCGATCGAGTTGAACCTCGCCGACGTGCATGACCATACCCCGGCCAGCAGCCAGGCGACATTGGCAGAACCGCAGTCTCCTTACGCTCCGCCTCGCGCGCCCGTTGGCGAAGCCGTGGCGGAATTCGCCACGCTCAAGCCATTCAGTTTCGATGGCCGTATCGGTCGCTTGCGTTACCTCGCCTGGACGCTGGTGCTGACACTCGTGCTCTCGGCCGTTTGCGGGGTGTTTGCATTGGTCGCTCTGGCCCTCATCGGTGCGGATTCAACCGCCGGCCTGATCCTGGGCGGCTTGCTGGCCCTGATCCTGTTTGTCGGATTTGCCTTCGTCAGCATCCAGATCACCGTTCAACGACTGCATGATGTCGGCTGGTCCGGCTGGCTGTGGCTGCTGAACCTGGTGCCGTTTGTGGGTACTTTCTTTCCGTTCGTGACCATGGTTGTACCGGGCAACGAACTGGCCAACCGCTACGGTCCACCACCTCCGCCGAACAGCACCGCGGTCAAAGTATTGTCTTCGCTGTGGCTGGTCGTCATCGCACTGATCCTGGTCGGTTCCCTGGCCGGTGGTCTCTCGGCGATACAGGAGGAATACGAAAACGCCGCCCAGAGCAGCTACGACAGCAGTTCGGTCACCACCGATGAAATCGACGTCGAGGTCGAACCGGTGCCAAATTCCGCCGACGATGCAGCCGAAGAGGCCCAGCCCCCTGTAGACTCTGCGAAAGAATGAACAGCGCTCCTGGCCCGTGACACCTGCGTCGCGGCGCGGAGCTGTTGCGATGGAGAACTGCATGACCCGTTACGCTCTGATCACTGGCGCCTCCAGCGGCATCGGCCTGGCAATGGCCGAAGCGCTGGCCCGGCGTGGCCGCAGCCTGATTCTGGTGGCCCGACAACGTGATCAGCTGGAAAGCATTGCGATTGAATTGACCCAAAGGTTCGGCGTGGAAGTGCTGTTCCGTGCCTGTGACCTGGGCGAACCGCTGCGCCTGTCCGGATTCCTGCTGGAGCTGGAAGAAGGCGACCGGCAGATCGATCTGTTGGTCAATTGCGCCGGCATCGGTACATGCGGCCCGTTTCTGGCCCAGGACTGGATGACCGAGCAAGACCTGATCGAAGTGAACATCCTCGCCCTTACCCGCCTGTGCCATGCCATTGGCAACAGCATGGCCCTGCAAGGTGGCGGGCAGATTCTGAATGTGGCCTCGGTGGCAGCGTTTCAACCGGGACCGTGGATGAGCACCTATTACGCCAGCAAGGCCTATGTGCTGCACTTTTCCGAGGGATTGCGCGTCGAGCTGAAAAAGTGCGCGATCAAGGTTTCAGTGCTCTGCCCCGGGCCGACCCGCACAGCGTTCTTCCGTACCGCGCAGCTCAACAACGACAAACTGACCAACAGCAAACTGTTGATGAGCCCCGAGGAAGTGGCGCTCTACACCGTGCGCGCACTGGAAAAGAATCAAGCGATCATTATTCCGGGGCGACGCAACCGCTGGTTCGCCTTCCTGCCAAGGCTAGGCTCACGCTGGCTGACTCGCACAATCGCCGGCATGGTCAACAAGGCTTACTGCCCGCGCTGATCCAACTCAAGGTAAAAGGCTGGGCGCCGGTATACGCCATGAGTACACTCAGGCCAGCCCAAACAACGGAGAAAACAGCTGTGGATACTCTGTTCACCAAGATCATCAACCGGGAAATCCCGGCGAAGATCATTTACGAGGACGACCAGGTACTGGCCTTCCACGACATTTCCCCACAGGCACCGGTACATTTCCTGGTGATCCCGAAGAAGCCGGTTCGCACCCTGAACGATCTGACGGAGGACGACAAGGCACTGGCTGGACACATTCTGTTCACCGCCCAGCGCCTGGCCCTGGAACTGGGCTGCGAAAAAGGCTTCCGCGTCGTCATGAACTGCAATGAAGAAGGCGGGCAAACCGTCTACCACATTCATATGCACGTGCTTGGCCAGCGCCAGATGCACTGGCCGCCGGGCTGATTCGCCAAGCCCTCAAAGATCGCAGCCTTCGGCAGCTCCTACACCGATCGCTGTAGGAGCTGCCGAAGGCTGCGATCTTTTTTCGCTTTTGACCCAGCGCAAACCATCCCCGGCCGATTGGGTTAAACTGGCCACCGAAATTCCCCCGGAGGTCAGCATGACTACCCAACGTCACTACTCGCCCATTGACCGCCTTCTGCTGCAAGCCGATGCCGCGATGCGCACCCTGCTGCCCTTCAGCGGCCAGCCGTACCGTCCGTCGCCGGCCATCGTGCAGCCCGATGCAAAAATGAGCGACGAAGACACGCGCCACGTTGCCGGCCTGATGCGCATCAACCATACCGGCGAAGTCTGCGCCCAGGCGCTGTATCAGGGACAGGCGCTGACCGCCAGACTGCCGCAGGTGCGTGCCGCCATGGAACATGCCGCCGAAGAAGAAATCGATCATCTGGTCTGGTGCGAACAACGCATCCATCAACTGGGCAGCCACACCAGCATCCTCAATCCGCTGTTTTATGGCATGTCTTTCGGAATTGGCGCTGTGGCCGGCCTGATCAGCGACAAAGTCAGCTTGGGCTTCGTAGCGGCAACGGAAGACCAGGTGTGCAAACACCTGAACGAACACCTGGAGCAATTGCCGGCCGAGGATGAAAAATCCCGGGCGATTCTTGAGCAGATGCGTATCGACGAAGAACAGCATGCCGAAAGCGCGCTGGAAGCTGGCGGGTTCCGCTTTCCGGCGCCGGTGAAGTTCGGGATGAGTCTGATGGCCAAGGTGATGACCAAGAGTACTTACCGGATCTGATTTCCAGGTCGCCTGTGAGGGCCTCTTCGCGGGTAAGCCCGCTCCCACAATGGTTCGGTGTGCGGCAGCCCAATGTGGGAGCGGGCTTGCTCGCGAACAGCATCACTCGACCTCCCTGACTGACAGCAATAAAAAAGGCGACTGCCGCAAGGTAGTCGCCTTTTTTGTGTTCGAGAGCCTTACGCCATGTTGCGCGCGTAGAAGATTTCGAGCATTTCGTGTTTCACCCGCTCGGTCACCTGGGCACGTTGCTCAGAGGACAGGTTGCTGGTGGCGTCACCGAACAGGTAGTTATCCAGTTCGAAGTTCTTCAGCAGCATTTTGGTGTGGAACAGGTTTTCCTGGTACACGTTCACGTCGGTCATCTGGTACGCGTCGCGAGTGTCGTCGGAGAGGTAGTTCTGGATCGAGTTGATCTCGTGGTCGATGAAGTGCTTTTTACCTTCAACGTCACGGGTGAAGCCGCGCACTCGGTAGTCCACGGTCACGATGTCCGAATCGAACTGGTGAATCAGGAAGTTGAGCGCTTTAAGCGGTGAAATGACCCCGCAAGTCGACACGTCGATGTCCACACGGAAGGTTGCAATACCGCTGACCGGATGGATTTCCGGGTAGGTGTGCACCGTGATGTGGCTCTTGTCGAGGTGGGCCAGAATGATTTCGGGCAGCGGGCCCGGAGACTCTTCGATCTGACTGTCGGTCGGGGTTACCGGCTCTTCGGAGATCAGGATCGTGACGCTGGCGCCCTGCGGCTCATAGTCCTGACTGGCAATGTTCAGGATGTTGGCACCAATGATATCGACAACTTCCGTGAGGATCTGCGTCAGGCGTTTCGCGTTGTACTCTTTATTGATGTACTCGACGTAAGCCTGCTGGTCTTGCGGGGTTTCCGCGTAGCAGATGTCATAGATGTTGAAGCTCAAGGTCTTTGTCAGGTTATTGAACCCGTGGAGCTTGAGTTTGCTTTTCACCGTTAAAAACTCTCTATGTGTTTGCGGCCCGGCCGCGTGATCAAGCATGCCCGTCAGATGCGAACAACGCACCTGCGTAGGACGGTTAACACCTCTTCGCGATGGCGATTTTGGTTGTCTGTTCGGGTGCGAGGCCTGTCGGCTGACGGGCCACTACCCTGAAAAAAGTGGCGCATTATGCAGACGTCAGCTTATGTTCGCCAGAGTCTGCACTGCTTTTATGATAGTTGAATGTCGATTCAACCGAGTTCGATGATCTCGTAGTCGTGGGTGATTGCCACGCCTGCCGCGCCGAGCATGATCGAGGCCGAGCAATACTTCTCGGCAGACAATTCGATGGCGCGCTTGACCTGGGCTTCTTTCAGCCCGCGGCCCTTGACCACGAAGTGCATGTGGATCTTGGTGAAAACCTTTGGATCTTCGGTCGCGCGCTCGGCTTCGAGGAAGGCTTCGCAGCTCTCGACGGCCTGGCGGGACTTCTTGAGGATGCTGACCACATCGAAATTGCTGCAACCGCCGACACCCAGCAGCAGCATTTCCATCGGCCGGACACCCAGGTTACGTCCGCCGGCCTCGGGCGGACCGTCCATGACCACGACATGACCGCTACCGGATTCGCCGAGGAACATGGCTTCGCCAGCCCATTGGATGCGTGCCTTCATCGCCAAGACTCCACTGTATAAAAAAGGGTCGCCAGCTTAGCACAGCCCCCGAGATTGACATCGCCCGCCGTCCTAGGACATATCCCACTGCCGTGTAGGTAAATGCTCGAATATTTCAGGAGGTGTCTGGTAAGCTGACGCCAATTCAATGGCGCATGGCCAGCCTCACTCCAGCGTTCGCTATTTATAAAAACCATACCGTGCAGTCTTTTCGGGATACAACCATGGTTGCTATTGCCCCCACCCCCAAGCTCAAGAACCTCGACAAGCTGTTGATGCATTGCCAGCGCCGCCGCTATCAGGCCAAGAGCAACATCATTTGTGCCGGTGACCGCTCGGAAACGCTGTTCTTCATCATCAAAGGCTCAGTCACCATCCTGATCGAGGATGATGACGGACGGGAAATGATCATTTCCTACCTGAACGCCGGGGACTTTTTCGGTGAGTTGGGCCTGTTTGAGCAAGCCGGCCTGGAGCAGGAGCGCAGTGCCTGGGTGCGGGCCAAGGTCGAATGCGAAGTCGCGGAAATCAGCTACGCAAAATTCCGCGAGTTGTCCCAGCAGGATCCGGACATTCTTTACGTCCTCAGCGGACAAATCGCACAGCGCCTGCGCAACACCACGCGCAAGGTCGGTGACCTGGCATTCTTTGACGTGACCGGCCGCGTTGCCCGCTGCCTGCTGGAGTTGTGCAAACAGCCAGACGCCATGACCCACCCCGATGGCATGCAAATCAAGGTGACCCGTCAGGAAATCGGGCGGATTGTCGGTTGCTCCCGGGAGATGGTCGGTCGCGTGCTCAAGGATCTGGAAGAACGCAACCTGGTGGACGTCAAAGGCAAGACCATGGTGGTCTTCGGTACGCGATAAGCTCGAAAACCTAGCCGCTGAACATCTGTGCCAGCATCAACCGATAGAGTTCGTCGAGGCGCGCCAGTGCATCGGGTGCCCTGAACCTCTCATGCAATGCGATGTGGCTTTCGGCGCGTACTCGTTGCGCCAGACCACAGGCTTCGTTGAAGCGATTGACCGCGGCGACCATTGACGCCCGGTCGTCATCCATCAGCATCGCACCGTGAACCAGGCCCACCGGACGCTGACCACCCTGGCTCTGACGCCAGCGCTGGGCGGTGCCAACCATTTTGCGCCCGTCGAGGTTGACGTTGAAGCGACCATCGCAGAACGCACCGTCGATTTCGCCGAGGGACGACGAGCCACCCAATTCATCCAGCAACTGGCAGATGGGGTCGCAGAGGCGTCGGTAACCGGTTTCGATGCGGTTCAAATCACCTTCGCTGCGCGGCGGCGCGTAAACCAGGGCGATATTGATCGTTGTGGCGGATTGTGGAACCGGTTCGCCGCCGGTATCGCGCAGCAGCACCGGCCAACCTGCCGCCGCCGACACTTCACAGGCCGCCTCGAAACCCGGCAAGCGATTCAAGCGGCGCGGCATGACCAATGCCTGATCACTCGGCTGCCAGAACAGCAGGCCGAACTCCGCGTCGCCGGCACAGACCGAGGCCAACAGATCCTGTTCGGCCTGCAGGCCGGCTTCGATGGTCAGGGAAACAGGTGAGGTCATAAGGTCTTCCATAGGACGGTCAGTCCGTGGTGCGTCTATGCCGCCATCGCGAGCAGGCTCGCTCCCACATTGGATCTCAAGTGGTAGCAGGCTCCTTGTGGGAGCGAGCCTGCTCGCGAAGGGGGGCGACTCGGTCTGTAAGTAATCAGTCGAGTGTAGAACCGCTGACTGGAACGCCACGCTCCGGGAAGAACAGTCGCTGCAACTCGGTACCCGGGCTTTCGGCGCGCATGAACGCTTCGCCGACCAGGAACGCGTAGACGTCGCTGATTTCCATCAGTTCGACATCGGCGCGGTTGAGAATGCCGCTCTCGGTGATGACCAGACGATCGCGCGGAATCCGCGGCAACAGGTCGAGGGTGGTTTCCAGGCTGACATCGAAGGTGTGCAGGTTGCGGTTGTTCACGCCAACCAGCGGAGTGTCGAGGGTTTTCAAAGCCCGCTCCAACTCATCGCCGTCGTGGACTTCCACCAGCACATCAAGGTTGACGCTTTTGGCCACGGCTGCCAGTTCGGCCATTTTCACGTCATCCAGCGCGGACACGATCAACAGCACGCAATCGGCACCCAGGGCACGGGCTTCGACGATCTGGTAGGGGTCGATCATGAAGTCCTTGCGGATCACCGGCAGCTGGCACGCCGCGCGGGCCTGCTGCAGGTACGCATCGGCGCCCTGGAAGTAGTCGATGTCGGTGAGCACCGACAGGCAGGTCGCGCCGCCCTTCTCGTAGCTTCTGGCGATATCGGCGGGAACGAAGTTCTCGCGGATCACGCCTTTGCTCGGCGAAGCCTTCTTGATTTCAGCAATGACTGCCGGTTGCTTCAGCTTGGCCTGAGCCAGCAATGCCTTGGCAAAACCACGAGGTGCATCGGCCGTCCTGGCCAGGCTTTCCAGCTCGGCGAGGCTGACACGAGCGCTGCGCTCGGCCACTTCCTCAACTTTGCGCGCCAGAATCTTTTCCAGAACCGTCGGTACACTCATCCTTCATTCTCCACTTTGAATACCGCGGTAAATGCACCCAACTCCTCTAGCTTTTCTCGAGCGAGGCCGGTGTGCAGCGCATCGTGCGCAAGTGCAACTCCCTCTTTCAAACTGCTGGCATGATCGGCGGCGTACAGCGCGGCACCGGCATTGAGCATGATCATTTCGGCCGCTTTCTGACCGTTCTCGGTCTTGCGCTTGCCCAGGGCATCGCGAATCAGTTCCAGGGACGCCGCCGGGCTTTCCACGGCCAGGCCGTGCAGACTCTGGCTCTTCATGCCCAGGTCTTCCGGTTCGACCCAATACTCGGTGATCTGGCCATCCTTCAGCTCAGCGACAAACGTCGGTGCAGCCAGGCTGAATTCGTCCAGGCCATCCTTCGAATGCACCACCAGCACATGCTTGCTGCCCAGACGCTGCAACACTTCCGCCAGCGGCCGGCACAAGGCCTGGGTGAATACGCCTACCACCTGATGCTTCACACCGGCCGGATTCGTAAGCGGGCCGAGCATGTTGAACAATGTGCGCAAGCCAAGATCACGACGCGGGCTGGCGGCGTATTTCATCGCAGAGTGATGAGTCTGGGCAAACATGAAACCAATACCGACGTTGTCAATGCAGCGCGCCACTTGCACCGGCGTCAGGTTCAAGTAGATGCCGGCCGCCTCCAGCAGATCGGCACTGCCGCTCTTGCCCGAGACTGCACGGTTGCCATGCTTGGCCACGGTGCAGCCAGCAGCGGCAACCACGAAAGCGGAAGCGGTCGACACGTTGAAGATATTGGCGCCGTCGCCGCCGGTGCCCACTACATCGACTACACCGTCGAGGGTCTTGAGTTCGACCTTGTCCGCCAGTTCGCGCATCACCGACACCGCGCCGACGATTTCGTCGATGCTTTCGCTCTTCATGCGCATGGCCATCATGAACGCACCGATCTGTGCGTCCGTGCATTGCCCGGTCATGATTTCGCGCATCACATCGCGCATTTCATCGGTGCTGAGGTCGAGGTGATCAACGATACGGCTCAGGGCTGTCTTGATGTTCATGATAAGTCCTTAGCGCGTGCCGCCGGTTTGTTTGAGGAAGTTGGCGAACAGTTCGTGGCCCTGCTCGGTGAGGATCGATTCCGGGTGAAACTGTACGCCTTCGATGTTCAGGGTCTTGTGGCGCAGGCCCATGATCTCGTCGACCGAGCCGTCTTCAAGCTGTGTCCAGGCCGTCAGCTCCAGGCAATCGGGCAGGGTTTCGCGCTTGACGATCAATGAATGATAGCGGGTCACCGTCAGCGGACGATTCAGGCCTGCGAATACACCCTTGTCCTCGTGAAATACCGGGCTAGTCTTACCGTGCATCACTTGGCGGGCGCGCACCACATCGCCGCCAAAGGCCTGGCCGATGGACTGGTGACCCAGGCAGACGCCAAGAATCGGCAGTTTGCCGGCGAAATGCTTGATCGCTTCAATCGAGATGCCGGCTTCGGTCGGGGTGCAAGGACCGGGGGACACAACGATGCGCTCAGGATTGAGGGCTTCGATTTCAGCGATGGTCAGTTCATCGTTGCGCACGACTTTGACCTGGGAACCGAGCTCGCCCAGGTACTGCACAACGTTGTAGGTAAAGGAGTCGTAGTTATCGATCATCAGCAACATGGCGTTAAGAACCTCTTGAATTCACTGACTTTAAAGATGGCCTTCGAATGATTGACCCGCAGAGCGCTGCGCTTTGTCAGGTGCTGGAGGAGCGCCAGCAAAGCGGCATTTCAAACAGGTAAAGAAGGCGAAGCGATACAGGTCCGGCGAGGCCGGCAAAAGAATTCAGGCGCGCCAACGCCAGCGGGCGTGTGCCTTGATGACTTGATCCAGGAGTTTGCTGATGATCAACACGGGGAAGGTCTCGTTCGTACGTCCCGGCACAGTAACTTAGCTGGGCAGAGCGTGCAATATCGCCGGGGGTACTGCCCGCGAAACTATCAAAGGCTTCGCGACAGATGGCAAAAGGCCGAAAGTTTTTGGTACTGTCGTTTCGTTCACTACAACAATAAATAAACGGACTTGCTCATGATCAAACAGTCGTTGTTTGTACCGCTCGCAGGATGCTTGCTCGCGATGGCATGCGCCCAGGCGAACGCCGCACCCAATCCTTATACAAGTTTCGTGGTCTTCGGGGACAGCCTCAACGACGCCGGCACCTTTGCCGACACTGGCGGGCCTGCCGGGGCGACACAGCGCTTTACCAACCGGACAGGACCGGTATATCTGGATGGCAGCGGCGAAGTCCGCTCGCTCAACTCCACGCAGATACTGGGTGGAAAGCTTGGGTTCTCGGCGGACCAGACCGCGTCATCATCTTCGGCGGTACGTGCCAACAATGGCCAGCCCGATGGCAACAACTGGGCCGTCGGCGGTTACCGCACGGATCAGATCCTGGATTCGATCACCAGTGTTTCCGCCACCGGCGAACGCACCCGCGCCGGCTACCTGCCGTCGAACAACTTCCGTGCCGACCCGAACGCGCTGTATTACCTGTCGGGTGGTGGTAACGACTTCCTGCAAGGTCGCGTCACCAGCCTGCCCCAGGCCAGTGCCGCCGCCGATCGATTGGCCGACAGCGTGCAGACGCTGCAAACCGCCGGCGCCAAATACGTCATGGTCTGGTTGCTGCCCGATATCGGCTTTACCCCGGCGTTCAACGGCACCCCGCTGCAAGCGTTCACGTCCCAACTCAGCGCCCAGTTCAACAGTGAACTGGTAAGCCGACTGCAGAACATCAATGCCGAAATCATCCCGCTCAACATTCCGGTACTGCTCAAAGAGACGTTCGCCAACCCGGCGCAGTTTGGCCTGGCCACCGACCAGAACCTCATCACCACCTGCTTCAGCGGCAACGGTTGTACCGAGAATGCCCGTTTCGGCATCAACAGCGCCACGCCGGACCCGACCAAGCTGATCTTCAACGACTCCGTGCACCCCACAGAAGCCGGGCAGCGTCTGATTGCCGACTACGCGTACTCCCTGTTGGCAGCACCGTGGGAGCTGACACTACTGCCGGAAATGGCCCAGGGCACCCTGCGCGCGCATCAGGATGAATTGCGCAACCAGTGGCTGGCCGATTGGCAAAACTGGCAGGGCGTCGGCCAATGGCGAGCCATTGTTTCTGGCGGCGGACAGCATCAGGACTTTGACAGCCAGGACAGCGCGGTCAGTGCCGACGGCAACGGAGCCAACCTGAACATCGGTGGCAGCTACCGCATCGATGATGCCTGGCGCGTCGGCCTGGCGGCGGGTTTCTATAACCAGAAACTCGAAGCCGGCAGCAACGACTCCGACTACAAGCTCAACACTTACCTGGGCACAGCATTCGCCCAATACCAGCAAAACCGTGTCTGGGCTGACGTGGCGCTGACGGCCGGCCATCTGGATTACGACAGCCTCAAGCGCAAGTTCCAGTTGGGTGCCAACGAACGCAGTGAAAAAGGCGATACCAGCGGCTACATCGAAGCCTTCAGTGCTCGCCTGGGTTACGACATTGCACAACAAGCCAGCAGCCCCTGGCACGTGTCGCCGTTTATCAGCGCTGACTTCTCCAAGGCGAAAGTCGACGGTTACTCGGAGGACGGCAACGATTCCACGGCGCTGACCTTTGCCGATCAGGAAGTGATTTCCCGACGCCTGGGTGCTGGCCTGCAGGGCAAATACCAGATCACCCCGCAAACCCAAGTGTTCGGCGAGGCGGCAATCGAACGTGAGTACAACGACGATACCCAGGACGTGGGCATCAATCTCAACAGCCTGCCGAACAACCAGTTCACGCTGGAAGGCTACACCCCGCAAAGCCACTTGCAGCGTGTGAACCTGGGGGTGAGCCATAACCTCACCCGCGACCTGGCATTGCGCGCCAGCTACAACATTCGCAGGGACGACGACTTCACCCAACAAGGCATCAACGTAGGTGTTGCGTTGGACTTCTGATGTACCGGCAATAAAAAACGCGGCGCCCTCACAGGCGCCGCGTTTTTTTAGGGTGGTGTAACCCTTGTGGGAGCGAGCTTGCTCGCGATTGCGGTGGGTCAGACAACATCAATGTGGCAGTAATGGACCCATCGCGAGCAAGCTCGCTCCCACAGGTTTTTGCGTGAAATCATACGTCCGGGGTTTGTTCGGCCAGCGCCACGGCGCGGAACATTGCGCGGCGCTTGTTCAGGGTTTCTTCCCATTCCAATGCTGGCACCGAGTCGGCGACGATGCCGCCACCGGCCTGCACGTGCAGTTCGCCGTTCTTGATCACCGCCGTGCGGATCGCAATCGCGGTGTCCATGTTGCCGTTCCAGGCGAAGTAACCGACCGCACCGCCGTAGACGCCACGCTTGACCGGCTCCAGTTCGTCGATGATTTCCATCGCGCGAATCTTCGGTGCGCCAGACAAGGTGCCCGCCGGCAGAATCGCCCGCAGTGCATCCATTGCCGTCAGCCCGGTCTTTAGTTGCCCGGTAACGTTGGACACGATGTGCATCACGTTGGAATAACGCTCGATGACCATTTTCTCGGTGAGCTTCACCGAGCCGATTTCCGAGACGCGACCGGTGTCGTTGCGACCGAGGTCAATCAGCATCAAGTGTTCGGCGATTTCCTTGTCGTCCGACAGCAGGTCTTTTTCCAGCGCCAGGTCAGCTTCTTCATTGGCACCGCGTGGGCGGGTGCCGGCAATCGGGCGCACGGTAATCAGGTTGTCTTCGACCCGCACCAGCACTTCCGGCGAACTGCCAACGACGTGGAAGTCGCCAAAGTTGAAGAAGTACATGTAAGGCGTCGGGTTGAAGCAGCGCAGCGCGCGGTACAGATCGATCGGCGCGGCCTTGAAGTCGATCGACATGCGCTGGGACGGCACGACCTGCATGCAGTCGCCGGCCAGGATGTATTCCTTGATGGTGTCGACGGCTTTTTCGTAATCGCTCTGGGTGAAGCTGGAGCGGAATACCGGGTCAGCCGATTGTTGCTGGCTGAAGTCCAGGCCACGTCGCGGGGTGATCGGCTGACGCAGTTTTTCCAGCAGCTCTTCCAGGCGCTCGCGACCTTGTTCAAAGGCGTCTTCCTGCGCCGGGTCGGCCAGCACGATGGCGTGCATCTTGCCGGCGAGGTTGTCGAACACCACGACGGCGTCGGAGACCATCAGCAGAATGTCCGGCACGCCCAGCGGATCCGGGTTCGGGCACTTGCCCAGACGCTTCTCCACATAACGCACGCAGTCATAACCGAAGTAGCCCACCAGGCCGCCATTGAAACGCGGCAGGCCGGCGATGGTCGGCACGTTGTAGCGGGCCTTGAAGGTTTCGACGAAGGCCAGCGGGTCTTCCACATCATGGCTTTCGGTCTCGACGCCGTCGACGGTCACGCTGACGTGATGGTCGTGAACCCGCAGCACGGTGCGGCACGGCAGGCCGATGATCGAGTAACGGCCCCACTTCTCGCCGCCCTGTACGGACTCCAGCAAGTAGGAATTGGGCTCGTCGGCCAGCTTCAGGTAGATCGACAGCGGCGTGTCGAAGTCGGCCAGGGTTTCGCAGGCAAGCGGAATGCGGTTGTAGCCGGCAGCGGCCAAACGCAGGAATTCTTCGCGGATCATGAGGTGCCTCGTGGCTTGAGGGTCGAACAGTCAGGTATGCAAACGCGCCGGAAACCGGCCAGGATCAAGTCAGGCGCGCCAACGCCAGCGGGCCAGGGCCTTGATGACTTTCATCCAGAGTTTGCGAGTGACCACCACGATGGCGTTTCCAGAAGGGGGTTTGACAGCGTCGGCCAACGTTATCTCAGCGGCCGGATCCAGGCAACCGGGAATTAGTTTGCGCAGGTCATCGATCACCAGCGCCGGCGATTCTTCCTCGATTGGCCGACCGTGGTTATAGCCGTAGCTCAGGGCCACACACTTGACCCCCGCCGCTTTCGCCGCCAGCACATCGCTGCGTGAATCGCCGACGAACAACGACTGCGAAGCCGGAATGTTGGCCATTTTCATCACGAAAAACAGCGCGGCCGGATCGGGTTTTTTCTGGGGCAGGGTGTCGCCGCCGATGATCCAGCGGAAATAACGGCCGATCTTCATCTGGTCCAGCAGCGGCGCGACGAATCGCTCCGGCTTGTTGGTGATCAGCGCCATCTCGACACCCTGCTTTTGCAGCCATTTGAGGGTATCGCGCACGCCGGGGTAAACCACCGTCAGCTCATGGCTCTCGCTATAGGCCTGCATGAAATACTCCAGCGCCCGTTCGGCCTCGGCGTTATCGACCGCCGAATGATCGATGCCGCCGGCCAGCGCGCGACGCACCAGTACCGGCGCGCCATTGCCGACCCATTCGCGCACGGCTTCCAGGCCGGCAGGTTGGCGACCGAGATTGAGCAGCATCTTGTCCACAGCCACTGCCAGGTCCGGGACCGAATCGATCAACGTGCCGTCCAGATCGAACATCACCAGCCGTGGCAATTGCCCCGGGAACAGCTGCTCAAAGCCACTCATGGGCGAGCCAGCGCCAGTTCGGAGCGCATCTTGTCGATGACTTCCTGATAGTTCGGCGCATTGAAGATGGCCGAACCGGCGACGAAGGTGTCAGCGCCAGCCGCAGCGATTTCGCGAATGTTGTTGACGTTCACGCCGCCGTCGATTTCCAGGCGAATGTCACGACCCGAAGCATCGATCAAGGCCCGCGCTTCACGCAGTTTGTCGAGGGTGCCGGGGATGAACTTCTGCCCGCCGAAGCCCGGGTTGACGCTCATCAGCAGGATCATGTCGACCTTGTCCATCACGTACTTGAGCACGTCCAGCGGGGTCGCCGGGTTGAACACCAGGCCGGACTTGCAGCCGCCTTCGCGGATCAGTTGCAGGGAGCGGTCGACGTGCTGGGTGGCTTCCGGGTGGAAGGTAATGTAGGTCGCACCGGCTTCGATGAAGTCGCCGACGATGCGGTCCACCGGGCTGACCATCAGGTGCGCGTCGATCGGCGCGGTCACGCCGTACTTGCGCAGTGCCGAGCAGACCATCGGGCCGATGGTCAGGTTCGGTACGTAGTGATTGTCCATGACATCGAAGTGCACGAAGTCGGCCCCGGCGGCCAGGACGTTGTCCACTTCTTCACCCAGGCGGGCGAAGTCGGCGGAGAGAATCGACGGAGCAATTACGAAGGGCTGCATGACGCACCTTTTCTGAGCAGAATCACGATGGCGCGCATTGTATACCTCATGCTTTGACGCGCGCACCGTGAGCGCGATGATTGGACCTTGCCATCATCCATCAACGGCAGAGCCCCTAGTACGCCGCGCGATAGATCTTTTCGATATCGACGGCACTCAACTTGCGCGGGTTATTGCGCATCAGGCGCTCGATCCCCGCCGCTTCCACGGCCATGGACGCGATGGCGTCCTCGGGTACACCGAAACTGCGCAGGCCCTGGGGAATTTCCACGGCGGCACACAGCTCGGTCATGGCTTGCACGGCTTTGTCAGCCGCTTCGTTGACACTCAGATGAGCGGTCTTCACGCCCATGGCCTCGGCGATATCCTGCATCCGTTCGATGCAGGCCATCTTGTTCCAGGTCATGACATAGGGGAGTAACAAGGCATTGCTCACGCCATGGGCAATGTTGAAACGTCCGCCCAGCGGATACGCCAGCGCATGCACCGCGCCGACCCCGGCGTTGCCGAACGCCATGCCGGCCATCAGGCTGGCGGTGGCCATGTCTTCCCGGGCTTGCAGGTTCGACGGGTTGGCGTAGGCCTTGGGCAAGGCCTTGGCGATCAACTTGATGGCGCCGATGGCCAGGGCATCGGTAATCGGCGAGGCATTGACCGACAGATAGGATTCGATGGCATGCACCAGCGCATCGACGCCGCTGGCCGCCGTGACGCTGCGCGGACAGGTCAGGGTCATTTGCGGACTGACCAGCGCCACATCCGGCAACAGGTAGTCGCTGACGATACCTTTTTTCAGTTGCGCGACCTTGTCGGAAAGGATGGCGACGTTGGTCACTTCCGAACCGGTGCCGGCCGTGGTCGGGATGGCGATCAGCGGCGGGCCTTTGCGCGGGACCTGATCGATACCGAACAGATCCTCCAGCGCACCGTGGTATCCGGCATAGGCCGCCACGCTCTTGGCAATGTCGATGGCACTGCCGCCGCCCAGGCCGATCAGGCCGTCATGCCCGCCCTCGCGATACACCTGCATGCAATCTTCGACGATGGAGATTTCCGGGTCCGGCAGTACCCGGTCGAAAATCTCGTAGCTGCGTTCGCCCAACTGCGCCAGCGCCAGCTCTACCGTGCCGGACTTGACCAGGGCGGCATCGGTGACGATCAGCGGATTATCAATGTCCAGACGCGCCAGCTCGGCGGACAGCTGCTCGATGGCACCTGCGCCGGTGATCAGTTTGTGAGCGATCTTGAAAGAGGAAAGACTCATGTGCGCAGCCTCTTATAGGTAGGGGAGCTGGGCACAATAGTAGCTGGGGATTGGGGTTTGTCTGCCATTCAAGCCATGAATGAAGATCGCCCTCTGTAGGAGCTGCCGAAGGCTGCGATCTTTTGATCTTGAAAATCAAAGTCAAGAGATCGCAGCCTTCGGCAGCTCCTACAGGGATCGGGTCAGACCTGCGCAGTACGCAGTTTCTCGCTACGCCCACGCAGCCATTCCAGAGTCAGCAACAGGATCACCGAGAAGGCAATCAGCAGCGTCGCGGCGGCGGCGATGGTCGGGCTGAGGTTTTCGCGGATACCGCTGAACATCTGCCGTGGCAGGGTCGCTTGTTCAGGGCCGGCGAGGAACAGCGTCACCACCACCTCATCGAACGACGTCGCGAAGGCGAACAGCGCCCCCGAGATCACGCCCGGCGCGATCAGCGGCAAGGTCACCCGGCGGAACGTGGTCAGCGGCGAAGCGCCCAGGCTCGCAGCAGCCCGCACCAGATTGTGGTTGAACCCCTGCAAGGTCGCCGACACGGTGATGATCACAAACGGCACACCCAGCACCGCATGCACCACGATCAGCGAGAAGAAGCTGTTACCCAACCCCAGCGGAGCGAAGAACAGGTAACTGGCCACACCGATGATCACCACTGGCACCACCATCGGCGAAATCACCAGCGCCATCACCAGCGCCTTGCCGGGAAAATCGCCGCGGGTCAGGCCGATCGCCGCCAACGTACCGAAGACCATGGCCAGCACCGTGGCCGCCGGGGCGACGATGATGCTGTTCTTCAGGGCGCGCATCCACTCCGCCGAGGCGAAGAAATCGTGGTACCACTGCAGCGAGAAACCTTGCAGCGGGTACACCAGGAAACTGCCGGAGTTGAACGACAGCGGAATGATCACCAGCACCGGCAGGATCAGGAACAACAGAATCAAGCCGCAGAGAATCCGCAAGCTGTAGAACCACACCCGTTCGATGGGCGACATGTAAGGACTCAGCATTTCGTTCTCCCCTTAGCTCAGGCGCAGGCGGCTCGCGCCCACCAGCCAGCTGTAAATCAGATAAAGCACGACCGTTGCGAGCAACAGCAGCCCACCGAGTGCGGTCGCCATGCCCCAGTTGATGCTGGTGTTGGTGTAGAAGGCGACGAAGTAGCTGACCATCTGATCGTTCGGGCTGCCCAGCAAGGCCGGGGTGATGTAGTAGCCGATCGCGAGGATGAACACCAACAGGCAACCGGCGCCGACACCGGCATAGGTCTGCGGGAAGTACACCCGCCAGAAGCTGGCGAACGGATGGCAGCCGAGGGAAATCGCGGCGCGCATGTAAGTCGGCGAGATGCCTTTCATCACGCTGTAGATCGGCAGGATCATGAACGGCAGCAGGATGTGCACCATGGAGATGTAGACACCGACGCGGTTGAACACCAGTTCGATCGGCTTGTCGATGATGCCCATGGCCATCAGGCCGCTGTTGATCAGACCGCCCGACTGCAGCAACACGATCCACGCCGCGACCCGTACCAGGATCGAGGTCCAGAACGGCAACAGCACCAGGATCATCAGCAGGTTGCTCTGGCGCGAAGGCAGGTTCGCCAACAGGTAGGCCAGTGGATACGCCAGCACCAGGCAGATCACGGTGATGATCAGACCCATCCAGAAAGTGCGGGCAAAGATGTCGAGGTAGATCGCCTGGTCCGGGGTGGCCGGGGCGATTTCGCCGAGGTCGTCGATGCGATGATCGACAGCCGCCAGCAGGTAATACGGGGTGATGCTGCTGGTGTTGCGGCGCACCGCTTGCCAGTAGGCCGGGTCGCCCCAGCGCTCATCGAGACCTTCCAGCGCTTCTTTATAAGAGGCCGGCTCGGTGGCGAGCGGCAAGGCGCGGGCGGTTTTGGTCAGCAGGCTGCGGTAGCCGGCCAGCTCCATGTTCAGGCGCTTGGACAGATCGCCCAGGGTCTGGTTCTTGCGGGCTTCGGCGAGGTCTTCGGCCGCTGCTTTGTAAACCGGTTCAGCGGGCAGGCCGCGGCCGTCCCAGCTGGCGATGGCGGTCACGGTGCGCGGCATGCCGCCGACCACTTCCGGGTTGCCAACGCTTTTGTAGAGCAGCGCCACGATCGGCACCAGGAACACCAGCAACAGAAACAGCACCAGCGGCGCGATCAACGCCTGGGCCTTCCAGCGGTTGACCCGCTCGGCGTGCTTGAGCCGCTGCTTCAAGGTGGGGCTGGTGCCCTCGTTCAGGGGAACGGCGATAGCCATGACGTACTCCGGGAATCTTTGGATGGGCGGCATCACCCATGGTGATGCCGCATTACATCAACATTCATCAATCACGCCAGTCCCTGTAGGAGCTGGCGCAGCCTGCGATCTTTTGGCGTCCTTGAGACCGCTGAAGATCAAAAGATCGCAGCCTTCGGCAGCTCCTACTGGCGAAGGATTACTTCGCCGCCCAGGCGTTGAAACGCTGTTCCAGTTGCTCGCCGTTGTCAGCCCAGAAGCTGACGTCGATCTGCACCTGGTTGGCGATATTTTCCGGGGTGGTCGGCATGTCTTTCAGGACATCCTTGGCCAGCAACGGTACGGCTTGGGTGTTGGCCGGGCCGTAGGCGATGTTTTCCGAGTAGGTCTTCTGCTGCTGTGGCATCACCGAGAAGGCGATGAACTTCTTCGCTGCTTCAGCACGCTTGGCATCCAGACCTTTTGGAATGGCCCATGCGTCGAAGTCGTAGATGCCACCGTTCCACACGACTTTCAGGTTGCTTTCTTTCTGCACGGCAGCGATCCGGCCGTTGTAGGCCGAACTCATGACCACGTCACCGGAAGCAAGGTATTGCGGCGGTTGTGCACCGGCTTCCCACCACTGGATGTTCGGCTTGAGTTCATCGAGCTTCTTGAACGCGCGGTCTTGACCGTCTTTGCCGGCCAACACTTTGTAGACGTCTTTCGGCGCAACGCCGTCGGCCATCAGGGCGAATTCCAGGGTGTACTTGGCGCCTTTACGCAGGCCACGCTTGCCCGGGAACTGCTTGGTGTCCCAGAAATCCACCCAACTGGTCGGTGCGGATTTCAGCTTGTCGGCGTTGTAGGCCAGCACGGTCGACCACACGAAGAAACCCACGCCGCACGGCTGGATGGCGCCCTTGACGTAGTCTTCGGTCTTGCCGAACAACTTCGGATCAAGCTGTTCGAACATGTCCTCGTCGCAACCACGGGACAGTTCCGGCGACTCAACCTCTACCAGATCCCAGGACACGCTCTTGGTGTCGACCATGGCCTTGACCTTGGCCATTTCGCCGTTGTACTCGCCAGCCACGATCTTGCCGTTGCCTGCCGCTTCCCACGGTGCGTAGAAGGCTTTGACCTGAGCCGCCTTGTTCGCTCCGCCAAAGGACACCACGGTCAGGTCAGGGCCGGCCGCCATTGCGTGTGCCGCGCCCATCATGCCCAGTGCCAAAGCGGTGAATTTCAGGGATCTCAACATTTATTGTTCTCTCCACGTGCAGGGTTGGTGTTGGTATTGCCGGGGCGATCAGTTCGCCTCTAGAAGGGGATCGAGTGCACGAACGTGCTCGACCTGCCAGCCAAGCGGTACCACGTCGCCGACGGCGAGCGAGGGATCAAGCTCGGCAATCGGTTGTTTCACGAAGAAGTCGGTCTTGCCGCAGACTTCCATGCGCACCCGGACGTGGTCGCCCAGATAGATGAATTCCTCGACCCGCCCGGAGAATCGGTTGACGCATTGGTCGCTGGAGCCGTTGAGGCTCACTCGCTCCGGACGAATGGACAGGGTCACCGGCTCACCGGTCTGGCCAACGTTGACCGCCAGGGCTTCCACCTTCTCACCGCGCCCGAGTTCCACAATGCAACGGTCGCCGGTTTGGCTGTGCAGGCGGCCATTGAGGCGGTTGTTCTCGCCGATGAAGTTGGCGACGAAGGTGTTCTTCGGCTCTTCGTAGAGGGTACGCGGCGGCGCGATCTGCTGGATTTCGCCCTGATGGAACACCGCTACACGGTCGGACATGGTCAGGGCTTCGCCCTGATCGTGGGTCACGTAGACCACGGTGACGCCCAGGCGCTGGTGCAAGTGCTTGATTTCCATCTGCATGTGTTCACGCAGTTGTTTGTCGAGTGCACCGAGGGGTTCGTCCATCAGCACCAGTTGCGGCTCGAACACCAGCGCCCGGGCCAAGGCCACACGCTGTTGCTGACCACCGGAGAGCTGCGCCGGGTAACGCTGGGCGAAGCTGTCGAGCTGGACCATGCTCAGCACGCGCTTGACCCGGGCACTGACGTCGCTCTTGTTCATGCCGCGCACGGTCAGCGGGAACGCCAGGTTCTCGGCCACCGTCATGTGCGGGAACAACGCGTAGTTCTGGAACACCATGCCGATGTCGCGCTTGTGCGGCGGCACGTTGTTGATGGCGCGCCCGGCCAACAGGATTTCGCCTGCGGTCGGCGTTTCGAAGCCGGCGAGCATCATCAGGCTGGTGGTCTTGCCAGAGCCGGACGGTCCGAGCAACGTGAGGAATTCGCCTTTGCGAATGTCCAGGTTGAGGTCTTTGACGATCAGGTTCTCGCCGTCGTAGCTCTTCTGCACTCCACGAAAGCTGACCAGAACATCATTGGCCCCTGCGCTTGAATCGACCTGGCTCATACCCACACCTTTGTTATTGATGACTGCTGTGGGGTTAAGCCTAGTGGACGCTGGAGACCACGCAAATCGGGGGGCAAGAGAGATTCGCCTCAGCCGGATGGAAGGTTGGGGGTAGGGATTGCCCTACAAGGATGGCGCGTTTTGGCAAACGCAGTGACCGGCGGTCAGCTGCAGGCCGCCAGCAAAGGCAAAAGCGCTGGCGGGCAGTGTCGCAAATGGATACGCCCCCTCGCCTTCTGTAGGAGCTGCCGCAGGCTGCGATCTTTTGATCTTGATCTTCGGCGATCTTGAGGCCTCTAAAAGATCGCAGCCTGCGGCAGCTCCTACAGGAGATCGCGTGCAGAGTCAGAGGAGCTTGTGCTCCATCGCGTACTTCACCAGCTCCGCCAGCGAGGTGATGTTGAGCTTCTGCATCAGCCGCGCCTTGTGGGTGCTGATGGTCTTGCTGCTCAGCGCCAGTTGCTGGGCGATGTCGTTGACGTTGGCGCCCTGGGCCAGACGTTCGAACACGGAAAATTCGCGCTCGGAGAGCAACGAATGCAATGGCCTCGAGTCGGTCAAGCCGACCTCGAAGACCATGCGGTCGGCCAGTTCCGGGTCGATATAACGCCCGCCTGACGCCACTTTGCGAATGGCCGTCAGCAACAGTGCCGGATCGCTGTCCTTGGTTGCATAACCGGCGGCCCCGACCTTCAGCGCTCGGGCGGCCATTTGCGCTTCGTCGTGCATCGACAACACCAGGATCGCCGGCGGATTGTTCAGGGCGCGAATCCGCGGAATGGCCTCCAGGCCATTGACGCCCGGCATGGAAATGTCCAGCAGCACCACTTCGCAGGGCACATGACGCAAGGTGTCGAGCAACTGCTCGCCATTGCTCGCCTCCCCCACCACCAGCAAGTCCTTGGCCAGGCCAATCAGCTGCTTGATGCCTTCGCGGACAATCGTGTGGTCTTCGGCTACCAGTACACGGATCACGTTCTTCTCCAGATTCAGGAACATTCGCGAGCAGGCTCGCTCCCACATTTGAAATGCGTTTCCCCTGTGGGAGCGAGCCTGCTCGCGAAAGCGTCAGCACAGATACCAAAAATTCTTCAGGCTTCGTCCAGTGGAACGCGCACACTCAGGGTCGTGCCCTCACCCGGCTCACTCTCAAGGGATAACTCCCCCCCCATGATCAACACCCGCTCACGCATCCCGACGATCCCAAAGGACGTTGGCCTGCCAGGCGCAGCAACAAATCCTACGCCATCATCGGCGACCGTCAGGCACAACTCGTCGCCTTCCAGCGCCAGTGTCAGTTCAACAGTATGCGCCTGGGCATGGCGCATGACATTGGTCAGTGCTTCCTGAAGGATTCGGAACAGGCCGATGGCCTTGGCATCGCTGAGCACCGGCAGATTGTCCGGCACCTGCACCAGACACGGAATCTGCGTACGCGCCTCGAATCGTCGGGCCTGCCATTCGATGGCCGAGGCAATGCCGGCATCGAGAATCGGCGGGCGCAATGCAGTCGCCACGTCGCGAACCAACTGGAAGAGCTGAGCGATCAGGCGTTTCATGCTGCCCAGGCGCTCGTTAAGACCCGGATCAAGTTGCGCGTAAGCCAGTTCGCACATGGAGGTTTCCAGCTTGAGCACGGTCAGCATCTGCCCCAGTTCATCGTGAACTTCCCGGGCGATGCGCGCTTTTTCTTCTTCGCGCACGCTTTCCAGGTGCGCGGACAGCTCGCGCAGTTGTTCCCGGGAGCTGGCCAGCTCAAGCTCGATGCGCTTGCTCTCGCTGATGTCCCAGACGATACCGTCCCAGACATAGGCGCCGTCTTCCAGCCGGCGGGTGATGGCCTTGATTTCCGCCCAGCGCTGCTCGCCCTGACGCGTGAGGATTCGCCCTTGCCACGACCAGTCGCTGTCGGTATCCAGCGCGTGGTCCTGAGTCTGGTGATAGCTCGCCTTGTCATCCGGATGCACCAGGCTGCGCAGGCCTTTGTCGCGATGCGCCAGCGTGGCCGGTGAATAACCCACCAGGCTTTCGCTGCCTTCGCTGATGTAGGCAAAGTCGATCTGGCCAGTCACCGGTGCTCGCTCCAGGCGGAAAACCAGCCCAGGAACGTTGGCGGCGATGCCTTGCAGCCGCGCCTCGCTTTCCTGCAAGGCCGCCAGGGCGCGGCGCCGCTCGGTGACGTCGTTGAGGTAAACCACCAGGTATTCGCCATCGCGAAAACGCAGAAAACTCAACGAAACATCGGCCGGCAGGATGCTGCCGTCGGCCCGCACGCAGTTGGTTTCGAAGCTTTGCGGGCCCTCTTCACTGGCCCGGGCGCGCTTCCACAGATTGAGCCAACGATCCATGTGCAGGCCGGGTTCGAAATCGATCAAGGGCCGATCGATGATCGCGCCGGGTGGATAGCCGAGCATGCTTTCCGCCGCACGATTGGCGTAGCGCACGTGGCTGTCCCAGTTGACCCAGAGGATGCCGACGGTGCTTTGATCGATGGAGAACTGGGTCAGCCGCAAGGCCTCTTCGCTGGCGGCACGCAAGGCAATGTCTTCCTGCGCAGCCATCAGGCGTTGTTCCAGGCTGTGCTGCTGGCGACGCTGCCAGAACACGATGGCCACGCAACTCAACGCCAGCACGGCCAGCAACAGGCAGAGGTTTTGCCAGAACCCCGGCGACTCGGTGAGGCGTGGATACTTGGGCTGCAGCCATTGATTGTGCAGTTGCTCCAGATCCTTGGCCGGAATCGCCCGCAATGCGCTTTCGACGATACCCGCCAGTTCCGGTTTGTCGCGACGCGTGGCTACCCGCAACAGCTGCGGCAGGCCGACATCCCCGACCACCACCAACCCGGCAAACTCCGGCTCGACGGACAGGCGCCCCAATTGCGCTTCATCGACCACCGCATAAGCCGCCTGCTGGCCCGTCAGTAACTGCAATGCCTGGCGCTCCATCGGGACGCCTTGCAGATTCAGGTGCGGATAGTTGCTGTGCAGGTAATCGGCGATGGCGCTGGGCATGCGCACGGCGACGCGGGTCTGGCTGTCGAGTTTTTCCAGTTCGATCGCCCCGGCGCTTTTCTGGTCGCTGACCACCAGTTGCGGCACCCGCATGTAGGGGTCGGAGAATTGCCAGAGGCGCAGCCCGCCAGGTGTCTGGGTCAGTCCCGGGGCGATGTCGATTTCGCCTTCGCGTGCGGCAGCTTCCAATTGTTCAAGGTCGGAAAAGTTGCGCCAGCTCAGCTCGACGTCGAGGGTCTTTGCCAGCCGTTTCATCAAGTCGACATTCACCCCGGACAGGCGCTGCAAGCGACGATCGTATTGCGCATAGGGTGCCTGCAACACCAGTCCGACCCGCAACTCGCTCTGCTGCGTCAACCAGTGCTGTTGTTTCGGGGTGAGTTGGGCAACGTGCGCCGGGGGCACGGCTGCCGCCCAACCCATCAAGGGAAACCACAAACAGCCGATAACCCACAGGCAGCGAAAACGCATCATTGAACTCTCACACACTGACAAATACTGACCAACCCATTAGGCTGCCGGAACCACTTCCGGCCTGGAATATCCGATGCCCCCTGTCTACCGCCTGGCACTGCCAGCATTGTGCCTGTCGCTGATCCTGCCTTGCGTTTTTTCCGTCGAGGCGGCCGAACCGGCGCCTGCCGCAGCAGAAAAAACCGCCGAAGAAAAACCACTCGAACGTCAGCCGCTGCCTGAGCGCAGTCAGGAAGAAGCGACTGCACTCGAGCGAAAAATCCCGGCTCAGGAACAGCAACAACTGCAAGCGGGCACCGACACGTTTCTGACCCTGTGGAAACCGGCCAATACCGCTGAACCCAAAGGCGCGGTGATTATCATCCCGGGCGCCGGGGAAACCGTTGACTGGCCGCAAGCGGTCGGTCCTTTGCGGCGCAAATTGCCGGACGCCGAGTGGAGCAGCCTGAGTATCACCTTGCCGGACCTGCAAAGCGATGCCATTGCGCCACGAATCGTGGAGGCAACGCCGGCTCCCAAAGCCCCCGAAACCGGCAGCAAGGATTCGACCACCGCCGCCCCGATCGAACAGGTGGCCGGTGGCGAGGCCGATGTGGCCGACAAGGCCATCGCTGACACCACTGAAGAACAATCCAGGGCAGATGCCGAGCGCATCTTCGCCCGGATCGACGCCGCGATCGCGTTTGCCGAACAACAAAGCGCCCGCAGCATCGTAGTGCTGGGGCATGGCACTGGCGCCTATTGGGCGGCGCGCTACCTGAGCGAGAAGCAGCCATCGCAAGTCGAGAAACTGGTCATGGTCGCCACTCGCACACCGCTGGCAGCGAAGCCCGAGCTGGCGGAACTGACCCCGACCCTGAAACTGCCGACCGCCGATATTTACTACAAAGATAAAGCGCTGGACCGAAACGCCGCACTGGAACGCCTGCAGGCCAGCAAACGCTTGAAGTCCTCGACATTCAGCCAGGTCGCGCTCAAGGCCTTGCCGGATAGCAAGGCCGAACAGGAGCAATTGTTCCGGCGGGTGCGGGGTTGGTTGAATCCACAGCCTGCGACAGACTGACAGACTGTGTCGCCTTCATCGCGGGCAAGCCACGCTCCCACAGGTTTTATGCCGATCACGAAATGGCGGACGACATAAAACCTGTGGGAGCGAGCTTGCTCGCGATAGCGGTATCACTGGCGACGCACGTTTTCCGGCCTAGCGAAAATCCCGCCGCTCCCGAATCAGCGTATAGGCACTATGCAGTTCACGCGTTCGATCGGTGGCCTCACGCACCTGCATCGCCGTTGCGCCACTGCCGGCGATCTTGTCCGGATGATGGCGACTGAGCAGGCGCCGGTAAGCACGCTTGATCTGCGCCGGTTCAGTGGTGGCCGACACCCCCAACAGCTTCAAGGCGTCCTGATAGCTTGGCACGCTGTTGCCCAATGGCCGCTTCTGCGGCTCATAATCGTGGGCCAACGCCTGCACCTGGTGCGGCGTCCAGCCCAGCCACTGGCCCCACTGGCGGATCAACTCACGCTCACCGCTGCCGGCACGACCATCGGCCCAGACCATTCGCCAGCAGGCGCGTAACACGCCTTCCGCCGCATGGGGCTGGGCACTCAGGCGACGCAGATAACCGCGTAGCCGGTCGCGGCCCGACTTGCCACGATTGAACGCGGCAATTGCACGGCGCTGAGCCGGCCCGGACATATCCAGCGAGCGCATTTCCGCCCGGGCCTGCTCGATGTGCCCGGCCATCACCTGGCCGTCGCACTTGGCCAGGCGCCCCAGCAGGACAAACAGCAATTCATCGTTGCGCAACACCGGGCGGCCGCCCAGTTTTTCCCACAAATGCCCCCAGCTCTGCAGGTGCAAGCGCCGATCCAGCGCCTGTCCCAACAACGCGCCGAGCATGGCCCCCGGAATGCTGGCTATGGCAAAGCCTGCTCCGGCTCCGATCAGAGTCCCTGGCCACAGCATGTCAGCGGCTCGCTTCTATCAATGTTTCAACTTCGGCCAGACGCTCGTGAGTGCCGACATCGACCCAATGCCCCCTCAACTGCTCGCCGGTCACTTGACCATCAGCCATGGCTTTGCGCAACAGCGGCGCGAGCTTGAAGGCCCCTGCGGTGCAACCGTCGAACAACTGCGGATGCAACACGGCGATGCCGCTGTACGTCAGGGTGGAAGCCTGCGGTTGACCGTCGTGCACCTGGTTTTCGACCAGGCTGAAGTCGCCGGCTGGATGATGCGGCGGGTTGCTGGCCAGCACCAGGTGCGCCAGGCCGTTGATGGGTTGGTGAAGCACACTGAAGTCGTAATCGGTCCAGATATCGCCGTTGACCACCACAAAGGCTTCATCCCCCAACAACGGCAAGGCGCGGAAAATCCCGCCGCCGGTTTCCAGGGGTTCACCCTCCGCCGAGTACTGGATGCTCACGCCATAACGCGAACCATCGCCCAGATAGTCTTCGATCTGCTGACCGAGCCACGCGTGATTGATCACGATGTCGGTGAACCCGGCGGCAGCCAGCGCCCGCAGGTGATACTCGATCAGCGGCACGCCGCCGGCACGCACCAGCGGTTTGGGTGTGGTCAGGGTCAGCGGGCGCATGCGCTCGCCTTTGCCCGCGGCCAGAATCATTGCCTTCATGCTTTCACTCCGGCACGCAGGCTGGCCAGCAGCACATCCAGCTCGGCCAGTTCGGGGCGGCGAGCGATCACGGCATCTATATAGGCAAAGAAGCGCGGAACATCGCCCAGATAACGCGGTTTGCCGTCGCGATGGCAGATGCGCGCGAAAATACCGATGACTTTCAGGTGACGTTGCACGCCCATCAAGTCGCTGGCACGCAGGAAGTCCTCGAACTCGGGTTGAACCGGAATACCAAGGCCCCCCGCCTGCTGCCAGTAGCTTTCCAGCCAGCCGCGTACGCGCTCCTCGGGCCAACTGAGGAAGGCGTCCTTGAACAGGCAGGTCACGTCGTAGGTCACCGGGCCATATACCGCATCCTGGAAATCCAGCACGCCGGGGTTGGGCTCGCTGAGCATCAGGTTGCGCGGCATATAGTCGCGATGCACCAGGACTTTTGGCTGTGCCAGGGCGCTGTCGATCAACAGATCGCTGACCTGCTGCCAGAGCACTTGCTGCGCCGCGTCGAATTCGATGCCCAATTCGCGCTTCACGTACCACTCGGGGAACAGTTCCAGTTCGCGACGCAGTAATGCCACGTCATAGCTCGGCAGCGGCGCAACCATCGGCAACTGCTGGAAAGCCAGCAACGCCTGCAGGGCATCCTTGAACAAATCGTCGGCGTTTTCGCTGTCGATGACGTCCAGATAGGTCTTGTTGCCCAGGTCATTGAGCAAAAGAAAACCGCGCTCGAGGTCTTCGGCATAAATTTTCGGCACATTTATTCCGGATTTCGCCAGCAAAAAGGCGATATCCACGAAGGGTTTGCAGTTTTCCTGGGGCGGTGGCGCGTCCATCACGATGAAACTTTTGCCATCGCCTTCCCAGCGGAAATACCGCCGGAAACTCGCGTCGCTGCTGGCCGCGGTCAACGTGGCCGGGGGTACGACGCCCCAGCCCTGCTCGGCAAAAAGGGTCGCCAATTGTTCATCGAGCCAAACTTTCAGGTGTTGCAAGCGTACATCTTGATCAGGCATTGCAAGGGTCTCCGACGGCGCTAGCCGTCAAGCGGGTCATGCTTTATTATCCAGCATCTTTTTCAGACCATCGAGAGGCGTGCGGCCCACACCGCGGGCAGATGGCACGCAGGAAGCCCGGACTAATAAGATGGCATTGAAATCCCCCGCGTTTCGTAAAAAATTTCCGTTGTTGGTTACCGGCAGTTTGCTGGCGCTGCAACCCCTTGCCACTTCCTACGTGGTCGCCGCGGAACAGTTTGACTGCTCAGTCTCTGCTTCGGGTTCCTGGGACTGCGCGCCAAAGACGCCGGCGGCGGCATTGCCACCGCGTCCCGTCCATGACGGCAGCGCAGTTTCCGCCACCGGCGAAGCCCCGGCCGAGAACGGTTCCAGTGAAGGCACTGGCGCCAAGCCGGTGTTGGTCACCGAATCCAAAGGCCGTGGCCTGAAGTCGCGTAGCGAAGACTACAGTCACCTCGACTGGGTTCCCCGCGAGCAGCTCACCGCCGCACAATTGGCCGAAACCGGTCCTTATTGCTCTGGTTCCTATATCGAACCGATTCGTCCTGGCATGAATGACAAGACGAATAAAAGTGACGCGCCTACCTTTATCGGCGCAAAAGCCTCCCGCTATAAGCAGGATGAGCAGGTCGCAACCCTGGCCGGCGACGTCGTCATGCGCCAGGGCAGCATGCAGGTCGAAGCCGACGAAGCCAACCTGTACCAGGCCGAGAGCCGTGGCGAGCTGAATGGCAACGTGCGCATTCGCGACAACGGCGCCCTGATCGTCGGCGACCACGCCGACGTGCAGCTCGACACAGGTGAAGCCAAGGTCGACAACGCCGAATACGTGATGCACAAATCGCGCATCCGCGGTAATGCGCTGTACGCCAAACGTGCCGAGAACGCGATCATCCGCCTCAAGGATGGTACGTACACCACGTGCGAACCGAACAGCAACTCCTGGCAACTCAAGGGCAACAACATCACCCTGAACCCGGCCACCGGCTTCGGTACGGCGACCAACGTGACGCTGCGGGTCAAGGACATTCCGGTCCTGTACACGCCGTACATCTATTTCCCGATCGACGACCGTCGCCAGTCCGGCTTCCTGCCGCCGACCATCGGCACCGGCACCGATACCGGCTTCATGCTGGTCACCCCGTACTACTTCAACCTGGCCCCGAACTACGATGCCACGTTGTACCCGCGCTACATGGAAAAGCACGGCCTGTTGATGGAAGGCGAATTCCGCTACCTGACCAAGTCCAGCGAAGGCCAGTTCGGTGCGGCGTACCTCAACGACGAAAGCGACGAACGCGACAAGCAGTCCGACGCCGAAAAAACCCGCTACATGTACAACTGGCAGCACAATGGTGGTCTCGACTCCCGAGTGTTTACGCAAGTCGATTACACCAAGATCAGCGATCCGTATTACTTCCAGGATCTGCAGACCGACCAGATCGGTGTGAAAAGTGCTGACTTCGTAAACCAGCAAGGTTCCGTGACCTATCGCGGCGAGGGCTATACCGCTCGCGCGAACGCCCAGGCATACCAACTGGCGAGCGTATCGAACATTACGCCGTACGACCGCCTGCCGCAGCTCACCCTCGACGGTATGCTGCCTTACCATCCGGAAGGCCTGAATTTCACGTACAACACCGAGCTCGTGCGGTTTGACCGGGATCTGCTGAGCGGGACGTACTTTGACGAGGATGGCGTCGGTTCTCCCCGTCTTGATAACAACATTCAGGGTCTGGCTCGCGCCAATGGCGACCGCCTGAATCTTGCGCCCGCCATGAGCCTGCCGATGAACACGACTTACGGCTTCCTGACACCGAAGCTCAAGTACCAGTACACCCAGTACCAACTGGATCTGGACAGTACTGGCAAAAATCAAGTCGCTCTGCAAAATCAAGCCGCAGCTGCAGCCGGGACTAAAAACTTCAATGGTGATTTCGACAGCAACCAGAACCGCGGCGTGCCGATCGCCAGCATCGACAGCGGCCTGTACTTCGATCGCGATACCCAGTATTTCGGCAAAAAATACAGCCAGACCCTGGAGCCGCGCCTGTTCTACCTGTACGTGCCTGAGGTCGACCAGGTAGACATCCCGGTATTCGACACCAGCGAATACACCTTCAACTATGCGTCGCTGTTCCGTGACAACCGCTTCTCCGGTTCCGACCGTGTCGGCGACGAGAACAAACTGTCCCTGGGCGTGACCAGCCGCTGGATCGAAGACAACGGTTTCGAGCGCCAACGCATCAGCGTCGGCCAGGCCTTGTACTTCAAGGACCGCGAAGTTCAGTTGCCAGGTGTCGACCCAAAAACCCGCGCCGATGCACATTCGAATGTTTCGCCTTATGCACTGGAATACGAATATCGCTGGAACCGCGACTGGCGTACCACGGCCGACTACAACTGGGACCCGGACAGCCGCAGCCCTCGCTCGGGCAGCGCGATGTTCCACTACCAGCCTGAGGACAACCCGAACAAGATCGTCAACCTTGGCTATCGCTATCGTAACGACCAGGTGATCTACAACCAGAACACCGGTCAATGGCAGTTCGGCGGCGACTACGGCACCCCTGGGCAGCCTGGCTACGTGAAGGATTACTACAAGATCGAACAGCACGACTTCTCGGTGATCTGGCCGATCGTGCCGCAATGGAGCGCTATCAGCCGCTGGCAGTATGACTACAACCGCAACCGTACCCTGGAAGCCTTCGGTGGCTTCGAGTACGACAGCTGCTGCTGGAAACTGCGCGTGATCAACCGTTACTTCGTTGATTACGACGAGTTCAGCCAGCAAGCACCGGAAAACGAAAAAGGCGACCATGGCGTCTTCCTCCAAATTGTTCTGAAGGGACTCGGCGGCCTCACCGGCGCCAAGGCAGAGAGCTTCCTCGACAAAGGCATTCAAGGTTATCGTGAACGTGAAGACCAAGCTTTCTGATTGTCTGCGCCCGCTGATGCTGGGCGCGCTGTTCCTGAGTACGGCGGCCAGTGCCGCCGTGCAGTCCATCGATAAAGTGGTGGCCATCGTCGACAACGACGTGGTCATGCAGAGCCAACTGGACCGACGCGTTCATGAAGTTCAGCAAACCATTGCCAAGCGTGGTTCTGCCGTGCCGCCGTCCAGCGTGCTGGAGCAGCAGGTACTTGAGCGCCTGATCGTCGAAAACCTGCAATTGCAGATCGGCGAGCGTTCCGGCATCCGCATTACCGATGAAGAGTTGAACCAGGCCGTGGGCACCATTGCCCAGCGCAACAACATGTCGATCGAGCAGTTCCGCGCAGCCCTGACTCGCGACGGTCTGTCCTATGAAGACGCACGTGAGCAGATTCGCCGCGAAATGGTCATCAGCCGCGTGCGCCAGCGTCGGGTCGCCGAACGCATTCAGGTCTCCGAGCAGGAAGTGAAGAACTTCCTGGCGTCTGACCTGGGCAAAATGCAGCTGTCCGAAGAGTTCCACCTGGCCAACATCCTGATTCCTACGCCGGAAAGCGCCAACTCCGAAGCGATTCAGAGTGCCGCCAAACAGGCCGATGCGATTTACCAGCAGCTCAAGCAAGGCGCTGACTTCAGTCAGTTGGCAATCGCCAAATCCGCCAGCGAAACCGCTCTGGAAGGTGGTGACATGGGCTGGCGTAAAGCCGCTCAATTGCCTCCGCCGTTCGATCGCCTGCTGAGCACCATGCCGGTGGGTGATGTCACCCAGCCAATGCGCACACCGGGCGGTTTCATCATCCTGAAGATCCTCGACAAGCGTGGCGGCGAGACCCAGATGCGCGATGAAGTGCATGTGCGTCATATCCTGGTCAAGCCGAGTCCGATCCGCGACGAAGCGAAAACCAAGGCCCTGGCCGAATCGCTCTACAGCCGTATCGAGGCTGGCGAAGACTTCGGTGAGCTGGCGAAAAACTACTCGGAAGACCCGGGTTCCGCCCTCAACGGCGGCGACCTGAACTGGATCGACCCGAACGCGCTGGTGCCCGAGTTCCGCGAAGTGATGGCCAAGACCCCGCAAGGTCAGCTGTCCAAGCCGTTCCAGACTCAATACGGCTGGCATGTCCTGGAAGTCCTTGGCCGTCGCGCCACCGACAGCACCAGCCAGGCTCGCGAGCAGCAAGCCATGACCGTTTTGCGTAATCGCAAATACGATGAAGAGCTGCAAACCTGGCTGCGTCAGATCCGTGACGAAGCGTACGTGGAAATCAAACTCCCTGGCGCCGACCAGGCAGCGCAGTGAAACCCCAACGTTTCGCGCTGACACCCGGTGAACCAGCCGGCATAGGTCCCGACCTGTGCCTGCTGCTCGCCTCGCAAGCCCAGCCCCATCCGCTGATTGCCATTACCAGCCGCGACCTGCTCATCGAGCGGGCCGCGCAACTGGGCGTGGCGGTCGACTTGCTGCCGGTCACCCCGGACAACTGGCCGGATGTACCCGCGCCAGCCAACAGCCTGTATGTCTGGGACACACCGCTCAACGCCAAGGTCATCGCCGGACAACTGGACAAGGCCAACGCTGCGTTCGTCCTGGAAACCCTGACCCGGGCCGGCCAAGGCTGTCTGAGCGGGGATTTTGCCGGCATGATCACCGCGCCTGTGCACAAAGGCGTCATCAACGAATCCGGCATCGCCTTTTCCGGGCACACGGAATTCCTTGCCGACCTGACCCACACCGCGCAAGTGGTGATGATGCTGGCTACTCGTGGCTTGCGCGTGGCCCTGGTGACCACTCACCTGCCCCTTCGCGAGATTGCCGATGCCATCACGCCGGAGCGCCTGGAGCGCGTCACGCGAATCCTGCATGCCGACCTGCAAAACAAGTTCGGCATCGCCCGGCCGCGCATCCTGGTCTGCGGGCTCAACCCGCATGCCGGTGAAGGCGGACACCTGGGCCATGAAGAAATCGATATCATCGAACCCACATTAGAGCGCCTGCGCGGCGAGGGCATGGACCTTCGCGGCCCCCTGCCCGCCGACACTCTGTTTACCCCCAAATATCTGGAGCACTGCGATGCGGTGCTGGCGATGTACCACGACCAGGGCCTGCCGGTGCTGAAGTACAAAGGCTTCGGCGCAGCAGTCAACGTGACTCTCGGCTTGCCGATCATCCGCACCTCGGTCGACCACGGCACCGCCCTGGACCTGGCCGGCAGCGGCAAGATCGACACCGGCAGCCTGCAAGTCGCCCTGGAAACCGCCTACCAGATGGCCGAGACCCGTTTATGACCGAGCAATACCAACACAAGGCGCGCAAACGCTTTGGCCAGAACTTCCTGCACGATGCCGGCGTTATTGACCGCATCCTGCGCTCCATCCATGCCAAGGCAGAAGACCGCCTGCTGGAGATCGGCCCGGGCCAGGGCGCACTGACCCAAGGCCTGCTCAGCAGCGGCGCGCAACTCGACGTGGTGGAACTGGACAAGGACCTGATCCCGATCCTAAACCAGCAGTTTGCCGGCAAGAGCAACTTCAACCTGCATCAGGGCGATGCGCTGAAGTTCGACTTCAACAGCCTGAATGCCGCGCCAGGCAGCCTGCGAGTGGTCGGCAACCTGCCGTACAACATCTCCACGCCGCTGATTTTTCACCTGCTGCACAACTCGCACCTGATCCGCGACATGCACTTCATGCTGCAAAAGGAAGTGGTCGAGCGCCTGGCTGCCGGCCCGGGTGGTGGCGACTGGGGCCGTCTGTCGATCATGGTTCAGTACCATTGCCGGGTCGAGCACCTGTTCAACGTTGGCCCAGGCGCGTTCAACCCGCCACCGAAAGTCGATTCGGCCATTGTGCGTCTGGTGCCCCACGCGGTTCTGCCGCACCCGGCCAAGGATCACCGCCTGCTGGAGCGCGTCGTGCGCGAAGCGTTCAACCAGCGCCGCAAAACCCTGCGCAACACCCTCAAGCTGCTGCTGAGCAATGCCGAAATCGAAGCCGCTGGCGTCGATGGCAGCCTGCGTCCCGAGCAGCTCGACCTGGCCGCCTTCGTGCGCCTGGCTGACAAGCTAAGCGAGCAAGCGCCACAAAAGCCTGCCACTGACTGACAGGCGATGAGCGCTATCGGGTAGGACGCCACTCTGGTCTACTACCCGATACTTGGCCTAGACTGAACTCCATCAGCTACGCCCCGCGTCCCGCTTCGTTTTTAAGGCCCCTTGCATGTCCGATCCTCGTTATCAGGTCGACGTCAGCGTCGTCACCCGCTATCTGGCAGAACAATCGCAACCCGAGCACGACCGCTTTGCCTTCGCCTACACCATTACCGTGCAAAACAATGGCGAAATGCCCGCCAAACTGCTTTCACGGCACTGGGTCATCACCGATGGTGACGGGCATGTCGAAGAAGTCCGCGGCGCAGGCGTCGTCGGCCAGCAGCCGCTGATCGACCCGGGCAAAAGCCACACCTACAGCAGTGGCACGGTGATGAGCACCAAGGTCGGCACCATGCAAGGCACCTATCAGATGCTGTCCGACGACGGCAAACATTTCGATGCCATCATCGCGCCCTTCCGCCTGGCGGTGCCCGGAGCCCTGCACTGATGGCAACCTACGCCGTCGGCGACCTGCAAGGCTGCCTTCAGGCCCTGCAATGCCTGCTCAAACAAGTGGCGTTCGACCCTCAACGCGATCGCCTGTGGCTGGTGGGCGACCTGGTCAACCGCGGCCCGCAGTCGCTGGAAACCCTGCGCTTCCTCTATAGCATCCGCGAATCGCTGGTGTGCGTGCTCGGCAACCACGACCTCCACCTGCTGGCGGCCGGACGCAACATCGAACGCCTGAAGAAGGCCGATACCCTGCACGAGATCATTGAAGCGCCGGATAGCGCCGAACTGCTCGAATGGCTGCGCCAGCAAAAGCTCATGCACTACGACGAACAGCGCAACATGGCACTGGTCCATGCCGGCATTCCACCCCAGTGGTCGCTGCGCAAAGCCTTGAAGTGTGCTGCCGAAGTCGAGACCGCCTTGCGTGACGACAACCTGCTGCCGCCCTACCTCGATGGCATGTACGGCAACGATCCGGCGAAATGGGACAACGACCTCAAGGGCGTGACGCGCCTGCGGGTGATCACCAACTATTTCACCCGCATGCGTTTTTGCACCGCCGAAGGCAAACTCGACCTCAAGAGCAAGGAAGGCCTCGATACCGCGCCACCCGGCTACAAACCCTGGTTCCAGCACAAGGAACGCAAGACCAAGGGCCTGAAAATCATCTTCGGTCACTGGGCTGCACTGGAAGGCAATATCAATGAGCCTGGCATCTCGGCCCTCGACACCGGCTGCGTCTGGGGCGGCGCCCTGACCCTGATGAACGTCGACAGCTTTGAGCGCCTGTCCTGCAAATGCGACGAACACGGCCATGCCGTACCGCCAGTCGCCTCATCCATTTCCCAAACATCGCCAGCCAGCGCACCGCGCTAGACTGCCCATTCTGCCGAGCCACAGGAGCCCGCCATGAGCGAATTCAAACGTATCCCCCCGGAACAAGCCCAGGCCCTGCGCGAGCAAGGCGCAGTGGTGGTCGACGTCCGCGACCCGGCCACTTTTGCCGCCCTGCATATCGCAGGCTCGAAGCATCTGGACAATCATTCCCTGCACGCTTTCATCCAGGGCGCCGACCTCGACGCGCCGACCGTGGTGGTCTGCTATCACGGCAATTCCAGCCAGGGTGCGGCCGCCTACCTGATCAGCCAGGGCTTCTCCGACGTCTACAGCATGGATGGCGGATTCGAGTTGTGGCGTACGACCTATCCGGCGGAAACGGCGCAAGGCACTGCCGAATAATTTTTTTGTAACGTTGCAGGCCCCGGCTCCCGCGGGCTAGCGCGGTGGCAGACGAACGGTCTGCTACAACTAATTACGTATCTCGCCTTTACCTCCCGAATTCCCAACTATCCTTAAGCCCAGGCCATCCAAAACAGGGGAGAGCCGGTACACCGGCGCACGGGTCATCGGGAGTAGCTTTCGGAGTCGTCAGCTCCGGGAGAGTTCTGGGGGGTAAACAGCAATCGCCTGTTCGGTTGCTGCCAGCATCGACTGAGTGATCCGGCGTCGGCTCCACGTATCGAGCGAGGTGACGTCATGAGTATCTTTAGCCACTTCCAACAACGCTTCGAGTCCACACGCCAGGAAGAACTCTCACTGCAAGAGTATCTTGAGCTGTGCAAAAAAGACCGCAGCGCCTACGTTTCCGCCGCCGAGCGTCTACTGCTGGCCATCGGTGAACCGGAACTGCTCGACACCTCGACCAACTCGAGGCTTTCGCGCATCTTCTCCAACAAGGTCATCCGCCGCTATCCGGCCTTTGAAGACTTCCACGGGATGGAAGAATGCATCGACCAGATCGTGTCGTATTTCCGCCACGCCGCTCAAGGCCTGGAAGAGAAGAAACAGATCCTGTACCTGCTCGGTCCCGTCGGTGGCGGCAAATCGTCCCTGGCCGAGAAGCTCAAGCAGCTGATGGAAAAAGTGCCCTTCTACGCGATCAAGGGCTCGCCGGTATTCGAGTCGCCCCTGGGTCTGTTCAACTCCACTGAAGATGGAGCGATCCTCGAGGAAGACTTCGGCATTCCACGGCGCTACCTCAACACCATCATGTCGCCATGGGCGACCAAGCGCCTGGCCGAATTCGGTGGCGACATCAGTCAGTTCCGCGTGGTGAAACTCTACCCGTCGATCCTCAACCAGATCGCCGTGGCCAAGACCGAGCCAGGTGACGAAAACAACCAGGACATTTCGGCACTGGTGGGCAAGGTCGATATCCGCAAACTGGAGGAGTTCCCACAGAACGACGCCGACGCCTACAGCTATTCGGGCGCCCTGTGCCGGGCCAACCAGGGCTTGATGGAATTCGTCGAAATGTTCAAGGCACCGATCAAGGTGCTGCACCCGTTGCTGACTGCCACCCAGGAAGGCAACTACAACAGTACCGAAGGCCTTGGCGCGATTCCGTTCACCGGGATCCTGCTGGCCCACTCCAACGAATCGGAGTGGCACACCTTCCGCAACAACAAGAACAACGAAGCCTTCATCGACCGGATCTACATCGTCAAAGTGCCGTACTGCCTGCGGGTCAGTGACGAAGTGAAGATCTACGACAAGCTGCTGTTCAACAGCTCGCTGGCCAAGGCGCATTGCGCGCCGGATACCCTGAAGATGCTGGCCCAGTTCACCGTGCTCTCGCGTCTCAAAGAGCCGGAAAACTCCAACATCTATTCGAAGATGCGCGTGTACGACGGCGAGAATCTCAAGGACACCGATCCTAAAGCCAAGTCGATCCAGGAATACCGCGACAACGCCGGTGTCGACGAAGGCATGAACGGTTTGTCGACCCGCTTCGCGTTCAAGATCCTGTCGAAGGTGTTCAACTTCGACCCGCACGAAATTGCCGCCAACCCGGTACATCTGCTCTATGTGCTGGAACAACAGATCGAACAGGAACAGTTCCAGGCCGAGACCCGCGAACGTTATCTGCGCTTCCTCAAGGAGTACCTGGCACCGCGCTACATCGAATTCATCGGCAAGGAGATCCAGACTGCCTACCTCGAATCCTACAGCGAGTACGGCCAGAACATCTTCGATCGCTACGTGTTGTACGCCGACTTCTGGATCCAGGACCAGGAATACCGCGACCCGGAAACCGGCGAAATCCTCAACCGCGTAGCCCTGAACGAAGAACTGGAGAAAATCGAAAAACCGGCCGGCATCAGCAATCCGAAGGATTTCCGCAACGAAATCGTCAACTTCGTCCTGCGCGCCCGGGCCAACAACAACGGCAAGAACCCGACCTGGCTCAGCTACGAAAAACTGCGGGTGGTCATCGAGAAGAAAATGTTCTCCAACACCGAGGACCTGCTACCGGTCATCAGCTTCAACGCCAAGGCCAGCAAGGAGGACCAGCAAAAACACAACGACTTCGTCACACGGATGGTCGAGCGGGGCTACACCGACAAACAGGTACGACTGCTGTCCGAGTGGTACCTGCGGGTCAGAAAATCACAATAACCCGCTGCCGGTCAGACCGGTTGTCGTCAGCCAGAGACCTGTGTGCGCTTTTTCTGTTACACAGGCCTCTGGAAGGTGTTCGAAAGTCGGTAGCGAGTTCAGGCAGCATCCAAGGCGCTTGGGGGAGCGTTCAACATCCCTCGGCTCTCGGTTCGATGCTGTATCACCGCTCGCCCCTTTCAGGACAGCTTCTAAGGAGCAGTCATGAGCTATGTGATCGACCGACGTCTCAATGGCAAGAACAAGAGCACGGTGAACCGCCAGCGGTTTCTGCGGCGCTACCGTGATCACATTAAAAAGGCTGTCGAAGAGGCGGTCAGCCGGCGCTCCATTACCGATATGGAACACGGCGAACAAATCAGCATTCCCGGCCGCGACATCGACGAGCCGGTGCTTCACCACGGGCGCGGCGGCAAGCAGACGGTCGTGCACCCGGGCAACAAGGAGTTCACCAGTGGCGAACATATCGCCCGACCACCGGGAGGCGGTGGCGGTCGAGGCCCCGGCAAGGCCGGCAATTCCGGCGAAGGGATGGACGAATTCGTCTTCCAGATCACCCAGGAAGAGTTCCTCGAATTCATGTTCGAGGATCTCGAACTGCCCAACCTGGTCAAACGCAACCTGACCGGCACCGACACCTTCAAGACCGTGCGGGCCGGGATCAGCAACGAGGGCAACCCGTCGCGGATCAACATCATCCGCACCCTGCGTTCAGCCCACGCCCGGCGCATCGCCCTGTCCGGCAGCAGCCGGGCAAAACTGCGTGAAGCCAAGGAAGAACTTCTGCGACTCAAGCAAGAAGAACCAGACAACTTCGGCGATATTCAGGAAATCGAAGCTGAAATCGAAAAACTCAGCGCGCGCATTCACCGCGTGCCGTTTCTCGACACGTTCGACCTCAAGTACAACCTGCTCATCAAGCAACCCAACCCCAGCTCCAAGGCCGTGATGTTCTGCCTGATGGACGTGTCCGGCTCGATGACCCAGGCGACCAAGGACATCGCCAAGCGCTTCTTTATCCTGCTGTACCTGTTCCTCAAGCGTAACTACGACAAGATCGACGTCGTGTTCATCCGCCATCACACCAGCGCCCGCGAAGTGGACGAGGAAGAGTTTTTCTACTCCCGGGAAACCGGCGGCACCATCGTCTCCAGCGCCCTGAAACTGATGCAGGAGATCATGGCCGAGCGCTACCCGAGTAACGAGTGGAACATTTACGCCGCCCAGGCCTCCGATGGCGACAACTGGAACGACGACTCTCCGATCTGCCGCGACATCCTGATCAACCAGATCATGCCATTCGTGCAGTACTACACTTACGTTGAGATCACCCCGCGCGAACACCAGGCCCTTTGGTTCGAATACGAGCGCATCGCCGAAGCCTTTTCCGACACGTTTGCCCAGCAACAACTGGTCTCGGCCGGGGATATCTATCCGGTCTTCCGTGAACTCTTCCAGCGCAGGTTAGTGACATGACCGCCAAAGAGCAGAAGCGCCAACCCATTTCCACCGGCTCCGAATGGACGTTCGAGCTGATCCAGGCGTACGACCGCGAAATCAGTCGCATTGCGGCGGGTTACGCCCTCGATACGTACCCGAACCAGATCGAAGTGATTACCGCCGAGCAGATGATGGATGCCTACGCCTCCGTCGGTATGCCTCTGGGTTATCACCACTGGTCCTATGGCAAGCACTTCCTCAGCACTGAAAAATCCTACACCCGCGGCCAGATGGGTCTGGCGTACGAGATTGTGATCAACTCCGACCCGTGCATCGCCTACCTGATGGAAGAAAACACCATCTGCATGCAGGCGCTGGTGGTGGCCCATGCCTGCTACGGGCACAACAGCTTTTTCAAAGGCAATTACCTGTTCCGCACCTGGACCGACGCCAGCTCGATCATCGATTACCTGGTGTTTGCCAAGCAGTACATCATGCAATGCGAGGAGCGCCACGGCATCGACGCGGTCGAGGACCTGCTCGACTCCTGCCATGCACTGATGAACTATGGCGTCGACCGCTACAAACGCCCCTATCCGATTTCCGCGGAAGAAGAGCGCCGCCGGCAAAAGGACCGGGAGGAACATTTGCAGAAACAGATCAACGATCTGTGGCGCACCATTCCCAAAGGCGCGGACAAGTACAGCGACAAGGACAACGCACGCTTCCCCGCCGAACCTCAGGAAAACATCCTGTATTTCATCGAAAAACATGCGCCGCTGCTGGAACCATGGCAGCGGGAAATCGTGCGCATCGTGCGCAAGATCGCCCAGTATTTTTATCCACAGCGCCAGACCCAGGTGATGAACGAAGGTTGGGCCACGTTCTGGCACTACACCCTGATGAACGATCTGTACGACGAGGGCCTGGTCACCGACGGCTTCATGATGGAGTTCCTGACGTCCCACACCAGCGTGGTGTTCCAGCCAGGCTTTGACAGCCCTTACTACAGCGGCATCAATCCCTACGCCCTGGGGTTTGCCATGTACCGCGACATCCGTCGCATGTGCGAAGAGCCCACGGAAGAAGATCGCCGCTGGTTCCCTGACATCGCCGGTACCGACTGGCTGGCAGCCATCAAGTTCGCCATGAGCAGCTTCAAGGATGAGAGTTTCATCCTGCAGTACCTGTCGCCCAAGGTGATCCGCGACCTCAAGCTGTTCAGCATTCTCGATGACGACCAGAAGGACGACCTGCTGGTGCCCGCTATTCACGACGAGGGTGGCTACCGCATCATCCGCGAAACCCTGGCCGCGCAGTACAACCTGGGCAATCGCGAGCCTAACGTGCAGATCTACAGCATCGACCGGCGTGGCGACCGCTCCCTGACCCTGCGTCACCAGCAACACGACCGAAAACCGCTGGGCGACTCGACCGAAGAAGTGCTCAAACACCTGCACCGCCTCTGGGGTTTCGACATTCACCTGGAAACCCTGCAAGGGGACACCGTGATGAAAACCCATCATGTGCCACCCCGAAACGAGCACAGCGAGGGTGATTACGGTCGACTGGACCTGGCTGTCATCCATCTTTGAACCGCTTTACGCCTCCGAAAGTTCGATGCAAGGGTTATCCTGTCGAGCTAACGGAGGTTTTTTATGCGTATTTATAAAGTCGGTGGTGCGGTACGTGATCGCCTGCTGGGCAAACCGGTCACCGATATCGACTGGGTCGTGGTCGGCGCCACCACCGAAGAAATGCTCGCCAAGGGCTTTCGTCCGGTGGGCGCGGATTTCCCGGTGTTCCTTCATCCAAAAAGCGGTGAGGAATACGCCCTCGCCCGCACCGAGCGCAAAAGCGGGCGCGGTTACGGCGGGTTCACTTTTCACGCCAGCCCTGAAGTCACCCTTGAAGAAGACCTGATTCGTCGCGACCTGACCATCAACGCCATGGCCGAAGACGATCAGCAGAACCTGACCGACCCCTACCACGGCCAGCACGATCTCGAAGCGCGCCTGCTGCGCCACGTTTCCCCGGCGTTTGCCGAGGATCCGCTCAGGGTCCTGCGTGTTGCCCGCTTTGCGGCGCGATATGCCGCACTGGGTTTTACCGTCGCCCCGGAAACCCTGGAACTGATGCGCCAACTCAGCGAGTCAGGTGAGCTTGAAGCGCTGACTCCCGAGCGCAGCTGGAAGGAAATCTCCCGCGCCCTGATGGAAGATCAGCCGCAGGTGTTTATCGAGGTGTTGCGCGCATGCGGCGCACTCAAGGTGCTGATGCCGGAGGTCGACGCACTGTTCGGCGTCCCGCAGCCCCCGGCCCATCACCCGGAAATCGATACTGGCGCACACACCCTGAGCGTGTTGCAGCAAGCAGCACTGCACAAACAGCCGCTGACCGTGCGCTGGGCCTGCCTGCTGCACGACCTGGGCAAGGGCCTGACGCCAGAGGAGGAATGGCCTCGGCACATTGCCCACGAGTTCAAGGGCCTGAAGCTGATCAAAGCGGTCAACGAACGCTTCAAGGCGCCGAGAGACTGCCAGGAACTGGCAATGCTGGTGGGCGAGTACCACACCCACGGGCATCGCGCCCTGGAGCTGAAGCCATCGACATTGCTGGAATTGCTGCAAAGCTTCGACGTTTACCGTCGGCCTCAGCGGTTCGAGGAGTTCATCGCGGCATGCGAGATGGATGCGCGCGGACGCGAAGGGCTGGAGCAGAGAAGTTATCCACAGGCGGATTATCTGCGCGGGGCGGCGACTGCGGCGCGAACCGTTGCGGTTCAGCCGTTGCTGGAGAAGGGGTTCAAGGGGCCAGAGTTGGGAGAGGCGATCAAACGGGAGCGGCTCAAGGCGTTGAAGGCCTACAAGGAACAAGTCTAAGCAAGATCAAAAGATCGCAGCCTTCGGCAGCTCCTACAGGGAAACGCATATTCCTGTGTAGGAGCTGCCGAAGGCTGCGATCTTTTGCCTTACAACAAATTCGAAGAGGTCAATTGCCCCCCACGCCACTCAAACGCCACGGGCGCCAGCACCTGATCAATCTGCGACTCCGCCCACAACCTGGCAAAACTTTTACCGACACCGGGGTGCACGCGATCCGGCGCGATCAACGACAAGGGCCACAGAACAAAAGCATTTTTCAGGATTTCTGCCCGCGGCAAGATCAAGCCATCGAAGTTGCCCACCAGGTCTCCGAACAACAACACGTCGATATCCAGCGGCAAACCTCGGCGATCCGGTGCGTAACGCCCGTTATCAGCCTCGATGAACTTCAGGCGACGATCAAGCTCCATCAGCGGCAGATCGGTGTACGCCGACACCACGAAATTGAAGAACGGCCCGCTCTTGATGCCCACAGGCTGGCTTTCGAACACTGCCGAACAGCGGATATCGACAAGGAACGCCGCCAAAGCATCGAGCCCCGCCCGCAAATGGGTTTCACGCTCGATATTGCTACCGAGCCCGAGGTACACCTGAGTCAGCGACATCCGCGCTCGATCTCCACGCCCACACCACCGGTGGCAGCCGGGACCGCGCCGGGCTTGGTCAGCTTCAAGCGCACCCAGGTGATCTTGAATTCGCTCATCAGCACTTCAACCAGACGCTCGGCAAAGGTCTCGACCAGCTGGTATTGCGCCTGCTCGGCAAACGCCTGGATGCGCGAGGAAACACTGGCGTAGTCGAGCGCCAGGGTCAGGTCATCACCGGCTGCGGCCGGGCGATTATCCCAGGCGAAGCTCAGGTCAAGACGCAAGCACTGGCGGATGCCCCGTTCCCAGTCGTAGGCACCAATCACCGTGTCGACTTCCAGGCCCTCGATAAACACTCTGTCCAAGCACTTCTCTCCGCTACACGACAAGGGCGCAATGCGCCGTTAGAATCAGGGCTTCCTCGCCCGGAATAGTTAGCATGTTTTGGTTATTGGCGATCCTCGCCTACCTGCTCGGCTCTCTGTCCTTTGCCATTTTGCTCAGCCGCCTGACCGGTAACCCCGATCCGCGAATGAGTGGCTCGGGCAATGCCGGCGCCACCAACATGTTGCGCCTGGCCGGCAAGAAACTCGCCATCCTGACCCTGCTCGGCGACCTTTGCAAAGGCCTGCTGCCGGTACTGATAGCGCGTCTTGCAGGTCTTTCGCAGCAGGAACAAGCCTGGATCGGCGTCTATGCCGTCATCGGCCACCTGTTTCCGCTGTACTTCCGCTTTCGCGGCGGCAAGGGTGTCGCCACCGCTGCCGGCATGTTGCTGGGGCTGTACCCGCCCGCCGCCCTTCTGGCGGTCTGCGCCTGGCTCCTGACGTTCTACCTGACGCGCACCAGCTCCCTGGCCGCCCTGATCGCCACGCCGCTGACCCTGCCTTTGCTGGCCTGGCAAGAACCGGCGGCCCTGCTGCCCATGAGCACGCTCACCGGGCTGATCGTCTGGCGCCATCGCGGCAATCTACGCGACCTGTTTGCCGGGCGCGAACGGCATTTCTAGCGGCCGGACATGAGCGTCGCTCATCACAACGCCGACAACTGCTCCATCGGCCAGCGCGCCTGCACACTGATCGCCAGGCTTTCCTGCTGACCGGCCTGCAAGCGCTGGCAGCCGGCAAAGGCGATCATCGCGCCGTTATCGGTACAGAACTGCGGACGGGCATAAAACACATCGCCCTTCATATCGCCGAGCATTTTCTCCAGAGAAGTGCGCAACGCCTTGTTGGCACTGACGCCCCCGGCGATCACCAGGCGCTTCATGCCGGCGGCTTTAAGGGCACGCTTGCACTTGATGGTCAAAGTCTCCACCACGGCCTGCTGGAACGCCAGTGCGATGTCGCATTGGGCTTGCTCGCCGTCGTCCCCGGCACTGACGCATTGTTGCCAGGTATTCAACGCAAAGGTTTTCAGGCCACTGAAGCTGAAATCCAGGCCCGGGCGGTCGCACATCGGACGCGGGAAGACGAAACGCCCTGCAACACCCTGCTCTGCAAGACGAGCGATCTCCGGTCCGCCCGGATAATTGAGCCCCATCATCTTGGCCGTCTTGTCGAAAGCTTCGCCGGCCGCATCATCCAGGGTCTCGCCCAGGAGCGTGTACTGACCAATTCCGTCGACCTGAACCAGCTGCGTATGGCCACCGGAGACCAACAAAGCGACGAACGGGAATTCCGGCGGTTGCGACTCCAGCATCGGTGCCAGCAAGTGGCCTTCCATGTGGTGTACGCCGAGGGCCGGAATGCCCCAGGCAAAGGCCAGCGCCTGGGCGCAGGAAGCCCCCACCAGCAAGGCACCGACCAGGCCAGGACCCGCGGTATAGGCGATGGCGTCGATCTCGGTCGGCACGCAGTCGGCCTCGGCCAACACCTGACGAATCAAGGGCAGCATGCGTTTGACGTGATCGCGCGAGGCCAGCTCCGGCACCACGCCACCATAGGCGCGGTGCAGGTCGATCTGACTGAAAAGCGCATCGGCCAACAGCCCGCGTTCACTGTCATACAATGCGACGCCGGTTTCGTCGCAGGAGGTTTCTAATCCCAGTACTAGCATGGGTTTGCGCCTTGTTTAGGCTGAATTCGAAGGCGCGCATAATAGTCGTCGCGGGATGCCCCGACCAGCGGTTTTCGATCAGAGGCTTTGCATTCCGAGCGATGAGGGGTTAACATCCGCAACCCTTAAAAACCGACGTCTTCAAGTGCTCTTTTGCCGCGAGGATGTTGACCCCGGTAATGAATGAAGGTAGCTCTGGATGCCAGCCGTCAAAGTAAAAGAGAACGAACCCTTCGACGTAGCTCTGCGTCGTTTCAAGCGCTCCTGCGAAAAAGCCGGTGTACTGGCTGAAGTTCGTAGCCGCGAATTTTACGAGAAGCCAACTTCTGAGCGTAAGCGCAAAGCAGCTGCTGCTGTTAAGCGTCACGCCAAGAAAGTTCAGCGCGAACAGCGCCGCGCCGTTCGTCTGTACTAATACACAGACGACCGTAGCAAGCTTCTGCCAAGCCCGGCCCTCAGCCGGGCTTATGGCATTTGCGTAAAACGCTTGATGCTTCACTGTCGAAGCCGCAGACGCGACCGAGACAAATCTGCTTCACCGCGTCAGACCTGGCTCTTTTGCCAGCGGTGCACGTCTTTTCTGACGAGCCTTTCAAGGCTACTGACGAGCACACCCACTGATTCCTCTCACGACGATCAGCCCAAGGCACCTGCTTGCGTGCCGAATGATGAGCTATCCGAGGCCTGTGTTTGGCCGCAGCGGATTCAGCGCAACACATTCAAACAGTCGAATACTGATTGGCATTAACGTCAGTGGATTTTCGGCAGATACACTTCCCGACAGCGATTACGCAGACGACACTGGTCGAGCCGCACACTTTGCGCGCCTCAATCAATGCCCGCGTTCGGTCGCCGTACGTTTCGGGCTCCTTTCAGCGCAGATGACGAGAACGCCATGGCCGGGCTAATTCCCCAGAGCTTCATTGACGACCTTCTGAACCGCACCGACATCGTCGATGTGGTCAGCTCGCGCCTGCAATTGAAAAAGGCCGGCAAGAACCACACTGCCTGCTGCCCGTTCCACAAGGAAAAGACCCCCTCGTTCAGCGTCAGCCCCGACAAGCAGTTCTATTACTGCTTCGGCTGCGGCGCTGGCGGCAACGCCCTCGGCTTCATCATGGACCACGACAACCTGGATTTCGTCCAGGCGGTCGAAGAACTGGCCAAAGCCGCCGGTATGGAAATCCCCCGCGAAGAAAGCGGCCGCCCGCACAAGCCGCGGCAGCCGACCGATTCGCCGCTGTATCCGCTGCTCAGCGCCGCTGCCGACTTTTATCGCCAGGCCTTGAAGAGCCATCCATCGCGCAAGGCCGCCGTGGACTACCTGAAAGGTCGCGGGCTGACCGGCGAAATCGCCCGGGACTTCGGTCTGGGCTTTGCACCGCCTGGCTGGGACAACCTGTTCAAGCACTTGAGCAGCGATGCCCTGCAGCAAAAAGCCATGATCGATGCCGGCCTGCTGATCGAGAACGCCGAAAGCGGCAAACGTTACGACCGCTTCCGCGACCGCGTGATGTTCCCGATCCGCGACAGCCGCGGGCGCGTCATTGCCTTTGGCGGCCGGGTGCTGGGCGACGACAAGCCGAAGTACCTGAACTCCCCGGAAACTCCGGTGTTCCATAAGGGCCAGGAACTCTACGGCCTGTACGAAGCGCGCAAGACCAACCGCAACCTCGACGAGATCATCGTCGTCGAGGGTTACATGGACGTCATTGCCCTGGCCCAGCAAGGCCTGCGCAATGCCGTCGCGACCCTGGGTACCGCCACCAGCGAAGAACACCTCAAGCGACTGTTTCGCGTCGTGCCCAGCGTGCTGTTCTGCTTCGACGGCGATCAGGCCGGTCGCAATGCGGCCTGGCGGGCACTGGAGGCAACACTGTCGAGCCTGCAGGACGGTCGTCGTGCACGCTTCCTGTTCCTGCCCGAGGGCGAGGATCCGGACACCCTGGTCCGCTCCGAAGGCACCGACGCCTTCCGTGCACGGATCAACCAGCATGCACAACCTCTGGCCGATTACTTTTTCCAGCAATTGACGGAAGAAGCCGACCCGCGCTCGCTCGAGGGCAAGGCCCACATGGCCACCCTCGCCGCACCGCTGATCGACAAAGTCCCGGGCGCCAACCTGCGCACCCTGATGCGTCAGCGCCTGAGCGAAATCACCGGCCTGAGCGGCGAAGCGGTGAGCCAGCTGGCACAAAGCGCCCCGCAGGAAGCACCGCCAGCCTACGACCCGGGCATCGATTACGACGCGATGCCCGATTACAGCGACTATCATCAGCCGCAGGCACAGGACATGTATGTGCCGCAGCAGGAATGGACGCCAAAGAAGCCCGGTGCAGGAGGCAAGAAATGGGACAAGAAACCGTGGGACAAGAATGGCAAACGGGGCGGTGATCGCGATCAACCCCGCGCGCCACGGGTGCCCGCCGCCGTAGAACCGCCGACCCTCGCCGCCTTGCGTACGCTGCTGCATCACCCGCAACTGGCCGAGAAAGTCGAGGATGCCGGGCACTTCGCCGCCGAGGATCACACCAACACACAATTGCTGGTGGCGCTGCTCGAGGCCGTGCAGAAGAATCCCAAGCTAAACTCAATTCAGCTGATTGCCCGCTGGCACGGCACAGAGCAGGGCCGCTTGCTCAAGGCCCTGGCAGAAAAGGAATGGCTGATTGATGGAGACAACCTTGAACAACAGTTTTTCGACACCATTACTAGCTTGTCAGCCCGCCAACGCGAGCGAAACCTGGAACAACTTCTTCGAAAAGCACGTCAAAGTGAATTGAGCACCGAAGAGAAAAACCAACTGCGCGACCTTTTAAGTCGCAATGTTTCCGCATCAAACCCGACCTCAACTGGCGCGTGAGGTCATAGCTCAGGTATAATCCTCGGCTTGTTTTTTGCCCGCCAAGACCTTCAGTGGATAGGGTGTTATGTCCGGAAAAGCGCAACAGCAGTCTCGTATCAAAGAGTTGATCACACTTGGTCGTGAGCAGGGCTACCTGACTTACGCGGAGGTCAACGACCACCTGCCGGAGGATATTTCAGATCCGGAACAGGTGGAAGACATCATCCGCATGATCAATGACATGGGGATCAACGTATTCGAGGTTGCGCCAGATAAGGATTCCCTTATGCTGGCCGACGCCGATACCGACGAAGCCGCAGCCGAAGAGGCCGCTGCAGCGTTGGCTGCGGTCGAGACCGACATTGGTCGCACTACCGACCCGGTGCGCATGTACATGCGCGAAATGGGTACGGTGGAGCTCCTCACACGTGAAGGCGAAATTGAAATCGCCAAGCGTATTGAAGAGGGCATCCGTGAGGTGATGAGCGCCATCGCGCACTTCCCTGGCACGGTTGATCATATTCTCTCCGAGTACACCCGCGTCACCACCGAAGGTGGCCGCCTGTCCGACGTCCTGAGCGGTTATATCGACCCGGACGACGGCATCGCGCCGCCTGCGGCAGAAGTGCCGCCGCCGATTGACGCGAAAGCCGTCAAGGCGGATGACGACGCCGACGACGAAGACGGTGAAGCCTCGGATGACGAGGAAGAAGCCGAAAGCGGTCCGGATCCGATCATCGCCGCCCAGCGTTTTGGCGCTGTGGCCGATCAGATGGAAATCACCCGCAAGGCGCTGAAAAAGCACGGTCGTCACAACAAGGCAGCGATTGCCGAGTTGCTGGCCCTGGCCGACCTGTTCATGCCGATCAAACTGGTACCGAAGCAATTCGAAGCCCTGGTCGAGCGTGTTCGCAGCGCCCTGGATCGCCTGCGTCAGCAAGAGCGTGCAATCATGCAGCTCTGCGTTCGTGATGCGCGCATGCCGCGTGCAGACTTCCTGCGCCAGTTCCCGGGCAACGAAGTCGACGAAAGCTGGAGTGATGCCCTGGCCAAAGGCAAAAGCAAATACGCTGAAGCCATTGGTCGTCTGCAGCCGGACATCGTCCGTTGCCAGCAGAAGCTGACCGCGCTGGAAACCGAAACCGGTTTGACCATCGCCGAGATCAAGGACATCAACCGTCGCATGTCGATCGGTGAGGCCAAGGCTCGCCGCGCGAAGAAAGAGATGGTTGAAGCCAACTTGCGTCTGGTGATCTCGATCGCCAAGAAGTACACCAACCGTGGCCTGCAGTTCCTCGATCTGATCCAGGAAGGCAACATCGGCTTGATGAAAGCGGTAGACAAGTTCGAATACCGTCGCGGCTACAAGTTCTCGACTTATGCCACCTGGTGGATCCGTCAGGCGATCACTCGCTCGATCGCCGACCAGGCCCGCACCATCCGTATTCCGGTGCACATGATCGAGACGATCAACAAGCTCAACCGCATTTCCCGGCAGATGCTGCAGGAAATGGGTCGCGAACCGACCCCGGAAGAGCTGGGCGAACGCATGGAAATGCCTGAGGACAAGATCCGCAAGGTATTGAAGATCGCTAAAGAGCCGATCTCCATGGAAACCCCGATCGGTGATGACGAAGACTCCCATCTGGGTGACTTCATCGAAGACTCGACCATGCAGTCGCCAATCGATGTTGCAACCGTTGAGAGCCTTAAAGAAGCGACTCGCGAAGTGCTGTCCGGCCTCACTGCCCGTGAAGCCAAGGTACTGCGCATGCGTTTCGGTATCGACATGAATACCGACCACACCCTCGAAGAGGTTGGTAAGCAGTTTGACGTGACCCGTGAGCGGATTCGTCAGATCGAAGCCAAGGCGCTGCGCAAGCTGCGCCACCCGACGAGAAGCGAGCATCTGCGCTCCTTCCTCGACGAGTGATCACAAAACCCCCGGCCCAGGCCGGGGGTTTTGTTTTATGGCAGATTAATATCTCCACACCTCCCCTCCGCCCTGTAGCCCGTCTACACTCGAAACATTCCCCAGAGCCATAACGAGACCGTTATGCCCAGACTGCCGACCGTGCTTTTATTGCTGTCGCTGATGACCTGGACCGCAACGGCTGGCGCGCTGACTCTAACTGAGGATGAACGTAGCTGGCTGGCGGCTCACCCGGACTTGCGCCTGGGTGTCGATGCATCGTGGCCGCCCTTCGAATTTCGCGACGATGAGGGGCGCTACCAGGGCCTTGCCGCGGATTACATCGAGGTCATTCGCCAACGGCTGAAAACCCGGCTCACGCCCATCGAGCCGGTGAGCTGGACCGCCGTCCTGGAACAAGCCAAAAAGGGCAAAATCGACCTGCTGCCGGGCATCATGTCGACCCCGGAACGCCAGAAATACCTGTCGTTCACCCGCCCCTATCTGGATTTTCCGATCGTCATCCTGGCCCATGTCAGGGGCCCCCAGCCACACAAACTGCAAGACCTGTATGGCCTGAAAATCGCCGTGGTGGAAAACTACGCCCCCCACGAACTGCTGCGCACCCACAATCCCGACCTGAACCTGGTGGCGATGCCCAATGTCAGCTCGGCGTTACAGGCGCTGGCCACCGGTGCAGTGGATGCGGTGGTGGGCGATCTGGCGTCCAGCGTCTGGAGCCTGCGTCAGCTCAAGCTCGACGGGTTGTATGTCAGCGGTGAAACCCCCTATCGCTATCAACTGGCCATGGCAGTACCCCGCGACAACGCAATCCTCGTCGGCATTCTCGACAAAGTCCTGGCGGACATGAGTCCCGCCGAAATCAGCGCCATTCAGGAGCATTGGGTCGGTAACGTCATCGATCATCGAGCATTCTGGAATGACCTGCTGCTGTATGGCCTGCCCGGAATGCTGCTGCTGACCCTGGTGCTGGCGACGGTTATCCGCATCAACCGCCGCTTGAGTTCGGAAATCGCCCGCCGGGTCGATCTTGAACAGGAACTGCGCAGCAGCGAGTACCACTACCGTGGCCTGGTAGAGAGCCTGTCGGCCATCGCCTGGGAGGCAAGGGTCACCGACTACACCTACAGCTATGTATCGCCCCACGCCGAAGATCTCCTGGGCTATCCCCTCTCCCATTGGCTGATTCCGGGCTTCTGGCGCAACATCATTCACCCCGCCGACCTGATTCGTGCCCAGACTTTCTGCGATCACGAAGTGCTGGCCGGGCGCGATCACCGCCTCGATTACCGGGTGATCACCGCCGACGGGCGCTGCCTGTGGGTGCGCGACATCGTCAGCCTGATCGAACACGGGCATGAGCCGGTGATGCGCGGGTTGATGATCGACATCACCGACGCCAAGCGCACCGAAGAAGCGCTGCGCCTGTCGGAACAGAAATTCGCTTCCGTGTTCCAGCAATGCCCTGACATTCTGGTGATCGCCCGCCTGAGCGACGGCTGCCTGCTGGAGGTCAACGAAGCGTTCGAAGAACAGATCGGCCTCAAGGCCGAGGACGTCATTGGACTGACCGCCACCGACCTGAACATCTGGGGGATTCCCGGCGTTGGGCCGGGTCTGTTGCAACGCTTGCAGGCCGGCAGCATCCGCAACCTGGAAATGCCCTTTCGTCGCAGCAACGGCCAGGTGTTCACCGGGCTGATCTCCGCCGAACCGTTCGACCTCGACATGACACCGGCGCTGGTGGTCGTGGTGCGGGACATCACCCAGCTCAAGGAAACCCAGCAACAACTGCAAACGTCCGAAGAAAAGTTCGCCAAGGCTTTCCATGCATCCCCCGACGGCCTGCTGCTGTCGCGGCAAAGTGACGGCTTGCTGTTGGAGGTCAACGAGGGTTTCAGTCGCATCACCGGGTTCAACAGCGCCATGTCGGTGGATCGTTCGGTGCTGGACCTGGGGATCTGGGTCAATCTCAATGAGCGCAAACAAATGCTCGACCTGCTGCATCGGGACGGTTTTGTCCGCGACTTCAGTTGCCATATCCGCCGCAGCGACGGGCAGATCCGCCTCTGTGAAGTGTCCAGCCGTCCGCTGCCGATCGGCGATGACGACTGCATGCTGACCATTGCCCGGGACATCACTGAACGGCACTTGATGCAGGAAAAACTGCAACAAGCCGCCACCGTGTTCGAAAGCACCGCCGAAGGCGTGTTGATCACCGATACCCAACAGCACATCAGCGCGGTCAACCGAGCCTTCACCGAAATCACCGGTTACAGCGAAAGCGAAGCGCTGGGCCACACGCCGCGCCTGCTCGCTTCAGGCTTGCATGACAGCGCGTTCTACGCGGCCATGTGGCATCAATTGACTGCCGAAGGTCATTGGCAGGGCGAGATTTCCAATCGACGCAAAAATGGCGAGCTGTACCCGAGCTGGCTGACCATCAGTGCCGTGCGTAACCGCGACAAGTTCATCACCCACTTCGTCGCGGTATTCGCCGACATCTCCAGCCTCAAGCATGCCCAGGCCAAACTCGACTACCAGGCGCACCACGACCCGCTGACCGGCCTGCCGAACCGCACGCTGTTCGAAAACCGCTTGCTGATGGCACTCAACAACCAGCAGGAGAACGGCGGCCAGGGCGCCGTGCTGTTCCTTGACCTTGACCGCTTCAAGCACATCAACGACAGCCTTGGCCACCCGGTGGGAGACCTGCTGCTCAAGGGCATTGCCGCACGTCTCAAGGAGCAGCTGCGTGACATCGACACCGTGGCACGCCTGGGCGGTGACGAGTTCATTATCCTGCTGCCGGGCCTGCAACAATCCAGTGATGCCGACAACATCGCCACCAAGCTGCTCAATTGTTTTGCCGCGCCGTTCCAGGCCGGCGAACACGAGTTCTTCATCAGCGCCAGCATCGGCACCAGCCTCTACCCCAAGGATGGCTGCGACGTTGCCACGCTGATCAAGAACGCCGACGCGGCGATGTACCGCTCCAAGGCCAAGGGCCGCAACCGCGTCGAAAGCTACACCCGCGACCTCACCGCCCAGGCCAGCGAACGCGTGGCGCTGGAACACGAACTGCGCCGCGCCATCGAACGCAACGAATTGCACCTGTGCTACCAACCGAAAATCAGCCTCGACGACTACAGCCTGGTCGGCGCCGAAGCCCTGATCCGCTGGCGCCACCCGACCTTTGGCGACGTGCCACGGGAACACTTCATCCCGCTGGCTGAAGAAAACGGCATGATCCTGCAAATCGGCGACTGGGTCCTGGAAACCGCCTGCCGGCAGATGGCCGAATGGCACCGCCTGTACGAAAGCCCCGGCCCGCTGTCGGTCAACCTTGCCGGCGCCCAATTGCGCCAGCCCAACCTGCTGGGCCGCATCGAACAGTTACTCAAGGACAACGGCCTCAACCCCGGCTTCCTGCAACTGGAAATCACCGAAAACTTCATCATGAGCCAGGCCGAAGAAGCGCTGGCGGTGCTGCATCAACTCAAACATCTGGGCGTGCAACTGGCCATCGATGACTTCGGCACCGGCTACTCGTCCCTGAGTTACCTCAAGCGACTGCCGCTGGACATCCTCAAGATCGACCAGTCCTTCGTCCGCGGCCTGCCGGACGATCCCCACGATGCGGCGATCGTACGCGCCATCATCGCCCTCGGGCGCAGCATGCAATTCACCGTGATCGCCGAAGGCGTCGAGACCCAGGCGCAACAGCAATTCCTCGCCGCCGAGGGCTGCGAACAGATCCAGGGCTACATCGTCAGCCTGCCCTTGCCACCCGACGAATTTGCCGCGACGTTTCTTCGTACAACCGTAATGGCTTTTTCGGATAGCACAGCCGTGAAACCGTCGCTATAATCCGCGACCTACTGAGGGCCTATAGCTCAGTTGGTTAGAGCAGAGGACTCATAATCCTTTGGTCCACGGTTCAAGTCCGTGTGGGCCCACCAAACAAGAAAGCCGCGCAATGCGCGGCTTTTTCGTGTCTGACTGATCGGTTTTTGCAGAGACGTTTTATCGCCTCAATGGGCAAAGTTCTCGATCTTCACCTGTCCGTCGGGAAAGGTAGCGATGATTTCCAGCTCGCCGCCCATGGCGCGGATGTAATTGCGCAACGTGCTGATGTACATGTCGGTTCGTCGCTCCATCTTGGAAATTGCCGCCTGATTGACATGTAGCGCCTTGGCCAAGGTCTCCTGGCTCAGCTCCTGGGCCTTACGCAACTCGTGCAGAGGCATTTCCTTAAGATGCTGTTGGAACTGCCGCTCTGCGTCAGCGCGAGATTCCGCCGTCATTCGAGCTTGGAGCTCAGCAAATTTCTTAGCCATCGTTGCGGTCCTCACTACGCAGTGTTTCCAAATGTTCGTCATACAATTTGTCCGCCAGCGGGACATGTTCGTCGTACCAGCGGTCCTGACCGGTTTTGTCCCCGCCGATCAATAGTAGAGCGCATCGACGAGGATCAAACGCATACAACACACGATAAGGCCTTCCCGCATGCTGGACCCGCAGCTCTCGCAGATTGCCATGTCGCGAGCCTTTGATGTCGCTGCTATGGGGAAAACGCAGGCTTGGTCCAAAGAGCTCCAGCAGATCGACGCTGGCCGAGACTGAAGCCTGCTCCTTTGCATCCAGCCCCTCCCACCAGCCTCCAAATTGATCGGTGTATTCAACATCCCAGCCCATACAATATGCCACCCAAGGAATATGACCTCAAGGGAATAACTCTATGGGTTTGAGCGGCCGTCCGACCACCCCCTGTTTCTTGCTGAATTGTTAATGACAGTTTCCAGCCACGCCTGAACCTTGAGCCCTGGACACACTTGCTTGATCGAAATATCGGATGACGCCTTATGACCTTGTAGGCAAACTCCGAATCTTGCTGTTGGGCACTTTGCCGCCTTGTTGCGCTTTTCTTTGACGGGATAGTCTCCGGACGTCGCTGACCAATCAGCGATCGGGCTTGGAAACCCGTCGAGCGAATCGCAACAACGTGCCCAACATGACCGCAGACGTTTTACGACTGCAATCCTGTGTCATGGCGGCTGTGCGTGGGACGTCCTTGGACGTGCCGGTTTCCTAGGCTCCCGGTTTTCCAACCTGCGCACAGCTGCCACCCATTCGCTTGGAAACGAACGTGGCAGCTCCTCAAGCTTAGGAGATTGAACATGTCCAAAACCAATGCGCCCGCACCTTCAGAACTAAAAACCGTCGGCTTCACCCCCTTCCTGTTTCTCTCGGACCAACCACTGTTCCACGTCTGCCGCAACGTTCCCATCGCCGACGCCCTGGCCCAAGCCTCCGACCGCTATACCTCGCCAAGTCCCTGACCGTCGATGCCGCCTACGCCCAAGACTCCGACCGCCACGCCTGGGCCGCGCACTACCTGACGACGATGAGCAAAGCGGTGATTGATGATGTGGTGAAGGTGCTGACGCGCAGACCTGCTCAAACGAGAGCGCAAGCAGATCAATAGAATAAACAGAGCCTGAAAGCTCCCAAAAAGGGACCGAGCGCTCCCTTTTTGGGACTGATAGGGCTGGGCTCTTCAGTCCAAACACATCATGTAGGGATGGCCTTCACCTCCCGCAGCCGCTCCAGCATCGGCCCGGTGAACACCACCTCATACGTATCCGCCGCCCGCCCCCATTGCTCCACAAGAGCCATCCCGTCCACCAGCGCCGCAGCCAATTCGGCAATCGTCTCAGCCTGGTCCTCGATAATTTTTTGCGTTCGAAGCCACACCCGATCAGTCATCGCCTTAAGCTCCGCCGTTACGCGCTCGCTCGACGCTGGGTCGGTATCGGGGTAGACGATGTTGCGCAGCAGATGCTGAAGCTCCCTGATTTTTGCGTAGTCCTGTTCCGCCCCCTGCTCGCCTTTGAGGATGGCGGTGGCTTTGGGCTTGTCGATGCGTTTTGCGGCTGAAGGTTTTGAAGGCAGTGTCTGCGCCATGGCGCCCGCCAGGAGCACCATCATCCGGGCTTCCAGATGTTCCTTCATGGCATCTATCGACGAAATTGGCCGCACCAGCGTAATGGAGGCCCCTCCCTGGTGTCGTAAATCCCTGGTCACGGTCAGGGTCACGCCGCCCGTTTCAAAGCCCAGGGCGCGGGCCACCACGTAGTGCCCCATTTCGTGATGGGCGATCTGCAATGCGCGGTCGCGTACAGCGGCAGGCAGGTTCGTCGTCATGTCCATTGCCTCGGATCCTTCGTACTCGCATTCGACTACGAGTGACGGTCGCTGTCCATCCTGACGCCCCGCACAATCATGTAGGAGCGAGCCTGCTCGCGATGGACTTGAACGCGCCGCGGCCATTCAGACAGCACGCGTTATCGTTCACGCCCATCGCGAGCAAGCTCGCTCCTACATCACATTATTTGGGCAAAGCGTAGGCAATCACATAATCCCCACGATCCGTCGACTGACGCGCACCGCCCACCGTCAGCAGGATGTACTGCCTGCCGGTTTTCGGTGAAACGTAGGTCATCGGCCCGGACTGGCTGCCCACCGGCAAGCGCGACTTCCAGATTTCGTTGCCGTTGCCGGTGTCGAAGGCGCGCAGGTAGAAGTCCTGGGTGCCGGCGAAGAACAGCAGGCCCGACTGGGTGGCGAGCGATGCGCCGAGGGTCGGCATGCCGATCGGGATCGGCAGGTGCATGCGGATGCCCAGCGGGCCGGTGTCTTGTACGGTGCCGACCGGTACTTGCCACATCAGTTTGTGGGTCTTGAGGTCGATGGCCGACATGGTGCCGAACGGTGGTTTTTGGCACGGAATGCCGACCGCCGAGAGGAAGCGTTCGCGCATGGCGCCGAACGGTGTGCCTTCCTGTGGCACCACGCCCATTTCGATGCCGCTGGCCCCGGCTTTGATCTTGTCGCGGGGGATCATGTAGTTGGCCAGGCCCAGGCGCATGTCGTTGACGAACATGTAGCTGGTGTTCGGATCGACCGAGACGCTGCCCCAGTTCATGCCGCCCAGCGAGCCCGGGAATTGCAGGGCGCGGTCCATGCCCGGTGGGGTGTAGACGCCTTCGTGGCGCATGCCTTTGAACTGGATGCGGCACATCAACTGGTCAAACGGCGTGGCGCCCCACATGTCGGACTCGGTCAGGGTCTTGTTGCCGATTGACGGCATGTCGACCGAGAACGGTTGGGTTGGCGAATAGCGTTCGCCGGGAACCTTGCCTTGCGGCACCGGACGTTCTTCGACGCGGGCAATCGGTACGCCGGTCTCGCGGTTGAGCAGGAAGATCTCGCCCTGTTTGGTGACTTGCGCCAGGGCTGGCTGGGTGCCGCCCTTTTCGTCCGGCACGTCGTACAGCAGCGGCTGTGCCGGCAGGTCGAAGTCCCACAGGTCGTGGTGAGTGGTCTGGAAGTGCCAGCGCACCTGACCGGTTTTCACGTCGATGGCAACGATGGACGAGCTCCACTTGTCGTCGAACTCGGTGCGTTGACCGCCGAAGAAGTCTGGCGTTGCGTTACCGGTCGGCAGGTAGACCAGACCGAGCTTGGCGTCGTAGGACATGGCCGACCACACGTTCGGCGTACCACGGGTGTAAGTCTCACCGGCCGGCGGACGTTTGCTGGTGTTCGGATTGCCCGGATCCCACGCCCACACCAGTTCGCCGCTACGCACGTCGTAGGCACGCACCACGCCCGGCGGTTCGCCGATGGAGTAGTTGTCGGCCACGCGGCCACCGACGATCACCACGTCCCCTGCGACCAGCGGGGTCGAGGTTTGCTGGTAGTAACCGGGCTTCACTTCACCCATGTCGGTGGTCAGGTCGACGGTGCCCTTGTTGCCGAACTCTTCGCAGGGCTTGCCGGTGTCGGCATTGATGGCGATCAGGCGGGCATCGCCGGTCGGCAGAAACAGACGTTTCGTACAGGCGGCTGGCTGATTGTCCGAAGTCGCCGGGGTTTCGGAATAGCCCAGGCCACGGCAGCGCTGCCAGTTGGGTGCGGTGCCTTGCGGGTCGAACTTCCAGCGCTGGGCGCCGGTGTCGGCATCCAGGGCGAAGACTTTGCCGTAGGCGGTGCAGGTGTAGACCGTGTCACCGATTTGCAGCGGGGTGTTCTGGTCTTCGGCGCCGGCACCGGTGCTTTGCGGGATATCGCCGGTGCGGAAGGTCCAGGCGACCTGCAACTTGTCGATGTTGCCCTTGTTGATCTGGTCCAGCGCGACAAAGCGGTTGCCGGCGGTGGTGTTGCCCCAGTGCGCCCAGTCTTTCTGTTCGGTGCCCGGAGTGACCGGCGTAACCGCAGGTTCAACGGAGGCCTTGACCACGTGGGTCGGCACAAACATGTAGGCCATCGTCGCAACGACGCCCACGCCCAGAATGCTGGCCAGACCGTAGGCGCCACGCCCGCCGGTCGTGCCCGAAGCGCGGACCAGGGTCGGATAAATCAACGCCACCACCAGACCGATCACGGCGAAAGTTAGCACCCGCGAGACCAGCGGCCAGTATTCGAGGCCCGCATCCCACACGGCCCAGATCGCAGTGAGGACCAGCGCCACACCATACAGCCAGGCGCCCAGCGGCTTGCGACGGGCAATCAACAGGCCGGACACCAGCATCGCCAGGCCCATCAGCAGGAAATACCCACTGCCGCCCAGCGCAATCAGGTAGCCGCCGCCACCCGCCAGGCCGAGCCCGATCAGTGCAATCAGCACACCCAGCCCCGCCAGCAACCATTTGCTGCCGGCGGCAGCCCCAGAATTGTTCATGTCGGACATTTTCCCCATTTGTGACAAGGACGGAATAATGTACTAACTGGTTACTTATGGCAATTTGTCGCAGGCAGAAATGTCATGAACGGTACGGAGGCTTGATCAGGGCTCCGTCGCGAGCGTCGTACAGAATCTGCCTGTAACATGCTTGCGCACTGATCCATGCCGCTGGAGATAACCCTTTGCCTGACACTCGCCCGCCCGTTCTCGACGAAATCGACCGCCAGTTGATTGCAGCCCTGCAGATCAACGCCCGTGAGAGCGTGGCCATGCTCGCCCGGCAACTGGGCATCGCCCGCACCACTGTCACTTCGCGTTTGGCGCGGCTGGAAAAGGCCAAAGTGATCACCGGTTACGGCGTGCGCCTCGGGCAGCGGGTGGTGGACGGCGGGTTGCAGGCGTATGTCGGGATCACGGTGCAACCGCGTTCCGGCAAGGAGGTGTTGCGCCGCCTGAGCGCGATGGCGCAGGTACAGCAGTTGTGTGCGGTGAGTGGCGAATTTGATTATGTAGCGTGGTTGCGCACCGATTCGCCGGAGCAGCTGGATCAGTTGCTGGATCAGATTGGCAGTGTGGATGGGGTCGAGAAGACCACCACGTCGATCATCTTGAGCAGCAAGATTGATCGGGGGCAGCCGGTTTGAGTTTTTGCCGGGGGTTTAGGTGGTGTCTGTTCGGGCCTCTTCGCGAGCAGGCTCGCTCCCACAGGGGTTCACATTGTCACTTTGAAGTATGCGTTAGTCATATCGACCAATAGAATGGCAAAACGACGACACTTTGCGTCTTATTAACGTGTTCTGTGCTCTCTAGAATGGCTGGCATCTTTTCCTATACTCAGATGCGCATTCCGCGTCGGGTCGCCAGCAAGGTCAGCCATGAACAAGAACAATCGCCATCCTGCAGACGGTAAAAAACCAATCACCATTTTCGGCCCGGACTTTCCCTTCGCCTTCGACGACTGGATCGAACACCCGGCCGGGCTGGGCAGCATTCCCGAGCACAATCACGGTGCCGAAGTGGCGATTGTCGGCGGCGGGATTGCCGGGCTGGTGGCCGCGTATGAGCTGATGAAGCTGGGTTTGAAGCCGGTTGTCTACGAAGCCTCGAAAATGGGTGGCCGTCTGCGCTCCCAGGCGTTCAACGGCGCCGAAGGTATCGTGGCCGAGCTGGGTGGCATGCGCTTTCCGGTGTCGTCCACCGCGTTCTATCACTACGTCGACAAGCTCGGCCTGGAAACCAAACCGTTCCCCAACCCGCTGACGCCTGCATCGGGCAGCACGGTCATCGACCTCGAAGGCCAGACCCATTACGCACAGAAGCTGTCGGACCTTCCTGCGCTGTTCCAGGAAGTGGCTGACGCCTGGGCCGACGCCCTGGAAGCCGGCTCGCAGTTCTCGGATATCCAGCAAGCCATTCGCGACCGCGACGTGCCGCGCCTCAAGGAGCTGTGGAACACCCTGGTGCCGCTGTGGGACGACCGCACCTTCTATGACTTCGTCGCCACGTCCAAAGCCTTTGCCAAGCTGTCGTTCCATCACCGCGAAGTGTTCGGCCAGGTCGGTTTCGGCACCGGCGGCTGGGACTCTGACTTCCCCAACTCGATGCTGGAAATCTTCCGCGTGGTGATGACCAACTGCGACGATCACCAGCATCTGGTGGTCGGTGGCGTGGAACAAGTGCCACAAGGCATCTGGCGCCATGTGCCGGAGCGTTGCGCACACTGGCCGGCCGGCACCAGCCTCAGCTCCCTGCACAGCGGCGCGCCGCGCACCGGCGTGAAGAAGATTGCCCACGCACCGGGTGGCCGTTTCGCCGTCACCGACAACTGGGGCGACACCCGCGAATACGCCGCCGTGTTGACCACCTGCCAGAGCTGGCTGCTGACCACCCAGATCGAATGCGACGAAACCCTGTTCTCGCAAAAGATGTGGATGGCCCTGGACCGCACCCGCTACATGCAATCGTCGAAAACCTTCGTGATGGTCGACCGCCCGTTCTGGAAGGACAAGGATCCGGAAACCGGCCGCGACCTGATGAGCATGACCCTCACCGATCGCCTGACCCGTGGCACCTACCTATTCGACAACGGCGACGACAAGCCAGGGGTGATTTGCCTGTCGTACTCGTGGATGAGCGACGCGCTGAAAATGCTCCCGCACCCGGTGGAAAAACGCGTGAAACTGGCGCTGGATGCACTGAAGAAGATCTACCCGAAAGTCGACATCGCCGCGCGGATCATCGGCGATCCGATCACAGTGTCCTGGGAAGCCGACCCGCATTTCCTCGGTGCGTTCAAAGGCGCACTGCCCGGTCACTACCGCTACAACCAGCGTATGTACGCGCACTTCATGCAGGACGATATGCCGGCAGAACAGCGCGGGATCTTCATCGCTGGCGACGACGTCTCGTGGACGCCAGCCTGGGTTGAAGGCGCAGTACAGACCTCGCTCAACGCGGTGTGGGGCATCATGAAACACTTCGGCGGTGCAACTCACGCCGAGAATCCGGGTCCAGGAGATGTATTCAACGAGATCGGACCGATCGCCCTGCCCGAGTAAGAGGAATCCGAAATGCGCGTAGCCCTTTACCAATGTCCACCGTTGCCGCTGGATGTCGCCGGCAACCTGCAACGCCTGCAACAACTGGCGCTGGAGGCAAAAGGCGCGGACCTGCTGGTGCTGCCGGAGATGTTCCTGACCGGCTACAACATCGGCGTCGATGCCGTCAGCGTTTTGGCGGAGGTGTACAACGGTGAGTCGGCGCAGCAGATCGCACGCATTGCCAAGGCAACCGGGATTGCCATCTTGTATGGCTACCCCGAGCGCACCGGGGACGGGCAGATCTACAACGCCGTGCAGTTGATCGACGCCAATGGCGAGCGCGTGTGCAACTACCGCAAGACGCACTTGTTCGGCGACCTCGATCACTCGATGTTCAGTGCAGGCGCGGACGAGTTTCCCATCGTTGAGCTCAACGGCTGGAAACTCGGCTTCCTGATCTGCTACGACCTGGAGTTTCCGGAAAATGCCCGACGCCTGGCCCTGGGCGGCGCCGAGCTGATTCTGGTGCCGACCGCGAACATGATTCCGTTCGATTTCGTCGCCGATGTCACCGTGCGTTCCCGCGCCTTCGAAAACCAATGCTATGTGGCTTACGCCAACTACTGTGGTCATGAAGGCGACATCCACTATTGCGGCCAGAGCAGCATTGCTGCGCCGGATGGCAGCCGTATCGCTCAGGCGGGACTGGATGAATCGCTGATTGTCGGTGAGCTGGATCGACAGTTGATGGTCGATTCCCGTGCCGCCAATCGCTACCTGATCGATCGTCGTCCCGAGCTTTACGGCGAGCTGAACAAGTCCTAATCCGCTAGCATTGGCACTTCACTGTTCTGGAAGTGCCCATGCCCGCGCTGAATCACCCTCGCCCCCACACTGAAACCCTGGCCAACGGCTTGCGGGTGACGCTGCGTCATGTCCCGAATCTGAAGCGTTGCGCAGCAGCGTTGCGGGTCGCCGCGGGCAGCCATGATGTGCCGCTGGCGTGGCCGGGCCTGGCGCATTTTCTTGAGCATCTGCTGTTTCTGGGGACCGAGCGTTTTCCTGCCGGGCAAGGGTTGATGGCCTACGTCCAGAGTCATGGCGGCCAGATAAACGCGCGAACCAGCGAGCGCACCACGGACTACTTTTTCGAACTGCCACCCCAGGCATTTGCCGGTGGGCTGGAGCGTCTGTCAGACATGCTCGCCCATCCGCGTATGAATCCGGACGATCAGCAGCGGGAACGGGAAGTGCTGCAGGCGGAATTTGTCGCCTGGTCGCAGGATGCGGCGGCGCAGCAGCAATTTGCGCTGTTCGACGGACTGTCAGAAGCACATCCGCTTCGCGGTTTTCATGCCGGCAATCGCGCCACTCTGGCTGTAGAGCAGCCCGAGTTTCAGCAGGCCCTGCAGGATTTTTATCAGCGGTTTTACCAGACCGGGCAGATGACGTTGAGCCTGGCCGGGCCGCAAAGCCTCGAAGAGCTAAGGACCCTGGCAGAAACCTTTGGTAACGTCATCGTCAAGGGACAAAGCATTGAGCAACACGCTCCTGTGCCACTGATGTCGAGCTCAGAAAGAAGTTATCAACAGGCTGAAGCACGGCGACTGGATTGGCTGTTCGCCCTCGAATCGCTGCCCGAGTCTTGCGCCGAGGCGTTGGCATTCTTGTGCCACTGGCTGAATTCGGCAAAACCCGGTGGCTTGTCGGCGGACCTGCGCGAGCGCGGGCTGGCCGATCACCTGAAAGCCCAGCCGCTGTACCAGTTCGCCGGTCAAGCCTTGCTGCATATCGAGTTCACCCTGCCCGCCGCCGACTCGGCAACAGGGATTCACGAATGCCTTATGGACTGGCTGAGCTTTTTTGCCCAGCAAGACTGGACCCCGTTGCGCGAAGAATACGCAACCCTGCACCAGCGCCAGCAACAGGTCAGCAGTGCCTTGCAATTGGCCCGGCTGGACAGCGAACAACGCGAAGTCGGGTTATCTGGCCAAGGCGTTACAGCGCTCAAGCAAATCCTCACTCAAATCGGCGCTGTGGATAACTTCAGCGGCCCATGGCAGTTACCCGCACCCAACCCGTTCCTGCGCACCGAAGCGCCCGCGTCCAACGCCGGACTGATTCGTGGCCAGACCAGCGCCCACCGCGGCCTGCGTACCTTTGCCCAGGATCGCTCGCGCAGCCGTCGTGAACGTTCGCCGATGCAATTCAGCCAGGCCTTGCCGGACAACAGCGCGGAAGGTGCGATTTATCTGCGCTGGCGTCTGGACTCGAGTCCCGCCAGTGCCCTTCAATCACGCTTGGAAAGCAACCTGCAATCGTTGCGCGAAGACGCACTTCAGGCCGGTGTGGATGTTTCCTTCAGTGCCTCGGGCAACGAATGGCTGCTGAAAATGACCGGACTGCAGGAGCCGATGCCCAGCGTTCTGGAGCATGCGCTGAAAGAGCTGACACAATCTGACGCTGCAGTCTCACAAGCCGCGCCGGAGAGTGTCGCACTGATGCCCATTCGACAGCTGCTCAAGGCATTGCCCAATCACTGCCTTGCGCACACCGCGAACACGGACGACGCGCAGCAACTCTGGTCGAGTGCACGCTGGGATGGCTTGGCGATTGGCCTGTCCGCCCAGACTCAAGCGGCCATGGGCCTGGCCTTGAGCCGTATACCCGGCACGCCGGACAATCAATTGACCCCGCCGCCAACCCTCCCGTCACATCGTCTGTGGAGCGCCGTCGACAGCGATTCCAGCGAGCACGCACTGCTGCTGTTTTGCCCTGCCGCAACCGGGGAGTTGGCCGACGAAGCCGCGTGGCGTCTGCTTGCGCACTTCTGTCAGACGCCGTTCTACCAGCGCCTGCGAGTGGAATTGCAACTGGGCTATGCGGTGTTCAGCGCCCTGCGCCAGATTCACGGGACAACCGGATTACTGTTCGGTGTGCAATCACCGAACGTAGCGCCGGCAGATCTGCTGCAACACATCGAGCAGTTCCTCAGCGATCTGCCAATGCTGATCAATGCCCTCGATGACAACGCGTTCATCGCTGGTCGCCAGACCTTGGCCGAGCAATTTTCCCAGGCTGCATTGCCCACTGCCCAGGCCGCGGAATTGCTTTGGCAGGGCAAGCTGGGCGGCCGCTCGTCGGATTATCTTATGCAATTGCCCGAGGCAATCCTGCTGATCGAGCGCTCCCAACTGCTTGCCGCAGCCCAGCGATTGAATCGGGCCGAGGGCGGTTGGCTTTGCCTGGCGAACAGCCCTGCGCCAGGCACGCCATGGCAAGCGGCAAAATGATCATTACCGGGGCTGTAAGGAGCTTTCTCAAAGTTTCACGGGCAATCTCTTTGAAATTTTGAGTAACATAGCAACCTAACTATTTGGAACATCTCTGACCTGAGGTGGACTAAACCTATAGATAGCGCTGTCCCACCTACCTGAAGGAGTTCAATTGATGGCCTGGACCAAACCTGCCTACACCGACCTGCGTATCGGCTTTGAAGTCACCATGTACTTCGCAAGCCGCTAATCTCTGCTTTGGCAGATGTGCAGCACAACGCCTCGGTTATCCGAGGCGTTTTATTTTCAGCGTTGAATTGATGGAGCGTCCATGTTTGTCCAGATTCTAGGTTCCGCCGCCGGCGGCGGCTTCCCCCAGTGGAACTGCAACTGCGTGAACTGCGCAGGCTTTCGCGACGGCAGCCTGCGGGCCAAGGCGCGGACGCAGTCGTCCATCGCGATTTCCGATGACGGCGTGAACTGGGTACTGTGCAACACCTCCCCGGACATCCGCGCCCAACTCCAGGGTTTCGCCCCGATGCAGCCTGGCCGCGCCCTGCGCGATACCGGGATCGGCGCGATCATCCTGATGGACAGCCAGATCGACCACACCACCGGCCTGCTCATGCTGCGCGAGGGTTGCCCGCATCAGGTCTGGTGCACCGACATGGTCCACGAAGACCTGAGCAGCGGCTTTCCGCTGTTCAACATGCTGACCCACTGGAACGGCGGGCTGAACTGGAACCGCATCGAGCTCGATCAAAGCTTCACCATCCCCGCCTGCCCGAACCTGCGTTTCACCCCGCTGCCTTTGCGCAGTGCCGCACCGCCCTACTCGCCGCACCGCTTCGACCCGCATCCGGGCGACAACATCGGCCTGATCGTCGAAGACCTCAACACCGGTGGCAAACTGTTCTACGCACCGGGTCTGGGCAAGGTGGATGCAGCGCTGCTGGAGATCATGGCCGGCAGCGATTGTTTGCTGGTCGACGGCACGCTGTGGGATGACGATGAAATGCAGCGTCGTGGCGTAGGCACCCGCACCGGTCGGGAGATGGGCCACCTGGCGCAAAACGGCCCCGGCGGCATGCTCGAAGTGCTGGAGCAACTGCCCACGCAGCGCAAGGTGCTTATCCACATCAACAACACCAACCCGATTCTCGATGAAGATTCGCCCGAGCGCGCGGAGCTGGATCGGCGCCAGGTTGAAGTGGCGTATGACGGTATGAGTATTGTGCTGTAGCGGATGGCCCTATCGCGAGCAAGCTCGCTCCCACAGTTGACCGCATTCCCCTGTGGGAGCGAGCTTGCTCGCGATGAGGCCGGCACAGGCACTAGACCTCTACGGTTGTTTCCCGGAGAACCGCAATGACTGACACCCCGATGTCCCCCACCGAATTCGAAGCGGCCCTGCGCGCCAAGGGCGCCTACTACCACATCCATCACCCCTATCACGTGGCGATGTACGAAGGCCGGGCGACCCGCGAGCAGATCCAGGGCTGGGTCGCCAACCGTTTCTACTATCAGGTGAACATTCCCCTGAAGGACGCGGCCATTCTGGCGAATTGCCCTGACCGCGAGATCCGCCGCGAGTGGATTCAGCGCCTGCTCGACCACGACGGCGCGCCCGGTGAAGACGGCGGCATCGAAGCCTGGCTGCGACTGGGCCAGGCCGTCGGCCTCGACCCGGACCAGTTGCGTTCCCAGGAACTGGTGCTGCCCGGCGTGCGCTTCGCCGTGGACGCCTACGTCAACTTCGCCCGCCGCGCCTGCTGGCAGGAGGCCGCCAGCAGCTCGCTGACCGAACTGTTCGCCCCGCAGATCCACCAATCGCGCCTGGACAGTTGGCCGCAGCATTACCCATGGATCGACCCGGCCGGCTACGCGTATTTCCGCACACGCCTGGGTCAGGCACGGCGTGATGTCGAGCACGGTCTGGCAATCACGTTGCAGCACTACACCACCCGCGAAGGCCAGGAGCGCATGCTGGAAATTCTCCAGTTCAAACTGGACATTCTTTGGAGCATGCTCGATGCCATGAGCATGGCCTACGAACTGAAACGCCCGCCGTATCACAGCGTGACCGGGGAGCGGGTCTGGCACAAAGGAATCACCTTATGAGTTTCGATCGCAGCAAGACCCCGACCTGGCGTCCCGGCTACCGCTTCCAGTACGAACCGGCGCAGAAAGGCCACGTGCTGCTGTACCCGGAAGGCATGATCAAGCTCAACGAAAGTGCCGCACTGATCGGTGGCTTGATTGACGGTGAACGGGATGTCGCGGCGATCATCGCCGAACTCGAGCAGCAGTTCCCCGGCGTACCCGAGCTCGGTGACGACATCGAGCAATTCATGGAGGTGGCCCGTGCGCAGCACTGGATCGAACTTGCCTGATTCATCAGTGCAAGTGCCGCCCAAACCGGACGTCGGCCTGCCGCTGTGGCTGCTCGCCGAGCTGACCTATCGCTGCCCGCTGCAATGCCCGTACTGCTCCAATCCGCTGGATTTCGCCGAACAGGGCAAAGAGCTGAGCACCGAACAGTGGATCAAGGTATTCCGTGAAGCGCGGCAAATGGGCGCCGCGCAACTGGGCTTTTCCGGGGGTGAACCGCTGGTGCGCCAGGACCTCGCCGAGCTGATTACCGAAGCCCGCCAACTGGGTTTCTACACCAACCTGATCACCTCCGGCATCGGCCTCACCGAGCAGAAAATCAGCGACTTCAAGAAGGCCGGCCTCGATCACATCCAGATCAGTTTCCAGGCCAGCGACGAGCAGGTGAACAACCTGCTGGCCGGCTCGAAAAAGGCCTTTGCGCAGAAACTGGAAATGGCCCGGGCGGTGAAGGCCCATGGTTATCCGATGGTGCTGAACTTCGTCACTCATCGGCACAACATCGACCAGATCGACCGCATCATCGAGCTGTGCATCGCCCTGGAAGCGGACTTCGTCGAGCTCGCCACGTGCCAGTTCTACGGTTGGGCGCAACTCAATCGCGTCGGGCTATTGCCGACCCGGGAGCAACTGCTGCGCGCCGAACGCATCACCAATGAATACCGCGCCAAACTGCAAGCCCAAGGGCATCCGTGCAAGCTGATTTTCGTCACCCCGGACTATTACGAAGAACGCCCGAAAGCCTGCATGAACGGCTGGGGCAGTATTTTTCTGACGGTCACGCCGGACGGAACCGCCCTGCCCTGTCACGGTGCCCGACAGCTGCCGGTGCAGTTTCCCAACGTACGCGACCACAGCATGCAGCACATCTGGTACGACTCGTTCGGCTTCAATCGCTTTCGCGGTTACGACTGGATGCCCGAGCCGTGCCGCTCCTGTGACGAAAAAGAAAAAGACTTCGGCGGCTGCCGCTGCCAGGCGTTCATGCTCACCGGTGACGCCAGCAACGCCGACCCGGTGTGCAGCAAGTCGCCACAACACGGCGTGATCCTCAAGGCTCGCGAAGAAGCCGAACACGCGACCCAGACCATCGACCAACTGGCCTTTCGCAATGAACGAAACTCACGCCTCATCGCCAAAAGCTGAACCGTTCAGCGCTGCCAAAGCCGTGGCCGCTGGTATCGATTTTGCAGAACTGCAGGTCGGTCCAAACGGCCTGTTCTGGAACGAGTACCGCCCCGAAGACGCGGCGTGCCGGATCTGGCATTGGCGTGAGGGCACAGCGAAATGCCTGACGCCACCGGGGTTCAGCGTGCGCAGTCGGGTGTACGAATATGGCGGTGGCGCGTTTTGTCTGACGGACGACGGCATCGTTTTCGTCAACGAGGTCGACCAGCAGTTGTATCGGCAAACACTGCAAGACGATTCGCCCGAAAGGCTGACATCCGGTGCGTGCCGTTTTGGCGATCTGCAGTTCGCCAACGGGCAGGTACTGGCGGTCGAGGAGCATAAAGACCAACACCGACTGGTAGCGATCGACCTGTTGGATGGCGCACGCCACCTGCTGGCCGAAGGTGCTGATTTCTACGCGGCACCGATGCTGAGCCCTGATGCCCGGCGCCTGGCTTGGATCGAATGGAGTCGCCCGGATCAGCCATGGACAGCAACCCGCTTGATGGTTGCCGAACGCCTCGCCCATGGCGGGTTTGCCGAGGCGCGTTGTGTGGCGGGCGACGGTGCTCAAGAGTCGGTGCAACAGCCACGGTTTGATGCCGACGGTCGCTTGTACTGCCTGACGGATCGCGCCGGTTACTGGCAGCCATGGGTGGAATCTGAAAATGGCCTGAGCCCATTACCAAGTGCCAACGCCGACCATGGCCCCGCGCCCTGGCAACTCGGCGGCAGCACCTGGTTGCCGCTGGGCGACCACAGTTATCTGGCCAGTTGGACCGAAGGCGGGTTTGGCCGTTTGGGTATAGGCGGCGACTCCTGCGCCGACTTCACCGGCGACTACAGCCGCTTCCGCCATCTTGCGGTGGATGGGCAGTTCATTTATTGCATTGCAGCGTCGCCCGTCAGCTCAACCGCCGTCATTGCCATCGACCGTCAGAGCCGGCAAGTGAAGGTGCTGGCCGGCGGCATCGCACCGCTTCCTCCCGAACGGATCAGTCGCCCGCAGACCTTGCGCTACCCCAGTGGCTCAGGCGAAGCACACGGCTTCTTCTACCCGGCAATGACCGGCGAGGCGAAACCGCCACTGGTGGTGTTCATCCATGGCGGCCCGACGTCGGCGTGCTACCCGATGCTCGATCCGCGCATCCAGTTCTGGACACAGCGGGGCTTCGCCGTGGCCGACCTCAACTATCGCGGCAGCAGTGGTTATGGCCGGGCCTATCGTCAGGCGCTTCATTTGAGCTGGGGTGATGTGGATGTCGAAGACGCTTGCGCCGTGGTCAGTTACCTCAACGAACGCAGCCTGATCGACGGCGACAAGGCCTTCATTCGCGGCGGCAGCGCCGGTGGCTACACAACGCTTTGCGCCCTGGCGTTTCACAACGTGTTCCGCGCCGGCGCCAGCCTGTATGGGGTCAGTGACCCGGTAGCGCTGGGGCGCGCGACCCATAAATTCGAAAGCGACTATCTGGACTGGTTGATCGGCGATCCTTTGCTGGACGCCGAACGCTACGCCGCCCGCACTCCGCTGCTGCATGCCAGCAACATCCGCGTGCCGGTGGTCTTCTTTCAGGGAGAACTGGATGCCGTGGTCGTCCCGCAACAGACCCGCGACATGGTCGCGGCGCTGCAGGACAACGGCATCCTGGTCGAAGCGCATTACTACGCGGACGAACGCCATGGCTTTCGCAAGGCCGGCAATCAGGCCCATGCGCTGGAGCAGGAATGGTTGTTTTATCGGCGGGTGATGGATTCAGTGGACTGAGGCCCGTGCTCATTGCCGAGACGGTGGCGCCCCCTTCGCGGGCAAGCCCGCTCCCACAGGTTCTGTGGTTTGCACAAATCCTGTGGGAGCGGGCTTGCTCGCGAAGGCGGCCGACCTGCCGCCGCAAAACTCAGCGTTTGGCGATGATGTAAACCGCATGCACGATCCCCGGAATGTAACCGCACAACGTCAGCAGAATATTCAGCCAGAACGCTCCGCCGAATCCTACTTGCAAAAACACACCCAGCGGCGGCAACAGGATGGCGATGATGATGCGAATAAAGTCCATGGGGCAGCTCCTGATTGGGGTGGACTCGTTCGAGCCCTACAGCTAATCGACCTGTGCCGTTTGTCAGGGTTCAGCCCGATTCCTCAGGCCAGTATTTCCAGGCCGTGTTTCTGCACGATACTCAGCAACTTCAACGCCATGCCACTGGGGTGTTTATCCCCTGCTTCCCATTGTTTGACCGTGGAAGCGCTGGTGTTCAAGTAGCGCGCAAACACCGGTTGGCTGACATTGTTGCGTTCGCGCAATGCCTTTATCTCCTCAGCGGGAATCGCATTCGGCACCGTTGCAAGACAAGACTCATCGAATTCACGCATGGTCGCCTTGCTGATTGCACCGATGGCGTACAGGGCACTGGCAGACTCATGTATCGACTCAAACGCTTCACTTTTGAATTTCTTACTCATCAGGTATCTCCACAAACTCCTTCGTATCCAGCAAGTACTGGACTTGCCTCTCTGTCAGGCTTTCGTAGGTCTTTGCCATTTTCCGAAATCCGATCAGTTCGGCCTGATTGATATTGCTCTGATCTTTCTTCGCGTACAGGAACTGATAGATCCAATTACCGCCTCCTTTGGCCAGGACAATCGAGCGATGACGGTTGGCATTCAAACGCTTCTTCCAGACCCCGCCACCCAGATTGTCAGCCTGGCCATTGAGCATTTCGGTGAATGCCTCCCGGAGTTCGTCATCACCGATCCAGGCCTTGGCGGCCTGCATCGCAAAACGTTTTGTCTTGAACAGCCTCGGCGACATAGGTATCCCTTCCGCAAAAACATACCACCCAGTGGTATGGAATTCAAAGCCAACGACAAAACAAAGTTCAATCGCTGGCACCGGCACTCCCTGCCGATGCACGCTAGAAAGCCATTGATCGGCTAACCGCTCAAGCCGAAATTGCCTTTGGCAAAAACCAGCCACAAAAAAACGCCCCACGCCAAAAATATCGGGCGTGAGGCGTGCGTATTACCGCGAGACGGTTCGGGAACGTGTGCAGGTCGCGTCGAATCAGACGGCAATCCCTTTGCGGCACTGCAATTGCGCGGTGCGTACTCGGGAGAAGGCGCGCGCCAGGCGCAGGAGCATTTCATCGATGTTGGCGTTGCTGACATTCAGCGCAGGGGTAAAGCGCAGGCAGTCGGGTTGCGGGGCGTTGAGCAACAGGCCTTCGTAAAGCGCGGCCTTGACTACCGCCTCAGCGGAATCGTCCGACAGCGTCAGCCCCCAAAGCAGCCCTTGTCCGCGCAACTCGCCGTGATCATATCGATGGGCCAAACGCCCCAAACCTTCACGCAGGTGCTGACCGGCTTCTGCGACGTGCTTGAGGAAAGCCTTGTCCTGCACCGTATCGAGCACCGAAAGTCCCGCGGCGGTCATCAGTGCATTGCCATGGTGGGTACCGGTCATCTCGCCGGGTTCAAAACAGCAGGCCTTGCCCCGTGCCAGCAGTGCGGCCAATGGCACGCCGCCGCCCAGGCCTTTGCCAAGCACGACGATATCCGCCGTGACCCCGAAGGACTGTTCCGCGAGCAAGGTGCCACAACGGCCGATGCCGTTTTGCACTTCGTCGAAGATCAGCAAAATGCCGAGTTCACGGCACAGGCGTTCGACGCCCTTGAGGTAATGCGCGGTGGCCGGGATCACACCGGCTTCGCTCTGGATCGGTTCGAGCATGATCGCGACAGTCCGTTCATCCACGGCCGCATGCAATGCCGGAAGGTCATTGAACGGGACATGGCTGAAGCCCGGCAGTTGCGGCTCGAATCGGTTGGCCAATGTCGAACTGTCCGACGCCGACATCGTCGCCAGGCTACGGCCATGGTTACCGTTGTTGGCCACAATGATTCGCGACGCACCACCGCGATGCTGTTGACCCCATTTGCGCGCCAGCTTTATCGCCGCCTCACAGGCTTCGCTGCCGGTATTGAGCAGGTAGGCCTGATCACTGCCGGTGCTGGCACACAGGCGTTCGGCAAGTTTGAGCGTGCCACGGTTATGCAGGCCGAAACCCGGATTGATCAGCGCTTGAGCCTGGGCAGTGATGGCGTTGACCAGTACCGAAGGGCTGTGACCAAGGCTGTTAGCCCCACCGCCTTGAGAGAAATCCAGGTACGCACGGTCATCGCTGTCCCACAACCATGAACCCTGGCCACGCACAAACACTTGTTTCGGCCGCTCGACACCGGGCATCAAGTACTCGCTGGAAAGACTGTTGTCTTTGGAAGGCAGGGAGGCGTCCATGACCAGATCATCAAGACTGGGAGGACTACGGCGCAGACTGAACAGATTCATCCGAAAAAACCTCTGATGAGGTTTTTTGCCTTACCTATGTCAACACCATCGAAGCAAAGGGTATTCATCGCACTCTGTGGCCCTGTAAGCCCTGTGAATGCGGTTAGACTAGGCTCAGGCAAGGCATTCAGCCATTTCGATTTCTCAGCATTTTCGATAAGTAATACTTATGGATTTCAAGCAACTGCGTTATTTCGTCGCGGTCTATGAAGAAGGCCATGTGGGCCGGGCCGCCGAACGCCTGTCGATCTCCCAGCCGGCGTTGTCCCAGCAAATCCGCCACCTCGAGCAAAACCTCGATGTGAGCCTGTTCGAACGCAACAGCAAACGCCTGTTGCCAACCCTCGCAGCGCACACGCTGTACAACCACGCCCTGCCTTTGCTCGATGGCCTGCAACGGGCACGGGAGGCGCTCGGCAACTTCAAGGGTCAGGCGCTGCGCACCCTGGCCATCGGTGTATTGCAGACGGTGCATACCAGCCTCGTTCCACAGATGCTCGAACGCGTGCGCAAGGCGCAGCCGCATCTTGTCGTGCAGATCTACGAACTGACCGGACTGGAAATCGAGCGGCGACTGCTCAACGGCTCTCTGGATATCGGCATCAGCTACCTGCCGCCCCGCCAACCTGGTTTGCATGGCGTGATGCTGTACGAAGATGAACTGACCCTGGTCATCCCGGCAGAGCACCCGCTGCGTGAATTCAAGAAGGTGTCCATGAGCCAGGCCGCCGAGTTGCCGATGTTGCTGCTGGGCGAGGAATTTCAAATCCGGCAGATCTGGCAAACCCAACTGGCGAACCTCGGACGTCGCCCACAGGTGCAAGCCGAACTGAACAACATGGCCGGCATCCTCGACAGCCTGCCGCACACACGCCTGGCGACGGTGCTGCCCGGACGCTCGCAAAAGACCCATGGCAACCAAGAACTGCTGTGGAAACCCCTGAGCGAACCACGAGTCCCACTGAAAGTCGGGCTGGTGTGTCGGGATGTGCAACGGCAGCAGGCCTCGCTGGCCTTGCTGCGGACATTGCTGGAAGAAGTGATAAATGGCCCGGCTGAACGTTTGAACAGCCCGCAGGCCCTGGACGGGCTGAGTTAGAAACTTTTCTTCGGGCAAAAGAAAACCCCGCCGAAGCGGGGCTTTGCAGACTGTTTCCCTGACATCCATTTCACTCCGCCGTCCTGGCAGAATCCTACGTGTCCCTGTTGTTGCTTTGCGCTTCCTGCGCTACGTCCATGAGAAGTAGATTAGCTGTGGATCCAATTTGCATCTATGGGAGAACAGCAGCACGCTATGTAAGAGAATGCTTACAAACCATTACTTCATCAGAATTGTCCTGCATCCAGCAGGAACAACGATTCGCTACCGGCCTTGACCGACGCGCTCAACGAGTGAATCCGCGGCAACAGACGGGCGAAATAGAACCGTGCGGTGCCCAGTTTGCTGGCGTAGAAATCGTCTTGCGCTTCCTTGCCCAAAGCGGCCTTGGCCATCAGGGCCCACATGTAGGCATACGCCACGTAGCCGAAGACCTGCAGGTACTCGACCGATGCCGCGCCGATTTCGTTCGGATTGCTCTTCGCCCGGTCCAGCAACCACGCGGTCAGTTCGTCGAGGGTGGTGACGGCGTCGTTGAGCGGCTTGGTGAACTCCGCCAGGTCAGCGCTGGCCGTTGCGGTGAAGTGACGAATCTCGTCGGCGAACAGGTTGTAGAACGCCCCGCCGGTGCCGACGATCTTGCGCCCGACCAGGTCCAGCGCCTGAATGCCGTTGGTGCCTTCGTAGATCTGGGTGATGCGCACGTCACGCACCAGTTGCTCCTGGCCCCACTCACGGATGTAACCGTGGCCGCCGAACACCTGCTGGCCGTGAACGGTGGTTTCCAGACCGAGATCGGTCAGGAACGCCTTCGCCACCGGGGTCAGCAAGGCCACCAGGTCTTCCGCACGCTTGCGGGTGGCGGCATCTTCGCTGAACTTGGCGGTGTCCAGTTGCATGGCCACGTAAGTGGAGAATGCACGGCCACCTTCGTTCGAGGCTTTCATGGTCAGCAGCATGCGACGCACGTCCGGGTGGACGATGATCGGGTCAGCCACTTTGTCCTTGTTCTGCGCACCAGTCGGCGAACGGCTTTGCAGACGGTCACGGGCGTATTCCACGGCGTTCTGGTACGAGCGCTCGCCCGTGGCCAGGCCCTGGATACCGACACCCAGGCGCTCGTAGTTCATCATGGTGAACATCGCCGCCAGGCCTTTGTTCGGCTCGCCAACCAGGTAACCCACGGCCTCATCGAAGTTCATCACGCAGGTCGCGGACGCCTGGATGCCCATCTTGTGTTCGATCGACCCGCAGTTCGCCGGGTTGCGCGCGCCCAGGCTGCCATCGGCATTGACCATGAACTTCGGCACCAGGAACAGCGAAATGCCTTTCGGCCCCGCCGGTGCATCCGGCAACTTGGCCAGCACCAGGTGGATGATGTTTTCGGTGAGGTCGTGTTCGCCACCGGTGATGAAGATCTTGGTGCCACTGACCTTGTAGGAACCGTCGGCCTGAGGCTCGGCCTTGGTGCGAATGATCCCCAGGTCAGTACCGGCGTGTGGCTCGGTCAGGCACATGGAACCGGCCCAGATGCCGGCGTACATGTTCGGCAGGTACGCGGCTTTCAGCTCTTCGCTGGCGTGGGCGTTGATCGACAGGCAGGCACCGGCGGTCAGCATCGGATACAGACCGAACGACAGGCTGGCGGAGTTGACCATTTCTTCGACCTGGGCCGAAACGGCTTTGGGCATGCCCATGCCGCCGTAGGTCGGATCGCCACCGACACCGACCCAGCCGCCTTCCGCGTAGGTCTGATAGGCCTGCGGGAAACCCGCCGGCGTGGTGACGGCACCGTCGGCCCAATGGCAACCTTCCTCGTCCGCGGCACGGCTCAGCGGGGCAATGCTTTTGCTGGTGACCTTGCCGGCTTCTTCCAGGATGGCTTCGACCGTTTCCGCATCGACGGTCTCGGCCAGCGCAGGCAGTTCAGCCCAGAGTTTGGCGACCTCGAAAACTTCATTGAGGACGAAGCGCATATCGCGCAGGGGCGCTTTGTAGTCAGCCATGGCAAACCTCGCAAGATCTATACAGGTGATTCACAGGAAGAGTGTTTTCGTTGGGTCGGAGTGTACCCCAACAACTTTTAAGACACATAGGGTCAGCTCATGACTATTTTGTTATTTTTGGTCATTAACAAAAAAGCCCGCACAAGGCGAGCTTCTTTGTAGCGGATTTACATGTCTAAAGCGCAAACATCTCCGCTGGCAACTGCATCAGGCAATCGCTCCCCGCTTCGATGGCCGCCCGATGAGCGGTAGTGCGTGGCAGCAGACGCTTGAAGTAAAACTCGCTGGTCGCCAGTTTGCCCCGGCAAAAGCCAACATCACCGCTGCCAGCATCGAGTTGCGCCTGAGCCACCAGCGCCATCCGCAACCACAGGTAGCCAAGGATGATGTAACCGCTGTACATCAGGTAATCCACTGACGCGGCGCCGACCTCGTCAGGGTTTTTCATCGCCGCCATGCCGACCCTGGTGGTCAACTCACCCCACTGCTGGTTGAGTTGATCAAGCTGCGCCACATACCCCGCCAGTTGTGAATGTCCGGCGTGCGCCGCGCAAAACTTGTGGACGATTTTGGTGAACCCGCGCAGCAACTTGCCCTGACTGCCGAGTACCTTGCGCCCGAGCAAGTCCAGTGCCTGAATGCCGTTGGTGCCCTCATAGATCGGCGCAATGCGGCAGTCGCGCACCAGTTGCTCCATACCCCACTCACGAATGAACCCGTGGCCGCCAAACACCTGCATGCCATGGTTGGTCACCTCAAGCCCGGTATCGGTCATGAAGGCTTTGCAGATCGGCGTGAGGAACGCCAGCAAGTCTTCGGCTTCCTGACGCGCCGCTTCATCCGGATTCAGGTGTGCAACATCGAGCAACTGCGCGGTGAAGTAAGTCAGCGCGCGATTGCCTTCATTGAAGGCTTTCATGGTCAGCAACATCCGCCGCACATCAGGGTGCACGATGATGGGGTCGGCGGCTTTTTCCGGAGCTTTCGGGCCGGTCAGCGAGCGCATCTGCAATCGGTCGTTGGCGTATTTGATCGCGCCCTGGAAGCTCGCCTCGCCCAGACACAGACCTTGCATGCCCGTGCCCAACCGCGCGTGGTTCATCATGGTGAACATGCAGTTCAGGCCCTTGTTCGGCTCGCCGATCAAAAAGCCCTTGGCCTCGTCGAAGTTCAGCACGCAGGTGGCCGAGGCCTTGATGCCCATCTTGTGTTCGATCGAGCCGCAGGACACGCCGTTGCGCTCACCCGCTTCACCCATCGCGTCGGGCAGGAACTTGGGCACGATAAACAGCGAAATACCCTTGGTCCCGGCCGGTGCGTCCGGCAATTTGGCGAGCACCAGGTGAATGATGTTGGCGCTCATGTCGTGCTCGCCCGCAGAGATGAAGATCTTGCTGCCGGAGATCGCATAGCTGCCATCGGCCGCTGGCACGGCACGGGTCTTGATGATGCCCAGGTCGGTGCCGCAATGGGCTTCTGTCAGGCACATGGTGCCGGTCCATTGGCCAGCGGTGAGCTTCTTCAAATAGGTCTGCTTCTGCTCCTCGGTGCCATGGGCGTGGATCGCCGACATCGCACCGTGGGTCAGGCCGGGGTACATGCCCCATGAGGTGTTGCTGGACCCCACCATCTCGCTGATGACCAGGCCCAGAGAGATCGGCAACCCTTGGCCGCCGTAAACCGGGTCCGCCGCCAGGCCATGCCAGCCGCCCTCGACATATTGGGCGAAGGCCTGCTTGAAACCCGCGGGCGTGGTGACCACGCCGTTGTCGAAATGGCAGCCTTCTTCATCGCCGCTGCGGTTGAGCGGCGACAGCACGTTTTCGCAGAACTTCGCGCCTTCTTCCAGGATTGCATTGACCATGTCCGGGCTGGCATCGGTGGCCCCCAGCGCGGCGTAACTACTGTGAAAGTCGAAGACGTGGTCGATCAGAAAGCGCATGTCGCGCAAGGGAGCTTTGTACTCGGGCATGGTCATTCTCCGTCGGCAGTTTTTTCCAACCTACTGCCGCCGACACTACGCCACAATCAATGTCCAGTCGCTGAATGCGCGATCATCACTCAACCGTAGCGGCGTCCATGCGCACGGCGCCGCGACGGTTCTGACCGAACGCCATCACGCAGTTGCGCCCGGCGCCCTTGGCGCTGTAGAGCGCCTGGTCAGCGGATTTGAGTACCTCTTCCGGGGTACGTTGATCGATCCGTTCGGCAACGCCGATACTGACCGTCACCGACACACTTGACGCACTGGAACCGGCACGCCGCTGGCGCCCCTGATTGTCGTCCTGCGGGCGGTTTTCCTGATTGCGCAATTGAATGTTGTAAGTGGCGATGGACTCGCGGATGACTTCCAGGTGCGGCATGCATTCTTCGAGGGTCTTGCCTGCAAACACCAGGGCAAATTCCTCGCCGCCATAGCGATACGCCTTACCGCCACCGCCGATTTTCGACAGTTTGCTGGCCACCAGGCGCAGTACCTGGTCGCCGACATCGTGGCCGTGGGTATCGTTGAATTTCTTGAAGTGGTCGACGTCGCTCATGGCCAACACGTAGTTGCGTCCCAGCCGTTGCATGCGTTCATTCAGCGCACGGCGGCCCGGCAGCCCGGTCAGTTCGTCGCGGAAGGCCATTTGATAGGCTTCGTGGGCAACGGCGGCGGCGATCATCAGCATCACCTGGCTGCACATGATGTTCAGCGTGAACGGCAGGATGAAGGTCTTCGGCAACATCCAGAACAACCCGAGCAATCCCACCAGTTGCGCGGCATGCAGCGGTCGCGGGTTGCGCCAGTATTGCCAGGTCAGCAGCACAAACGCGGCAAAGAACACCGGATAGGACAACTGAATCAGACTCATCCAGGCGCCATGCAACGCGGGCCAGCGAATCTCCGACAACCAGATCAGCAGCACGTGTGGATAACTTTGCTCAAGCCCCAGCGCCACGCTGCCGACCGCCAGCAAGACTGCGAATCGCGCCACCATGTCCTGGAACAGATGGGTGCGTTCCTGCCACGCCGCGAATACCCCATACAACAATGGCAGCAGCAGGCAACACAGGTGAAAGACCACGGCGGCATCGTCACGCACCTTGCCGTTGTCGCGGTAATAGTCGGTCTGGGTGTCGAGCAGGAAGTAGGCGATGTACACCGTGACCATCAGAAACAGTTCACGCTGGCGTCGGTACACCGCGCAATAGGCGCCACCGAGCAACAACACCAGGGTGGGCAGCACGTTGAACAGCGAGGTGAAAAAGACGTTCAGATCCTTGATGTACGCAGCCGCAAGCCCCGCCAGCAACAGCAGTAATGACGGCAGGAAATGACTGAAACGTACAGCAGATGAGCGCGGCAAGGGTAAAGCTCCGACCCGTCAGATCAATAGATGGCAATGTGCCCACTACTGTAACGGCAGAAAGCCCGAGTTGCTGAGTGAATTACTGAGGTATTTTTCAAAGGGCGTTACAAACATTAATTCCACGGGCAATCCTTAAAGCAAAAAAAGCCGCTGGTCCCGAAGGAGCAGCGGCTTTTTCAAGTACTTCGTTAAGGCTTAGTAGCCCAGGTCGAAGTTCTCTTCTTTCATGTCCATCAGGTTGTTGGCGCCCGACAGCATGGTTGCGACGTGAGTACGGGTACGCGGCAGGATGCGCTGGAAGTAGAAGCGCGCAGTCTGCAGCTTGGCGGTGTAGAACGCCTCTTCGGAAGTGCCGGCCGCCAGTTTCTCGGCAGCCAGGCGCGCCATGTCAGCCCAGAAGTAGGCCAGGCAGGCGTAACCGGAGTACATCAGGTAGTCCACGGAGGCCGCGCCGACTTCTTCGCGATCTTTCATGGCGGCCATACCGACCTTCATGGTCAGCTCGCCCCATTCCTTGTTCAGTGCAGCCAGCGGCGCGACGAACTCTTGAACCGCTTCGTTGCCTTCGTTGGTCTGGCAGAACTTGTGGACGATCTTGGTGAAGCCTTTCAGAGCCTCGCCCTGGGTCATCAGCACTTTACGGCCCAGCAGGTCGAGTGCCTGGATGCCGGTGGTGCCTTCGTACAGCATCGAGATGCGGCTGTCGCGAACGTTCTGCTCCATGCCCCACTCGGCGATGAAGCCGTGGCCGCCATAGATCTGCACGCCGTGGTTGGCCGATTCAAAACCGACTTCGGTCATGAAGGCCTTGGCGATTGGCGTCATGAAGGCCAGCAGTGCGTCGGCTTTCTTCTTCTCTTCTTCGTCCACGCCGTACTTGACGATGTCGACCTGTTTGGCGGTGAAGTAAACCATCGCGCGGTTGCCTTCGGCGAACGCCTTCATGGTCAACAGCATGCGACGTACGTCAGGGTGCACGATGATCGGGTCAGCGGCTTTGTCCGGCGCTTTCGGGCCAGTCAGCGAGCGCATTTGCAGACGGTCGCGAGCGTATTTCAGGCCACCCTGGAAACCGACTTCAGCGTGGGCCAGGCCTTGCAGCGCGGTACCCAGGCGAGCGGTGTTCATGAAGGTGAACATGCAGTTCAGGCCTTTGTTCGCCGGGCCGATCAGGAAACCGGTGGCGCCGTCGAAGTTCATCACGCAGGTGGCGTTGCCGTGGATGCCCATCTTGTGTTCCAGGGAACCGCAAGACACGGCGTTACGCGTGCCAACCGAACCATCGGCGTTCGGCAGGAACTTCGGCACGATGAACAGGGAGATGCCTTTGGTGCCAGCCGGCGCATCCGGCAGGCGGGCCAGTACGATGTGGACGATGTTGTCGGCCATGTCGTGTTCACCGGCCGAGATGAAGATCTTGGTGCCGGAGACTTTGTAGGAACCGTCGGCCTGAGGCTCGGCCTTGGTGCGCAGCATGCCCAGGTCGGTACCGCAGTGCGGTTCGGTCAGGCACATGGTGCCGGTCCATTCGCCGGAAACCAGCTTGGTCAGGTAAGCCTCTTGCTGCTCAGGGGTACCGTGCTCGGAGATGGTGTTCATCGCACCGTGCGACAGGCCCGGGTACATGCCCCACGACCAGTTGGACTCGCCGACCATTTCACTGATGGCCAGGCCCAGGGATTCCGGCAGGCCTTGGCCGCCGTGCTCGACGTCGTGAGCCAGGCTCGGCCAGCCGCCTTCAACGAATTGCTTGTAGGCTTCCTTGAAGCCAGTCGGCGTCTTAACGCCGGACTCGCTCCAGGTGCAACCTTCGAGGTCGCCCACACGGTTCAGCGGAGCCAGTACCTGCTCACAAAACTTGGCGCCTTCCTCGAGAATGGCGTCAACCATGTCCGGAGTTGCGTCGGCACAAGCCGGAAGGCTCTGATAGTGCGCTTCGTAGCCGAGCAGTTCGTCACGAACGAAGCGAATATCACGCAAGGGGGCCTTGTAGTCAGGCATAGCGATAAACCTCTGCTGATGTAACCGGGAATGAACGACCGCATTGATTTGTTGTTGCGATCAAACAGTTGTTTGAAACATACGTTTACGCCCAAATCTTGTCAAGCGTCGATCTTTTGCCGTTCGTCATCGCAGGATTGGACATTCAGGCACACGACACCGCCGCCGCGCTGCCGAAGCAGCCCGTCACCCTGAAAAGATTAGTTGAGCAAGAAAGACTTACGCACAAAAACGCCGCGAACAGGCGCGGCGCTGGAAGGTGCGGATTCGGCAAGGAATCAGGCGTAGGTATCGATCAATGTTCCGAGCACTTCATCGGCGGCCTTGGCGACTTTCACGCCCAGCTCCGCCTGAATCTTGCCTTGGGCCATTTCGACCACGTTGCTGGCCAGGTCCGATTGCCGGCTGCGATCAACCGATCGCAGACGGTCGACCTGCGCCTCGGAGGACTGGCTGGTGAGCGAACGCTCGAGAGTGGTGTTGGCGATTTGCCCGGCGGCTTGATCGACACGGTTCTGCCCTGTCTGAAGAGTGCTCAGACCGGCATAAAAAGCGGTGTTTCCTGAGATTTCCATGGGAGAACTCGTCCTTTCAAAGGATCAACAACGGCCATTGAAGCAGAGTGACTGGCAAAACACCCGTCAAAAACACTAATGGCACAGTGCCTTGTCATAGGCAAAGCCCGCATTTCCAAACGTCAGTCCAACAAGTCCAGTTGCAAGTGCTCGGCCACGGCTTCTGCCGTCACGGCCTTGAGTTTGGGCACACGTCCCAGGCACGGCGCCGGGAGGCGCTCGGCCAGCGTGGCGAGGTTTTCTTCCAGCCGCGAGGTCTTCGGGTCGATGATATTGGCCACCCATCCCGCCAGTTGCAAGCCGTCCCGGGCGATCGCTTCGGCGGTCAACAAGGCATGGCTGATACACCCCAGGCGCACGCCGACCACCAGGATCACCGGCAGCTTCAATGCAATGGCCAGATCCGACAGATTGTCCTGATCCGCCAAGGGTACGCGCCAGCCGCCGGCGCCTTCGATCAGGGTGAAGTCCGCCTGCAGGCCCAGAATCTGCCGCATCGGCGCCAGCAACGACTGCACCGTCAACGCCACGCCCGCCTCCCGTGCCGCCAGATGGGGAGCAATGGCCGGTTCGAAGGCCACCGGATTGACCTGTGCATAGGTCAGCGGCAGCGAACACTCCGCCATCAACGCCAGTGCATCGGCGTTGCGCAGGCCTTTGGGGGTCACATCGCACCCGGAAGCGACCGGCTTGCCCGCCGCCGTGCTCAAACCCGCCGAGCGCGCCGCATGCAGCAGCCCCGCAGCGACCGTGGTTTTACCGACATCCGTATCCGTGCCGGTGATGAAATAGGCTGCGCTCATAAGGGTTTCTCCAAAATGGCGTACACCACTTGATAAGTCGCCGGCAGGCCTCGGGCCTGACGAAACTGCTCATAAGCCTCAATCAATCCCAAAATCCGCGCCCGGCCGGTCAAACCACCCGGTCGACCGGGGTTGAGATTGTGCGCACCCAGTGCCTTGAGCTCATGAGTCAGGCTGCGCACATCCGGGTAATGCAGCACGTGCGCCTGGTTTTGCAGACTGACGACCCGCAAACCACTGGCAGCGCACAAATGTTGATACACGCCAAACTCCCGGAAGCGGTTGACGTGCACCATGCCATCGACCTGTCGCCAGCTGTCGCGCAGTTCAAACAACGTCCCTGTACAAAGACTAGCAAACGCAAACATGCCACCCGGTTTCAGCACTCGATAAGCTTCACTGAGCACCGAGTCGAAGTCCGCACACCATTGCACCGCCAGGCTCGAGAAGATCAGGTCGCAGGTCGAGTCCTGCAGTGGCAACCGCTCGGCATCGCCGGCCACGAAATGCGTGGCACCGCCCAACGGCCGGGCGTGGTTGAGCATGCCTTCGGCGATATCCAGCGCTACACCGTGACTGCCCGCAAACCGCTCACCCAAGGCACGACTGAAATGCCCGGTGCCACAGCCCAGGTCCAACCAGCGCTGTGGTACAAAATCCTGCGGTAAGCACCTGAGCAATTGGCTGCCCACATCACGCTGCAGCTCGGCCACGCTGTCGTAGCTTTCCGCTGCGCGGGAGAAAGATGCAGCGACCTGGCGTTTGTCGGGCAAGCCGCCGGGCAGGTTGAGAAGGGATAAATCAGTCATCGCCGGACTCATGCAAAAAGGCCTGGATCGCCCCCGCCACACCGTGGGGATCTTCCAGAAGAAACGCGTGGCCGGCCTGCTCAATCAGACCGATTTCTATATCCGGCAGCAACGCCAGTAAATCGCCCGCCGCCTCCGCCGGCACCAGCCCGTCGAGGCCGGCGAACAGATGCAGTTGCGGACCGCGGAACGATTGCAGTGCCTGCCGCGTATCCAGTTGCGCAAGCACTTGCAGACCGCTCAGCAGCACTGGCGCGGCAGTGCTCGGTGCGCCAGCGAGCAACAACCGCGACAATCCGCGCGGGTCTTCGGCGCCTTGGGCACAGAGCAGTGAAAAGCGTTTCAAGGTCGCGCGCGGATCGGCTGCACATCCCGCCAGAAACGCATCGAAGGTTTCCCCGGACATGGCGGCCGACCAGTGTTCATGAGCGACAAAAGACGCGTTGCTGGCCAGCGTGAACACGCCGCAGCAGCGATCGCCACGCCGGGCCGCCAGTTCGCAGGCGAGCATGCCACCCAATGACCAGCCGCCCAGCCAGGCGTCTTGCGGCAACGTCGCATCAAGCTCATCGAGCCACTCTTGAAGATCGCTCGACTCCAGGTCGGGCAACGGCTCGATCTCGACACGCAAGTGTTCGTCCAGGCCGCGCAAAGCCGCAGCCAAAGGCTCCAGCGGTGAAACGCCGAGGCCCCAGCCGGGCAGCAGAATCAAACGATCACGCATGGCTTGGCTCCGGCTGCAGTTGTTGAAAACAATCGGCCAGTCCGTTTAACAATAGCTGCACCTGGGCCTCGCTGTGGGCTGCCGTCAGCGTGACCCGCAGTCGGGCGCTGCCAGCAGGCACGGTCGGCGGGCGAATCGCCGTCACCATCAACCCGCGCTCGCGCAACATTTGCGAAAGACGCACCGCGCGTCCGGCATCGCCGACCATGATCGGCTGGATCGGTGTGAAGCTGTCCATGAGTTCCAGGCCGATCTGTTCGGCACCCTGGCGGAACTGGCGGATCAACGTCTGTAAATGCTCGCGTCGCCAGTGTTCGCTGCGCAACAGTTCCAGGCTTTTCAACGTGGCGCAGGCCAGCGCCGGTGGCTGGCTGGTGGTGTAGATGTAAGGCCGGGCAAACTGGATCAGACTTTCGATCAGCTCTTCGCTGCCGGCCACAAAGGCGCCCGCCGTACCGAAGGCTTTGCCGAGGGTGCCGACCAGCACCGGAACGTCATCCTGGCTCAAGCCAAAATGCTCGACGATGCCGCCACCGTTGGCGCCCAGCGGTCCAAAGCCATGGGCATCGTCGACCATCAACCAGGCGCCTTTGGCCTTGGCCTCTCGGGCCAGTGCCGGCAAGTCGGCGATATCGCCGTCCATGCTGAACACGCCGTCGGTGACCACCAGGGTATTGCCGGTGGCTTTTTCCAGGCGTTTGGCCAGGCTCACCGGGTCGTTGTGCAGATAGCGATTGAACCTCGCGCCGGACAACAGCCCCGCGTCGAGCAGCGACGCATGATTGAGCCGGTCTTCGAGCACCGTATCACCCTGCCCCACCAGCGCCGTGACCGCACCGAGGTTGGCCATGTAACCGGTGGTGAACAGCAGCGCGCGCGGGCGACCGGTCAGGTCGGCCAAGGCTTCTTCCAGGGCATGGTGCGGGGCGCTATGGCCGATGACCAGATGTGAGGCGCCGCCGCCCACCCCCCACTTCGAAGCGCCGGCACGCCAGGCTTCGATTACTTGTGGATGATTGGCCAGCCCCAGGTAGTCATTGTTACAGAACGCCAGCAACGGCTGGCCATCAACCACCACTTGCGGCCCCTGCGGGCTTTCGAGCAGCGGACGCTGGCGGTAGAGATTTTCGGCACGACGGGCAGCAAGGCGTGCGGCGAGATCGAAAGACATGCAGGCCTCGCGAAAAAGAAAGAAACATCAATGCCTGTAGGAGCTGCCGAAGGCTGCGATCTTTTGATCTTGATTTTTTAAGATCAAAAGATCGCAGCCTTCGGCAGCTCCTACAGAGAGCGATCAGACGGCGGCGTTATAGAACTGCTCGCTGCTCTTCTGCTCCACCAGCGCCTGCTCGATAGCGGCCTGATGCACTTCATCGGCGTGCTCTTCGCGGGCTTCCGGCAGGATTCCCAAGCGCCCGAACAGTTGCATGTCCTTGTCGGCCTGCGGGTTGGCGGTGGTCAGCAGTTTCTCGCCGTAGAAAATCGAGTTGGCACCGGCGAAGAACGCCAGAGCCTGCATCTGCTCGTTCATGGCTTCGCGGCCGGCGGACAGGCGCACGTGGGATTGCGGCATCAGGATGCGCGCGACCGCGAGCATGCGGATGAAATCGAACGGGTCGACGTCGTCGGCATTTTCCAGCGGCGTACCGGCGACTTTCACCAGCATGTTGATCGGCACCGACTCCGGATGCTCCGGCAGGTTGGCCAGTTGGATCAGCAGGTTGGCGCGGTCGTCCAGCGACTCGCCCATGCCGAGGATGCCGCCGGAGCAGATCTTCATTCCCGACTCACGCACGTAGGCCAGGGTTTGCAGGCGCTCGCTGTAGGTGCGGGTGGTGATGATGCTGCCGTAGAACTCCGGCGATGTATCGAGGTTGTGGTTGTAGTAGTCGAGGCCGGCCTTGGCCAGCGCCTCGGTCTGGTCCTGATCCAGGCGGCCGAGGGTCATGCAGGTTTCCAGGCCCAGGGCTTTCACGCCTTCGACCATCTTCAGAACATACGGCATGTCCTTGGCCGACGGGTGCTTCCACGCCGCGCCCATGCAGAAGCGGGTCGAACCGATGGCCTTGGCGCGTGCGGCCTCTTCGAGGACCTTCTGCACTTCCATCAGTTTTTCTTTTTCCAGGCCGGTGTTGTAGTGACCGGACTGCGGACAATATTTGCAATCTTCCGGGCAGGCGCCGGTCTTGATCGACAACAGGGTCGACACCTGAACACGATTGGCGTCGAAATGCGCACGGTGCACCGTCTGCGCCTGGAACAGCAGGTCGTTGAATGGCTGAACGAAGAGTGCTTTGACTTCGGCCAAAGTCCAGTCATGACGCAGGGTTGCAGTGGTGCTGGCGCTCATGGGCGTTTCCTTTGAATTATGCTTTGGCATGCGGCTGGGTCATGGAATGTCCCAGCCGCCTCACAGATGTTTCGGCATATTTAAGGAAGAGCGATGCGCTGTCAACCACAGTACAAAGGACAGGTTTACATCTGGTCAAAAAACAAACAATCGTGTCTTTTGTGCGATGAGCCCGCCGACGGCATCGTCCCTGTCTGCACGGCCTGCGAAACCGAGCTGCCCTGGCTGGGCGATCACTGCCGTACCTGCGCCCTGCCGCTTCCGGTTGCGGGCCTGACCTGCGGCCATTGCCTGAAGCAGCCACCGGCCTTCGAACACGTGATTGCCCCCTGGACCTACAGCTTTCCGGTTGACAGCCTGATCACCCGTTTCAAACACAACGCAAAGTGGCCGTTTGGCCGCTTGCTCGCCGAACTTCTCGCTCAATACCTGCAACATCGCTTCGAAGACGATCTGCAGCGACCCCATGCGCTGATTCCGGTACCGCTGGCCAACCGGCGCCTGCGCCAGCGCGGGTTCAACCAGGCGGCGATGCTGGCCCGCTGGTTGAGTGACGCCCTGGACATTCCATGCGACGAACGGTTGCTGCTTCGAACCCAGGACACCGATGCCCAACAGGCCTTGAATGCCCAAGCGCGCCGCAAGAATTTGCGCAACGCTTTCAGCCTGATACCCGGTGCGACCGTCAAAGGCCGGCACCTGGCCCTGATCGACGACGTCCTCACCACCGGTGCCACGGCCCAGGCCCTGGCCTGGCTGTTGATCGACGCCGGTGCAGCGAGGGTCGACGTCTATTGCCTGGCCCGCACGCCAAAACCCGGCGACGCGGTTTGACCTGAGCGCACAAAACCTGTGGGAGCGAGCCTGCTCGCGATGACGGTGTATCAGACACGCCAATGTTGAATGAGATGAACTCATCGCGAGCAGGCTCGCTCCCACAAGGATTGTGGCGTGACTTGACTCCCAGGCTTTCAGCCGCCAACGTCCTCCCCATCGCCACCACCCAAAGCGACTTGCCATGTCTTTGCCCACCTTGTTGTCCCAGCACATTGTCCGCCGTCCGCAGCGCATCGCCCTGCTGCAGCACATCGCCGAGCAAGGCTCGATCACCCGTGCGGCAAAAAGCGCGGGCCTGAGCTACAAGGCTGCCTGGGATGCCATCGATGAGCTGAACAACCTGGCGCAGAAGCCGTTGGTGGAGCGGATTGTCGGCGGCAAGGGCGGTGGCGGTGCCCGTCTCTCCAACGAAGGCGAGCGGGTGCTGCGGCTGTACCAGAAGCTGCAAGCCTTGCAGGCCCAGGTGCTGGAAGCCGCTGAAGATGCCAGCGACCTCGACCTCCTCGGGCGCTTGATGCTGCGCACCAGCGCGCGCAATCAGTTACACGGCAAGGTAATGGCGATCGAGCCCCAGGGACGCAACGACCTGATTCGTCTCGAAGTCGCCGAAGGCTTGATCGTCGATGCGCAAATCACCCACGACAGCACCGAGCGCCTGGAACTGCAAATCGGCACCGAAGTCGTGGCCTTGATCAAGGCCGGCTGGCTCGATGTGCTGGAGGTCGATTCAGCCGAAACGCCGGGAAACAATTGCCTGAAAGGCACCATCGATAAAATTCTCGACGCCGACGATGGCCCCAGCGAAGTGCGCATCACCCTGCCTAACGGCCTGACCCTGTGCGCGCTGGACGAACCCACACATCTGCAGGCATTGGGGCTGACCTGCGGCAAACCCGTGCGCGTGGAGTTTTCGCCCTCCAGGGTTCTGCTGGGTACGCCGCTTTAAGCAAACTGCAACAAAAGGTTCATTACTCATCATTAAGGTGTCTGCAAAACCGCAGGGAGCCTGAAATGAGCCTATTAGAAGAAAACCAGTCCACCGACCTCGAAACCATGGTCGGCCTCAGTCGTCGCAGCTTCATCAGCGCAGGTGCCCTGTGCGGCGCGGCGATGTTCCTCGGCGGCAACCTGCTGAGCCGCAGTGTGATGGCTGCCAGCGTCAGCGCCGGTAACAGCCAGTTGCTGGGCTTTGACAGCATTGCTGCCGCCACCAGCGACTCCATCACCCTGCCACCGGGCTACAAGTCCTCGGTGCTGATCAGCTGGGGCCAGCCCCTGCACAAGGACGGCCCGGCGTTCGACCCGAGCGGCAACGGCAGCGCCGAACATCAGGAAGCCCAGTTCGGCGACAACAACGATGGCATGAGCCTGTTCGAATTTCCGGGCGAAAAAGACCGGGCGCTGATGGCGATCAACAACGAATACACCAACTACCGCTACCTCTACGCCCACGGCGGCATGCCGCAATCGGCGGAAGACGTGCGCAAGGCGCTGGCCTGCGAAGGTGTGTCGGTGATTGAAGTACAGCGCAAGAACGGCCAATGGCAATTCGTCCAGGGCTCGCGCTACAACCGCCGCATTCACGGCAATGCGCCGATCACCCTGAGCGGCCCGGCCGCCGGTCACGCACTGCTGAAGACCAGCGCCGATGCCCAGGGCAAGAACGTCCTCGGCACCTTCCAGAACTGCGCCAACGGCAAGACGCCGTGGGGCACCTATCTGACCTGTGAAGAGAACTTCACCGACTGCTTCGGCAGCAGCAACGCCGAGCAGAAATTCGACCCGGCGCAAAAACGCTACGGCGCGGTGGTGACCAGCAAAGAGATCAACTGGCACCAACACGACGAGCGCTTCGACCTGGCCAAGAACCCCAACGAACTCAACCGTCACGGCTGGGTGGTGGAAATCGATCCGTTCGATCCGCAGTCGACGCCGGTCAAACGCACCGCCCTCGGCCGCTTCAAACACGAAAACGCCGCCCTGGCCGAAACCGGCGATGGCCATGCCGTGGTGTACATGGGTGACGATGAGCGCGGCGAGTTCATCTACAAATTCGTCAGCCGCGACAAGATCGACCACAAGAACCCCAAGGCCAACCGCGACATTCTCGATCACGGCACCCTCTATGTGGCGCGTTTCGATGCCGGGGACGGCAACGCCGACCACCCGAAAGGCCAGGGTGAATGGATCGAACTGACCCACGGTAAAAACGGTATCGACGCCAGCAGCGGCTTTGCCGATCAGGCTGAGGTGCTGATCCACGCCCGTCTCGCCGCCAGTGTGGTGAAAGCCACGCGCATGGACCGCCCGGAATGGATCGTGGTCAGCCCCAAGGATGGCCAGGTCTACTGCACGTTGACCAACAACGCCAAGCGCGGCGAAGACGGACAACCGGTGGGCGGACCGAACCCGCGGGAGAAGAACGTCTACGGCCAGATCCTGCGCTGGCGCACCGAGCGCGACGATCACGCCTCACACACCTTTGCCTGGGACCTGTTTGTGGTGGCCGGCAACCCGGCCGCACATGCAGGGACGCCAAAGGCCGGCTCGTCGAACATCACGCCGCAAAACATGTTCAACAGCCCGGACGGTTTGGGCTTCGACAAGGCCGGACGCTTGTGGATCCTGACCGATGGTGATGTGAGCAACACCGGTGACTTTGCCGGCATGGGCAATAACCAGATGCTCTGCGCAGATCCGGCGACCGGCGAGATTCGCCGCTTCATGGTCGGGCCGGTGGGCTGCGAGGTGACCGGGATCAGCTTCTCGCCGGACCAGAAAACCCTGTTCGTCGGGATCCAGCACCCGGGTGAAAACGGTGGCTCGACCTTCCCCGAGCATCTGCCAAACGGCAAACCGCGCTCTTCGGTGATGGCGATCAGCCGGGAAGATGGCGGGATCGTCGGCGCCTGACAGGCCCTCATCGCGAGCAAGCTCGCTCCCACAGGATTGGTGCTGACTTGAAACCTGCGCAGAACCTTGTGGGAGCGAGCTTGCTCGCGATAGCGTCAGCGCAATCAACGCACATCTCAAGCCTACCCCCTAAAGCCCTGCCGTCTGCGCTACCATGCCTGGCCGGACGCAGCAGCCTGCTGCGCGCAGGAGTCAGCATGGCCCACCCGTTTGAAACCCTTACGCCAGACCTCGTGCTCGATGCCGTCGAAAGCATCGGCTTTCTCAGCGACGCGCGCATCCTGGCGCTCAACAGCTACGAGAACCGCGTCTATCAGGTCGGTATCGAAGACGCCGAGCCACTGATCGCCAAGTTCTACCGGCCGCAACGCTGGAGCAACGAGGCGATTCTGGAAGAACACCAGTTCACCGCCGAACTCGCCGATTGCGAGGTGCCGGTCGTGGCGCCGTTGATTCACAACGGTGAAACCCTGCACGAACACAGCGGTTTCCGTTTTACCCTGTTCCCCCGCCGCGGCGGCCGCGCACCGGAGCCGGGCAACCTCGATCAACTGTATCGCCTGGGCCAGTTGCTCGGACGCCTGCATGCGGTCGGCTCGACCCGGCCATTCGAGCACCGTGAAGCGCTGGCGGTGAAAAACTTCGGCCATGACTCGCTGGCCACGTTGCTCGACGGCAACTTCATCCCCCGCAGTCTGCTGCCGGCCTACGAATCGGTGGCCCGCGATCTGCTCAAGCGTGTGGAGGATGCCTACAGCAACACACCGCACCAGAACATCCGCATGCACGGTGACTGCCACCCCGGCAACATGATGTGCCGCGACGAGATGTTCCATATCGTCGACCTCGACGACTGCCGCATGGGCCCGGCGGTACAGGACATCTGGATGATGCTCGCCGGCGATCGCCAGGATTGCCTGAGCCAATTGTCGGAACTGATGGATGGCTACAACGAATTCCACGACTTCGACCCGCGTGAACTGGCGCTGATCGAACCCTTGCGCGCCCTGCGTCTGTTGCACTACAGCGCGTGGCTCGCCCGTCGTTGGGACGATCCGGCGTTCCCCCGCAGCTTTCCGTGGTTCGGCACCGAGCGTTACTGGGGCGATCAGGTGTTGGCACTGCGCGAACAATTGGCGGCGCTCCAGGAAGAGCCACTAAAACTCTTCTGACCACCCCGCCCCCCCTGTAGGAGCGAGCCTGCTCGCGAAGAACGCAAGGGCAACGCGTTTATCCAGACAGCACGCGTTATCGTTGACGTCCATCGCGAGCAGGCTCGCTCCTACAGGTACCGATGTTCACAAATAACCTACCTATTCAGTCAGGACATTCGCAGACGAATCTCCTTACAATCCCCTCTTTGTTAGCTGCCTAAGCAAGGATTCTGCATGCAAGCCGCCAACCCGCGTCGCGGGTACATTCTGGGCCTGAGTGCCTACATCATCTGGGGACTTTTCCCCCTCTACTTCAAAGCCATCGCCAGCGTGCCCGCCGTGGAAATCATCATCCACCGGGTGTTGTGGTCAGCGCTGTTCGGTGCCTTGCTGCTGATGGTGTGGAAGCATCCCGGCTGGTGGCGCGAGCTGCGGGAGAACCCGCGACGCCTGGCGATCCTGGCCCTTAGCGGTGCGCTGATCGCGGCCAACTGGCTGACCTACGTCTGGTCGGTGAACAACGGCCGCATGCTGGAGGCCAGCCTCGGTTACTACATCAACCCCTTGGTGAACGTGTTACTGGGCATGCTGATCCTTGGCGAACGGCTGCGGCGCATGCAGTGGATTGCCGTCGGTCTGGCGGCTGCGGGTGTGGCGCAACAGGTCTGGCAAGTCGGCAGCCTGCCGTGGGTGTCGCTGGTGCTGGCACTGACCTTCGGTTTCTACGGGCTGATTCGCAAGCAGGCGCCGGTCAAGGCACTGCCGGGGCTGGTAGTGGAAACCTGGATGCTGGTGCCGATCGCCATTGCCTGGTTGCTGTTCAATCCGACCGCCCACAGCGCTCAGGCCGAGTTCTGGACCACGTCAGAAGCCTGGTGGTTGGTGGCGGCCGGGCCGGTCACGCTGGTGCCGCTGGTCTGCTTCAACGCGGCTGCACGGCATTTGCCCTACACGACACTGGGCTTTCTCCAGTACCTGGCGCCGACATTGGTGCTGCTGCAAGCGGTGTTGCTGTTTGGCGAGCACCTGTCGTCCAGCACCCTGGTAGCGTTCATGTTCATCTGGGCCGGTCTGGCGGTTTACAGCATCGATGCGTGGCTCAGTTTGCGTCGCCGCAGCTGATCAAAAAACACACAAACCTCTACAGGCCACGAGTCCCGTGGCCTGCAACATTCCTTCCCAAGGTTATCCACAGCGTGATCCCCGCCGATTGTGCGCAAGTGGCTGAAACTGCTGGTTTTTTGATCAGATCCTGAAGAACCCCGGTCGGCGTGGCCTGGCGGGGGTGTCTCTACAGGTTATCCACAGGCCGGTGCACGTTTAACTTGGATAACCTGATCAGGGCTCACTGCGCAGCACCAATTCGACCATCAGATCGTCGGCCAGGGTTTCCAGGCGCGATTGCAGGACGTCCAGCGACAGCGTCAGCGGAACGGCAAGAATCGCTTCGGCATGGAACAACGGCTCGCTGCTCATCGGTGCCGGGCGCACTTCGGTAACCAACCGCTCCAGACTTACCCCCTGCTCGCTCAACAAGCGTGTGATATCGCGCACGATCCCCGGGCGATCATTGCCCACCAGTTCCATCGCGATCGGCTTCCAGGTGCAGGATTGTTCGATGCTGCTTTCGGCGATCAACACGCGAATGCCCAGGGTGGACAAGCCTTGCAAGGCATCGACCAATTCGTCATAGGCCTCGGCTGGCACCCCCACCCGCAGAATGCCGGCGAATTGTCCGGCCATGCGCGACATACGGCTTTCCAGCCAGTTGCCGCCGTGCTCGGCAATGCATTGGGCAATGCGCTCGACTTGCCCGGGCTTGTCCGGTGCGAAAACGGTGAGTACGAGGTGGTCCATGGCGCAGCCCTCTGGTCATGATTTTTGTTGCAGAGAACCAAGTATAGGCAAGGGTTGGAAGGTGCCTGGGCAGATCCGGAATCAAAGGTGTATCGACTGCCCCCTTCGCGGGCAAGCCCGCTCCCACAGGGTTATGCGCTGTCCTTGTGGGAGCGGGCTTGCTCGCGAAGGGATGCACCGCCGATCTGACCGATCAAACAAATCGTGTACAACTTTTGATATTTAGCTGGAACAATCCACTGGTTTTTTGAGAACATCCTGTTCCGCGCCGTGACCGCAATGCGTCATGGGGTCGCAGAACGACGTGATTAGTCTAATTTTCACATCCGCAATTCATCATGTAGTATGCCGCAGCGCGCACTACATAACGTTGGATCGATGTCTGCCGCCGGCCCGTTCGCAACCCTGAAAGCCCTGTCAGCAAGGCCCCAAGCCGTTGATTGGTCCCAACCCAGCCGCCCGTCATGGGCATGTACTGGCAGAGGGGTTTGTGGTTTAAATGGCCAATGGCTTCATTGTTAATTTGAAGAGCTGAAAAGCGAAATAGCTGAGCAGAGTGAGGCAAGCAATGACTGAACACGTTCAAGTCGGTGGCCTGCAGGTCGCCAAAGTCCTGTTCGACTTCGTGAACAACGAAGCCATTCCCGGTACCGGCCTCACCGCCGATAAGTTCTGGGCCGGTGCCGACAAGGTCATCCATGACCTGGCGCCGAAGAACAAAGCCCTACTCGCCAAACGCGATGATTTCCAGGCTCGTATCGATGGCTGGCACCAAGCGCGTGCTGGTCAACCACACGACGCCGCGGCCTATAAAGCCTTCCTGCAAGACATCGGTTATCTGCTGCCAGAAGCGGCCGATTTCCAGGCAACGACGCAAAACGTCGATGACGAAATCGCCCGCATGGCCGGCCCGCAACTCGTGGTGCCGGTCATGAACGCACGCTTTGCGCTTAACGCCTCGAACGCCCGCTGGGGCTCGCTGTACGACGCGCTCTACGGCACCGACGCCATCAGCGAAGCCAACGGTGCGGAAAAAGGCAAAGGCTACAACAAGGTGCGCGGTGACAAGGTCATCGCCTTCGCCCGTGCCTTCCTCGACGAAGCGGCGCCATTGGCGGCCGGCTCCCACGTCGATTCCACCGGCTACAAGATCGTCGACGGCAAACTGGTGGTCGCCCTTAAAGGCGGCAGCAACACCGGCCTGCGCAACGACGCTCAGCTGATCGGCTTCCAGGGCGATGCCGCTGCACCGACCGCGATCCTGCTGAAAAACAACGGCCTGCATTTCGAAATCCAGGTCGACGCCAGCACTCCGGTCGGCCAGACGGACGCGGCCGGCGTCAAAGACATCCTGATGGAAGCCGCACTGACCACCATCATGGACTGCGAAGACTCGGTTGCCGCCGTCGACGCCGATGACAAAGTGGTGATCTACCGCAACTGGCTCGGCCTGATGAAGGGCGATCTGTCGGAAAGCGTCGCAAAGGGCGGCCAGACCTTTACCCGCACCATGAACGCCGACCGCACCTACACCGCGGTCGATGGCAGTGAACTGAGCCTGCACGGTCGTTCGTTGCTGTTCGTGCGCAACGTTGGCCACCTGATGACCATCGACGCGATCCTCGACAAAGAGGGCAATGAAGTGCCGGAAGGCATTCTCGATGGCCTGGTGACCTGCCTGTCGGCGATCCACAACCTCAACGGCAACAGCTCGCGCAAGAACAGCCGCACCGGCTCGGTCTATATCGTGAAGCCAAAGATGCACGGCCCTGAAGAAGCCGCGTTCACCAATGAGTTGTTCGGTCGCATCGAAGACGTGCTGGGCCTGCCACGCAACACCCTCAAAGTCGGGATCATGGACGAGGAACGTCGTACCACGATCAACCTCAAGGCCTGCATCAAGGCGGCGAGCGAGCGTGTGGTGTTCATCAACACCGGTTTCCTCGACCGCACGGGCGATGAAATCCACACCTCCATGGAAGCCGGCCCGATGGTGCGCAAGGCGGACATGAAGGCGGAAAAATGGATCGGCGCCTACGAGAACTCCAACGTCGATATCGGTCTGAGCACCGGCCTGCAAGGTCGCGCGCAGATCGGTAAAGGCATGTGGGCCATGCCGGACCTGATGGCTGCGATGCTCGAACAGAAAATCGCTCACCCACTGGCCGGTGCCAACACCGCCTGGGTACCTTCGCCGACCGCTGCCGCACTGCACGCGCTGCACTACCACAAGGTTGACGTGTTCGCCCGTCAGGCCGAACTGGCCAAGCGTGCCCATGCATCGGTAGACGACATCCTGACCATCCCGCTGGCGGTGAACCCGCAGTGGACCGCCGAACAGATCAAGAACGAACTGGACAACAACAGCCAGGGCATTCTCGGTTACGTGGTGCGCTGGATCGACCAGGGCGTCGGCTGTTCGAAAGTGCCGGACATCAACGACGTCGGCCTGATGGAAGACCGTGCCACGCTGCGTATTTCCAGCCAGCACATCGCCAACTGGCTGCGCCATGGCGTCGTCACCGAAGAGCAGGTCATGGAAAGCCTCAAGCGCATGGCGCCAGTGGTTGACCGTCAGAACGCCGGCGACGCGCTGTACCGTCCGCTGGCCCCGAACTTCGACAGCAACATCGCCTTCCAGGCGGCGGTCGAACTGGTGGTCGAAGGCACCAAACAACCGAACGGCTACACCGAGCCGGTCCTGCACCGTCGTCGTCGCGAATTCAAGGCCGCCAATGGCCTGTAACTGAGCGTCTGCGCCGGACATGAAAAAGCCCTGATCGAAAGATCAGGGCTTTTTTGTTTGTGTGATTTGTTGCTCTTTGTGGGAGCGGGCTTGGACTAAGGCTCCATCCCAAGCTCATGCTTGACCAACTCCAGCAGCTTGCCGGCATCGATCGGCTTGAGCAGAAAGTCCACCACACTCAAATGCATCGCGGCGATCGCATCTTTTACGTCGGCATCGCCCGATACGATGATGACCGGCAACGCCGCCCGTACCGACTCGCGCACCTGCCGGATCAGGTCCAGCCCGTCGACATGCCCCATACGCAGGTCGGTAATCACCAGTCCGATCGAAGGTTTCTCCTCCAGCATCTTGAGTGCCGCTTCGCCACTGGCCGCGGTCAGGCAGCGAATACCGTCCAGTGCCAGGATCTCTGACAGCAGGTCCCGGGCGTCTTTATCGTCATCGACGATCAGTACGCGTTGCGGTGGCAGGTCAGGTTCCAGCATGACGGCACTCAGCGCTTCGCGCTCGGCGTCGCTCAAAATATCGTGGTCGGACATGGCGTTCTCTACATGTTCAATTCAATTCCCTAGCACAGTTATGAGACATCGCTAAGCTGACCACCAATGTGCACTCCGGCAGATAATTTTCCAATAGGGGGACTGAGAGGTTTTTCGCACACTTGCGTAGGATTTTTCCGACATTTCAGAGCGCTAACGGCCTACCTAGACTTACGTCCAATGGGCACCCCGGCTACAGGGGTCGACCATGTCCAAGTCATCCGACTACAACAATTCAAAAAAGACTGCGGTAATGGTTATGAGTAAAGCGGACGCCTTCACACAGGCAGGGAAAACCGCGGTGTTGCAGAACATCCAGGGCACGTTGCAATTCCTTCAGCGCTTCCCGCCGTTCAACCAGATGGAACACGCGCACCTGGCGTATCTGGTCGAACAATGTCAGCTGCGTTTTTACGCCCCCGGCGAGAGCATCATCAAACCCGCCGACGGCCCGGTCGAGCACTTCTATATCGTCAAGCAAGGCCGGGTCGTAGGCGAGCGTCCGGATACGGCAAAAGGTGGCACCGAAACGGTCTTCGAGATCACCACCGGCGAATGTTTCCCCCTCGCTGCGTTGCTGGGTGAACGGGCGACCCGTACCGAGCACCTGGCCGGCGAAGACACCTTTTGCCTGCAACTGAACAAGCCGGCGTTCATCCGCCTGTTTTCGCTATCGGACACCTTCCGCAACTTCGCCCTGCGCTGCGTCAGCAGCCTGCTGGATCAGGTCAACCAGCAAGTGCAGCAAAAAGCCGTGGAAACCCTCGGCACCCAATATTCGCTCAATACCCGACTGGGTGAATTGGCCATGCGCCACCCGGTGTCATGCGCCCCGCAGACGCCCTTGCGCGAAGCCGTGACGTTGATGCACGAACAACAGGTCGGCAGCATCGTGGTGGTCGATGAACTCAAGGCGCCATTGGGGATTTTCACCCTGCGCGACCTGCGTCAGACCGTGGCCAATGGCAGCAGTGATTTCAACGAAGCCATCGAAGGGCACATGACCCGGGCACCGTTTTACCTGTCGCCGGATCACAGTGCATTCGACGCGGCGATTGCCATGACCGAGCGTCACATCGCCCATGTCTGCCTGGTCAAGGACCAACGCTTGTGCGGCGTGGTTTCCGAGCGCGATCTGTTTTCCCTGCAACGGGTCGATCTGGTGCACCTGGCGCGCACCATCCGCAACGCGCAAAAGGTGGAAAACCTGGTGGCGCTGCGGGGCGAAATCGGCCAACTGGTCGAGCGCATGCTGGCCCATGGCGCGTCTTCGACGCAGATCACCCACATCATCACCCTGCTCAACGATCACACCGTGTGCCGGGTGATCGAACTGACCCTCGCCGAAAAAGGTGATCCCGGCGTGCCATTCAGTTGGTTGTGCTTCGGCAGTGAAGGTCGTCGCGAGCAGACCCTGCACACCGATCAGGACAACGGCATTCTGTTCGAAGCCAGGGATGCGGCGCATGCCGCCGAGATTCGCGGCAAGCTGCTGCCCATCGCCCAGCAGATCAACCAGAGCCTGGCGCTGTGCGGCTTCACCTTGTGCAAGGGCAATATCATGGCCGGCAACCCCGAGCTGTGCCTGTCCCGGGCCGAATGGGCGCGGCGCTTTGCGGCGTTCATCCGCGAGGCCACCCCGGAGAACCTGCTGGGTTCGAGCATCTATTTCGATTTGCGCGTGGTCTGGGGCAGCGAGCAAGGCTGCGAGCAGTTGCGTCGGAGCATTCTCGATCAGGTTGGCGACAACCGTTTGTTCCAGCGCATGATGGCCGAGAATGCGCTGCGCAATCGCCCCCCCGTAGGGCGTTTGCGCGAGTTCGTGCTGACGCGCAAAAATGGCGAGAAGGCCACCCTGGACCTGAAGATCCAGGGCTTGGCACCGTTTGTCGATGGCGCCCGACTGCTGGCCCTGGCCCATGGCATCGAAGCCAATAACACGCTGGAGCGTTTTCGCCAATTGGTCGCCAAAGAGGTCATCGAACCCCTGGACGGCGCCGCGTACGAAGAGGCCTATCACTTCATTCAGCAAACCCGCATGCAGCAACATCAATTACAGACCCGGGAGAATTTTCCCTACTCGAACCGGGTCGATCCCGACAGCCTCAATCATCTGGACCGGCGCATCCTGCGTGAGTCCCTGCGTCAGGCCCAACGCCTGCAGAGCAGCCTGACCTTGCGGTATCAGTTATGAGCCTGTTTTCCTGGCTGCGCCCGCCGAGCCCCACCCTGCCCGCCGACCTGCAACATCGCCTGGATCGCTTGCCGGCCGCTACCGCCCTGGGCGAATGCAGCCTGCGTGAGCAGCGCTGGGTGGTGCTCGATCTGGAAACCACCGGGCTGAACCTGAACAAGGACCATGTGTTGTCGATTGGCGCGGTGGCGATCGAGGACGGGGCCATCGACTTTCGCCAACTGTTCGAACGCACTTTGCAATATCCGCAAGTCAAACTCGGCCCCAGCGTGCTGATCCACGGCATTGGCCCCAGCGCCATTGCGGCGGGCAGCGATCCCGCAGAAGCGCTGGTGGATCTGATGGAATACCTCGGTGACAGCCCGGTACTGGCCTTCCACGCGCCGTTTGACCAGCACATGCTCGGCCGTGCGCTGAAAGATCACCTGGGCTTCAAGTTGCAGCATCCGTTTCTGGACGTGGCGGACATTGCACCGCTGCTATGCCCCCAGGCGCACTTTCGCGAGGCCGGGCTGGACGACTGGATCGACTGGTTCAAGCTCGAAGTCTTCGAACGTCACCACGCCAGCGCCGACGCCCTGGCCACCGCTGAGCTGGCGCTGATCCTGTTCAGCCGCGCGCGGCAGCAGCAGATTCATAGCCCGCTGAATTTGCAACAGCGCTTGAGTCAGTGGAAGCGTCGGCAGCAAGCGCCGTCCTTCTAGTCTTCGGCGCCTGCTCTGGCCTTATCGCGGGCAAGCCCGCTCCCACAGGAGTACCGAACCCCCTGTGGGAGCGGGCTTGCACCGCGATGAACGATGACGCGGTCTCCCGACCAACGCCGATTGCGGACCTCCCGCGCCTCTGCCACAATCGCGAACAATTCTCGTTAGTTAACACTTCCCAAGCGGTGATGCGGCGTGTCGTCAGTCCCAAGCCCTCAAAGTGAGCTCGTCGGTGCGTTATATCGCGACCATCGCGGTTGGCTATTGGCCTGGCTTCGACGCAATGTCGCCTGCCCACAGCGGGCCGAAGACCTGAGCCAGGACACTTTTGTGCGCTTGCTGGGCCGTGAGGAACTGAAGGAACCACGCGAACCGCGGGCATTCCTGGTTGCCATCGCCAAGGGCCTGCTGTTCGATTACTTCCGTCGCGCCGCGCTGGAACAGGCTTACCTCACCGAGCTGATGCTGATTCCCGAAGCCGAACAACCGTCGGCGGAAGAGCAGCAGATGATCCTCGAAGACCTGAAAAACATCGACCGTTTGCTCGGCAAGCTTTCCACCAAGGCCCGGGCGGCGTTCCTCTACAACCGTCTCGACGGTCTTGGCCACGCAGAAATCGCCGAGCGCCTGGGGGTATCGGTGCCGCGGGTGCGCCAGTACCTGGCCCAGGGCATTCGCCAATGCTACATCGCGCTGTACGGTGAGCCGACATGAACCCGGTCAATTCCAAACCGGTATCGGCCAACGTGCTTGACGCAGCGATTGCCTGGCAGTTGTCCATGGAGGGCGCCAACCCGGTAGAGCGCGAAGAATTCGCCAAGTGGCACGCTGCCCACGAAGAGCACGCCCGCGCCTGGCGCCAGTTGGGCATGCTCGACCAACGCTTCAGCGCAGCCAGTGGCCCGGCCCGCACTGCCCTGCTGCAATCGCGCGAAGGCATCCGCCGACGGGTGCGCAAGCTCGGCAATGGCGTGGCGAGCGTGGTGGCCGTGATCGGCCTGGCGCTGTTTGCCGGGCCACGTTACCTGCCGATCGATTACTGGCTGGCCGACCAGCGCACCGCCGTTGGCGAGCAGCGCACCCTGCGCCTGGCGGATGGCACGCTGGTCAATCTCAACACCCACAGTGCCCTGGATGTGCGCTTCGATGAGAAGCAGCGGCGCATCGTGCTTCAGGAAGGCGAAATCCTGGTTGAAACCGGTCACGGCGATCCCCGGCCGTTCATCGTCGAAACCCGTGAAGGCAGCATGCGCGCACTGGGTACGCGGTTTCTGGTCAAGCGTGAAGAAGAAGGCACACGCCTGAGTGTGTTGCAGTCGGCGGTGGCGGTTCACCCCGAGTCCAGCCCGGATGAACAGATTCTGCGCGAAGGCCAGCAGGTGTTGATCCGCAATAACGGCCTGGGCCCGGTTCTGGCCGTCAACTTCGGCGCGGATGCCTGGACCCGCGGCATGCTGGTGGTGGACAACACGCGGCTGGAAGATCTGGTGCATGAAATCGGTCGCTATCGAACCGGTTACGTTGGCGTTGCGCCGGAAGTGGCCGACCTGCGCATCACTGGCAGCTTCCCGCTGCGTGACACCGACCTGGCGCTCAATGCCCTGCTGCCGACCCTGCCCGTGCAGATCGAACAGCACACGCAATGGTGGGTGAAGGTAGTAGCCAAGGCCGAAACAAAGCCCTGAACCCGCACACAGCCCCTTTGTGGCGAGGGAGCTTGCTCCCGCTCGGCTGCAAAGCAGTCGTAAAGTCAGCGAACACAGTCTGTCAGGAAAATGCAGGGGGCCGCTTCGCGACCCAACGGGGGCAAGCCCCCTCGCCACAAAGGCGCACGCCTGAAACCCTTCAGTGCTTATTGAATAACTGAATAGAAATTATTTTCATCCAGCCCTATCACTTTCTGATTCTCGTTCGGCACACAGGCAATTGAGAAATGTTTCCATTCAGGAGCCGCTGTATGTCCCGTTCGCTGAACACCCTGTTGCGCCCCAGTTTGCTGGCGGTCGCCGTTGCCCTTTGCACTCCTTTGGCCAGCAGCCAACTGGTCGCCGCTGAGCAGGCGTCAAGCGTTCGCGCCTACAACCTGCCAGCCGCACCACTGGCCAGCACCCTGAACCAGATCGCCAGCCAGGCCGGCCTGGCCTTGTCGTTGAACCCATCCCTGGCGGCAGGCAAAACCTCGGCGCCAGTCAACGGCCAGTTCGACGCCGCCGGCGCCCTGCGTGAGGCCCTGCGTGGCACCGGGCTGCAACTGGAGCAAAGCAGTGCCGGCACCTACAGCCTGGTGGCCGTGCCCGAGGGTGTGATGGCTCTGCCGGCAACCAGCGTGATTGGCGTGGAAGACGCTGAAAGCGCCTGGGGCCCGGTGCAAGGCTACGTGGCCAAGCGCACCGCCGCCGGCACCAAGACCGATACCGCGCTGGTCGAGGTACCGCGCTCGATTTCGGTCGTCACGCGCGAGCAGATGGACGATCGCAACGCGCATACCCTTGACGCCGCCGTGCGCTACCTGCCGGGCATCACCGCCAGCAGCTACGGCAGCGACACCCGCGCTGACTGGCTGCGCGTGCGTGGTTTCGAGCCGACTCAATTCCTCGACGGCCTGCCCCTGCCAAAAGGCGTATACGCCAACCCGAAACAGGAAACCTGGAACCTCGACCGCCTGGCCTTGCTGCGCGGCCCGGCCTCGTCCGTGTACGGCCAGACCCCACCAGGCGGCCTGCTGGACATGGTCAGCCGTCGCCCGAGCGCCGAAGCCAGCAGCGAAATCCAGCTGCAGTACGGCAGCGACAACCATCGCCAGATCAACTTCGCCAGCACCGGCAAGATCGACGACGAAGGCCGCTTTCTCTATGGCGTGAGCGGCGTGGTGCGTGACGGCGGCACCCAGATCGACCATATCGATGACAAGCGCTACAACATTGCGCCAAGCCTGACCTGGAACATCGACGAAGACACCCGCTTCACCCTGCTGACACAGTTCACCCGTGACGATACCGGCGTTACCAGCCAGTTCTATCCGATTCAAGGCACCAAGATCGACATGCCGTTCGGCAAGATCTCGCACCACAAGAACCTGGGTGATCCGGACTACGATTTCTACGACCGCACCTATTACGCACTGGGTTATGCCTTCGAGCATCGCTTGAACGATGTCTGGCAGTTCCGCCAGAACCTGCGCTACACCAAGTCGGACCTGTCGTTCCAGACGGTGACCGTCAACAGCTACTTCCCCTCCATCGGATTTGTCGTAGACGATGAAGGCAACACCGGGCGCGGCACGACCAATGTCGACGAAGACATCAGCCAGTTCGCCGTAGACAACAACCTCCAGGCCGACTTCGCCACCGGCGACATTAATCACACGCTGTTGATCGGCCTGGACCACCAGCGCAGCAACACCAACTACACCTCGATCTTTGGCGGCGCACCGGCCATCAACGTCAACGATCCGGTCTATGGCTTGCCGATCACCCGTCCACCACGCTCCTCGGCGTTTTATGACTATGACCAGAAGACCTACCAGACCGGTCTGTACGTCCAGGATCAAATGGCCCTCGACCAATGGCGCCTGACCCTCGGCGGTCGTGAAGACTGGGTACATACCGGTACCAAATTCTTCAACAAGGGCGATGCCACCAACACCGAGCGCGACAAAAACTTCAGCGGCAACGCGGCGATCAGCTATGTATTCGACTCGGGCTTCGTGCCTTACTTGTCCTACGCCGAATCGTTCCAGCCGGCCAGCAATGCCGTCGCCTCGCCGACCGATTCGTTCAAGCCGACCAAAGGCAAGCAGTGGGAACTGGGCATCAAGTACCAGCCACCAGGCAGCAACACACTGCTGACGGCCGCTGTGTATGACCTGACCCAGAAAAACGTTTCCGTCACCAACAATGTGGGCAACGTGACGATCACCAGCCAGACCGGCGAAGTGAGAGTCAAAGGCCTGGAGCTGGAAGCCGTTTCCGACGTCACCGAAAACCTCAAGGTCACCGCCGCCTACACCTTGGCCAGGTCCGAAGTGCAAGACGGCGCATTCAAGGGTAATCGCCTGCAACTGATGCCTAACCAGCAAGCATCGGTATGGGGCGACTACACCTGGCACAACGGCGTACTCGACGGCTTCGGCATCGGCGCCGGCGCGCGCTACACCGGCAACACTTACGGCGACGAGGCCAACACCTGGCTGGGCAAGGCCGACGCCTACACGGTGTTCGACGCCGCGGTACACTACGACCTCGGCCGCCTGGACAACAGCCTCAAGGGCGCTTCGCTGGCCGTTAACGCAACCAACCTGTTCGACAAGGACTACATCTCGACCTGCGACAGCTTCTACTGCTACTACGGCGACCAGCGCAGTGTCGTCGCCAGTGCAACGTACAAGTGGTAACAGTTTGAGCTGACACGCCCTATGACCAAGCCGTCCCCAAAGGACGGCTTTGGTTTTTCTGAAGGCTATGAAATGAAAAGTAAAACAATTCGCCGCTGGTCCGCTGTTCATACCTGGACCAGCCTGATTTGCACGATGTTCCTGTTGCTGCTGGCACTGACCGGCCTGCCGCTGATCTTCCACCACGAGATCGACCATCTCCTCGGCGATGCGGCCGAGCTGAAGCAGATGCCGGCAGACACCCCGCTGCTTGATCTGCAGCAGCTGGTAGCGGCGGCTGAAAAGCATCGCCCTGGCGAAGTCATGCAGTATTTCGGCTTCGAGGATGACGAACCCAATGCCGCGATTGCGATCATGGCCCCCACCGCCGGCACTGAACCCAATTCGTCCCATACCTTCATGCTCGACGCCCGTACCGGCGAGGCCCTGGAGATGCCGTCGGCAAACGGTGGTTTCATGATGGTCATGCTGCGCCTGCACGTGGACATGTTTGCCGGCTTACCGGGCAAACTGCTGCTGGCGTTCATGGGGATTCTGTTCGTGGTGGCGATCGTCTCCGGCACCGTCTTGTACCTGCCATTCATGCGCCGCCTGAAGTTCGCCACCGTGCGCCAGGACAAATCCACCCGTCTGCGCTGGCTCGACCTGCATAACCTGATCGGCGTCGTGACCTTGACCTGGGCCCTGGTGGTCGGCGTGACCGGCGTGATCAGTGCCTGCGCCGACCTGATCATTGCCGCCTGGCGCAACGACAGCCTGAGCGCGATGGTCGCGCCGTACCGTGATGCGCCACCGCTGACGCACCTGGCGCCGGCCACCCGTCTGCTCGACATCGCCAAGGAAGTCGCGCCGGGCATGCAGCCGGACTTCATCGCCTTCCCCGGCACGCGGTTTTCCAGCGAGCACCATTACGCGGTGTTCATGAAAGGCAGCACGCACCTGACCTCGCACCTGCTGACGCCGGTGCTGATCGACGCCAGTACCCTGCAAGTCACTGCCGTAGCCGAGCGGCCCTGGTACATGGATGCCATGGGCATGTCGCAACCGCTGCACTTCGGCGACTACGGCGGCATGCCGATGCAAATCCTCTGGGCGACCCTGGATGTGCTGACCATCATTGTGCTCGGCAGCGGAGTCTATCTGTGGGTGGTGCGGCGCAAGGTTGCCAGGCCTGTGCTGGAAAAAGCGGAGAACGTGGCATGAAGCCCCGGCAGTCGAATTTCTGGAAGGTCTTTGCCATTCCCACCGTCATCGCGGTGCTCAGCGCGGCAGGGCTGTTTGCCGCGTTGCTCGGGGATGGTGTGTGGGATTCACTGAGCTGGGTGGGGCTGGGCATCCCGGCTGTGCTGGCCCTACGCGGCCTCCTGCAACGCCGCTAACCCCCTGTAGGAGCGAGCTTGCTCGCGATGGACGTTAACGATAACGCGGGGAACCTGACACCCAGCGGCGCTCTCAAGTCCATCGCGAGCAAGCTCGCTCCTACAGGGGTGTTTGCCATCTTGAGCTATCGCTCCAACACGCTATGCTGCCCGACTCTGCCACCGATCGAGACGCTGCCATGTCCGCCCCGAGCATGACCCTGTACCACAACCCGCTCTCTCCCTTCGTTCGCAAAGTCATGGTGCTGCTGCACGAAACCGGTCAACAGGACCGCGTGGCGCTGCAGACCAGCGTCCTCACCCCGGTCACCCCGGACACGACCCTGATCGACGACAACCCCCTGAGCAAAATCCCGGCCCTGCGCCTGGCGGACGGCAATGTCATCCATGACAGCCGGGTCATCCTCGACTACCTCGATCAGCAACACGTCGGCAACCCGCTGATTCCCCGCGAAGGCTCGGCCCGCTGGCGGCGCCTGACCCTCGCGTCCCTTGCCGACGGGATCATGGACGCGGCCGTGCTGGTGCGCTACGAAGTCGCCCTGCGTGCCCCGGAGAAACACTGGGACGAATGGCTCGACGGCCAGCGCGACAAGATCCGCCGCGCCCTGGCCTTGCTGGAAAAGGACGCGATTGCCGAGCTGACCTGCCACTTCGACGTGGCCGCGATCAGCGTGGCCTGTGCACTGGGTTACCTGGACCTGCGCCATCCGGATCTGGATTGGCGCACGGCGAATCCGCAGCTGGCGGGGTGGTACTTCGAGGTGAGCCAGCGGCCTTCGATGATTGCGACGATGCCGAAGGCTTAGAACTTCGCCGGCAGTACTGGCCGCTTCGCGAGCAGGCTCGCTCCCACAGCAGGTCGTCGGTGCGTACAAATTTTGTATTCACTGGAGAACCCTTGTGGGAGCGAGCCTGCTCGCGAAAATACCAACGCGGTTCATCAGGCAACCACTGCAAAATCAGCGTCACTAACACCTCGCTCCAGCGCTGATCCTCGCGCAACCCCACCGACCGGTTCATTGCACCGCTCCAATATCGAAGTCCAACGGTTTCACCGCTTTCTGCCCAACCCCATACCAATCCAGCTTGCGCGTCAGCACCATGAACACACCCAACAAACCGAACAGCAGCAACGAGCCCATCAACAGCGCGTAATCCTCGGCGCTCAACACGCCGTAAAGCAGGCCGTACAACGCCGCCAGTCCCGCGGAGAAGCTCAACCCGTTCACGACGCTGCGCAGCACATGGCACACATAAAAACCGATCAACAACACGCAGCCCGCCGCCGACAACAGATAGGCCAGCCCAAAACCGACGTGCTCGGACAGCGACAGCAACAGCAGGTAAAAGAACGCCAGGGCCACCCCCACCAGCGCGTATTGCACCGGGTGCACGGCCAGGCTTTTCAACACTTCGAAGAGGAAGAAACCGGCGAACGTCAGGACAATGAACAGCAGTGCGTATTTGATCGCCCGGTCGCTTTTCAGGTACTGGTCCACCGGGTCGATAAAGCTCACACCGAAGCTGCGGCCGCTGAAGGCTGCGCAGTCACCGCCAGTGACACAGCTGCTCAAGGCCTCCTGCAGATTGGTGGAGAAAAACGACGCCTGCCAATTGGCGGTGAACCCCTGATCGGTGACGTTACGCTGGGCCGGCAGATAGTTGCCGATGAAGCTTGGGTGAGGCCAGTCGGCGCTCAGCGAGACGGTGCTGGTTTTACCCACCGGCAATACCTGCAACACGCCCGTGCCTTGCAGGCGCAGGTTAAAACCGAAAGCCAGCTCCGCGGCCTGTTCGGTGTTCAGCGCCGGCAGTGTCACGTGCACGCCCTCACCCAGCCAGCCGACCTGGCTACCGGGAATGAAGTCCAGGCTCTGGCCGTCGAGCTCGAGTTTCAAGGCATTTTCGATGCCACGGATGTCGCTGATGCCAACGGCGAGAAACGGCTGGTCGAACCGGTAATCGGCAAAGTCTTCCTTGATACCAAGCCGCGCCGGCAGCGAAAAAAGCCCACTAATGCGATTGTCGGCATGAAACAGCCGCGCTTGGTAAATCCCCCGGGAACGCAACTCGGTCTGCACCTGGCCGTCGAGCTCGAAGCGTTCCGGCAGGAAGTACAGACGACCGCGCTCTTCGCTGATGTCTTGATAACGCTCGTTGGTTTTTTCACGGGTCTTCCAGGTGCGCACCACTTTGCGATACGGCACCACCAGCAACGGACCGCTCACCTGCTGGCTGAAACTGGAACTGCGGGCGATGTCGTCGAGCACGCCGTCGCGCAATTGCTGACGGTCGCGGATCACACCGTTGATCATCAGCAGCGGGATCAGCAACAACAGAATCAACAGGGCAATCGCCCCGAGTTTTAGGGTCAGGCTACGGTTCATGGGACTCTCCCTGTTTTGGATGGGGAAAGTCTGGCGTGGCTGTGTGAGGAATGAATGGAGGGAATGTGGAGACTGTGTGGAGACTGAGCCGGCCCTAAGGCAGGTGCACGGTCACTTCCACTCCGCCGTCGACATTCCCGATGCTCAGGGTGCCGCCGTGCAGCTTGACCACTTCTTCGACAAAGTTCAGCCCAAGCCCGGTGCTTTTGCGCCCGCTGTCCGGTCTCGGCAGCGAGTAGAAACGCTCGCTCAGCCTTGGCAACGCATAGTCCGGAATGGCCTCGGCCTGATTGAACAATTTGAACTCGACCTGCTCGTCAATTCGCCGGGCACCGAGGCGCAGCACGCCTTTGGCCGGGGTGAAATCCAGCGCGTTTTCCAACAGGTTGCCCAGTGCCTGCCGCAGTAAAAACGGCTCGCCGCTCAACATCAGATCCGCTGCAATGCTTTGTTCCACCTGCAACTGACGGCATTCGATTCGCGCCGCCTGAGCACTCAGCAACTCCCTCACCAAAGCACCCAGCGGCACGTCGACGCGTTCTTCCAGCCCCTGACGCTGCTCGACTTGCGCCAGATTCAGCAAGCGCTCGATCAACTGCTGCATGCGCGCACTTTCGCTGTCGATGTTGCCGACGAAACGCTGCCGCTGGACCAGCGGCATATCGCCCTGCAACAATTCCGCCGCGCCACGAATGGCTGCCAGCGGACTCTTCAGCTCATGGGTCAGTGTGTGCACGTAACGCTCGACGTAGGCCTTGCCTTCAAGCTGCGTGCGCATCTGCTCCACCGCCGTGGCCAATTGTTCCAGCTCACCACCGCGATAATGCGGCACTTCAACCCGCCGGCCCGCACTGACGCCTTGGGCGTACGCCGTCAATCTGCGCAGGGCGCGGCTCAGCCACCAGGACAACAACGCGCCGAACAGCAAACCGAGGCCGATCAGCCCGGCGCCATACGCCAGCAACCGGCGTTCCGTGCGATCCACATAAGGCTGCAACGAGCTGTTGGGCTTGGCCACGGTGACCACGCCGATGATCTGGCCGTTGTCGCGAATCGGCGCGCCGACATGCATCACCGAAGACCCCGGATCGTTCGGGTCACCGCGGGTGGAGCGAGCGCCGTATTCGCCGCGCAGGGTCAGGTAGACGTCGTTCCAGCGCGAGTAATCCTGCCCCACCGCCGCTCCGCTGGAATCCAGCACGACGATACCCTTGGCGTCGGTGACGTAGATGCGGTGGTTGACCTGATTCTTCGGCAAGCCCCAGATTTTCGCCGCCGGCTGGCGCTCACCGTAAGCCTTGAGCAGTTGCGGCCAGCGGTTCTGATTGAGGGTGCCGGCCTTGAAGTCGTCGCGCAGGATCTCGGCCATCAGGTTGGCGGTATCGACCAGGGTTTCTTCGGTGGACTGGCGAACGCCGGGGCGGATCTCTTGCATGACCGTGTTGAGCACAAAGTAGCCCGTCAGGCCGATGAACAGTGCGTAGACCAGGAAAAACCGGATTCCCAGCGGCATTAGCTGTGTCCCGGGCTGTAGCTGTAGCCAAGGCCGCGGTGGGTCTGGATCGGTTCGGCGTCAGCCTTCACCCGTCGCAACTTGGCGCGCACGCTCTTGATGTGGCTGTCGATGCTGCGCTCATAACCGGCGTCGGCGGCCACGCCCAGGGCATCGAGCAACTGTTCGCGACTGAAGACGCGCTCGGGCTGTTCCAGCAGGCATTGCAGCAGGCGGAATTCATGGCGGGTAAGGGTCAGCAGTTGACCGCGATAGCTGATTTGCACACGGTCGCCATCGATGCGGAACAACGTCGTCGACGGTTCGCTCACCGTGCGGGGCGCCATGCGTTTGAGAATCGCCCGGACCCGCGCCGCCACCTCCCGAGGGCTGAACGGCTTGACCACGTAATCGTCGGCGCCGATTTCCAGGCCCACGACGCGATCGATCTCGCCATCCCGGGCACTGAGGAACATCACCGGCACTTCGCTGAAGCGCCGCAGTTGCTTGCAGGTTTCGAAGCCGCTGATGTCCGGCAGGCCGATATCGAGAATGATCAGATCCGCCGGGGTCTGACGCTGATGCTCCAGCGCCGCCGCGCCGAGGCTCAGCCACGTGGTGGTGAAGCCCTCGCCTTGCAGGGCGAAAATCAGGGTGTCGGCAATGGCCGCTTCGTCTTCGACAATCAGGATATGAGGCATGGCGTCCGAGCCCGGCAGGGATGTGGGCGAACGGTGCCCCAAGCCTCACACTCCGTCAATCAGCAATCGGGCTTGTCCGCGGTAAACCGCCGCGCCGGGTTCACCGCCGCACCAAACTCGCGCAACGCCTTGGCGCCGATCAGCAACGGGTAGTTGAAGCTGCTGCGGTCTGTCAGGTTGACCTCGACCGTGCGCTTGACGTGACCCAGGCACAGCTCCAGATCAACCACCGGACGCTTGGTCGGCGCGACGACTTCGCTGTCCTCCTCGTCCTCTTCGGAGCGGGTCTTGATCTTGCTGATGCGCGCGACCTTGTGTTCGTAGACCTGGTTGCCCGCATCCTTGGTGCCCAGGCGGAAACGCACCCAGTCTTCGCCGTCACGCTTGAAGGTTTCGATGTCCTTGGCCGACAGCGACGCGGTCAGGGCGCCGGTGTCCATTTTCGCCTTGAGGACCTGCCCGCCAATTTCCGGCAGGGCGATGTATTCGTAACGCCCGTACAGGGTCGGCTCAGCGGCCATGACCGGCAGGGCCAGGAGGGAAAGCAGTGCGAGGAGCGATTTCACGTAGGGCTTCCTTGAAGGATGGGCAGCGGAATTTTAGACCGTGGCCGTTGAATTCGTTCGCAGAAATTTGAAAATCAAAGCCCTGTAGGAGCTGCCGAAGGCTGCGATCTTTTGATCTTCAAAACAAAGTCAAAAGATCGCAGCCTTCGGCAGCTCCTACAGGGACGAGGGTATCCAGTCTACCGCCGCCCAGGTGAAGCATTCGTCATAGCGATTTGGCCTGTCGCCTGAAGCTGCTTATCATGGCGCGCCCAAACGCTTGCAAGAGTTCTTTATGCGCCGCCTGCTCACCGGCTGTTTCGTCACACTGCTGCTGTTGCTCAACACCCTGGTCCTGATCGGGCCCTTGATGGTGTTTGCCTTGCTCAAACTGGTCCTGCCCGGGCGCTTTCGCGATTACGCCTCCTGGGCCGTGATGTGGATCGCCGAAACCTGGTCGGAAATCGACAAGCTGATTTTCCGCGTCTGCATCCCCACCCAATGGGACATCCGTGGCGGTGAAGATCTGCGCCGCGATACCTCGTACCTGGTGATCAGCAACCATCAATCCTGGGTCGACATCCCGGCGCTGATCCAGACGCTGAACCGGCGCACGCCGTTCTTCAAATTCTTCCTCAAGAAAGAACTGATCTGGGTGCCCTTCCTGGGCCTGGCGTGGTGGGCGCTGGACTACCCGTTCATGAAGCGCTACAGCAAGGCGTTCCTGGCCAAACACCCGGAGCTGGCGGGCAAGGATCTGGAGATCACCAAAAAGGCCTGCGAGCTGTTCAAGCGCCAGCCGGTGACGGTGGTCAACTATCTGGAAGGTACGCGCTTCACCGCAGCGAAAAGCGCTCAACAGCAGTCGCCATTCACTCACCTGCTCAAGCCCAAGGCTGGCGGCGTGGCATTCGTGCTGGCGGCAATGGGCGAACAGCTGGACGCCGTTCTCGATGTGACGGTGGTTTACCCGCAGCAGAAGATTCCGGGGTTCTGGGACCTGATCAGCGGCAATCTGCCAAGGGTCATCATCGACATCAAGACCCGCGACCTCGACCCGGCGCTATGGCAGGGCGATTACGAAAACGATCCGGTGTTTCGCGAGAAGATCCAGAACTGGGTCAACCAGCTCTGGATCGAGAAGGACCGGCGCATCGACGCCTTGCGCGCCGAGCGCAGCTGAATCAGCTACCGGTGCCGGTGCCAGCGCCCCAGATGTTGCCCAGGCTGCTCAGCAGCGTACCGCCGACACCCTGCTGACCGAGGTACTGCAGGAGCACCGGAGCAAACTGGCCGATCATGCCGCTGTCCATGCCCAGGGCGCTGAAGGCGTTGTTCAGGTCGTTGGTGTCCTTGACGTTGCCCAGGGCGTTGTCCAGCCCTGCCGCTTTGCCGCTGGAGCCGAGCAGGCCGGCCAGCGCGCCCAACTCACCGCCGCCCGAGAGCATGTCGATGCCCGGCACGCTTTTGGCCAATTGCGCGTAGTCGGTCGAACTCAACTGGTTCTTCGCCAGGCCCAGCATGGCCCCGGCGCCGCCGATGGCTTGCTCTGGGGTGATGTCCAATTCACTGAGAGTGCTCAGCAAATCGGCGGTCTGTGGCGTCGGTGCGGCGGTCGCGGCCGCGTCATCGCCCTTCATGCCGGCAATGACATTGGCTGCATCACTCAGGTTGAACTGTGCAAAAGCCGGGCTGGCAGCCAGGGTCAGGAGTGATGCCAGTGCAAAACCGCGTGAAATCTTCATTCAGACATCCTCGATGAACACCGCCCGGCAATGGGCGGCGAAAAACTGTCCATTGGACTGACGCCCTCAAGGATTGTTCCCGGCCCTGTAGGAGCTGCCGGAGGCTGCGATCTTTTGATCTTGATCTTCGGCAAATTCAATATCGCCAGGATCAAAAGATCGCAGCCTCCGGCAGCTCCTACAAGGTCGGTGTCGTGGCAAATAGCGGTCCACTGCATCCAATCCCACCTTGTCTGCGTATATCAAGCACGGACAGACACCCCTGGCCGATTCTCATCACAAGGATCATCACCATGAAACGCACTTCGATCAAAACACCATTGATTGCCAGCCTGCTGACCCTGGCCCTTGGTGGCGGACTCGTCCTGAACACCGTGCAAGCGGCGGACATGGGCCACGGCACCGTCACGGTCGGCGGCCAGACCATGCTGCCGAGCAAGGACATCGTCGATAACGCAGTGAACTCCGCCGATCACACCACCCTGGTCGCCGCTGTAAAAGCCGCCGGCCTGGTTGACACGCTCAAGGGCAAAGGTCCGTTCACCGTGTTCGCCCCGGTCAATTCGGCCTTCACTGCCCTGCCCGCGGGCACCGTCGACACCCTGCTCAAACCGGCCAACAAGGCCACGCTGACCCACATCCTCACCTACCACGTGGTCGCCGGGAAACTCGACATGAAGACCCTGTCCGAGAAAATCAGGGCAGGTGGCGGCAAGGCAGAACTGACCACGGTGGCCGGCGGCAAACTGTGGGCCATGATGAACGGTCCGCACAACATCACCATCAAGGATGAAAAGGGTGACGTCGCTGACATCACCACCTACGACGTGTACCAGTCCAACGGGGTCATTCAGGTCATCGACAAAGTGCTGATGCCAAAAAGCTGAGCCGTGCCGCCGCCCTCGCGCCTCGGGGGCGGCGGTCCTTCCGAGGTGTTCGCCGTGAATGGAACAACTGCGCGCCGTGAACTAACCTCTGCCTGCAACCGGCCACCTGCCCCGCTTTCCGGGAGAACCGCCATTCCCATCGCCGACGCCGATCAGCTCAGGCAACTGCTGGCCCAGTGTTCACTGGGCGACCGCCGCGCCTTCGAGACGCTGTACCGCAGCGTCGGCCCGCGCCTGCACGGGGTAGCATTGCGCTTCATGGGCCGTCCGGACCTGGCCGAAGAGGTGCTGCAAGAGAGTTTCGTGCGCATCTGGAACAATGCATCACGCTACGAAGCGCATCTGTCGGCGCCGTTGACCTGGATGATCAATATCACCCGTCATCAGGCCATCGACCAGTTGCGCAAACACCGCGATCGGCCATTGAGCGATCTCGAAGAACAGAGGCTCGTGGATGAAAGCCCATCGGCCCACGAGCAACTGGACAGTGCTCGTGAAGCCAACGCCTTGAACCGTTGCCTGGACAGCCTCGAAGGCATGCAGCGCCAGTCGATTACCGTCGCCTATTTCCAGGGACTGTCGTGCTCCGAACTGGCCGAACACCTGGCCGCGCCGCTGGGTTCGGTGAAGTCCTGGATCCGCCGCGGCATGGAACGCCTGCGCAGGTGCCTTGAATCATGAACTATCGAACCCCGACCCTGCGCCGCGCCCTCGCCGCCGACTATGCCATTGGCCTGATGCCTGCCACCGCGCGCCGGCGTTTCGAACAGCTGTTGCTGGAAGATGCAGCCATGCGCGCAGAACTGGCACAGTGGCAGGAAAGCCTGGTCAGCCTGACCGATGCCCTGCCGGAGCAGCCGGTGCCGGATCGCGTCTGGCAAGGCATTACCGCGCGGATCGAACCACAAGTGCTGCACGTACCAGAGAAGCGTCCGTTCTGGAATTGGCTGCGAGTGACGGCAGCGGTTTGCTCGCTGCTGATCGCAGTGACGCTCGGCGTACTCTACCTCCCCGACGACGCCCGCTACATCGCCACGCTGGTGAGCGCCGACGCGCAACCGGCGTTGCGCGTGCAAGTCCACGAGGATTACCTGCAAGTCGAGCCACTGGCCTTGGCCGCAATCGGGCCGGATCGCAGCCTGGAACTGTGGGCGATACCGGCGGACGGCAAACCGATTTCCCTCGGCGTGATTCCGCCGAACGGCAAAGGCAAGGTCGAATTGAGCGAGGCGCAGAAAGCGCTGATCGGCAAGCCGATTGCGCTGGCGGTCAGCCTTGAGCCGAAGGGCGGCTCGCCGACCGGGCAACCGACTGGACCCGTCCTTTATCAAGGTTCATTGGCTTCGCTTTGACGCGAACAAAGCGCGCCTCATGAGCGCGCCTTGCGCCTTTCCTTTCCCTGACCTTTACGCTGTCCGTCATATCGAAACGCTGCATAAAACTATCATTAATGAGAGTACACATCGAATTTCCCATCCTCCAACATGACGACTCAAATCCATGTAGAGGAGTACATCATGATACTAAAAACACTCTCGGCAAGCGCCATATTACTGTCGATATTCACAACTAACGCCCTGGCGGCAATCGCTGTGTGTCCGTCAGCTTCAAGCATCACACAAAAGAAAGATGAGCAAGGCTACAGCTATTCCGCCCCCGGCCCAAATGGCCGCCTGTGGGTAGGCGAAAACCCCTATGCCGATGAAGGAGATCTTGAAACCTTCGTGTTCACCGGTGCGCTCTACCGGACTGTCAGCTCCGAAGGAAACGGGGATGTGGTGTCCTGTGATTACGAGGGTGACGAGTGGAACGCGTTTGCCCGAATGACACTGTACTCCTTCGTAGGGTGGGCACCCGTCAACGGAACGAAGTGGAAGCCTGTTAAAGAAAAGGTCGGCGCCTCCCATAAAGCCAACTACGTTGCGCAATGCGACTCACTTGTCCAAAAGGAATGTGAATTCAACTACAAGTTCCTGACCACGCCCCCAACAGGTCATTGAACACAAAAAAGGGCGACCTCGGTCGCCCTTTTTTTTACCCGACGCTTACGCCGCGCTGAACATCTTGTGCGGATCAATCACAAACTTCTTCGGCACGCCCGCATCAAACTCGCCATAACCCTGCGGAGCCTGATCCAGGCTGATCACCTGAACGCCCACCACTTCGGCGATGTTGATACGGTCCCACATGATCGCTTGCATGAGCGCGCGATTGTACTTCATTACCGGGGTCTGGCCGGTATGGAAGCTGTGGGACTTGGCCCAGCCCAGCCCGAAACGGATGCTCAGGCTGCCCATTTTCGCGGCAGCGTCGACAGCACCCGGGTCTTCGGTCACGTAGAGGCCGGGAATGCCGATCTTGCCCGCCACACGCACCACGCCCATCAGCGAGTTGAGCACGGTGGCCGGGGCTTCGTGTTTCACACCGTCATGGCCATGGCCACGGGCTTCGAAGCCGACGGCGTCGATGGCGCAATCCACTTCCGGTTCGCCCAGCAGTGCGGCGATCTGTTCGTGCAGCGGCGTGTCCAGGGACAGGTCGGCGATCTCGAAGCCCTGGGCCTTGGCATGGGCCAGGCGAACGGTGTTGACGTCACCGATGATCACCACCGCCGCGCCCAACAGGCGAGCCGAAGCCGCCGCCGCCAGACCGACCGGACCGGCGCCAGCGATGTACACAGTGCTGCCTGGGCCAACGCCGGCAGTCACAGCACCGTGATAGCCGGTCGGCAGGATGTCGGAGAGGCAGGTCAGGTCGCGGATTTTTTCCATCGCCCGGTCGCGGTCCGGCAGTTTCAGCAGGTTGAAGTCGGCGTACGGCACCATGGCGTATTCCGCCTGGCCGCCGGTCCAGTCGCCCATGTCGACATAACCGTAAGCACCGCCCGGGCGGGCCGGGTTGACGCTCAGGCACACGCCGGTGTGCATTTCCTTGCAGGAGCGGCAGCGCCCGCAAGCCACGTTGAACGGTACGGACACCAGGTCGCCGATTTTCAGGTTCTCGACGTCGCTACCCTTCTCGATCACTTCGCCGGTGATTTCGTGGCCCAACACAAGGCCGGTTTGCGCCGTGGTACGCCCGCGCACCATGTGCTGGTCGGAACCACAGATGTTGGTGGAAACCACTTTGAGAATGACCCCGTGCTCGATCTTGCGACCGCGCGGGTCCTGCATTTTCGGATAGTCAATCTTCTGTACTTCGACCTTGCCAGCGCCGAGATACACCACACCACGATTGCCAGACATGCTTTCACCTCGCTGTTGTTTTTATGGAACCGCGTCGCCCAGGCAGGCAGCGCGTTAAGTGCTCGGTAAATCAAAAGATCGCAGCCTTCGGCAGCTCCTACAATGACCGCATACCCCTGTAGGAGCTGCCGAAGGCTGCGATCTTGGCGATATCGAAATCGCTACAGGACCACCGTCCTGTTGGCATTCAAAAACACGCGGCGCTCAATGTGATAACCCACCGCCCGCGCCAGCGTCAGCCCTTCGATATCCCGCCCCTTGGCGATCAAGTCTTCCGGGTAATGGCTGTGGTCCACTGCCTCGACGCCCTGGGCAATGATCGGGCCTTCATCAAGGTCGTTATTGATGTAATGCGCCGTGGCGCCCACCAGTTTCACCCCCTTGTTGTAGGCCTGGTGATAGGGCTTGGCACCCTTGAAACCCGGCAGCAGGGAGTGGTGGATGTTGATCGCCTTGCCATCGAGCTTGCGGCACAACTCTGGCGACAGCACTTGCATGTAGCGCGCAAGGATCACCAGCTCGGCACCGGACTCTTCGATCACCTGCCACACCTGACGCTCTTGCGACGGCTTGTCGTTCGGGTCCAGCGGGAAGTGGTAGTACGGAATCTGGTGCCAGTCAGCCAGTGGTTTGAGATCCGGATGATTGGAGACCACCGCGGCAACGTCCATCGACAATTGGCCGATGCGCTGGCGATAAAGCAAATCGTTGAGGCAGTGATCGGCCTTGGAAACCATGATCACCACTTTCGGCCGGTAGTTCGGTTCAGTCAGTTCGAAGATCATGCCGAAGGCTTCACCGCGCTCGGCGAGCCCCGCGCGGAATGATTGCTCATCGAAGCCGTCGGGTTGACGGAATTCCACACGAATGAAAAAACGGCCCGAGAGCCGGTCATCGAAGGAATGGTGCTCGGTGACGTAGCAGCCCTGCTCGAACAGAAAGCGGGTCACCGCGTCCACGGTGCCGAGGACGCTGGGGCAGTCGGCGGTCAGAATCCATGTGTCTGGGGCGCGGCTCATGGTGCGGTGACTCCTGTGAGATCTGTAAACAAAGCACCCCTCTGTGGGAGCGAGCCTGCTCGCGATGGACGTCAACGATGACGCGTACTTCCTGATTTAACGCGTCGCTCTCAAGTCCATCGCGAGCAGGCTCGCTCCCACAGAGGAAGGTGGTGATCAGGCCTGGACGCTGAGGCCATACTCGGCAGAAGCATCCTGCAACCACAGCCACCAGTAGTCCGAGAAGCTGCGACGAATCAGCAGTTCCCAGGTGTCTTCGGCGGTGTGACGGATCATCAGTTGCGACTTGGCGAACACCGTGCCGACCGCTTTGCCCACCGGAAAGTTGTTCGGGTGCACGTCGTAGCTGGTGGACTTCATCAGCACCTGGCGCACGTTCGGGCCGCTCAGTTCGAGGAGTTGCTGGCCACCGCTGACGTTGACGATTGCAATGTGCAGATCGCCCAGTGCTTGGCGCAGTTTCTGCTCGGCGGCCAGTTCTTCACCGGTCGGCACGATCAGCAGCCACTCATCCGGGCCCATCCACTGCAGACTGGTCTCGCCTTTGACGATGACACTCAGCGCGCCCGGCAATTCAATGCCCAGGGCCTTGTGCACGCCGGCGGCAAACGCGGCATCGTGGCCATCGCCACGAATGGTCAGGTGGCCGAGGAGTTTTTTCTCGCGCACGGTCACGCCGGCGTTCTTGCGCCCCTTGCCCACCAGGCTGGCGAGGTCGGCATGATGCAACGACGACTCGGCCTTGGCCCCGGAGGTTGGGCGTTGTTGGTAAACATTGGCTGCGGTCATAAAGCACCTTTCCTGAATTCTGTTAGCCCTGGGGAGACTGTTCTGCCGCTTTCGCGAGCAGGCTCGCTCCCACAAGGGGTACGCGATCTCCTGTGGGAGCGAGCC
>NZ_JBYSVW010000021.1:0-82157 GCF_058986625.1 Pseudomonas sp. GW821-FHT07G06
TCTTCAGCAATCTCCAGATCGCAAAATCAAAATCAAAAGATCGCAGCCTTCGGCAGCTCCTACATTATCTGTTTTCCCCCGGGATTCCGGGAAGTCCCTTTTTTATGGCACCTGGCTCAACCCCTTGCGGAAACCGTCCTCCAGCTTTCGACAAACCTCCGCGATGATGCTTTTTCCGACTGCCGGGCCGGAGTAGCTCTCTATTTCCTCGCGGCATTGTTCGGCGGCATCACGGGCCTGCATGCTTTCCCTGTCTTGCAATGTGTTGCTGACATAAAAGCCGACCGCCAGGTACAAGGTGATTGCGACAGTGATTCCGACGACGATCTTGCCGACCCGGCCCATTTTCTTTTCTGACGGTATTGGCCACCCGGGTGGGATTCGTATTTTTTGCCTGAGGTCGGATTGGCAGTGTTTACATAAAATGGCTTCAGCCATGATGACTTCCGCGCAATAGGGGCAACTCTTTTTTCCAGCCTCCACAGATGAAACTCCTTTTTCAAAACGAGATTCTATCATTGGGTTCGGGGGCGAAAGACAGCGTCGCTGCTCAGCCGGTTGATTCCACAGCCAGAAACGGACAGTGGAGCGTGAGCCCGAACCCAAAGCGCTGGCATCTCCCCGCCTGTTTTTTGTTGAATAGTCTGTTTGAGGTATTACCGAGGGCTGAGTTTGATCAACCATGACACCAGTATTTTCCCACGTGTCTGCACGGTTGCTTCATCCATCAATCACAACGAGGCGCTTGATAGCTATGGAAAAAGTCATCTATCTGCTGTGGCGTGATACTCAAGTCAGTCCTGATACCTTCACCCATCGCCTGCGCAGTGAAGTCGCCGGGCAATTGCTGGCACTCGGTGCCTGTGGCGTGCAATTGAACCTCTCCGATGTCGATGTGCAGCCCGCAGCCGGACTGCGCCAGGAAAACAACCGACCACTGCCCGATGCCAGCCTGTCGCTGTGGCTGGACAGTGCCAACGGGCCCGCTCGTGGTCCTTTCGACGGCGTCATCACGGCCGCAACGGCACGCATGGCTGCCTACCTGGTATGCGAGTCGGTAGCCATCGCCAATACTCGCTTCCCTTCAACGCCCGGTGAACGTACTCACGGGTTCGCCCAGTTGGCCCTGCTGACCCGACCTCCGCGTCTGACGCCCGAAGCCTGGCTGGACATCTGGCGCAACCATCACACTGAGGTGGCCGTAGACACCCAGGACAACTTCCAATACGTGCAAAACCTGGTGGTGCTGGCGCTGACGCACGGTGCGCCAAGGATCGATGCCATAGTCGAAGAATGTTTCCCACCCGCTGCCATGACCGATCCCCGGGCCTTTTTCGATGCAGTGGGCGACGAAGCGAAATTCCAGCGCAACCTGGCGACGATGATGGACAGCTGCAGCCGATTCCTCGATTTCGACAAGATCGACGTGCTGCCTACCAGCCAGTACTGTCTGTAGGACCGGGTAATCGCCAAGCGTGCGCGGCTGAATGTTGATGTCCACTTTTCCAGGGTGCTGATTCGGCCATCAGTCACCCATCGACCCCAGTAGCCACTGGCGAAATATCTCGGCAGCGGCAGAACGCTTGCGATGTTTGAGCGATACCAGGAACTCGCCATTACCCGTCACGCATTCGAAAGGCGTCACCCGCTGCAATTCTCCCTTGGCCAGCGCCTCATCCGCCATGAACGACCAGGCCAGGCCGATGCCCATGCCTTGTTGAACGGCCCGATACGCCAACGTCAGCTGGTTGAAGACCGGGGCTTTGTCCCGCGCGACGAAGTCGATACCAAAGTGGCCGAACCATTGATGCCAGTCCAGACACTGCCAGGCGCAGGTGTCTATCTGCACCAGGTTGGCTTGCGCCAATTGTTCGAGTGTCTCGACCCCCGAGACATCCAGTGAAGGATGAGCCACGGCGTAGACGATTTCCGGCAGCAGGAAATCGCTGTCCAGCGAGGGCCATTGGCCGGAACCATAGAGTACGCCCACGTCGAAATCATTAAGGCTGGCCTCATCGAACTCATTCATTGCGTGAACGTGTACGGCGATGTCGGGGTACGCCTTGTTGAATTCGATCAGTTTCGGGAACAGCCAGAATTGGGCCAGGGCATGGGTCGCCAGCACCGAGACGGCGTTGGACTGATGAACGTTGCGAATTCGCGTGACGCTTTGGTACATCGTGGTGAGGAGCACGTTGACCGTCATCAGCAGTTCATCCCCTGCGCTGGTCAACTTGACCCCTCGTGGCTTGCGCTCGAAGAGCGGGACGCCCATGCAGTCCTCAAGCTGGCGCATCTGTTTGCTCACGGCGCTCTGGGTCAGAAACAGTTCGCCGGCGGCGCCCGTGAAGCTGGCGTGTCGTCCCACGGCCTCGAACGTGATCAGGGTCTCCAATGGAGGCAAGGTACGCAGATAACGGTTAATGACGGTTCTCCGGGACGGGCGATTGCCGCAAGACATTCCCCTGCGGAATGGGTGACCAACTTTATATCGCAGGTGGCGCTTACCTGCCATGGCTAGAATGCGGCTGAACAGCCTGCCAGAGCCGAGATGATGAACAGTGGAGTTGTATTTGCGATATTGGCGGGTGCCATCTGGGGTGGCGTGATTATCGGCCCTTCGTTGCTGCCGGAATTCAATGCCGTGCTGATCAGCAGTGTGCGGTTTGCCCTGTACGGGATGATCTCGCTCCTCGTGGCCCTGCCCATCGCGTCCCGCCTGCTGTCGCGTTTGACGCGCAACGATGCCTGGATGCTGCTGCGCCTGTCACTGACCGGCAATATCCTGAACTACGCGCTCCTGGGTGCTTCCGTACAACTGAGCGGGGTGACCGCGGCCGCCCTTATCAACGGCATGATGCCGGTCGCCATCACCTTTCTGGGGCGTAGCGATGCAGGGTCCCTGCCCCTGACCAGGCTCAAGCTCCCCCTGCTGATGGTATTCCTGGGCATCGTATCGGTCAGCCTGGAACATTCGGGCACGGGGGCGGCGAGCACCTCACTGTCTTCCCGGTTGCTGGGCTTGGCCTGCGGGTTCAGTGCCGTGGCCTGCTGGTCGTGGTACGCCACCCACAACGCCCGTTATCTCAAGCAAAGCCATTTCAACAGCAGCGAGTGGTCGACGCTGACCGGCATCGTGACGGGCATCGTGGCGATCGTGTTCGGCATCGCGGCCTTGATGCTGTTCCCGAACCTGGTGCCCTCTGAGGTTGAAAGCAGCCGCTGGACGACTTTCCTGTGGGTTTGCCTGTTCCTGGCACTCTGTGGTTCATGGCTGGCCAATGGGCTCTGGAATGCTTGCTCGCGTCGAATGCCCGCGTCGTTGAGCGGCCAGATGATCGTGTTCGAAACGCTGTTTGCCTGCGTATACGGCTTTCTGTTCAGCCAGCGCATGCCTGGCTTGATGGAAGTGGTCTCGATCATGCTGCTGGTGGGCGGGGTCGTATGGGCGGCGAAACGTCATCGGATGATGCCGGTGAAACAGGCTGAACCCTGCGAATGACAGCCGATACCGTGGCGCAAAGCCGGGTATCGGTGCCGACACTTTCAGCGACTTCGAGACGATGGTCAGGGCAGAGGCTGGAGGCTGGTCTTGAAGGCAGTGACCACACGGTTACGGCCTTGGTGTTTAGCGTGATACAGGCGTTGATCGGCTGTACGCAGAATGGCCTCGATGGTGTCGCCATCGCGACCGGATTGCGATACACCGATGCTCACTGTGACCACGGTTGACCGCTGCAGGCCATGAAAAGAACTATTGGCCACGGTGCTTCGCAGACGCTCGGCGATTTCGTGCGCGCCTTCAAGTGAAGTCTGAGGCAGCAGTATCATGAATTCTTCTCCGCCCACTCGGGCCACACCGTCATACGGCCGGATCGAATCGAGGCATTTCTCCACGAAACTCTTCAGGATGTCGTCGCCAACCTGATGCCCGAAGCGATCGTTGATGGACTTGAAATTATCCAGATCCAGTGCCAACACGGAGAACGGCGCATCGCCGCGTTTGGTCCGGCCGATTTCGCCCTCGACCCGCTCCATGAACCGACGCCGATTATCAGCGCCTGTCAGTGGATCGGTCGCCGCCAGGTGCCCGAGTTCCTGATTGGTGCGCTGGAGTTCCTGCAGGGCGCTCTCGGCATACGCCATCGCTTCGGCAAGACGCACCATCAACTCTTCCTGGCTGTAGATCCTGGAAAACGACCGCGTGGTGAGGAACGCTTGCACGACCCCATAGCTCAACATGAAGAACCCACCGGCGAAGATCGCGTGGGCGAGCCACCACATATGGTTCCACGGACGTGCAAGGATGAAGGCAAGGGAGGACAGCCCGAACGCGGTGACCGAGATGATGAAAATGGTCATCAGCGGTGAACGGATACGGCGCAGCAGGAGTATGGTCACGGTCAATGTGGAAAGAACGAGGGCACCCCCCTCCATCGACAGGCGCACCGCGAGATTGCCGGCGATCGACGAATTCGCGACGTACGCCACTGCCAGGTCAACCACCAGGAACAGTCCTATCCAGGTCAACCACGGACGGGCCTTCATTCGTTGGTCCGCGGCATCCGGTGGGCGGTGGTACGACAGCATTCCGATTAACAGCAAGATCGACATGACCAGTCGAGAGGCCGGTCCATACAGCAGGAAGAGCCAGATATTGTGGTGTGCAAGCCCGGTGAACGCACCATGCAACGCGTAGATCACTACAAAGCCGAGAAATCCAAGCGTCATCCATCGCAGCAGCGGCTCTCCCGATGACTGATAACAGCGCCACGTGACGTAAGTAACAAACAGGCCGGCCAGGGTGGCTGCCGTGATCGCAAAGATATGGAACAGGTGATTCTCGAATAAAAGCGTGGGGTCCTGAAAAAAGTACAAGTAGCCAATCAGATAGGCCGGAACCAGCGCAAACCCTGCGAGCAGCAAGCAGGCGTAGACCTTGACCATCAGGCGAACGGCTTCAGGTGGCTCGTCGGTGGCGATGAAATTGATCATGGGTCCCTCCGGTTTCGATCCGTTCATAGTTTTTTCAGGAAGCCCAGTAGCAGCTCATTGACCTCTGTCGCGCGCTCTTGCTGTACCCAGTGGCCGGCACCTTCGAGGATATGACACCCGCGCAGTTCCGGCAGTGTCTGCGCGAAGGCTTCGATCTGCCGCGGGGAACTCGGAAACTTCAGCACGCCGTCGCGGCTCCCGGCTATGAACATCGACGGCTGCCGAATAATGCAACCGCGCCAGGGTGCCAGCAGTGCCCATGAGCGCGTCATGTTGCGGTACCAGTTCAAGCCGCCGCGAAATCCGCTGCGGGTGAATTCACGGCTGTAGTAGGCAATATCCTCCAGGCTTAGCCAGCCTGGCAGGGTTTCGGGCTCGATCATCGCGCCCAGGAAGCCCTGCCCCGGCTGCAGCCGGCCGAACACCGGCCCCTCGGGCCCGTCACCCGAGCCATTGAAGTAGATGCGCCGGATCGACGACTCGACGTCCCTTTCCAGCTCGGTCTCGGCCACACCCGGCGCCTGGAAATACTGGATGTAGAAGTCACTGATACCCCGCGAGACCAGCGCGCTGAGGAGCTCCACGCGCGCCGGCGGCGAGAAGGGAACGCTCATGCCGACCACGGCGCGAAACAGATCGGGTCGCATCAATGCTGCGCTCCAGGCCACCTGCGCGCCCCAGTCATGGCCGACGATCACGGCTTGCTGCTCGCCGAGTGCGTTGACCAACTCGACCATGTCGCCTACCAGGTGGAGCGTGGTGTAGGCGTCGGGCTCGGCCGGCGCATCTGTGCCGCCATAGCCGCGCATGTCGGGTGCTACCGCCCTGTAGCCGGCGGCCGCCAGCGCCGCAAGCTGGTTGCGCCACGAGTACCACAGCTCCGGAAAACCATGGCACAGCAGGACCAGCGGGCCGCTACCTTGCGTGGCTATCCGCATGCGGATGCCGTTGATGTCGAGCAGTTCGAGGTGTGGCTCGTTCATGTGCGCTTCCTGCGATTCAAGCGATGGCCCCCAGCAACCGTGGCAAGCTCGCCAGCGCCTGTTGCCTGCTGACAGAGAGCCGATGCAGCTGTGCCAGTTTTTCGGTGTCGGTTTCCTGCAGCCCCCTGACCACCGCCGTCATGAAGAACAAACGCGACTGCTTGATCCAGCGGGACAAGCCTTCATGCTCTCCCCAGCGTAGCTGGTTACCCAGGTAGACCGCCCAGATTCTGATCCAGTCCGTGGGGACATGAGGCGGCGGGACCATCCTGCACATTGAGTTCATTTGCGCTTGATCGACCAGGTGGCTCTCCACATAGGCAATCAAGGCTGCGCTGAACACGGGTTGGCAGCTGCTGACCATCAACAGGTTGATCTTGCCGCCGTCGAACACCTTCATGTCAGGCAGTGTCGGGATGGCACTGGCGCTGCAGTCAATGTGCAGAGCATGTGGGCTCGTGGTAATGCTGCCCTGCTCGAGCGCAATGCGCGTTGGCTCGATAACGCGCACCCTCCCCAGGCGCACGACGTTGTCGATGCGTCGAAGCTCGCGTAACTCCGCTTGAGTGACGGTGGCGCAGCGGTAAGCAGTGGGTTCGACGGACTTATCTATGCGCAAGAGCTGGCCCGCCGCCTCAAGCCTGGAGAACAGGTCCGGGATCGAGTCTGCGGCGGCGATGGCCTCGAACTGTGCCGTGAGGCCGCCGATGGTTTGTTCGAAGCTGTCGAGGCCGGGTTGCACGTTGGCCCGATCGATCAACCACGGATCGTTCGGCATGATCCAGCAGATTGTTGCGGGCGCAACACCGTTTTGCAGCAACCACAGGCAAGCGTCGATCCCGGTCTTGCCCGCTCCCACCACGACGTAGCTGGCGTATGGGTGGCGGATTTTCGGCAGGTCGTTCAGTGGCACGCATTGCACGCCGGGTTCCACCCTGTACCTGGGCGGGTGGGTCGAGGGCACCGCTGTCTGGGCATGGGTGGCGTCCACCACCTTTTTGCACACCCGGACCTGATGATCTGCGCCGCTGACGAGCGAGGTAAACCGGTGGTCGTCAAGGCGGTCGCCGGTGTAGTTGCACATGGGGAAAAAACGGACTCGACCTGAGGCCAGAAACTGCTGATTCATCACCTGATCGAAGTAGCTCACCACCTCGGCGCCGGAGGCCAGCTCATACAAGCCCTCGTTCAGTGCCGTCGTGTCTTTCGTACCACTGCCCAGTTCCCGTGAGTTGACGCCATAGCAGGTCGAGGGCTGATGTAACCGCACGAACGGGTAGGCATCATTCCAGTGCCCGCCAGCTCGTTCGTGTCGATCCACCATCACGATGCGTGCATTCGTTTCCTTGAGCAGCGTATCGACGAAGGCCATGGCCGTCGCGCCAGCACCAATGACCAGATAGTCGGTTTCGATCGGATTTTCGTCCATATGGCTGCACCTTCCTGAAGGTTGCCCTCCTTCAACCTCCGTAGATTAGCCACCCATGCCACGGGCAATAGAACGAATGCTTCTGACCTCCATAACCAATGGAATTAATGGCTGCAGCCCGCGCGCTAGACGGACACCCCGCCAACCGCCGGGCATCGATTGTGGTGATTACCGGCTGAATCCACAGCCGATTGTGCCTGTCACGAAGGACTCGGCCGACTGACTTGAAGGCACTGATTCACCCTGCTTAAAAATGGTTCATCACGCAATCCCGGGGGGGGAACACGGATAACGAAATATCTGTAGGAGCTGCCGAAGGCTGCGATCTTTTGGTTTTGCTTTTGCGATCTGGAGACTGCTGAAGATCAAGATCAAAAGATCGCAGCCTCCGGCAGCTCCTACAGGGATTTTTGTCCGTCCACGATATTCGCGGTGTACCCGGTCAATGTAGGAGCTGCCGAAGGCTGCGATCTTTTGATCTTCTTGCCCCCTCACGCCCTGAGCCTGTCCGTCAACCTGTGACGACCTCCATCGGCGCTTCTACCAACGTCGACCGGCTGCTCCTACAGAAGAGAAAGAGCAAAAAAAATCCGTCATGACATGTTATGACCTCCTTCAAAAACGGGCTTTGACCAACAAATTCAGGGGTTTTAGGACGAATGGTCGAGAGGCGTCAAGCGCGGGGAATTGCAGAGAGTTTGCAGCCACTACAGGCTTTTCAGACGGGCACGTTCGTCGTGGTTAAGTGAACTTCACTTTCATGACGTGTCACATTAAGTCCTTGTCAAGTGAACTTCAGTGGAGGTAAAGCCTTATGAGCATGGCCACGATCGTTAGTGCCGTGATTTCCAGTCTCGCACCCAGTGTCTTTGACCAGAACAACCTGCAAGACCCCGGTGCGCATGTCTCAGCCGTCGAATACCACTACGGTATGGACATCGATGTGAAACGGGTATTGCAGCGCACCGATACATCCGACAAGACCGGCGTCGTCCCGGTGACCCTGGTCTACGAAGACAGCGAGGGCGAGATTCACAAGATCCGTTTCCTCGAATGGGGTGGAAGCCCTGCCGCCGACCCTACCAGCATTGCCTGATCCGCACGTCGATCGGGTTCCGGGCCTCGCCGGCCCCAGAAGCGGAAGTTAAACCTCCTGTGCACTCAGTGCGATTGAGGTTTTGTGTTACCTGAAAATGGACATATTCGAATGACTGAAAGTTCATTCGCGAAACTCACTATTATCTTGGTGGCGTATTGCCCCAGGATTAATTGATAACAATGGCTGGATCTGAATGGCAGTCAGCAACGGTAATCAAGCCGTGCCGCGAGCCAAGTTGATTCACTATTGAATAAAAGAGGTCACCATGGAACTTAGTATGTTTTCTTCGTCCACCGTGGAATATGTGCGTTTGGGCGTTGTATATTTTCATCTCATCGCCTGTTGCGTGGCAATCGGGCTGGTCTTGACCAGTGACATTGCAATGGTCAAGCAACTCCTGAAGGGGGATGCGTCAGGTCATCAAGATGACGCGCACATGGAAAGCCTTCAAAAAACCGTATCGCTTGCACTTGTAGCGCTCTGGATTACTGGCATTGGTATCGTCGGGATCGATTATGCCGGTAAAGGGATGGAGTATTTCCTCAATCCAAAACTGCAAGCCAAAATCGGCATCGTTGTGCTGTTGACCTTTAACGGTTACCTGTTGCATAGCGCTGTATTGCCGGCACTGAAAAAAGCCGGTTCGTTACTCAAACTGTCCTTCAGCCTGCGCATGCTGGCGCTGTTCTCCGGTGCCCTCTCTGCCGTGTCCTGGTTCTATGCCGCCATGCTCGGCGTCGGTCGTCCGCTGGCCTGGAAATACTCGCTGGTCGAGTTGCTGGCAGCCTATCCGGTTCTCATCGTCGGCGGTTTCGGGATGATGGTCCTGCTCACTGCCTGGGCAAAAGACAGAGACACCGAAGCGCGTATGAAGCAAGGCTTCAAGACTCCAGGAAACGCCGCTCTCGCTGGATGGTGAAGCCAGGCTGAACAAGGAAGTTCAGCTTTAGCCAATAGAGCCTGCTGTTAGCAGTTCGAAAACGGTGCTGCTAACACCGGTTTAACCGAGATCCCGCGGCCTCTATCGCTTCCCCTTCATGCAGACTACGGAAAGATAAGCTCCCCAGAGAACACCACATACGGCAAGTATCAGCTCCGGATTGAAAACACTCTGATCGACCGGGGCCACCAGGATTTCGCTGTATAGGCACATGGCGCCCGCGATCAACGCAATAAAGTAGCCAGTGCGTGTTCTGGTTCGGCGCAGCAATAGAACCTTTTTCAGACCCTCTTCTTTCCATTCCTGACGGGGCATGAGTTGGATCTCCTCCAGCAGCACCACACCCCACAGTAATGCGCATAACCCATAACCTATCATCATGATGCCCTCCAGTTTGAACGTTGATTCAACATGAATGCAGCGTGCACTCAGTGCTCAACTTGTGAATATCCATTCCGGAGTCTTTTCTGACTCGTTGACGAAGACAACTCCATAGAGCGGACCAAATTTTTCCGAGGGGTAACTATGCTTGATTGGGACAGCCCCCGCTATCGACGTTAGCAGGAGTTCCTTGTGGAGATAACGACCTAAAGCTTGTAGTGATTCCACTACAAGTGGTCACCTCTAGGTCAACAGGCCGTTTTCGAGTGCATAGCGAGCCAGTTTCGCATTGCTGTCCATCCCGGTTTTTTCCAGGATGCGTGCCCGGTACGTCGTGACGGTACTCGGACTCAAATGCAGTATCTGAGCGATACGGACAATTCTTTCGCCTGCAGCGAGTAGCTTAAGTACTTCCAGCTCCCGGTCGGATAGCGCTTCGTGGGGGGCCTCGTCGCCTCTGCCGATGGCGTGGACCAGTTTTTCTGCCAGCTCAGGGCTGACGTGCTTGCCGCCTGCGGCCACCTTGCGGACTGCCGTCACCAGGGTGTCTGCGGAAATATCCTTGGTGAGGTATCCCGCTGCGCCGTGCTTGATTGCACGTAACGCATAGGCCTCGACCGAATGCATGCTCAACATCAGAACGGCGAGCTTGGGCTTGTGCGCACGCATGAGTTTGAGAAGCTCGAGGCCGTTCTTGTCGGGAAGCTGAATATCGACCAGCGCCACGTCGAAATCCTGCTCGCGGACCAGGAGCATGGCGTCTTGTGCCGTCTCGGCTTCACCCGTTACGTCGATCTCGCCGGCAGTCTCCAGCATGCGTCGCACGCCGCTACGCACGATGCTGTGATCATCCACCAGCAGGACTCTGATTTTTCGGTCAGTCATCTATCTTTTCCATTCGCACCCGCAAGGCCCTGGCCGTATCGTGTCTCGATGTACAGATGATGTTGAACCCGCCGGCCCAGAGGCGCGCGCTCATGCATTCCCACACCAACCCTGCGGCCATTGGCCAGCAAGCCATTGAATCTACTGCCGGGCTCTACGTTAGCAGGTCGGGATTGCACTGCAAGATGACAATTTCCCCCAGGATCCGGGGCATTGCACCAACCTTGCTAGTATTTCGTAAGCCAGCGCGCAGTTTTCAACAGGGTAAACACTGCATTGCCGGCTCTTGCGGCAAGGGGTGATGCCTTGCCCGCGGCATCATTCTGACTGGACAAAGACATGGCCACAGTGACGACACCGATCGCAGTATTGGACATGAAGACATTGCTGGCAGCGCTGAAGTCGTTGCGCAAAGGTGACTTCACCACGCGCATGCCGGAAGACTGGACCGGCATGCCGGGCAAGATCGCCGACACGCTCAACGAGATCATCGACATGGCGGCCGAGACCACCACCGAATTCGAACGCGTAGCGCAACTGATCGGCAAGCAGGGCAAGGTCGATGAGCGAATCCAATTGCCGATGATGAAAGGCTCGTGGCAAAAGATCGTCAACTCCAGCAATGCGCTCACCAGCGACCTCATCAGCCCGATGAACGAGATCATTCGCGTGGTCGGTTCGGTGGCCGAAGGTAATCTGAGCCAGCAGGTACCGCCGGTACTCGACGGTCTGAAACTGCGGGGCCAGTTCCTCAAATCCGCCGAGATCGTCAACACCATGGTGACGCGACTGGGTTCCTTCGCTTCCGAGGTCACCCGCGTGGCGCGGGAAGTCGGCACTGAGGGGATTCTCGGTGGGCAGGCCAATGTCAAAGGGGTGTCCGGCACCTGGAAAGACCTGACCGACTCCGTCAACGACATGGCCGCCAACCTGACCACCCAGATGCGCAACATCGCTTACGTGACCACTGCCGTGGCCAAAGGCGATCTGGGCAAGACGATTACCGTCGAAGCCAGGGGTGAGATTCTCGAGCTGAAAAACACCATCAACACCATGGTCGGCCAGCTTTCGAGTTTCGCTGCGGAGGTGACCCGCGTGGCGCTGGAAGTCGGCACCGAAGGCAAGTTGGGAGGCCAGGCGGAAGTGCGCGGCGTATCAGGCACCTGGCGCGACCTGACCGAATCGGTGAATGGCATGGCGGCCAACCTCACCACCCAGGTGCGCAACCTCGCACAGGTGACAACGGCGGTGGCGCGCGGCGACCTTGGCAAGAAAATTACCGTTGAAGCCAAGGGCGAGATTCTCGAACTGAAAAACACCATCAACACGATGGTCGACCAGCTCTCCAGCTTCGCCTCGGAGGTGACCCGCGTCGCGCTGGAAGTCGGTACCGAAGGCAAACTGGGCGGACAGGCCGAAGTGACCGGTGTGTCCGGTACCTGGAAGGACTTGACCAATTCGGTCAACGGCATGGCGGCCAACCTGACCACCCAGGTGCGCAACATTGCCGACGTGACGACGGCGGTGGCCAACGGCGACCTGTCGCGCAAGATCACCGCCGAAGCCAAAGGTGAAATTCTCCAGCTCAAGGAAACCATCAACACCATGGTGGACCAGCTCTCGACCTTTGCCGACGAAGTGACGCGCATGGCTCGCGAAGTGGGGACTGACGGCAAACTCGGCGGCCAGGCCAAGGTGACGGGCGTCGGTGGCACCTGGAAAGACTTGACCGACTCGGTCAACAGCATGGCGGCCAACCTGACCAATCAGGTGCGCAACATCGCCGACGTGACGACGGCGGTGGCCAAAGGCAACCTGGGACGCAAGATCACCGTGGAAGCCAAGGGCGAAATCATGGAGCTGAAGAACACCATCAACACCATGGTGGACCAGCTCAACAGCTTTGCCGCCGAAGTGACGCGGGTGGCGCGCGAAGTCGGCACCGAAGGCAAGCTCGGGGGGCAGGCACAGGTACAAGGCGTGTCCGGCACCTGGAGGGACCTGACCGAGAACGTGAACTTCATGGCGGCCAACCTGACCAGCCAGGTGCGAGGCATCGCGAAAGTGGTGACCGCCGTGGCCAACGGCGACATGAAGAAGAAACTGACACTGGAAGCCAAGGGTGAGATCGCTGAACTGGCCGACACCATCAACGGTATGACCGATACGCTGGCGCTGTTCTCCGACCAGGTGACCTCGGTGGCGCGTGAAGTGGGCGTCGAGGGCAAGCTGGGGGGCCAGGCCAACGTGCCGGGTGCTGCCGGCACCTGGCGCGACCTGACTGACAACGTCAACGGTCTGGCGGCCAACCTGACCAACCAGGTGCGCGCAATTGCCGATGTGGCGACGGCCGTGACCAAGGGCGATCTGACGCGTTACGTGGAGGTAGAAGCCAAGGGTGAAGTGGCGGAGCTCAAGGACAACGTCAACGAGATGATCCGCAACCTGCGCGAAACCACACGGCAAAACGCGGAGCAGGACTGGCTCAAGAGCAATCTGGCGAAATTCAACCGGCTGCTGCAGGGCCAGCGCGATCTGGCGGCAGTTTCCAAGATGGTGCTGTCTGAACTGGCTCCGCTGATCAACGCCCAGCACGGTGTGTTCTACATGATGGACGAGAACCCGCCGGATCCGGCGAAACTCAAGCTGCTGTCCGCCTATGCGTACAAGGGCAACATCAACGTGAACGATGAGTGGCGGCTCGGCGAGGGCCTGGTCGGGCAATGCGCCTACGAGAAGCGGCGCATCCTGCTGACCGATGTACCGGCCGATTACGTCGCGATTTCATCGGGACTGGGTGCTGCCGCCCCGCTGAATATCATCGTGTTGCCGATCCTGTTCGAGAACAAGGTCAAGGCCGTCATCGAAATGGCTTCGTTCACGCGCTACAGCATCATTCATCAAACCTTCCTTGATCAACTGGCCGAATCGATCGGTATCGTGCTCAACACGATCGAAGCCAATATGCGCACCGAAGAACTGCTCAAGCAGTCGCAATCGCTGGCGCACGAACTGCAAAGGCAACAGGAGGAATTGAGACAGACCAACGAGGAACTGGAGGACAAGGCCGGACTGCTGGCGGAGCAGAAAGCCGAAGTCGAGCGCAAGAACCGCGAAGTCGAAATCACCAAGCTGTCGCTGGAGGAGAAGGCGGAGCAGCTGACGCTGACCTCGAAGTACAAGTCCGAATTCCTCTCCAGCATGTCCCATGAGCTCAGAACGCCATTGAACAGCTTGCTGATCCTGGCCCGGCAGCTCAGCGACAACGCGGAACACAATCTCACCCCCAGGCAGGTCGAATATGCCAAGACCATCCGCAGCGCGGGCAAAGACCTGCTGGAGCTGATCGACGAGATTCTCTACCTGTCCAAGATCGAGTCGGGTACGGTCACACTGGACCTGAATGAAGCACTGTTCGCCGATCTGCACGACCAGATCGAACGCACCTTCCGGCCGGTCGCCGAAAGCCGGGGCCTGACCTTCACGATCGAACTGGCACCTACCCTGCCCCCCGCCTTGTGGACCGACGAAAAGCGCCTGCTGCAGGTGGTCAAGAACCTGCTGTCCAACGCCTTCAAGTTCACGGAACAAGGCAGCGTCAAGATCAGCATCACGCCCGTTGTGTCCGGGTGGAGTGTGGATCACAGCGAACTGAATCGCGCCGATGCGGTGGTCGCCTTCGTGGTCACCGACACCGGCATTGGCGTATCGGCCGGCAAGCAGAAGCTGATCTTCGAGGCGTTCCAGCAAGCCGATACCGGAACCTCACGAAAATACGGCGGCACCGGCCTCGGCCTGTCGATCAGCCGCGAGCTCGCACACCGGCTGGGCGGTGAGCTGCGACTGATCCCCGGCGAGATCGGCAAGGGCAGTACTTTCGCGCTGTACGTGCCCTTGCGTACACAGGATGCCCAGCGTCAGATGCTGGATGAATCAGTGACAGAGACGGTACCTGGCCAGGTCAGGCGTGACCTCATGTCAGGCCCGACTGCACAGATACTCGACGACCGCGAGTCGGTCCAACCCGGCGACCAGGTGCTGCTGATGCTCGAGGGCGACGCCCGATTCGCCGGCATCCTGCTCGAGGCCGCGCACCAGAAGGGGTTCAGGGCTATCGTCACGGCCCGTGGTGCGGATGCACTGGAGCTGGTCGAGCGTTTCAAACCCGCCGCGATCACGCTGGACCCGGGCCTGACGGACATCGATGGCTGGTCGCTGCTCGAGCAGTTGAAGCGAAATTTCGCCACGCGTCACATCCCGGTCCAGATCATCTCGAACGCTGACGACCGCACACGCGGGCTGCGCTATGGCGCTTTCGACTATCTGCTCAAGCCGGTCACAGCCGACGAGATTCAACATGCGCTGGTCGGCATCGTGGCTTACGCAGGGCGCAATACCAGGAGTCTGCTGCTGATCGACGGCGACGAAGCGAACCGCGACCGCATCCTCGATCTACTCGGCAATACCGACGTGAAGATCGAAACGACCGCCAGCGGCGCTGAAGCCTTGAAGAAACTGGCAAAGAAACGCTACGACTGCATGGCAATCCATCTCGAACTGCCCGACGCATCCGGCATCAAGCTCCTCGAGACGTTGCAGGAAGACCAGGCCATGCGTGAACTGCCGATCGTTGTCTATGGTGCACAGACACTGACCAAGCCACAACACGAGCGTTTCAGGACACTGCTGGGCAAGGGCGTGATCAAGGCCGTTCAGTCTCCCGAGCGCATACTCGACGAAACCGCACTGTTTCTACACCGTGTCGTCGACAGGCTGTCGCAGACCCAGCGCAGGATGCTGGAAAAACTCTATGAGGGCTCGGACAGCCTCGAGGGTAAAAAGGCCCTGGTGGTCGACGACGACGTGCGCAATATCTTTGCCCTGACCAGCGTGCTCGAGAGCAACAACATGCAGGTGGCCACGGCCGAAAACGGCCGAACCGCCATAGACTTGCTGCAGCAGCAACCCGATACCGACATCGTGCTGATGGACATCATGATGCCCGAGATGGATGGCTTTGAAACCATGCGTCAGATCCGTACCTTCAAACGATTTGAAACCCTGCCCATGATTGCGCTGACGGCCAAGGCGATGATGGGCGACCGTGAAAAGTGCATCGAGGCAGGCGCCTCGGACTACGTCAGCAAGCCGGTGGATACCGACCAGTTGCTGTCGCTGATGCGCAAATGGCTCTATCGATGAAGGAACCTCCGGTATTCAAAGAGCGCGCCCAGGTGCGGCACCCTGCCCCGCCTGATGGCGTGCCAGCCTCCGTGTTGCTGGTGGATGACAATCCCGCCAAGCTCACGGCGCTCGCCGCGGTGATTACCGACATGGGCCTCGATGTCGCCACCGCGACGTCCGGACGCGAGGCGCTGCGCCTGCTATTGCAGCGCGACTTCGCCGTCATTCTGCTCGACGTGAAAATGCCGGCGATGGACGGTTTCGAAACCGCTGCACTCATTCACGGCCGCCCGAAGTCGGCCCATACGCCCATTATCTTCGTCACCGCGGAGGCCGACACGGATTCCGAGCGATTCCGCGGTTATACGTCCGGCGCCGTGGATTACATCTTCTCGCCGATAGTGGCCGAAGTGCTTCGCGCCAAGATCCAGGTGTTTGTCGACCTGTTCTACTTGCAGCGCAAACTGACGATGCAGACCGAAGAATTGCTGCAATCGAAGCGGCAGCTGCGTGAACTGGCCTCCTATCAGGAGCACCTCAAGGAAGAGGAGCGAAAGCGCATCGCTCGCGACATCCACGACGAGCTGGGACAGAGTCTGCTGGCGTTGCGCATCGATGTCTCCATGCTGCAGGCGCGCACCGGTGCCATGCACCCCAGGCTGAACGAAAAGGCCAGCGATGCGCTGAATCACCTCGATACAGCCATCCGCAGTGTGCGCAGTATCATCAATGATCTTCGGCCGCCCGTACTCGACCTGGGATTGCAGGCCGCGATCGAGTGGCAACTTGAAGAGTTCCGGCAGCGCAGCGCAATCGATTGCACGATGTCGGCGAAAGACGAAAATTTCCGTTGCGACCTGAATGAAAAATCCGCCACGACGCTGTTCCGCATCGTGCAGGAATCACTGTCGAACATTGCCCGGCACGCGCAAGCGACACAGGTGCACATCGAACTCTCCAGGGAGGGTCGCCGGCTTTACCTGCAGATCAAGGACAACGGCGTAGGCATGACGGATCGCAAAAAACTGAACTCGTTCGGGCTGGTGGGCATGAAGGAACGCATCAGCATGCTGGGTGGGGAGTTCAAGATCGACAGCGCACCGGACAAAGGAACGAGATTGAGCATATCGCTGCCCATCGACTGACCTGGATAACAATTTCAAGCAGTACATCCTGCATCGAAGCTCCATGGCATGGGAACAGCCGGAGAAAATGTCCGGACCGGACTCGCTCACCCTGCAGCCCTGCCATACTGTTCAGCATGACCAGTGCAACCTTTCGCTTCTACGAGGAGCTCAACGATTTCCTGCCGGCCGAACGGCGGCGGCAATCCTTCACTTGCAAATGCGCGCGAGGGGCGACGGTCAAGCACATGATCGAGGCGCTCGGGGTACCGCACACCGAGGTCGAGCTGGTGCTGCTCAACGGCGAGTCGGTGGGCTTCGAGCGGGTGATCCTCGACAGTGACCGGCTGGCGGTGTATCCAAAGTTCGAAGCGCTGGACATCAGCCCGCTGCTCAAGGTTCGTACGCAACCTTTACGGGTGCTGCGCTTCGTCGCTGATGCGCACCTTGGCGGGCTGGCCAGCCTGCTGCGCATGAGCGGCTTCGACACCCTCTATGACAATGGCTTCGAGGATGGCCAGATCGCCGAGATCGCTGCGCAGCAAGGACGCATTGTGCTAACCCGCGACCGCGAACTGCTCAAGCGCCGGATCATCAGCCATGGCTGTTATGTGCATGCCCTGAAACCGTCACTGCAGCTGCGCGAACTGTACGAGCGCCTCGACCTGGCGCGTAGCGCACGGCCATTCAGCTTGTGCCTTCATTGCAACCTGCCGCTGCAAGAGATCAGCCCGGAACTGGCTCGGCCGCAGGTGCCGCCACGCGTTGGCGCCCTCTATTCACACTTCCTGCGCTGCGACGCCTGCAAACGGGTTTACTGGGAGGGTTCGCACTGGCGCGGCATGTGTGCACTGCTGGCGCCTCTTCTGGACCGATAGCCGCGCGGATGATCATATTTCTGCCAGTCTGTCGACAAGCTCCGGGCCGCTGATGGAACTGTTGGCGGGTAGATGATCTCGGCGGCAATCCCATGGTGCAACCTTCCAGACCATCCACGAAACCTAAGTATGATTGCGCGATACCCATGGACGATGGTGCGGACTATGGCCTGGGAATAGGGTTTGCGGACCGGTACTTCGGCCTCATTGCGAAAAGCCTTGCGCACTTCGCGAGACCGGTCGTACCGGTCCTCATTCGCCGCAACAGCGGTACCCAGACGAGAGCATTCACCATGACCGACGAAACCAAAGGAACCACCCGCCGCGCCCTGATGAACGCCGGCGTGGCGGCTGCCGCGCTGGCAGTAGCCGTGCCTGCCCTGGCGGGTCAATCGAGCACAGCCCAAACGCCGGCGAGTGGCGGTTCACGCCGCCGGGATCAGGGCTCGGGATACTTCACGCTCAAGGACGGCACGCGTCTTTTCTACAAGGACTGGGGCACCGGCCAACCCATCGTGTTCCATCACGGCTGGCCGCTGTCCGGCGACGACTGGGATAACCAGATGCTGTTCTTCCTCGGCAAGGGCTATCGCGTGATCGCCCACGACCGGCGTGGTCATGGCCGCTCCAGCCAGTCCGCCGTGGGCAATGATATGGACACCTATGCCGCCGATTTTGCGGAGCTGGCAGCCCACCTGGACCTCAAGGGCGCCGTGCACATCGGCCACTCCACCGGTGGCGGCGAAGCGGCCCGCTACGTCGCGCGCCATGGCGGCGGTGGTCGTGTCGCCAAGGCGGTGCTGATCGGTGCCGTGCCGCCCATCATGCTGCGCACGGACAAGAACCCGGGCGGCCTGCCACTGAAAGTGTTCGACGGCTTCCGCGAGGCGCTGGCGGCGAGCCGCGCGAAGTTCTACCGGGACGTGGCCGCCGGCCCCTTCTACGGCTTCAACCGACCGGATGCCAAGGTCTCCGAAGCGGTGATCGACAACTGGTGGCGCCAGGGCATGAGTGGCGGCGCCAAGGCGCAATACGACTGCATCAAGGCCTTTTCGGAAACCGACTTCACCGAGGATCTGAAGATGATCGAGGTGCCAACCCTGGTCCTGCATGGTGAAGACGATCAGATCGTCCCCATCGACGACTCGGCGCGGCTGACCATCAAGCTGCTCAAGCACGGAACGCTGAAAACCTACCCGGGCCTGCCCCATGGCATGTGCACCACCCATGCCGACATCATCAATGCGGACCTGCTGGCGTTCATCCAGGGCTGATGGATCGACCGACGTAACGCAGTGCAGTTGCAGGCAAAAAGGTCCGGAGGCTGCTGCTCCGGACCTTTTCCCCCGAATCACTTCACTCAAGCTCAAGCTCAAGCGCCGCGCCCGTTGCGGGATGCGCCGGCAGTGTGAACTGCACCAGCGCACCACGCGGCAGGTTCGCGTTGGCCCACAGGCGACCGCCGTGGGTATCGATGATCGAACGGCAGATCGACAAGCCCATGCCCAGGCCGGTGGCCTTGGTGGTGTAGAACGGCGCGAAGACCCGCTCGGCGCTCTCCGCGGCGAACCCTGGCCCGCTGTCGCCGACCGTCACCCGCATCCCGTCCGGCTCGTGCCCGGTGCTGATGAGCAGGTGGCGCTCCCCATCGGGCACGCCGCACATGGCCTCGAGGGCATTGATGATCAGGTTGAGCAGCACCTGCTGCAGCTCCACCCGGTCTGCATTCACCTGCGGCAAACCGTCGGCGAGCCGAGTACGCACCACAGCGCCATGCTTGACGGCTTCGCAGCGGGTGAACTCGACCATTTCGCGCACCGCCGCGTTGACGTCCACCGGCTGCTTCTGCGGCGGCGTCTTGCGGATCAGCTCACGGATGCGCCCCAGCACATCCGCCGCACGATTGGCATCCTTGATGATGCGCCCCAGCCCCTGGCCCACCTCGCCCAGTTCCGGCGGTTGCGCGTCCAGCCAGCGCAAGGCGGCGTTGGCATTGGTCACCGTGGCGGCGATCGGCTGGTTCACTTCGTGGGCGATGGACGCCGCCAGTTGCCCCATGGTGGCCACACGGTTGGCATGGGCCAGTTCCGTCTGCACCTCGCGGTAACGCCGTTCGCCATCGCGGACCTGCTCCTCGGCCTGCTTGCGTTCGGTCAGGTCGAGCACGAAGGCCACCCCTTCCTGCACGCTGGCCTCGAAGGCAGCCAGGCCGACGATCACCGGCAGGCGGCAGCCGTCCTTGCGGATGTATTCCTTTTCGAAGGGTCGTGCACGGCCGGTGCGCACGGCCGTGGCGAGGGCCTCTTCGCTTTCCGCGCGCCGCTCCGGCGGGGTCATGTCGTGCCAGCGTACACGCCCGGAAACCAGGTCGTCGCGCTCGTAGCCAACCATGCGCAGGAAGGCATCGTTGGCCTCGATGATCTCGCCATTGGTACTCCAGACGATGATGCCGATGATATTGGCGTCCACCAGTCGGCGGATCTTCGCCTCGCGTTCGGCCACATCGCGGTACAGGCGCGCGTTCTCCAGCGAGATCGCCGCCTGCGACGCCAGCAGCCGCAAAACGGCGATTCGTGCCGGGCTGAACGCGCCGGCCACGAGGTTGTTCTCCAGGTAGAGCGCGCCGGTGAGCTTGGCCTGATTCATCAGCGGCAGGCACAGGATCGACCGCGCCCCGCGCTGGTGAATGTAGGGGTCGGCGGCGAACGCAGGGTCGGTCGAGGCATCCTCCAGGCACAGGTTCTCCCCGGTTCGCAGCACCTGGTAGAGCACCGACTCCGCCAGCGCGGCCGCGCTCACCGGCCCGTCGCGTAGCTGTGTGGTGCCATTACCGGTGTCGGCTTCCGCCGCGATGCGCGGTTCGCCGGCCTCGGCGAGAATGAGCAAGCCACGCTCTGCGCCGGCCTGCTCGATGGCCGTGCGCATGACCATGTCGATCAACTTTTCGAGGACGATCTCTCCCGAGGCCGCCTGGGAAACCTTGAGCACCGTGGCCAGGTCCAGGTGCTCCACCGGAGTAGCGATGGTAGTGGTCGGGCCGGGTGCCGGCTCCTCGTTGCGCAGGTGCCGGTGGCGCCCCTCCAACTGCCGGACCTTGCCGTCGGCGCCCCAGCGCAGGTAGCCATAGCGAGCATCCTGCAGGTACAGCCGGGCGATCTTGCCGAGGCCGCGCGCGCCGTAGAAGCGCGCCGCGAGTTCGTTGGCCAGCGCTTCCAGATGCACGAAGCCGCTATCCTGCGCCAACTGAATGGACTGCTCGTAGAGCATTTGCGCCTCGACCAGACGTCCCTCGATGCGTGCGATTTCGGCGCCCACCAGTGCAACCCGGCAAGCGAAGGTTTCCGCGCACTGCTGCGCCCAGACTTGCAGCAGGCCATGGTGTTCGGCCAAAGCCTGCCGTTGCGCAGCCGGCTCCCCGGTGGAGTCGGGATCAAAACGGGCGGCCAGGGTCAGTGCCGCGTAGAAGTGATACTCGGCTTCCTCGAGGAATGACGAAGCGATCCACATCAGCGCCTTGGCCTGCGCCGCGCAGTCTGCCGCTACTGCGTAATCGCCGGCCAGGTAGCGTGCCTGCAGTTTGCGCACCCAGTACTTGCACGCCGCCAGCGCCAGGTCCGGCGTGCTGCCCAGGTGCGCCTCGAAGCGCGCTTCATCGAACTGGCCATCATCGAAGCAGCCAAACACCGGGGTCTGTCCCCGCAGCATGCGAATCAACGCCAGCTGGGTGCTGATAAAGTCGATGACCAGACCGAAGTGCACCTTCTGCGCGTAGGCGAGACCTTGCTCGGCTTCACCCTGTACTTCCTGCAGCGGTTCGCCGATGAACAGGAGGTCGGAGATCAGACCATTGCCGGCATAGGCGCCATACGGCAGGTCGCCGACGCGGTTGGCTGCGACGAAGGCGCGATGCAGCAATTCCCGAGACTCGCGCACCGGTCTCATCCAGCGCGCAACGAACATCGAGAAACACAGGTAGGTGCTCGCCTCGAATCGTGTCAGGCCACGCCGGTCGACCAATTCGCAGCCCAGACGACCGAATCGGTAGCCCGCCTGATAGTCGCCGAAGCGCCGACCGGCCACCCGCCCGACGTTGGCATAAAGCACGCAGGAAGCGTCGCAGTTACCGCGCTCCATACTTAGACTGACCGCCTTGCAGATGGTCAGGCAGGCCAGGTTGGCGTCAGTCTGCAGAGCCGGTGCGAACAGCTTGCTCAAGGCGTCGAGGGTGACCAGCGAGGCGGCGTCCTCCATCAGCGGCAGATCGATGAGCTGCTCGATGCTCCGTTCGCCCAGCTGTATCCAGATCTGCTCGTACTCGCGGCGCACCTCCTCGTCGTCCGGGTGGGATGACCACTCGATACCGACCTGGCGCAAATACGCCAGGCACACACCTACCGCCCGGTCACTGCGATCGAGCAGCAGGCAGACGTCCATTTGCAGGCAGGCCACCGCCGCGCGATGCACCGTGGTCGTGGCGCGCTCCGCCAACGCGGTGAGGCGCTCGTCGGCCAGCGCCAGTTGACCGGTCAGGAACTCGCACTCCGCGCGGTTGAGTTCCAGGGCGAAGCGCAGTTCGTGGCGGCGCTCCCAGCAATCCTCGTCGAGCAACTCCGCGCCGGCTCCCAGGTAAGCCAGCGCCGAGGCATAGGCAGTGGAAGCCTTGGCGCGCTGGCCGGCCAGCAGGTTGAACTCGGCCAGTTGCTCACGCTCACCGCGCGCGTTCATCAGACTGGCGCCACGGTTCAGTTGGCCGACGATCTCGAAGATGGCTTCCTCGCGCCGCTCCGTTGGCGTCTGCGCCGCCAGAATCCGGCCGATCCGCAAGTGCGCCTCGGCCCTGGAAGTGTCAGCGATCAGCGAATAGGCGGCTTCATGGATGCGGTCGTGGGCGAACGCACAGGCACCCTCCAGTTGCACGACCAACTCCTGGCGCACCGCCGCCCACAGCACCGCATGGACCCGAACCGGCGTCAGGTCCAGCACGGTAGCCAGGGTGTCGATCTGCGCCACGCTGCCCAGGCACGCCAGCTGCTGAAGCGCCTGCCGGGTCTCCGCTGGCAGGCGCGCGAGCTTGCCGACCATGAGATCGACGACGTTGTCGGTGTACCCCTTGGCGTGGATGCGCTCCGGTTCCCAGCGCCACCGGCGCACCGTATGGTCGTAGCTCAGCAGCTCCTCCTCGGCCAGGGCCTGAAGAAACTGGATGACGAAGAACGGGTTGCCGCCAGTCTTGTCCTGCACCAGCCGGGCCAGGGCCACGACGCCGGGTGGAGGGCATCGCAGCGCCTCGGCGATCAGTTGTTCGATGTGCGCCCTGGCCAGCGGTACCAACCTGATCTCATCGACGCGCACGCCGGCATGGCGAATGGACTGGAGCTTGCGGGTCAGCGGATGGCTGGCATCCACCTCGTTGTCTCGGTACGCGCCCACCAGCATCAGGTGGCGCAGTTCCGAATGGGTCAGCAGGTCTTCGAGCAGGTCGAGGGTCGCCGCATCCAGCCATTGCAGGTCGTCGAGGAACAGCGCCAGGGGGTGATCCGCGCGGGCGAACACACCGATGAATCGGCGAAACACCAGCAGGAAACGCCGCTGCGCCTGTTGCGGTTCCAGCTCCGGCACCGGCGCCGGCTCGCCGATGATCAGCTTCAGCTCCGGAATCAGGTCGGTCATCAGCCGGGCGTTGGGGTCCAGCGCCTCCAGCAATGTGCTGCGCCAGTCAGCCAGCACCTCGTCGCTCTTGCCCAGCAGCGTGCGGACCAGACCCTGGAAGGCCTGCACCAGCGTCGAGTAGGGGATGTCGCGCTTGTACTGGTCGAACTTGCCGGACGCAAACAGCCCGCGTGGCGGCACCAGTACCTTGTGCAGTTCGTTGACCACCGAGGACTTGCCGATTCCGGAGTACCCGGACACCAGCACCAGCTCCGGAGCGCTGCTATTGACGATGCGCGAGAAGGCCTCGACCAGGATTTGCACCTCGCGCTCGCGACCGTAGAGTTTTTCGGGGACCAGCAACCTGTCAGTCGCGCCCTGCTCGTCCAGCGAAAATGCTTCGATGCGCCCATCGCGCTGCCAGTCGGCCACGCACCGGCGAAGGTCGTGCTCGACCCCCGCGGCGCTCTGGTAACGCTCCTCGGCAGTCTTGGCCAACAGCTTCATGACGACTTGCGACAGCATGAACGGCACACCGGACACCCGCTCGCAGGGTGGCAGCGGCTTGCGCGCGATGTGGCAGTGCACCCACTCCATCGGGTCATTGGCGCTGAACGGCAGGACGCCAGTGAGCATCTGGTAGAGCGTGATGCCAAAGGCGTAGAGATCGCTGCGCGAGTCGATGGAGCGATTCATCCGCCCGGTCTGCTCGGGCGCCATATACGCCAGGGTGCCGGCAATGGTCTCCGGCGGCTCGGGTGCCTGTCGTTCGCGTGGCAACCGGGAAGTCAGGCCGAAACCGGTCAGCCGTGTCTGGCCGTCGCGGCAATTGACCAGGATGTGATTGGGCTTGAGATCCTTGTGCACCAGGCCACGCTGGTGCAAGTGGCGCAGCGCTTCGGCGATGCTGATGGCCAGGCGCAGACAGGGCTCTACCTCCAGAGGGGTCAGCAGCAGGTGCGACAGTGGTTCGCCGCCCGGGTCGTCGAGCAGTAGGCGCGTCTGCCCGCCTTCGCGCGTCAGCGCCTGTGGCCGCAGGGCCCAGGTGCTGTCCAGGTCATCCTTGAGGCTGTATTCGTGAGCCAGTCGGTCGAGGGTCGCGGGCAGCGGTTGTTCAGCGGACGGCTGCACCAGCAACTCACTGTCGCCGCCCTGCCCCAAGCGCTGAACGCGGGAGAACACCCGCTCGCCATCGTCCCACAAGATCTGCTGTCTGCTCGCCATCGGCACGGCACCGTTCAGGAGGTTTCTGGTGCCGCTCGGAAGGGTGGCCTGCGGCGTGTTTGGCTATTGGGCGCGGGCCCCGCTCAGGTTGCCCGGCGCGCAGGTTCGACGCCCAGCGTTTCGGCCATGCGCACGAGCTCGGCAACAGAACGTGCGCCCAGCTTCTTCATCACCTGGCCGCGGTGGACCTTCACGGTCACTTCGCTCAGGTTGAGCTCCGCCGCGATCTGCTTGTTCATCAACCCCGCCACCACGAAGCGCAAGACCTCGCGTTCTCTTTGAGTCAGCGCCTTGAAGGCGGTGCGCAGGGCCGCGCCTGAATGCTCGGCAAGCAGGCGCTCGCTGTCACGGGCCAGGGCACTGGCGACGGCGTCAAGCATGTCCTGATCACGGAACGGTTTGGCCAGGAAGTCCACCGCGCCGGCCTTCATGGCCTTGACCGTCATGGCGATGTCGCCATGGCCGGTCATGAACACGATGGGAATGCGAACGCCGCTCTTCTCCATCTGCTCCTGGAATGCCAGGCCGCTTTCGCCGCGCAGGCGCACATCGAGGATCAGGCAACCGGGCACGTCGTGTTTGGCAAAAGCGAGGAAATCCTGAGAGGATTCGAAGGTCTGGACCTGCAGACCGATCGAGCGCAACAACCCATCGAGCGCAAGACGCATGGACTCATCGTCATCGACCACATAGACCACCGGTTCCTTGGGACCCCGCGGGCTTTGCGGCGGGTTGGGATTCGACCACGAAGTCATCTTGCCTCCTTAGCGGGACCGCATCATGGGCGGTGTGCAGGTCAAAAAAGATAGTCCATGATGACACCCGCAGCAATTCGCCAGCCAAACGGTCATCCGCAACCGGGGCGGTGTTTTCGGGAGTTGGCGTCAGCATGCGCGCGGTGGCGCAACGACTTGAGCTGCGAGCAAAGCTAGCATGCCCATGCACGCCGGCGTTAGGCCAGAAAACCCTGAAAAACGGCCAGCCGCGTGTGCTTGAAAACTCCCCGTGCAGGCCCTGGTTCAGCCGCCATTCGAACAGGCAGGATTCCATGACAAACGCCCCCACCCTGCACCACTCGACACACCACCAGCCCTGGACGGGCCCGCGCGAGGTGGTGTTCGTCGCCTACCCGCAGATGGGCCTGCTCGATCTCAGTGGCGCGCAGACGGTGTTCTGGGCGGCCAGCAAGGCACTCTCCCAGCGCGGGTTGCCCGGCTACCGGTTGCGCACGGCAAGTCTCGATGGCGGCCTGGTGAGCACCGTCGAGGGGCTGGCGGTGGACACCTGTTCGCTTGGCGAGCTCGATCTCGCAGCCATCGATACCCTCGTCGTTCCCGGTGCTCCCGATATCTGCCAGACCCTGGAGAGCCACGTCGAGCTGGTGGCGTGGCTACATCGCGAAGCGCCCGCCGCACGCCGCGTGGCCTCGGTCTGCAGCGGCGCCTTCCTGCTGGCCAAGGCCGGCCTGCTCGATGGCTGTCGCGCCGCCACCCATTGGGCCTTGTGCGACGCGCTGCAACAGCGCTTCCCCGCCCTGGAGGTGGACGCCGACGCAATCTTCATCCAGCAGGGCGCGGTATGGACCTCGGCGGGCGTGACCGCCGGCATCGATCTGGCACTGGCCCTGGTGGAGGCTGACTGCGGCCGCGAGGTCAGCATGCAGGCGGCCCGCGAGCTGGTGGTGTACCTCAAGCGTCCGGGTGGACAGGCGCAATACAGCACGCTGTTGCAGATGCAGGCGCAGGACAGTTCGGTATTCGACGAATTGCACCTGTGGCTGGCCGAGAACCTGGACGATCCGAAGCTGACCGTGGAGCGCCTGGCGAAACAGGCGAAGATGAGCCTGCGTAACTTCTCCCGGGTCTACAAGCGGCATACCGGGCGCCCGCCCGCCAAGGCCATCGAACTGTTCCGCCTGGAGGCGGCGAAGCGTCTGCTGGAGACCTCGCCGCGCAACATCGAGCAGATCGCCCGCGCCTGCGGATTCGCCGACGAGGAAAGGCTGCGCACCACCTTCCAGCGTCACCTGACGATTTCGCCGCGCGAGTACCGCAGCCGGTTTACCCGCGAAAGCTGAAGCCCCGCCCTCAGGCCACGGCCAGCACCACCGGGCGCTCCGGCTGCTGCGCCAGATAGCGCGCGAAGCAGGCGCGCAACCAGCGCTCGCGCGGGTCCGCATGGCTGGCGCCACGCCAGGCCATGGACAGGTCCGGGCTCGACAGGGGCAGCGGCGCGTAATCGACACGCATCCCTTCCAGGCGGACCATCGCCTGGGCCACATAGTCAGGCACGATGGCCAGCAGGTCGCTGCTGTCCAGTAGTGCGGGCAAAGCGCTGAATTGGGGGACCGTCAGCACCACACGGCGCTGACGACCATGGCGAGCCAGGGCGCGGTCGACATCGTCGGTCACATGTCCCTGCGTGGAGACCACCACGTGCGGGCGCCGGCAGAACTCCTCCAGCGTTACGGGGCCGACCGCCGAGTCGGCACGCAGCAACATCGGCTGCATGGGCCGCAAACGACGGCAGCGGGAGCTCGCCGGCAGGTCCCCGGTCAGGCTGATGCCCACGGAGATGTCACCGCTGACCAGCAACTGCGGCAGCTGCCACTGATCCACCCGATGGACCACCAGCGTAACGTTGGGCGCTTCGATGCGCAGGTGTTTCATCAAGCCTGGCAGCAGCGCGTACTCGACATCGTCGGAGAGCCCGACATGGAAGGATGCTTCGCTGGTGCCCGGATCAAACGCCTGGCTGCAACTCAGGGCAAGGGCAATACCTTCGAGCGCAGGCGCCAGTCGTGCGTGGATTTCCTCGGCTCGGGCCGTGGGTTCCATCACCCGCCCGGTGCGGATGAACAGCGGATCATCGAACATGGAACGAAGCCGCCCCAATGCGCTGCTGACGGTGGTCTGACCCAGGAACAGGCGTTCGCCCGCCCGGGTGACGTTGCGCTCACGCATCATGGTTTCGAAGACAACCAGCAAATTGATGTCGGCATGCCGCAGATCGTTTCTGTTCATTTGACCACCCGCCTGGTGAAGTTGGATTCGAACAGCGCCTCGTCGCATCCGAATATGTGTTCGGGGTCTGCGATGTGATTGCAGCGTATTCAGGCAAGCCGGGCGAGTCTTTAGTACATGAGGCCAATGAAAGCATCCCTTGGATGCTCGAACTTATACTTGCGTATTCTCCTCTCGAACTTTGCGCGACAGTTCTCACGAGCACCCGACTTCCAGTCAGGATTTCCACACTCAGGTCTTGTTCATTTATACCTAGGTATACTTTTCCGACTCAGGCGACGGCGTATCTTGCAAGTACGGCAGGCGCCGCCACGAGTGCCCCACATGATGCAACAGACTGAAATCCGCAACAGGGCTGTCATTGCAGTCGTCGACGACGACGAATCCCTTCGCACTGCCCTGGAAGGCCTACTCCGTGCCTCTGGCTACCAGGCGCGCACCTACGACGGAGCCCGCGAGTTCCTCGACTCCGACGGTCCGGCGAACGCCCACTGCCTGATCTCCGATATCCAGATGCCCGGCATGTGTGGCGTTGAGCTGTACGAGGCATTGCGCGCCCGCGACCTGCACATCCCGGTGATCTTCATCACCGCCTACCCGGGCGAGAATCCGCGCATCACTTCGGGCATGCCCGGGGTGATCGCCTGCCTGCCCAAACCGTTCGCAGCCGAACAGTTGCTGGCTTGTGTCGAAGCCGCCTTGCGACAAGTGCACTGAATACCCTGGCCAGGTTCCCGACCGATACCTTCGTATAACTTTCTTCAACGGATGCGTAATTCCCGCACACCGATGGAGAAGTGCACCCCGAAGTTCGCTCCCATAGCATGAATCCACAGCGGACGACTGGAAACAGAACAACACCGCTTGTATTTCGTGGCAGCCATTCATTGTCACGCCGAGCTTGAAGCCACTGCTTCAGGTTTCATTCATTCGAGTCAGGAGCACATCATGAAACAGCAACTTCTGGTTATTGGCGCGGGGTTCGGCGGTCTGTGGAGTGCCTTGAGCGCCGCCCGCCTGCTGGACATGCATGACCGCCAGGATGTGGAGATCACCCTGCTGGCGCCGCAAGCCGAACTGCGCATTCGCCCGCGCTTCTATGAAGCCGATGTGCATAGCATGTTCGCCCCGCTGGATGCCCTGCTCGACGCGGTGAACGTGCGCTTCGTCAAAGGCACCGCTGAACGCATCGACGAGCAGACCAGACGCGTCGGTTATCGCGACGAGGCCGGCCGCCCTGCCGAACTGCCCTACGACAGGCTGGTGCTGGCCTCCGGCAGCCGTTTGTCACGTCCCCCGGTGCCGGGCCTGAACGAGCACGCCTTCGACGTTGACCAGATCGAGTCTGCCGCTCGCCTGGAGCGTCATCTGATGTCGCTCGGCAACCAACCTGCCAGCCGCGCCCGCAACACGGTAGTGGTCGCCGGTGGCGGCTTCACCGGCATCGAGACAGCCACCGAAATGCCGGCCCGCCTGCGCGCCGTGCTGGGTGCCGACCAGGACGTACGAGTGATTATCGTCGATCGCGGTGAGCGCATCGCCGCCGCCATGGGCGACGGCATTCGTCCTTCCATCGTCGAGGCCTCCGAAGCGCTGGGCATCGAGTGGATCACCGGCGCAACGGTCGCTTCGGTAGACGCCAACGGCGTAACCCTTGCCGACGGCCGACACATCGAGAGCCACACGGTGATCTGGACCGTTGGTTTCCGCGCAAGTCCCCTCACCGAACAGCTCACTGGCGAGCGCGATGGCCAGGGCCGTCTGCACGTTGACGGCAACCTGAAGGTCCGTGGCCAGGACAACGTGTTCGCCGCAGGCGACGTGGCCTACGCGGCCACCGACGATATCGGCAATTTCGCCGCGATGTCCTGCCAGCACGCGATCAGCCTGGGCCGCCACGCCGGCAACAACGCCGCCGCCGACCTGCTGGGCGTGCCCCCGACCCTCTACCGCCAGCCCAAATACGTGACCTGCCTGGACCTGGGTGCCTGGGGCGCGGTGTACACCGAAGGTTGGGATCGGCAGCTGAAGCTGGTGAAGGCAGAAGCCAAGGAACTCAAGACGCAGATCAACACCCTGTGGATCTACCCCCCGGCCGCCGACCGGCGCACCGCCCTGGCCGCAGCCGACCCGCTGATCCCGGTGGCCTGAACACCTCACGCCATTTTCCTGCCGTCGCGGGAGCGACATTCGCCTGATGTATTCGACCCAAGCAATAGGAGAACGACCATGACCATGCCTCTGAAATCCTTCACCCGGCAGCAAGCGGATGCCGAGGAACTGGTGCCTTCGCGCTATGCACTGCGGCTCGGCGAGATTGACGTTCTGGTGGTCAGCGATGGCGTGCTGCCGCTGCCGACCGAGACCATGTCCACCAACGCCGACCCGGCTGCCCGCGCGGCCTGGTTCAAGGACATGTACCTCGGGCCGGACCTGTTCGACTGGGCACTGAACGTGCTGGTGGTACGCAGCGGCGAGCAGACCGTCCTGGTTGACGCCGGGTTGGGCGGCCAGTTCCCCGGTTTTCCGCGAGCCGGGCAGTTCCCCAAGCGACTGGAGGCCGCCGGTATCGACCTCGCGTCCATCACCGACGTGGTGATCACCCACATGCACATGGACCATATCGGCGGGCTGCTCGTCGATGAGGTGAAGAACCGCCTGCGTCCCGACGTGCGCATCCACGTCACGGCCACCGAAGTCGACTTCTGGACAACCCCCGATTTCTCCCAGACCTCGATGCCCCAACCGGTGCCGGACGTCCTGCGCAGAACCGCCAACCAGTTCATGGAGCAGTACCACAGCAAGCTGCACATCTTCGAGGATGAGCATGAGGTGGCACCGGGCGTGGTCGCCAAACTCACCGGCGGCCACACGCCCGGGCACTGCGTGGTCTACGTGACCTCCGGCGGCGAGCGCCTGACCTTCGCCGGTGACGCCCTGTTCCCGGTGGCCTTCGACCATCCCGACTGGCACAACGGCTTCGAACACGATCCCGAGGAATCGGTCCGCGTTCGAGTCCGCCTGCTACAGGAAGCGGCGGCGAGCGGCGAGCTGTTCGTCGCCACTCACCTGCCCTTCCCCTCGGTCGGCCGAGTGGCGATCGACGGTGATGCTTTCCGCTGGATTGCAGCCTTCTGGGATTATTGATCGCCTGCTGGTATCAGGCCTGCGCCTGGCCTGCTCAGATCACGCAACTGGATCGACTGAGAGCGGGCGAAGGCCCCCGCTGCAACCTCGTGTAGTCAGGGCCCGGCATCCGGGCCCTGAGGCTCAGGCCTGCTTCAAGGCGCTATCGAACGCTGGCGTCAACCCCGACAATTGCAGCTTGCGGACAAAATCGCCAAGACGCTGCTGCTTGTAGGCTTCCACGTCCATGTCACGGTAGTCGTAGAAACCTTGGCCATCTCGCAAGCCATTGCGGCCGTTTTGCATGTTGTCGGCGATCACCTGTGGCGATTCGAAGCGCGGTGACAGCGCTCCACTCAGGTAGCGCGAGGCGTAGTACAAAATGTCGCCGCCGCCCCAGTCGATGAATTCAAGCAGGCCCAGCACCGAGAAGCGCAGCCCGAAGCCGACGCGCACTGCGGTGTCGATATCTTCTGCGCTGGCCACGCCCTCCTCCACCATCCGTGCGGCTTCGTTCATCACCAATGCCTGAATGCGCGGCACGATGTAGCCAGCCACCGGATTGCACACCACGGGCACCTTGCCGATCCGCTTGAGCAGTTGCAGCAGCCGTTCGACGACCTGAGGGCAGGTCGCTTCGCTGCGGCTGACTTCCACCAGCGGCATCAGGTACGCGGGATTGAGCCAGTGCGCGTTCACGAAGCGCGCAGGCTCACTGACCATTTCGCTCAACTCGGTGACGAGAAACGTCGACGTCGTCGAGGCGATGATGGTCGACGCCGGGACATGCTCGCTGACCCAGGCGAAGGTCTCCTGCTTGACCGCGATGACCTCCGGCACCGCTTCGAACACCAGGTCGCACAGGCGCAATGCCTCTGCGGCCTGGGACCGGGATTGCAGCGCCAACCGGGCTATCGCAATGTCCGCCTGTTCCGGCTCAAGCACGCCAAGGCGTACCAGCATCTGCAATTCGCTGCGGATGTTGTTGCGCACACGCTCGAAGTAGCCGTGTCGCTCATCCTCCGCGCGATCCTTTATATCGATGAGGGTGACCGGCAGGCCCGCATGGATGAACGCCAGGGCAATGCCCTCGCCCATCCGGCCGGCGCCGACCACGCTGACCTGGGGCAGCGCGGCGTTCATCAGTTGTAGCCCTTGGTCAGCAGTTCGGTCATCTGCGCCCGACTCAGCGTGGCCAGACCGAGGTTTTCCAGGGTGCGGCCTTCGGCGTAGAGATCCCGTGCAGCAACGACCGAGGCAATGCTCAGCAGACCCTGCGCGACCGGAGTCGGCACACCGGCCCAGCGGCCGACGGACACCAGGAAGGACAGGCCCAGGCGTGTGTCTTCAAGCATGTAGCGGTGCTTCTGCAGGTCGATGTCTTCGCGCCAGTCGCCGCTGTCGGTCAGCTTGCCGTGGGCACCGCGACCGTACATCCACTCATCGCCTTCGGTGGTGTTGTAGTGGTCGGCCAGGGGGAAGTGCGGCGCGCCGTAGGTCAGTGCTTCGCGCACGGCCATGCGCTCGGCATCGAGCTGGTTGGTCACGCGGCGGATCGACGGTTGGGTACCTTCGTTGTGAATGTCCCAGGCCTCGAAATGCTCCAGGGGACCGGCGTTCATCATGATCAGCGGCGGATGGATGATCGGGCCTGCGTTCATCAGCGCACCACTCAGGGCGTCTTCAATCGGCTCGACACTCGGATAGGCCTCGCGCAGCACCGCGAAAGCATGCTCGGACAGGTTGCTGGGAAATACGCCGGTCGGCAGGCGGGTGGCATAGCCGCTGATCACCAGGTCGCTGGCGCCATGCTTGCGTACCAGGTACGGCAGCGTACCGGTTTCAGCGAAGGCGACCTTGCTCCGGTTGCCCGCATCGGCCATGGCCTTGGCGAACACGAAGCTGCCGAAAGTGCCCGGCGGCAAGAACACCACCTGACCGTCGTGCAGGTGCGGCGCAACATGTTTGGCCAGGTCTTCGTGGGAGGTCGACGGCAGCGGGATGATCACCAGTTGCGCATCGCCCAGGGCTTCGGCCAGGTCGTCGGTGAACGAGAGCTTGTCGCCCTGCTGGCCGACGGACAACTGGCGAGTGCCCTTGTAGTCCTTGATGGTCAGGCTGCCGATGGCCAGCAGCTCCTTGAGCGCGGTGGAATCTCGACGCCACAGGCGGGTCGGGTGCCCCTTTTCAGCCATTTCGACAGCAGCGGCGTAACAGCCGTGACCACCACCCAGCACAGTAATATTCATGCAGATACTCCTTTTTGTCAGTGACTCGATCCTATCGAGCCGCACCGTCGCGCACTTATCCGATTGCGCAGCCGACTGACGGATTGCGCAGGAGTCTCAATGCTTCTGCCGCCGCAGGGTGTCCGACGGCAGACAGCCATAGCGTTGCCGATAAGCGCTGGAGAAATGCCCGAAGCTGTTGATGCCGTGACGCAACAGGATATCGGTGACGGTTTCACCGGCCCTGCCCTGTTTGAGCGATTCGTGGATCACCGCCAGGCGACGGTCACGGATGTATTCGACCGGTGCCTGCTGAAGGAACTGGTTGAAACCGTTTTGCAGGGTGCGCACCGAGACGCCACACAGTTCGCTCAGGGTCGTCAGGCTGATCGGTTCGTCGAGGTGTTCCTCGATGTAGTCGCGGGCCTTTTTCACGTGGTGCGGCAGCGGCGCGCGCGAGTCGATCAAAAGATCCGCGGAGTAGTTATGCGGCAGCTGTGTGAGCAGCAGTTGCATCAGGTATTCGGACAAGCCGCTGGCGAGACGCGAACCGTCCACGCCGCTGCCGTACAGCCGGCAGATGTAGTCCAGGGTGTGATAGAGGCTGACGACGCCCGCGCCCAGGTGGTCGACGCTGACATCAAAGATCACCGACTGCCGCAGACTGCGGCCGAGCAGGCGTTGCAATTGTGTCTCCAGGGCATCACGGTCGACGCGCAGGATCAGGTTGCGGCACTCGCCATCGGTGACGATGCGGCTTTGCGCGAACGGCGAGGAAACGCTCAGGTAGCCCGACTGCATCGCCGCGCTGCGCCGCCCGTGGGCCACCTCGCAGTGCCCCTGCAAGGTAATGCGAAACAGGTACTGATCGGCAATGTCGCCGATGGTGATCTCCACCGGGGCGCCATAGCGCAGGTCGAGCAGCGCCGAATCGCCGAAAAACACCCCGTTGAGCCGGGTGTAGATCGGCTCGTCACGCAGTACGTTGAAACTGTGGGGGCACAGGTATTGGCTGACCTTGTCCTTGATCTCGCGGTAATCGGCCGAGCTGAGCAGGCTGTGCCGCTCCAGCAGGTGTACATCATTCAACATCACGGGTTCTCCTGTCCTGGAGCACCTCGGCCCCGCGCCCTTCAAAGGGAGCGAGGCCGAGGCGCCGATCGTGGACTATGACCAATCAGGCCCGGGTCGGATACTCCCGGGCATAGCTTTCCCGAAAACGACGGCAGCCACGCCAGAGCAGCAGCACCGTCAACGCCGATGCACCGGCGATCACCAGCGACATCGACGAACCCACCGCCGCGGGCGATCCGAAGTAGCGGTCGGTCAACAGCGCCACCAGCGTGGTGCCCAGGCCCAGGCCCAGCAGATTGCTGATCAGCAGGAACACCGCCGAGACCTGCGCGCGCACCTGGTTCGGCGCGAGGATCTGCATCGCCGCCGTGGACGCCGGCATCGGGAACGAAGCGAAGAACATCGCCGGCACCAACAGCGTCACCGACAGCCACAGTTGATCGACTTGCGGGAACAGCACGGCCGGCACCGCCATGCCGAGGGCACCGATGACGCCGGTGCGCATGGCGGCGTCCTGATGACCTTTCTTGGCCAGGTAGTCGGTGAGCCATCCGCCGAACAGCACGCCTGCGGTATTGGCCACCAACAGCACGGTGCCGAGCATGTAGCCGGCCTCCATTGGCGACAGGCCGAACTTGCGGATGTACAGCGCCGGGCTCCAGCTCATCATGCAGAACAGGGCCATGGCGTAGAACGAAAAGCCCAGGTAATGGCAGGTGAAGGTGGCACGGTGGCGACCGAGGAAACGCAAGCCATCGCTCATCGCAACCTTCTTGGCCTGCCCCTGTGCATCGACCTGCAGCCCCTTGCGCGCCGGGTCGCGCACGGTAAGCCAGATCAACAGGCCGACCACGATACCGGGCAGGCCGACAATGAAGAACGCCAGTTGCCAGGCCTTCATTGCACCGAGAACGGCGACTTCGATGGTGTTCATGTCCTTGAGCATCGCGATCACATAGCCACCCACCAGGAAGGCCAGGCCACCACCGACGAACGAGCCGATCGAGTAGATACCCACTGCGCGGCCGAGTTTTTCCTTGGGGAACATGTCGCTGAACATCGAGTAGGCTGAGGGCGACAGTGCCGCTTCGCCGACACCCACGCCAATGCGAGCGAGGAACATGTGCAGGAAGTTCTTGCTCATGCCGCAGGCGGCAGTCGCCAGGCTCCAGAACACCACGCCGACGGCGATGATCTTCGGCCGGGAGAAGCGATCCGCCAGGTAGGCGATGGGCATGCCCATGAACGCGTAGAACAACGAAAAGGCCAGCCCGTGCAGCAAACTGAACTGGGTGTCGCTGATCTGCAGGTCGGCTTTGATCGGTTCGATCATCAGCGCCAGGATCTGCCGATCCACAAATGAAAAGATGTAGGCGATCATGCACAGGCCGACCACGTACCACTCGTAAATGTAGGTTTTCTTCTTCTGCTGTTGCAGGACCGCGTTATCGACCTGGATATTCACTCGTGTTTGCTCCTCTTGGAATCCGCTCATGGGCGCAGCGCGCCGGGTGACGGTGCACAGCGCACCGACTGGGAAGTCGCGGGGCAGATGTAAAGGACAAAGGGTTCGAACATGGTCAGGCCTCTTATTGTTATGGGGTCAAACGCCGGGTGGACCGGGCTTACCAGAACTTCCAGGTGTAGGTCGTGGCGAAACGGAATTCGTTGTAGTCGTAGCCGTACTTCTGTTTCACGTCGATGTTGCGCAGGTCCAGACCCAGGCCTTGCAGCGCCCCGCTCTGCACCACGTAGCTGAGCCCCAGGAAGCGTTCGCTTTCCTGGTTGTCGCTCAGGTTGGCGCCACGGTCCCAGTGGGTTCCCTTGATGTAGCGGGTGTAGAGCTTCAGCCCCGGCATGCCCATCCCGGCAAAGTCATAGCTGTAGCGCGCGCCCCAGGACTTTTCATCCGGGCGGACAAACCCCAGGGACGACCAGTGCACCAGATATGGTTGCGGGATAAACCCGTTCATCGTCGGGAACACGCTGTCACCGAGCATGCGCTGGTAACTGAGGCCAAACATATGGGCGCCTTTGAGCAAGGTGAACAAGCCACCGTAGGAACGGTTGTCGATCTCACCGTTCAAGGCATTGCCATCTTCATTGTTATTGAAGTAGCGCAAGTCGGTCTTGAGTTTGTAGCCATTACCCAAGTCAGCCATATGCATCAGGCCGAAATAGTGCTGCTGATAAATATCGTGCAACACGCCATAGAAATAACTGGCTTGCAGGTTCCTGGTAATGTCGTAAGTGGCGCCGCCGAAGTCCAGGCCGTCACTGTCGAGATTATCGGTGGAGCCAAACTTGTACAGTTTCTCGTGGTTGGAAGATTCCCGTGTCACGGCAGACCAGAACCGGCCACCGGTCATCGTCAATCCATCGACTTCCCTGGACTCGACCACCGCCCCTTGATAGATCGTATCCAGTTGCCGACTGGTGTCATCGTACGCCACCGGCAATTGAGGGCGAAGGTCACCGACCTTCAACTCGGTCTTGCTGTAGCGCATCTTGAAGGTTGCACCGGCGCGACTGTAGTCATCCGCCGTCTGCTGGTCACTGACGCTGAAAGGCAGCGAACCGTCGTTGCCCGATGAGTCCAGGCGCACTGCGTATTGCGCATCCACATCAAGGCCGATCGCCAGGGCCGTGTCGGTGTAACCGGACGTAAACTGTGCATCGAAACCCTGAGACCAACTATGCACTTCAGAAGCCGGCGCATTGTTATTGGTGTAATTACGGTGCAAGTAGAAGTTACGCGTATCCACTTTCAAGTGACTGTCATCAACAACATCGGCATAGGCTGCCCATGGCGAACAGATCATTCCCAACACGCCGGCAATACCAAGCCCACGGCAAGATTGTTTTACCTGAAGCATCTAACTTCTCCACATCTGTATGTGCTGGGCACTGTATTTATAGGAGCAGATTCGAACTAAAAGTTAAAAATACCGGCAGCCGAACACCGAGCCTTCTTGCGCAGGAAGGCGAATTGCATCAGGGATATAAAGAACGATGGGTTCGAGCATGGTCAGGCCTATTGTTGTTATGGGGTAAAGCGCCAGGCGGGCTCAATGCAACAGCCAGCCAAGACGACACGCCTCTTGTCTACCCAAGGTAAGTCAGTAGGCGCCGCGCCGATATCGAGATGAACAGCATCCGTTGGGGGGAAAACTTCAACCCGGCTAAAGGTTTCCCTTAGTCAACTCAAACGCGCAGGGCACACCGTGCGAGATGGCAAGCCTGTATTGCATAAGCCTTCCTATAGCGAGGTCTTGTTGTTGGATGGGCCCTAAACTAGCGATTGCGCTGCCTGCCAACCTCCCCGATTGCGCAGGCGATTCTCCAATTACGCAGCCTGATGCAGACCCTTGGATGACAGACAGAAAACGGCCTGAGCAGCCACTAGGAAATGTCCACGAAGCCATGGGTGTTTCACTCTGGGGCACAGGGGCATTCAGCTTCCCTGCGCTCTCGGTTCCCGACCGGGAGCGCGGCGCCTACAAAGTTGCCATTGTCATTTGTCGTCCATTTTTGTTGACGATTGTGGCCGGCGCTCAGTGCTCTCTTCGGCGTTGGGCGCTTCTGGAAAACTCCCTGGCGTGAACACATGGGTCTGCAGGTCGCTGGCATCGACTTCGGCGACACCATGAACCGAACGGGCCAGATCAATGGCCTGTTCACACTGTCTATGAGTGTTGACGCGGCCGCTTAACCCCACTATGCCCGCATGGGTTTTGACATTGATATGCAGGCCAAGGGTCGGATCGGAAAATGCCAGGGCCGACTTCACCTTGGCGGTAATCCATGCATCGTGAACGGCCATTTCCAGACCATGAGAGTAATGCTGGAAGGAGTGAATTTTCATGGCTGAACCCTCTCTCGAGTAATCAGACGTATTGTCCATCCCTTTTGCTGTGCTGCCCTCTGCTTGTCAGGTGAACGCTATCTATGGATACCTGATTCGTTTTGGAGCGCTCGCCACACAATCATTGACAGACATTAATTATAGTACGGCCGTTGCCTGCGGTCAGAGCGCTGTCCCCCTGAACGTCCGCCTTGGTCGCGCTGTGCCAGGCGCAATACCTGCAGAGCCTCCAAACAGTCCTTATAGCGATCAGCCCTGATCAACCCATGGCTGCCGATGTCGACCGACAGAAAACGGCCAACAGTTGCCGCTGGCTGGAGCGATGGCAAATGTGCACCTATGCTTGGGTCGGCTGGAAGAACTGATCGAGCATTCAGTGCTGCTCCGTCACCTGTGCGCAATATCCGTCAAAGGTCATCCGGGCGTATCAGTTTCAGCACACCTTCGATGACCTGGAACCAGGCTGTGGATTGCCCGGCTTTCGAAAATCCTTGCGCCATGCCCTTCCTCAGTTTGAGTCATCAATACTTCAAACGTCCCCCCGGGAGACACCCATGGCGCACCTTCTCAAACCAATCGCCGTACTCACGTCCTTTTTTACCCTGATGTTGCCGGTGCTGACCTCGGCGCAGGCGGCCACCGACATTCCACCCGCCGTCAAGACGCCGGACCGTGTCGAGACCCGAATCGGCGTGCTGGAATTCAAGGATGGCGCGCCAAGCGCTGAAACCGCTCGCAATGTCTATGACACGCTGGCGTTCACTCGGGGTGTCGATGCCTTCGTGAACAGTTTTTCCGGCGCCTCGGCCTATGCGATTCGCGAGGGCTTCCACAGCATTGGCGCTGAAGACAACTCGGTGGTCATCTTCTCCGAGCTGATGGACTCCAACTCGCTCTTTCTCACGGCCAACGCCGATACGATCTACTCGGTGGCAACGCTCGACCTGACGAAAGGACCCTTGGTGATTGAAGTGCCACCCAAAGCCCTCGGCACGCTGAATGACATGTGGTTTGGCTGGATCATCGACATCGGCGCGCCCGGACCTGATCGCGGTGAAGGGGGTAAATACCTGATTCTGCCACCCGACTACGAGGGTCCTGTTCCTGATGGCGGCTACTTTGTCGGCCGCTCCAAGACCAACCATGTGCTCTACGCCGTTCGCGCCTTTATGGAGAACAACGACCCGAAACCTGCCGTTGATCTGATCAAGGAAAAACTCAAGATCTACCCCTACACGCCGGGCGGCCACGGCACCAGCATTGCCACGGCACTCGAAGGCAAAATCCGCTTGGAGCCCATCCCCCCGATACCGCCAACGAAGTTCATCGAGGGCAGCGGCAAATCCTTCAACACCATCCCGCCCAACGATTTTTCCTACTTCGAGATGCTCGACAAGCTTGTACAGCTGGAACCTGCCACCTCGTTCAGCCCGGAACTCATGGGCCAATTGGCAGCCATTGGTATCGTGAAGGGCAAACCCTTTGCGCCGGACGAGCGGATGAAGAAGATCCTCAGCGACGCGGCAGCCGTGGGCAACGCCGCTGGACGAGCGCTGAACTGGCGTGGTGCCGAGTATCCCGGCTGGGCCTATTACCCGAACTCGATGTGGGCCAACATGCTGTGGCAAGGCGGCTTCAATTTTGAAACACCGCCGCCGTTGATCACCAAGGAGGGCCTGTTCAAGCCATTGCCACCGACTGGCGCACGCACGCTTGATTCGCGCACGGCCTTCTACTATGGCTACACCATGGATTCACCGGGCATGATCATGCGCGTGCCCAACGTAGGCTCACAGTACCTCATGGGTTTCACTGACGCCGACAAGAACCCCTTCGATGGCGCAAAGACCTATAAGGTGACCCTGCCACCCAAGATCCCTGCGGCGAAATTCTGGTCCTTCACCGTCTACGACAACCAGACGCGCTCCATGCTCCAGACACCACAGCGCTACCCCCGTGCCGGCAGTCAAACCTACCCGTCACCGGCGGCCGTCGAAAACGCGGATGGTTCCATGACCATCTACTTCGGCCCTTCCAGACCTGCGGACGCCAAAGCCGGCAACTGGATACAAACCATGCCGGACAAGGGCTGGTTCATGCTCCTGCGCCTCTACAGCCCCCTTGAGTCGTTCTTCACGAAAGAATGGCGCCCGAGCGAGGTCGAACTGGTTCGGTGAGATAAACACAGGGTCAGCACCACCTCCCGGGCGGTGTTGACCGCCGTGTCAATGCGGATGAGGCCTATGCGAAAAGTTTGCTCATGAACCTGGCCGACTCTAAGTCCCCGGTGTGCACATTTTTATTCATCAAACCAAAGCTGTGGTCGGGTGCCTTATCACCCCCGTAGCATTGCCGGAGCAACGAGGTGCATTGCACGACGCAATCAACTGTCCGGAATATGCTTTTTCGAGGGAAAAATTGGCAGTGCATTGCCCTGGTTTTTTACCCCGACCAGGGCTTTTTTGATGGCTGATTGGCTTACACCCACCGATTTTTACCCTGGAATATGCAAAAAAAGACGAAAAAATCGACGGGGCTTTCATCCACCTTCCGACTCGCTGAAAGCCAGTCATGGTGCTGGCTGCGCCCTCCAGTGATGTCAATATGCAACCAGTTTTGGCACTGCCGTTGGTCAGCAAAATTGATCAAAAAATGAACGGAGACGGCTTTTTTCGTTCAGAATACGCAACAGGTCACACGGGCTCCGATGCCCAGCTGACTCAAGAAGCGGAAGTTAAACCTCATATAGACGCCCAGTGCGAATGAGGTTTTTTGTTACCTGAAAATGGAACTAACCGAATGATCAAAAAGTTCATTCGCTAAACTCGCTTTTTTCTTCGCAGCACAACGCCGCAAGATTAAACAATAGAAATTGCTGGATCCTGACTGCAGTCAGCAACGGATAAATTCAACTAGCCGTGCTGAAGTCATGTTGATCCACTAAGAGTACAAAGAGGTAATCATGGAACTTGGTATACTGACTTCGCCAGCCGCGGAATATATTCGCTTGGGCGTTGTATATTTCCATCTTATCGCCTGCTGCGTGGCAATCGGGCTTGTGTTGACCAGTGACATTGCCATGGTCAAGCAACTCCTGAAGGGGGATGTGTCGGGTCACCATGATGACGCGCATCTGGAAAGCCTTCAAAAAACCGTATCGCTTGCACTTGTAGCGCTTTGGATTACGGGCATTGCTATTGTCGGAATAGATTATGCCGGCAAGGGGATGGAATATTTCCTCAATCCAAAGTTGCAAGCCAAAATCGGCATCGTTGTGTTGTTGACCTTTAACGGTTTCCTGTTGCATAGCGCTGTATTGCCGGCACTGAAGAAAGCCGGTTCGATACTCAAACTCTCCTTCAACCTGCGCATGCTGGCGCTGTTCTCCGGCGCGCTCTCTGGTGTGTCCTGGTTTTATGCCGCCATGCTCGGTGTCGGTCGTCCGCTGGCCTGGAAATACTCGCTGGTCGAGTTGCTGGCGGCCTATCCGGTTCTCATCGTCGGTGGCTTTGGAATGATGGTGCTGCTCACCGTCTGGGCGAAAAACAAAAACGCTGAAGGCCGTATGGAGCAACGCACCTGGGGAACCGGAAACGCTGCTCTGGCTGGCTGGTGAAGTCAGGTTGAACAAGCCCGTTCAGCCTTTGCCAATGAATTCCGTTTTTAACTATTTACCCATCTCACTTTTCTCACTTGAGGATATCCAAATGAAATCCATGAAAGCTCTCTTCGTCATCGCCGCTCTTACCGTTTCTTCTCTGGCGATGGCCACCGGTGGTGGTGACAAGACATTCAATCGCATGGAGTCGGCCCGCAAGGTCTCGATGGAAGCCTTCCAGGTTGCGCAGAAGCAGAAGGCTGAAGCCGCTGTAGCTCAAAGCAAGGCCAAGGCGACCAATCGCAGCAACGGCTGATCGGTGTAGCGCGACCGCGCAACACGATGGCAAAAAAGGGACTTCACGGAATCCCGGGGGCACACAAATAACGAAATATCTGTAGGAGCTGCCGCAGGCTGCGATCTTTTGATCTTGATCTTCAGCAATCTTCTGATCGCAAAAGCAAGATCAAAAGATCGCAGCCTGCGGCAGCTCCTACAGGTATCGGTGTTCCCCGCAATGACGTGAACAACCAAAAAAAAGTCGCAAACCCTGCAGGGTTTGCGACTTTTTTTCGATACGTCCTTCAAATTCCCGGGACGTTTTCTACGGGTATGCCTGCCGTTGTGTAGCGTGCAGGCCTAGTTCTGTACCTCAACCACGTCGACATCCGGCGCGTCTGGGGCATCTGGAGCATCAGGGGCGTCTGGAGCGTCAGGGGCATCCGCCACATCCTCTCTGGCTGCCCTCTTCTCGGCCTTGGCCGCCTCTCTGGCCGCGTTCGCATCAGCCTTGGCGTCGTTCCTGGCAGCATCTGCAGCAGCCCGGGCTGCATCTCTGGCTGCATCTGCGTCTGCCTTGGCGGCGTCCCTGGCGGCATCTGCAGCGGCTCTCGCAGCATCTCTGGTTGCATCCGCACCCGCTACACCTGCAGCTTTTGCAGCGTCACGGGCAGCATCCGCCGCAGCTCTGGCGGCATCTCGGGTTGCATCTGCATCAGCTTTCGCAGCATCCCGGGCTGCGTCTGCATCAGCTCTGGCAGCGTCTCTGGCTGCATCTGCGTCATTTTTGGCCGCGTCCCTGGCTGCATCTGCGGCATTGTTGTCAGCCCTATTGGCCCTATCAGCCCTATCAGCCCTATCAGCCCTATCGGCCTTATCGGCCCTATCGGCTCTATCAGCCTTATCAGCCCTATCAGCCCTATCAGCCTTATCAGCCCTATCAGCCCTATCAGCCCTATCAGCCTTATCGGCCTTATCGGCCTTATCGCCACGGGCATTGCCTGGGCCTGCGTTTCCGGCAACACCACCATGGTCACCATCGCCACGCCCCATGCCGCCATGTCCTGCGCCACCATCACCGCCACCATCGCCATGGCCACTGCCAGCGTTACCGCCTCCGCCATTACCACCGTGACCACCGCCTCCGGAGCCACTGCCGCCACCGTGACCACCACCGTTACCACCAGCGCCGCCGCCACCGTGGCCGCCTCCGCCGTCACCACCATGACCGCCGCCTCCGGAGCCTCCGGAGCCACCGCCGCCGCCACCACCGTGACCGCCACCGCCTCCGTTGCCGCCTCCGCCTCCGCCTCCGCTGCCGCCACCACCGCTGCCGCCATCTTTGGCATGCACGCTGGAGAAGCTACCGACGTAATCGGGCACCAGCACAGTCGATGCAGACAGGACTGCGCCAATTGCCAGAGCCAACAAACATTTTTTGAGAAGCATGATGCACCTCCGCTTGGAGTTGCGTAGTCATGTCCGTATCGAACGCAATGTCCAGTGAGTTCCCGGCCGCCCATTGGAGCGGCCAGCCAACCGGCACGGCCATTAATTTGCAGCAAAAACAAGCAACTGCGGTTTCCGAACGATCCTTCAGAGCCAGTCGGCATCTGTACGTGGGAAATATTCCCACACTTTTAGATTAGGCCTGTCAGCCCGTGTGTCAACCACCGACCATCCGGACTGAAGCAGGCGCAGGCCTGGGTTGAGACGACAAAACCCTCGGGGCCGGGCAACAGGCGGGTATCAGTAGGTGTGGGTGAACACCAGTCCAGCCTCGCCATCCGGGCTCGCATCGGAATACCCCTTGACGGCATACAACTGAAACTTCCAGTTCTGATTGAGCTTGTGGGTGAGGAAGAGGGTGAGTTCCTTGATCTGGTCACCCGTGGATACGACCTTCTGCCGCCAGTCGTAGGACACTCCCGCCGTAGTGCGCGCGTACACGGGCATGGCGAAGCCCAGGCCGGCGAATATCGGGTTGTCGAAGTCGGAGCCTGACGGATCGCCGAATTTTTTCCAGCCCAGCGTGGCGAACCCGGTCACCCGGCCGAAGGCTTTGGCGACATCGACCTGGGCGGAATAGTCGGTTTTGCCGGTGCCCAGGCACTTGTCTTCGTCGGCTGTGGGCAACTTGACCTTGCCGATCAGGTCAACGAACAGCCCGCCAATGTTGCCGTCAAGCACGGCATAGTCGGCACCGGCGACAGTGTCGCCCAAACCGCTTTCCACTTTGTCGCAACCGCCGGGCAACGGCTCGCCGTCAGGGCCGACCGAAGGATTGGTGATGCGCAGCCAGGGCACAGTGAGCTTGTAGGTCATGGGACCGGTTTCGTATTTGCCCACCAGCGGGACGTACCAGGTTTCGGAAGTCGTGCCGGTGCCATAATCGCCCCGAGAGTAGTCGGTTCCGATCGAGGTCGAGAAGGTATCGGCCAGGGCCGGCAAGGCCAGGCTGGCCAGCCAACCGATGAGCAGGGTGCGCTTGGGGTCCATGTTCACCTCGTGTCTTGCGTCATCGAAGTCCACACGCAGGCTTTGTTGCGTGACTTACACAGCCTAGTGACTTATGGCGCAAGTGCATCATGCCTTTACTGTTTAACCCGACTTGCCAGAGCGGTCGACTTTTTCAACGGTTTCGACTTTTTCGACTTTTTCGACTTTTTCGACTTTTTCGACCTTCTCGACTTTTTCTGGCCGATCAACCTTGTCTACTTTCTCAACCTTTTCTGGCCGATCGACTTTCTCGACTTTCTCCGGACGTTCGACTTTTTCGACTTTCTCTACCTTCTCTACCCTCTCCACTCTCTCGACTTTGCCGGATTGCTCGACCTTCTCGACTCGCTCCGACTTGCCGGACTTGTCCACGTCCACGTCCACGCGTTCGATCCTGTCGCCACCGCCATGATTGTCATTGCCCCCGTGGCGAGTATCGTCGACGACGCTGCCACCGCTCTCGGAGCGGCCGCTCCTGTCACTGCCCGAGTTCCCCGAATCCCCCGAGTTGCCGGAACTGTTGGAGCCGCTCGAGTCGCCGGGGCTGTTGAAATCCTCCGAGCTGCCCGAATTGCCCGAGCCGCTTGAATCGTCCGTATTTTGCTCGCTGTTTCGAAGTCGCCCGTGCTGGTTGCTGGCGGGCGAATCGGAGCGCTCGCGGGGCAATTCGATACGCGTGGCCTGTACCTCCCGTGCGCCGCTGAACACGCCGGTGACCCGCACGCGTCGATCCAGCGTCAGCTGCGAAGACTGCACACCGGCAAACACGGTGTCGCTCGCCATCGTCACATTGAAGCCACCCACCACCAGGCGACGGTCCTGCCGGCCCTGTACCAGGCCCTCGATCACCGCATTGTGTGCCCGGCCAATGAACGGCAGGCTCGGGTCGGGGCGACTCTGGCTCACCTCCAGTTCGCGGCCCGACCACTGGCCGCGCACCAGCATTTCCTGCGCCGGTCCCGGATGATTGCCAAGTTTGAGCCCTTGCAGATAACCGCTGCGATCGATCGGGCCGATGGCACTGGCCTCCTTGAGGCCGGGCGCGCGATCGATGCGGCTGGCCACCACTTCACCACGGGCGTCGCGCAGCCCGCTGACCCGTACGGGATCACCCGCACGCAGGCCAGGAGCGACTTGAGCACCGTTGGCCAGGCGTACCGGTTGGCCCATGACACGCATGGGCATGGAGTCTCTGGGCAGGGCTGTCAAAGGGCCTTCGTAGACATGCAGGATAGAAATGCGCCCGGCCTCCAGACCGCGCCGGGAATTGAACGCTTCCACGGCAACCACCTGGCCTACTGCCAGGCGGGTGCTGGTGGCGGCAATGCCGTTCTCGCTGACAGGGACGTTTTTGTTGAAGTGCACTTCCACGCCATTGACGCAGATCGAGGCGAACCCGGTGATGGTGCCGACAATGCCGGTGCCACCGATCCCGCCGTTGTCGTCGCTGATGCCCGTACCACCCACGCCGCCGGCGACGGCACCGGTGCCGCCAATGCCGCCGGGGCGTTTGTTCAGCGGTGCGCCGGTACCGCCCACCCCGCCGTTGTCGGTGCCGATGCCAGTACCGCCCATGCCGCCAGGCGCCGCGCCCGTACCGCCGGTGCCACCTGGAGCCTGGATGAGCGGCACTTCACTGCTGCCCGCCTCATTCTGGCTGACACAGGCCGGCGCGGCTTGCAACACAATCGGAAGCCCGAGGCCCAGAGCGAGGGCAGCTGCTCGAATCAGGCGCAAATGGATGGTCATGGCTTGGGAGCCGTCGGTGAGTTGGGATCGCAAGCTTCAGTGTAGAAGTACAGGCCGACCGTGATGCGCTGGCGCGGTTCGAGGCTGGGCAGGTCGCGAAATTCCAGCTCGGCGGCGAGTCGATTGAAGCTCAACAGGGCCTGCATTCCCTCGCTGGCAACGGCCTCGCGCAGCGCCTCGACGCTCATCGGGGCCAGTGCGTCATAGTGGACGCTGCGTTCAAAAAAGGCCGGGCCTTCGCTGCTCAAGTTGTGTACCGCAGCGCAGGCATGATCGTGCAGGTTATGCCCCAGGTAAGCCGCTTTCTCATCGAAGCCCTTTTGCGGCACGAAGGCCTGGGCTTCGAGGTGCACACGCTCCTGTTCGTCAAGGCGCACGACGCCCAGGCGCAGCCATTCGTCCAGCACCACCCGCGCCCGAATGTCCGTGCTGACCTTCGCCACCAGTGCATCGAAGGAACGGTCGCCGCCGACACTGGCCAAGCGAGGCAGCGGCAATGGCTGGCCGGCGTCGTTGCAGAAGGGTGCGCGGGTCCAGGCGTTGACCAGTTGCGCACCGAAGGTGATGTTTTCCGGAAGCGTGGAAGTAGCGGGGTCGCCGGTGTTGCGCAAACGCCGTACGTCCTTGCGATGCACACCGGTGAGCAGACTGATGCGGCTGTCGGTCGGTGACTTGTCGCCCAGACGGAACTCACGGTCCGCCACATCGACGAACACCTCCTTGAGCAGATCGGCGAAAACCAGGTACGTGACGCCTTTGCGCAGCATCAGGCGTACCAGCGGCCGCATGACATGGCGCAGGGCTTTGAGGAGCGAGGTGGGCAAGGTAGACGATTGCATTCAGCGCATTCCCGGACAGTTAACCCCAGTATAGCTGCGTGGGAAATAATCCCATGAATGCAGGCAGTATTTTTTGCGTGCCCCCATGCAAAACCGGTCTCCCGGGTTTTGCATGGGGCATCAGGCCGCTTCAGGTCCGGCTGTTGTCGTCGCCGGGTTCACCGCCGGTGTGGACGCCCTTGTCGTCACCGGGCTCGCCGCCGACGTGAACGCCATGGTCGTCACCTGGCTCGCCGCCGACATGAACGCCATGGTCATCACCTGGCTCGCCACCGACGTGAACGCCGTGGTCATCACCTGGCTCGCCGCCGACGTGAACGCCGTGATCGTCACCTGGCTCGCCACCGACGTGAACGCCATGGTCGTCACCCGGTTCTGCATGGGTGCCACTGCGACCGGAGTTCGAGTTTCCAGAACCGGCATGGCCTGAATTCCCATTGCCACTTCCATGGTCGCTGCCGCTATGGCCACTGTTGCCGCCATTGCCACCGCTGTTACCACCGTGGCCTCCACTGCCGCTACCACCACCGCTGTTGCCACCGTGGCCTCCACTGCCGCTACCGCCGTTGCCACCGTGGCCTCCACCACCGCTACCGCCACCGCCGTTGCCACCGTGGCTTCCACCACCGCCACCATTGCCGCCACCGCCACCGCCGTTACCACCACCACCACCACCACCACCACCACCACCATCCTTGGCATAGGCAGTGGCGTCATGGGAAATGGAGTCCGGTACCAAAACGATGGAGGCCGAGAGGACGCCACCGATTGCCAGCGCCAATAAACCTTTCTTGAAAAGCAGGTAAGTGTTCATCGTGCATTCTCCTGGTGATTTACCGCGAGCAGTGCCAACGCGATCCGCGTTGTAATCCGGGAGCGGCATGGGAGTAAGCTTTATTGTTTATCCTGAAATCTTGGCGTGGGAATTTTTCCCACTCGATGAAAGCTAGCCCTTTCTGGCTCCGGGTCAACCCGCGCAGGAGAAAGCCGACCGACGGTGAGACACGTCAGCACCTGGCGTAAATGGATAACGCAGTGTGAAAGCAATCGAATGATCGGCAGAACGCCAATGGCTCATGGATAAAGGGGAAGTGGCGAGAGACCTCTACCCCGGGTGATCACCGAGACGTCAAGGCGGCTCGGACATGACCTGAAAGACCACCCATAGGGGGAGCGCCATGCCCGCTCCCCTTTTTGAAACAAAGCATTCCAGATGCTCTGTCTCGGCACCCGCGATCAGTCGTGATGTTTGTGCTTATGTTTATTCTTGTATTTATTCTTATGCTTGTAGCCGGAATCGTGGTGGTCGTCGTCATCGGCCATATTGTTGCCGATCGCCCCCCCTGCAGCACCGCCCAGACCCGCGCCGATCAGGCCACCGGTGGAACCACCGACACTGTTGCCGATGACCTGGCCACCCGCTGCACCGAGACCTCCGCCAATAGCGGACTCGGTCTTCTTGCCACTCTTGGCGGTCATTGCGCCCCCGGCCGCGCCACCGACGCCGGCTCCGATCGCAGCGCCAGTGCTACCTCCCATAGCCTGACCGACCACGCTGCCAAGAGCGCCGCCGACACCGCCACCGATAGCCGTGTTGGTGGCTTCGCCGGCGAGGGAGTACTGCGATACAAGCAGACTTAATGCAACAACAGTGAATGACTTACGCATCAGACGGACCTTTAGGAACACACAAAAGGAGAAAGTCTGTTGGTACGAAACAGTCAGGTCAACAGATATTCGACCGTGCGTTGGTTTGGATCAGCCAATCGGTGGGTAGCAGAACCGAACATCCATCAACTTCCCTGGCCCAGGCTCAAGCGGCGCCATCGGGATCACTCGAAATCCTGGTGTCAAATGACTCGACTCCGGAAACGAAGCAGCCCCACCAATACCGCGCAGCGTTATGGCCTTCAGTCCGCGACACCCTGGCGTCGCTTGCGGAATTCGGCGACCTTATGCCGGTTTCCGCACAGCGCCATGCTGCACCAGCGTCGCTTGTGCGATTTGGTGCGGTCGTAAAACATCAATGTACATTCGGCGCTTTCGCATTTGCGGACCAGGCTGAAATCGCCTTCGGCCAGCAACTCCGCGGCGGCGTAAGCGAGCCTGCCCAGACGCTGGTGGCCGGCATCGTCCTGGTGCAAGCGCTCCAGCACCGGCGCGCCCGCCTCCTCCCACACCAGTTGCGGCACGACCCGCAGCAGAAAGGCATTGAGCGCTGCCGGATCCGCCACGCGGTTCTCTCGACGGGCGGCGAGCAGGCTCTCGATGCAATCGCGCAGCTTGCGCAACCGGGCAAGCAACTGCCCGTCACCCTCCGCCACGTCCGCCGCCAGACCGAAACCGATCTGCTCCAGCCAGCGCGCCGCGTCGGCATCGCTGTTGAGCAGGTCGCGCCGCTGGCCTTCGACCACCATTCGGGTGTTCAGCAGATCCAGCGCCGGATGGTCGGCCAGCACCAGCGGTAGGGGCAAGTCAGGCGTGGTGACGGCGTCAGTCATGGAAATCTCCCGGAAATCAATGCACGAATTGTAACCCACAAAAAATATTTTACCAGTTACAAAGTCCGTGCAAAATGAAAACAGGTAACCCGTATAAATAACTTTAACAAGTTACATTGGAGATCCATCATGACCACGCTCCCGCACACCACCATTGCCTGCAAATTCGTCGACGCCGACGGCATCCGGGTTTTCTACCGCGAGGCCGGTGCTGCCGACGCTCCCGTACTCTTGCTGCTGCACGGCTTTCCCAGCTCGTCGCACCAGTTCCGGGGCCTGATCCCGCTGCTCGCGGACAAGTACCGCCTGATTGCACCGGATCTGCCCGGGTTCGGTTTCACCGAGGTGCCCGCCGAACGCAACTACGTCTACACCTTCGATGCCCTCGGCGAGACGATCCGCCAGTTCGTCGATGCGCTGGGCCTCAAGCGTTATGCGATGTACTTCTTCGACTATGGGGCGCCGGTCGGTCTGCGCCTGGCGCTGGCGTACCCGGAGCGGGTCAGCGCGATCGTTTCGCAGAACGGCAATGCCTATCTCGAAGGCCTGGGGGATGCCTGGGCGCCGATCCGCCAGTATTGGGACGAGCCGTCGCCCGCCAATCGCCAGGTGATCAACGATGCCATCCTGCACCTGGAAGGCACGCGCTGGCAGTATGTGGAAGGCGTGAGCAACCCCGATCTCATTGCACCCGAGGGTTATCATCTGGACGCGCTATTGCTGGAGCGCCCCGGCAACAAGGACATCCAGCTCGATCTGTTTTATGACTATCGGAACAACCTGAAGCTGTACCCGGCGTTCCAGCAATTCTTGCGCGATGCCCAAGTGCCAACGCTGGCGATCTGGGGCAAGGGCGATCCGTTTTTCATTCCGCCAGGTGCCGAGGCCTACAAGCGTGACAACCCCAATGCAGTGGTCGAAATGCTCGATACCGGCCACTTCGCGCTGGAGACCCACGCCGTGCAGATTGCTCAACGGATAGTCGACGTGGTGGGCTGCCATCTCGACTGAGAGGTGCGCAGACTAGTTTCTCGTTCCCGGATTCTGCCAGAACGAGGGATCGGCGCTCTTGAGCCGCTCGACTGCGTTATTGATGTGATTGAGCGCCGCATGCCGCGCGCCTTCGGGGTCGCGCGCGGCAATGGCCGAATACACCGCGAAGTGTTCGGCCCGCACGGTCTTGGCCAGATCCCGGCGGCGCTCCTCGTTGGAGCGTGTGATGCGGATCGCCTCTTTGATGAATTGCGCGATGAATTCGTGCAATGAGGGGTACAGCGGATTGCCGGTAGCCCTGGAAATGGAGTGATGGAACCCTAGGTCTTCCTCTACCCCATCGCGACCCGCCTGCTCGGCTGCATCAATGGCCTTCAGCGCCTGGTGGATGGCTTCCAGCTGCGCAGGTGAATGCCGCTGGGCCGCCAGTGCCGCCGCCTCGCCTTCGATGCCGCGGCGCAATTCGGTGACCCTCAATACCGCCTCGATCGAGCCGCCGACATCCAGGTCGATCGTGAACGCTTTGATGTGCGCACCTTCGCTGACCACGGTACCGCTGCCCTGGCGAACCTCCACCAGACCGGCTGACTTCAGGCGCGAGATCGCCTCGCGGATGACTGTCCGGCTGACGCCGAAACGTTCCGAGAGTACGGGCTCGGTGGGCAGGCGATCGCCCGGCAGCGCTTCGCCGCTGGCGATATAGGCCTTGAGGGCCGCCGTCACCTGATCGGACAGCGTGCCCTTGGCGGAGTCCTTCAGGACACCCAGCGCATCGGTGCTACAGGAAGATTTGTCAGGAATGGGCATAGGCATCTCTGGGCTCAAATCGGTGAACGGTACTGCATTTTAGACCCGCCGTCCTCCCTCGATTTAGCCGTTGAATTCGTATGACGTATTATGATAAAAAACGCCACATCATGTAATCCGACAAAAACAACGTCACCCACTACAAAAATAAGGATGGGGGAAACACATGACTGAATCAGTGATTCAAACCGGTGTCGCCGTGCCCGCCGATCGCTTCGAGGATCTGGCGTATCGCAAAGTGGCGTGGCGTATTCTGCCGCTGCTGTTGTTGTGTTATCTGGTCGCCTATCTGGACCGGGTGAACGTCGGTTTCGCCAAATTGCAGATGTCCGACGATCTGCAATTTTCCGAAGCCGTCTACGGCCTTGGCGCAGGGATTTTCTTCATTGCCTACTTCCTCGTGGAAATTCCCAGCAACCTGATCCTGCATCGCGTCGGCGCGCGGTTGTGGATCGCACGCATCATGATCACCTGGGGAATCATCTCCTCGGCCATGGCACTGGTGAGTACGCCAATGTCCTTCTACATCATGCGCTTCCTGTTGGGGATCGCCGAAGCCGGGTTCTACCCGGGCGTCATCCTCTATCTGTCCTACTGGTTCCCGACCCATCGTCGCGGCAAGATGTATGCCCTGTTCGCCACCGCCGTGCCGCTGTCCGGCTTGATCGGCGCGCCGTTGTCCGGCTGGATCATGAGCGCCTTCAACGGTGACCACGGGTTTGCCGGCTGGCAATGGCTGTTCTTTCTCGAAGGACTGCCCTCGATCGCCGTCGGTATCCTGGTGATTTTCTGCCTCAGCGACCGCATCTCCAGTGCCGGCTGGCTCACCCGGGAAGAGAAAACCCTGCTGCAGACGCGCATCGACGCGGAGTCCGCCGGCCACCAGAAACACAGCCTCAAAGAGGTGTTCCTGCAGCCGCGCATCTGGCTGCTGACGGCCATCTACTTCTGCATGATCGCCGGTTTCTACACCGTCGGCTTCTGGTTGCCGACCCTTATCCGCCAGGCCGGCGTCAGCGATGTCTTGCAGGTCGGCATGCTCACCGCCATCCCTTACGCAGCGGCAGCAATGACCATGATCCTGGTCTCGCGTAGCGCCGACCGGCTGCGCGAACGGCGCTGGCACCTGGCGCTGACCGCCGTGCTCGGCGGTATCGGCCTGTTCATCTCCGCCACCTGGAGCGACAACTTCACGGTTTCCATGATCGGCCTGACCCTGGGCTCGATGGGGGCCATGAGCACCCTGCCCTTGTTCTGGAGCCTGCCGACCGCCTTCCTCGGCGGCACGGCAGCGGCAGCCGGCATTGCCCTGATCAACTCCTGGGGCAACCTGGCGGGCTTCGTCTCGCCGTACTTGATGGGGTTCCTCAAGGACGCCACCCACAGCACCACGATCGGCATGTATGTGATGGCAAGCGCATTGTTCCTCGGCGCCCTGCTGGTCTTCAGAATTCCCGGAAAACTCGTCAACCGCTGACGTTTGGAGTAACTCATGAATATTCTCGTGACCGGTGCAGCCGGCTTCCTCGGCCGCCGCCTGATCGAAGCGCTGTTGCTGCGTGGTTCGCTCACCGACCGTACTGGCCACTCCCGGCCCATCGGGCAAATCGTCGCCTTCGACATGGTCGAACTCACGGGGATCGATGATCCCCGGGTGAAAGTGGTGTGTGGCGATATCGCCAACCCTGAAGTACTGGACCGCCTGATCGATGCCAACACCGACAGTATCTTCCATCTGGCGGCGGTGGTTTCCAGCCAGGCCGAAGGCGACTTCGAACTGGGCATGCGCATCAACTTCACCGCCACCCAGAACATGCTCGAACGCGTTCGCCGGCTTGGTACCTGCCCGAAATGGGTGATGACCAGCTCGGTCGCGGTGTTCGGCGGGCAGTTGCCGGAACGCGTCCGCGATGATCAGGTCTGGGCGCCGCAGAGTTCCTATGGCACGCAAAAGGCCATGAACGACCTGCTGCTCGCCGACTACAGCCGGCGCGCCTTTGTCGATGGTCGCAGCCTGCGCATGCCGACCATCGTGGTGCGCCCGGGCAAGCCCAACCTCGCCGCGTCCAGCTTCGCCAGCGGCATTATCCGCGAACCGCTCAACGGCCAACCCAGCGTCTGTCCGGTACCGCTCGATACCCGGCTCTGGCTGATGTCGCCCGCGCAGGCGATCGCCAACCTGATCCATGGTCATGAACTGTCCGGCGAGCAATTGACCCAGGGTCGGGTGATCAACATGCCGGGCCTGTCGATCACCGTCGAACGGATGATCGACGCCCTGCGCCAGACGGCCGGTGCAGAAGTGGCCGGGCGGATCCGCATGGAACGCAATCCGGCGATCGAGCGCATCGTCGGCTCCTGGCCAGGCGCCTTTTGCGCCACCTACTCCCGGGACCTGGGCTTCACCGCGGACGAGGATTTCACCGATGTGATCGAGCAGTTCATCAACGAGTACCTGCCCGGCTAAACCCGATTGAGGAGTTCAACATGTTGAATGCCCCTGCCCGGCCGCTGCTGGGCTGCATCGCCGACGACTTCACCGGTGCCACCGATCTTGCCAACATGCTGGTGCGCGGCGGCATGCGCACCGTGCAAAGCATCGGTATACCCGCCAGCGATGTCGCCGGCCAACTCGACGCCGACGCTATCGTCATCGCCCTGAAGTCGCGGACCGTGCCGGCCGCCGATGCCGTGAAGGAATCGCTCGAAGCGTTGCGCTGGCTGCGCGAGCGTGGCTGCGAACAGATTTTCTTCAAATACTGCTCGACCTTCGACTCGACCCCCGCCGGCAACATCGGCCAGGTCAGCGACGCCTTGCTCGAGGCACTGGACAGTGATTTCACCCTCGCGTGTCCGGCTTTCCCGGAAAACGGTCGCACGGTCTTTCGCGGGCATTTGTTCATACAGGACCAATTGCTCAGTGAGTCGGGCATGCAGCATCACCCGCTGACGCCGATGACGGACGCGAATCTGGTTCGCGTGCTGCAAGCGCAGACCCGGGGCAAGGTCGGCCTGTTGCGCCATGACAGCGTGTCCGGTGGCGTCGAGAGCGTGCGAGCGCGCATCGCGCAGCTTCGCGCCGAAGGGGTGCGCATGGCCGTCGCCGATGCCTTGTCCGATGCCGATCTCCATGTGCTGGGCGAAGCCTGCGCCGACCTGGCGCTGCTCACCGGCGGCTCCGGACTGGCGCTGGGCTTGCCGGACAACTTTCGACGCGCCGGCAAATTGCGCGACCTGGACGCCGCACAAGTGCCGGCGGTCGAAGGCGGTGAAGTGGTGCTCGCGGGCAGCGCTTCGCAGGCCACCAATGGCCAGGTAGCGACCTGGCTGCAGGCAGGTCGCCCGGCCTTTCGTGTCGACCCCTTGGCCCTGGCGGCGGGACAGCCAGTCATCGAGGAGGCATTGGCCTTCGCCGCTGACCATTCGCAAACAGTGCTGATCTACGCCACCAGTACCCCGGATGAGGTCAAGGCGGTGCAACGTGAGTTAGGCGCCGAGCGCGCCGGGCATCTGGTCGAGCAGGCCATGGGCCGGATCGCCGGCAGGCTGCGCGAGGCAGGTGTCCGACGCTTCGTGGTCGCCGGAGGGGAAACCTCGGGGGCCGTGGTCCAGGCGCTGAACATCCAGCTGTTGCGGATCGGCGCACAAATCGACCCGGGAGTGCCCGCTTGCGTCAGCACGCCCGGTGAGCCGCTGGCCCTGGCGCTCAAGTCGGGCAATTTCGGTGGCGCGGATTTCTTCGACAAAGCCCTCAAGCAACTGGCAGGAGTACCGGCATGAACAACGAAAACGCCCTGCGCGAAGAGATCTGTGAGGTCGGCGCTTCGTTGTATGCCCGTGGCTACACAGTGGGCAGCGCCGGCAACATCAGCGCCCGGCTGGAGGACGGCTGGCTGATCACGCCCACGGACGCGTGCCTGGGGCGCCTCGACCCGGCCGCGATTGCCAAGGTCAGCCTCGCGGGTGAATGGGTCAGCGGCGACAAACCGTCAAAGACCCTGGCCCTGCACCGCCAGGTCTACGATCGCAACCCGGGGGTTGGAGGCGTGGTCCACACCCACTCGACCCACCTGGTGGCATTGACGCTGGCCGGTGTCTGGCATGAGGATGACATCCTGCCGCCGCTGACGCCCTATCAGGTGATGAAGGTCGGGCACATCCCGCTGATCGCCTATGAACGTCCGGGCTCACCGAAGGTGGCCGAACGTGTGGCGCAACTGGCCAACCGCGTGCGCGGCGTGATGCTTGAGCGCCTGGGCCCGGTGGTCTGGGAAAGCTCGGTGTCCAAAGCCAGCTTTGCCCTGGAAGAACTGGAAGAAACCGCACGCCTGTGGCTGATGAGCAATCCACGACCGGCTCCGCTGCACCAGACGGCGCTGGATGAATTGCACGAAGCCTTTGGTGTGCAGTGGTAACCCACAGATCGATTTTTTGACCGCAGGAGTCTTCATGCCTCGTTTCGCTGCCAACCTCAGCATGCTCTACCCCGAACATGACTTTCTCGACCGTTTCGCCGCAGCCGCCGCCGATGGTTTTCAGGCAGTGGAATACATGTTCCCCTACGACTACAGCCCACAGCAATTGAAACAGCGGCTCGACGACAATGGCCTGGTCCAGGCCCTGTTCAACGCACCGCCTGGCAATATCGCGGCCGGGGAAAAAGGCACCGTGTCCCTGCCAGGCCGTGAATCGGAGTTCCGCGCCGGTTTCGACCAGGCCCTGGAATACGCCGCGGTACTGGGCAACGACCGCATCCATGTCATGGCCGGGCTGCTGGCCAACGAAGCGGATCGCGCCAGGCACCAGCAAACCTACCTGGAAAACCTCAGCCACGCAGCGACACAAGCCGCCAAGGCCGGGATCACCGTATTGCTGGAGCCGATCAACACCCGCGACATGCCGGGTTTTTTCCTCAACCACCAACATCAGGCCCAGGCCATCTGCAAAGCGGTCGGCCAGGCCAACCTCAAAGTCCAGTTCGACGTCTACCATTGCCAGATCGTCGAGGGCGACGTGGCGACAAAGCTGCGACGGGATTTCGCCGGCATCGGCCATATCCAGATCGCGGGCGTGCCGGATCGCCACGAACCCGACATGAACAACGAGCTGAATTATCCCTACCTGTTCGAGCTGATCGATCAACTGGGGTACACCGGTTGGGTCGGTTGCGAGTACCGGCCGCGCGGCGACACCTCCACGGGCTTGCAATGGCTGCGTGATTGGCAGGGTCGGTCAACTCAAGGCCATGCATAGACGGCTTTTCATCAAAGTTGGATCGCCCCTGATTTCCTGGACGCTGCGAAGTCTCCAATGGTTGCCGACTGCCTCTGACGAGAGGCAGTCGGCAACCATTCAGGATTGGGCATGAATTATTTGCCCCACAGTTACCCGGGTCTTAGGACTGATCCAGTCGTACCTGCATCTCTGGCGACTGCCCCATTCTGAAACAGTTGTACGGGTTCGATACAACTCCACTGTGTCCGTCATTGCCTGTGTTGCCTGCCGATAAGCGCTGCGCCCAGTGCCTGCGGTACTTTCCTGTGGATGGCACACCCGTTGCTCCAGGGTCACGAACAAGACCCATAACAACGAGGCCTCACCCATGGACCATCTACCGCTGCATCACAAGACCGTCGAATTCCTTTCCAGGCAACCGCGCATGCTGATCGGCGCCGAATGGATGTTTGCTTCCAGCGGCGCGACGATGGCCGTGCGCAATCCGGCTACTGGCAACCTGTTGTTGGAAGTGCCATCCGCTGACCATGTCGATGTGGACCACGCTGTAGAAGCCGCGCGCCATGCCTTCGACGACTCCGCCTGGAGTCGCATGCGCCCGCGCGAGCGGCAAAACCTGCTGTGGCGTCTCGCCGAACTGATCGAGCGTGATGCCCAGGTGATCGCCGAACTCGAATGCCTGAACAATGGCAAGAGCGCGCAGATGGCGCGGTTGGTGGACGTTCAATTGTCCATCGACTTCCTGCGCTACATGGCTGGCTGGGCGACCAAGATATCGGGCAGCACTGTGGATCCGTCTTTGCCGCTGATGCCGGATTCTGATTTCCACGCCTTCATCCGTCGCGAGGCGGTCGGTGTGGTCGGTGCCATCGTCGCCTGGAATTTTCCCTTCATGCTGGCGTGCTGGAAACTTGGCCCGGCCCTGGCCACCGGTTGCAGCCTGGTACTCAAACCGGCCGATGAGACACCACTCAGTGCGCTCAAGCTGGCCGAACTGGTGCTGGAGGCCGGTTATCCCACCGGTGTATTCAACGTGGTGACGGGGACAGGGCTCAATGCCGGCGTTGCCCTTACCCGCCACCCCGGCGTGGACAAGCTCACGTTCACCGGCTCAACCGAAGTGGGCAAGCAGATCGGCAAGACGGCCATGGACAACATGACCCGCGTCACCCTGGAACTGGGCGGCAAGTCCCCCACCATCGTCCTGGCCGATGCCAACCTGCAGCAGGCCGCCGCCGGCGCTGCCAACGCCATCTTCTTCAATCAAGGCCAGGTGTGCTGCGCCGGGTCACGCCTGTATGTACAGCGCAAACACTTCGACCGGGTGGTGGGTGACATCGTCGACGTCGCCAATGGCATGAAGCTTGGCAACGGCCTCGATCCCAGCGTGGACATGGGGCCGCTCATTTCCGCCAAACAGCAGGACCGGGTGCACCACTACATCGAGATGGGCCGCGAGTTGGGCGCCACCATCGCCTGCGGCGGCGAAAAATCGGGCCCCGGTTACTTCGTCAAACCCACGGTGATCGTCGACGTCGACCAGAAGCATCGCCTGGTTCAGGAGGAAATCTTCGGCCCGGTGTTGGTAGCCATCCCCTTCGACGATATCGACGAAGTCGTGCGGCTGGCCAACGACAACCCCTACGGCCTGGGTGCGAGCATCTGGTCTAACGACTTGGGGGCGGTACATCGCATGATCCCACGCATCAAGTCAGGCTCGGTGTGGGTCAATTGCCACACTGCCCTCGACCCGGCACTGCCCTTTGGAGGCCACAAGCTTTCCGGTGTGGGCCGTGAAATGGGGGCGGCGGCCATCGAGCACTACACCGAACTCAAAACAGTAATGATCAAGCTGTAGCCCCCCATTTTCAGGCAGGGGCCGGTAAACGCGGCCACCGTCTGTTTTTTATTCTGGCGGGTACGCCGTTGCCCGCCCACCACTCAAATCAAGGAGTTGCCCATGCCAAAATATGTAATCGAACGAGAAATCCCGGGGGCAGGAAAGCTTTCGGCACAAGAACTCCAGGCGATCTCGCAAAAGTCCTGTGCCGTGCTTGGCACCCTGGGAACACAGATTCAATGGCTGCACAGTTACGTGACGGACGACAAGGTCTACTGCCTGTACATCGCGCCGAACGAGCAACAGATTCGCGAGCACGCCGCACAGGGCGGCTTCCCGGCCAACCGCGTGTCCGAAGTGGTTGAAATCATCGACCCGACTACCGCCGAATAGATCGTCTGCATGGGTAAGGCTGTCGCTCCGCCGGAGCACAGCCTTGCTCACGGCATCAACTTTGCTCCATGCCTTTGAGCTTGCGGTACAGCGTCGCCCGACCGATGCCCAGGCTGCGCGCTGCGGCCGACAGATTGCCGCCGTTGGCCTCCACCGCGGCCTTGATGGCACGCAATTCGGTGGCGTGCAAGGTAGCCTGCTCTTGAAGCAGCGGCGTGCCTGACCCGACTTCGGTCTGGGCGACACAATTTTCCAGGACCTCGTCCGGCAGGTGCTGCAAGCCAATTTCCCCTTCATTTTCCGCCAGGGCGGCTGCCAGTCTCAGGGTTTGGTAAAGCTGTCGGATATTGCCTGGCCAGCGGTAGGCCAACAGCGCCTGTAACGCCACGCTGCTCAGTTGAACCGGCCGGTGTGCGCAGGTTTCAGCGCGCAGCAAATGGCCGATCAACGTCCGAAGGTCGCTGCGTTCGTGCAGGGCTGGCAGGGACACACGCAGGCCATTGATACGGTAGTACAGATCCTCGCGAAAGCCCCCATTGTCCGAGAGTTGCTTGAGGTCGCGGTGGGTGGCACAGATCAGCGCGCAATCCACCTTGATCACCTGATTGCTACCAAGACGGGTCAAACTGCGCTCTTGCAGCACACGCAACAGTCGACCCTGAAGCTCCAGGGGCATGTCGCCGATCTCGTCGAGAAAGAGCGTCCCCTTGTGGGCCTCTTCGATCTTCCCGCTGGCGCCCCCCTTGCGACTCCCGGTAAAGGCGCCTTCAACGTGGCCGAACAGTTCAGATTCGATAAGGCTGGCCGGGATGGACGAGCAGTTGATCGCGACGAAGGCTTCGCCGGCGCGCGGGCTGCCTTCGTGTAACAGTCGGGCAAAAACTTCCTTGCCCGTGCCGGTTTCGCCATTGACGAGCACCGGGATGTCGTGGGCGAAGGCCTTGCGTGCGCGGCCAAGGGCCTCCTGCAAGGCAGGGTCCTCCAGACAGGGCCCCGATTGCGGCGCTGGCGCCTGTTCGGCAACGATGGCTGGCAGGAATTTCGCCGGCTGGCCCCGCGCCGGCTTCTGGCCAGGCCCCATGGTGATGCAAGCGTGCAGCTCGCCGCTGTGGTGACTGTGCAGGCGCAGCGGTGCGCTGAGGTCATGACGGCGATAGCAGGCAGCATGGATGAAGGGCATGTCGAACAGCTCGGAGAAATCCAGACCGATCTGGATGTCTCCGAGCTTCAACAGCTGACCGGCGATGCGGTTGGCGCACCGTAGCTTGCCGGCCGGGTCGAAAGCCAGCAACCCCTCCATGGGCGTGCCAAGGATGTCGAGTCGATGGTGCACGTGCACCAGCAGCACTTCGCCGAGCTGGGCGAACATGCGGTTTTCTATGGCACGGGCGGCAAACACCAGGGACTCCAGGGTGTAGATCGAAGGCGCCCCCTGCTTACTGCTCGCATCCAGGACACCGACGATACCGCCGTTCAAACCGAAGATCGGCGTGGCCAGACAGGAAAACTGGCGCGCCTCCTCCAGATAATGTTCCTCGCCAACGAAAAAAACCGAATCGCGCTCGGTCAGGACGCAACTGGGGGCGGTGGTCCCGACATTCTGTTCGGAAATCTGCGCACCTACGCGGAACACCTGATTCAACTCCCGATTTTCTGTGCTGCGCCGGCCCAGGCTGCTGATCACCACGCCTTCCAGATCAAGGCACGCCAGTACCCAGTCCTTGGGCGACAGGGCCGCGTGCAGTTGTTCCATTTCCGGGGTGGCACAGCTCAAGAGCAGGCGGTTGCTTTCAGCGATCTGCGAACTGCTGGCGACGACCGGCGCTTCGAACAGCAGATTGTCTTGATGACATATTCCGTAATTGCGCGAGCGCTGCCACGAGCGTTCGACCACTTGGGTATCGACGAATCGTTTGCGCGAAGGAGGCGTCGCGGAGGGGGTATTGGTTTTGCGCATGGAAGGCATCTCGCGGGCAGGTGTCTCGAACTGGGTCAACCTGACCCCAAGCCACTGTCTCAGTTTGAATCAGCGAAACAACGGGGCAATTCCCGGGCTTGTTTCGATCGCTCAAAATATTATTCATGTTGTTGATTTATATGGTTTTTTCACCAAACAGCAAAAACTGGCACAGGCCCTGCTCAATGACATCACCAAGCCCGGACTTCCCCTCCGACCTTGGGTTAATCATAAACAAAAACAATAAAGGTGATGTCATGAATATGAGCACAGAGCGGACTCGCGCCGACCAGGGCTGGTTATCGCGCGAACTTCTTCAAGCGCATCTGTTGCACGCTTCGCTGTTTAGCCTGATGGCCGGGTTTTCTTGCGGCGCCCTGGCCCTGGACGTCGATGCCGGCGATTACACCGCACTGCCCAAAGGCACCAACCTGGGCCTGCTTTACTACCAACATACCGAACGCAATGCGCTCTATGCCGATGGCCACAAGGTGCCGATCCATGCCGGGCTGGATTCGGATGTCGGTATCGCGCGTGGCGTGCATTTCATGCAGTTGGGCGATTACATCGTTGATCCACAGTTTCTCCTGCCATTCGGCAATGTGCGAGCCAGGGACGACGTGAAGGACCTGGGCAGCGACAGCGGCACCGGCGATCTGATCCTTGCCGCTACCGTCTGGTTGGTGAATGAACCTGAAAAACGCCGCTACTTCGGCATCACCCCTTTTCTCTTCGTGCCCACAGGCAGCTACGACAAACACAATGCGATCAACCTGGGCGAGAACCGCTGGAAGTTCACCTTGCAGAGCGGCTACATCACCCCGTTGACCGACAAGGTGACCCTCGATCTGGTCGGCGATGTAACGTTCTTCGGCCACAACAATGACTACGGCAGCGCAGGCGTTACCCAGAAGCAGGATCCGCTCTACCAGGGCCAGGCTTTTCTGCGCTACAACTTTACCGAGCGCTTCGATATACGTGCCGGAGTATCGAAACTCTGGGGTGGCCAAAGCCAAATCGCCGGGCTGGATATGGACGACAAGCCCGGCACCAGCAAATACACAGTGGGCACTTCCTACTTCGTCACCCCGAGTACCCAGCTGATGGCCAACTACGGCCAGGACATGTCCGTGGACAATGGTTTCAAAGAGGAACGACGAATCAATCTACGCATCCTGCAACTGTTCTAGCGCTCACGCAGAGAACACGCAGAACGATCGACCTACAACAAGCACAATAGGACTCTTGCGTAATGATCAAGACGCAGTCAGCACCTCTGAAAATCGCCAGCCTGGCCTTGCTTCTGCTGGCCCCGATGGTCGGCGCCACCCCCGTGGATCAAGCCGCCATCGTCGCCAGCGAGAACGACGGCAGCCAGTGGCTCAGCCACGGTCGTACCTATTCCGAACAGCGCTTCAGCCCGCTCAAGCAAATCACCGAACAAAATGCCGATCAACTCGGCCTGGCCTGGCATCTCGACCTCGATAATCACCGGGGCCTGGAAGCAACGCCGCTATTCTCGGACGGCGTGCTTTACGCCTCTCTGTCCTGGAGCCGTGCCATCGCCATCGACGTCAAGACCGGCAAGCAACTGTGGGCCTTCGACCCGCAGATTGATCGCGGCAAAGCCCGCGATGCCTGTTGCGATGCAGTCAACCGCGGTGTCGCACTGTGGAACGGCAAAGTCTACATCGGCACCCTCGACGGCCGTCTTGTCGCCCTTGATGCCAAGACCGGTCAACAGGTGTGGAGCCAGCAGACGACCGACAACAGCCTGCCCTACACCATTACCGGTGCGCCGCGGGTGGTCAAAGGCAAGGTGATCATTGGCAACGGTGGTGCCGAATATGGCGTGCGTGGCTACTTTTCTGCCTACGACGCCGAAAGCGGAAAAATGGAATGGCGCTTCTACACCGTGCCGGGCGATCCAAACAAACCTTACGAGCACCCGGAGCTGGCCGAGGCAGCCAAGACCTGGACCGGTGACCAGTACTGGAAGCTCGGCGGTGGCGGCACGGTGTGGGACAGCATGGCCTACGATCCGGAGCTCGACCTGCTCTATATCGGCACCGGCAACGGCAGCCCCTGGAACCGCAATATTCGCAGCCCGCGCGGCGGTGACAACCTCTACTTGTCATCGATCCTCGCCATCCAGCCCGACAGCGGCCGACTGGCCTGGCATTATCAGGTGACCCCGGGGGACTCATGGGATTTCACCGCCACCCAGCAGTTGACCCTGGCGGAACTGAACATTGGTGGCAAGCCACGCAAGGTCATCATGCAGGCGCCGAAGAACGGTTTCTTCTATGTTCTGGACCGTGAGACCGGCAAGCTGCTCTCCGCCGAAAAATTCGGCAAGGTGACCTGGGCCGAAAAAATCGACATGGCGACCGGCAAGCCGGTAGAGGCTCCTGAAGCGCGTTACACCGATAAACCTGTCGTCATGTGGCCGAGCCCCTTCGGTGCACATGGATGGCACTCAATGTCGTTCAACCCACAGACCGGCCTGGTGTACATCCCCTACCAGGAGATCCCGGGCGTCTACCGAAACGAAGGCAAAGACTTCGTAAGGCGCAAGGCATTCAACACCGGTGCAGGATTCTCCGACGCCACTGAGATCCCGCGCGAGGTCGTTTCCGGTGCGCTTCTGGCCTGGGACCCGGTGAAGCAAAAAGAAGCCTGGCGTGTGCCCTATTCACACTACTGGAACGGCGGCACCCTGAGCACCGCGGGCAATCTGGTGTTCCAGGGAACGGCTGACGGCAACTTCATTGCTTACTCCGCCGACAAAGGCAAGAAACTGTGGTCCTTCGCGGCCCAGACCGGCATCGTCGCGGCCCCCATCAGTTATCGTTTCGAAGGTGAGCAGTACGTTGCCGTGATGGCTGGTTGGGGCGGAGTCGCGCCCCTGATCGGCGGTGACGCTGCCAATGCGCCAGGAGTGGGCAACCTCAGTCGCCTGCTGGTATTCAAACTCGGCGGCAAGGATTCTCTACCGCCATTACCCGAGAAAGCGCAGGTCGTCAGCCGCATACCGAAACAGGTCGACGTATCCGCCACAGACCTCGCCGCAGGCCAACAGATGTTCGGCACCTACTGCTCTGTCTGCCACGGCGTCGGCGCAGTCAGCGGCGGATTGATTCCCGACTTGCGCAAGTCAGACGAGGCGCGGCGTAGCCTGTTCCAGCAAATCGTCCTTGACGGCGTACTGAAGCCTTTGGGCATGCCTTCTTTCAAAGACGCGCTGGAGCCCGCCGATGTCGAGAAAATCAAGCAATACGTGATGAGCCGGGAATACGCGGACTACATCAAGGTACAACAGTCAGCCAAGGCTGCGCCGTGATTGCACCGCAGTAACGCAACGACGGCGAGCCGGCGTGACCGCACTCGCCGCTATGTCGAGCAAGGATGCGCAACAGCTTTTTCAAGACGAACCATCCAACAACAATGAGGAACTCGAACATGTGGATCAAACCTGCCTACACCGACCTGCGTATCGGCTTTGAAGTCACCATGTACTTCGCCAGCCGCTGACCCGTGAGTGGGGTGCCGTGCGCTGCCCCACTCCACAGACATGGCACCCCATCAATTTGGCCCCGGTGCGCCGGGGCACTTTTTTGCGCAATCGCACCCTGACGCGATTGTCTGTCGGAACACATCATGTATATCCAGATTCTAGGTTCCGCCGCCGGCGGCGGCTTCCCCCAGTGGAACTGCAACTGCGTGAACTGCGCAGGCTTTCGCGACGGCAGCCTGCGGGCCAAGGCGCGGACGCAGTCGTCCATCGCGATTTCCGATGACGGCGTGAACTGGGTACTGTGCAACACCTCCCCGGACATCCGCGCCCAACTCCAGGGTTTCGCCCCGATGCAGCCCGGCCGCGCCCTGCGCGATACCGGGATCGGCGCGATCATCCTGATGGACAGCCAGATCGACCACACCACCGGCCTGCTCATGCTGCGTGAAGGGTGCCCGCATCAGGTCTGGTGCACCGACATGGTCCACGAAGACCTGAGCAGCGGTTTTCCGCTGTTCACCATGCTGACCCACTGGAACGGCGGGCTGAACTGGAACCGCATCGAGCTCGATCAAAGCTTCACCATCCCCGCCTGCCCGAACCTGCGCTTCACCCCGCTGCCTTTGCGCAGTGCCGCACCGCCCTACTCGCCGCACCGCTTCGACCCGCATCCGGGCGACAACATCGGCCTGATCGTCGAGGACCGGGGCACGGGCGGCAAACTGTTCTACGCACCGGGTCTGGGCAAGGTGGATGCCGCGCTGCTGGAGATCATGGCCGGCAGCGATTGCCTGCTGGTCGACGGCACGCTGTGGGATGACGATGAAATGCAGCGTCGTGGCGTAGGCACCCGCACCGGTCGGGAGATGGGCCATCTGGCGCAAAACGGCCCCGGCGGCATGCTCGACGTGCTGGAGCAACTGCCCACGCAGCGCAAGGTGCTTATCCACATCAACAACACCAACCCGATTCTCGATGAAGATTCGCCGGAACGGGCGGAGCTGGATCGGCGCGAGGTTGAAGTGGCGTATGACGGCATGAGTATTGTGCTGTAGCAGATGGCCCTATCGCGAGCAAGCTCGCTCCCACAGTTGACCACATTCCCCTGTGGGAGCGAGCTTGCTCGCGATGAGGCCGGCACAGGCACTAGACCTCTACGGTTGTTTCCCGGAGAACCGCAATGACCGACACCCCGATGTCCCCCGCCGAATTCGAAGCGGCCCTGCGCGCCAAGGGCGCCTACTACCACATCCATCACCCCTACCACGTGGCGATGTACGAAGGCCGGGCGACCCGCGAGCAGATCCAGGGCTGGGTCGCCAACCGTTTCTACTATCAGGTGAACATTCCCCTGAAGGACGCGGCCATTCTGGCGAATTGCCCTGACCGCGAGATCCGCCGCGAGTGGATTCAGCGCCTGCTCGACCACGACGGCGCGCCCGGTGAAGACGGCGGCATCGAAGCCTGGCTGCGACTGGGCCAGGCCGTCGGCCTCGACCCGGACCAGTTGCGTTCCCAGGAACTGGTGCTGCCCGGCGTGCGCTTCGCCGTGGACGCCTACGTCAACTTCGCCCGCCGCGCCTGCTGGCAGGAGGCCGCCAGCAGTTCGCTGACCGAACTGTTCGCCCCGCAAATCCACCAATCGCGCCTGGACAGTTGGCCGCAGCATTACCCATGGATCGACCCGGCCGGCTACGCGTATTTCCGCACACGCCTGGGTCAGGCACGGCGTGATGTCGAGCACGGTCTGGCGATCACGTTGCAGCACTACACCACCCGTGAAGGCCAGGAGCGCATGCTGGAAATTCTCCAGTTCAAACTGGACATTCTTTGGAGCATGCTCGATGCCATGAGCATGGCCTACGAACTGAAACGCCCGCCGTATCACAGCGTGACCGGAGAACGGGTCTGGCACAAAGGAATCACCTTATGAGCTTCGATCGCAGCAAGACCCCGACCTGGCGCCCCGGCTACCGCTTCCAGTACGAACCGGCGCAGAAAGGCCACGTGCTGCTGTACCCGGAAGGCATGATCAAACTCAACGAAAGTGCCGCACTGATCGGTGGCTTGATTGACGGTGAACGGGATGTCGCGGCGATCATCGCCGAACTCGAGCAACAGTTCCCCGGCGTACCCGAGCTCGGTGACGACATCGAGCAATTCATGGAGGTGGCCCGTGCGCAGCACTGGATCGAACTTGCCTGAATCATCAGTGCAAGTACCGCCCAAACCCGAGGTCGGCCTGCCGCTGTGGCTGCTCGCCGAGCTGACCTATCGCTGCCCGCTGCAATGCCCGTACTGCTCCAATCCGCTGGATTTCGCCGAACAGGGCAAAGAGCTGAGCACCGAACAGTGGATCAAGGTGTTCCGTGAAGCGCGGCAAATGGGCGCGGCGCAACTGGGCTTTTCCGGGGGTGAACCGCTGGTGCGCCAGGACCTCGCCGAGCTGATTTCCGAAGCCCGCACACTGGGTTTCTACACCAACCTGATCACCTCCGGCATCGGCCTCACCGAGCAGAAAATCAGCGACTTCAAGCAGGCCGGCCTCGATCACATCCAGATCAGTTTCCAGGCCAGCGACGAGCAGGTGAACAACCTGCTGGCCGGCTCGAAAAAGGCCTTTGCGCAGAAACTGGAAATGGCCCGGGCGGTGAAGGCCCATGGTTATCCGATGGTGCTGAACTTCGTCACCCATCGGCACAACATCGACCAGATCGACCGCATCATCGAGCTGTGCATCGCCCTGGAAGCGGACTTTGTCGAACTCGCCACGTGCCAGTTCTACGGCTGGGCGCAGCTCAATCGCGTCGGGCTGTTGCCGACCCAGGAGCAACTGCTGCGCGCCGAACGCATCACCAATGAATACCGCGCCAAACTGCAAGCCCAAGGGCATCCGTGCAAGCTGATTTTCGTCACCCCGGACTATTACGAAGAACGCCCGAAAGCCTGCATGAACGGCTGGGGCAGTATTTTTCTGACGGTCACACCGGACGGAACCGCCCTGCCCTGTCACGGCGCCCGACAGCTGCCGGTGCAGTTTCCCAACGTGCGCGACCACAGCCTGCAGCACATCTGGTACGACTCGTTCGGCTTCAATCGCTTTCGCGGTTACGACTGGATGCCCGAGCCGTGCCGCTCCTGTGACGAAAAAGAAAAAGACTTCGGCGGCTGCCGCTGCCAGGCGTTCATGCTCACCGGTGACGCCAGCAACGCCGACCCGGTGTGCAGCAAATCGCCACAACACGGCGTGATCCTCAAGGCTCGCGAAGAAGCCGAACACGCGACCCAGACCATCGACCAACTGGCCTTTCGCAATGAACGAAACTCACGCCTCATCGCCAAAAGCTGAACCGTTCAGCGCTGCCAAAGCCGTGGCCAACCAGCACCTCGCTTTACTTCTGGCTGCACAACTCCCCCCTCCCTCAGGGTGACGGTAGATAGCTCATCACACGTGACTCGCCCATCAGCAACGGACGATTCAGTTCCGCGCAGGCGCGCAGGTACTCGGCCACCAGGGTAATCCGTTTCAGCTTGCGCAGATCTTCGCTGTAGTACATCCAGAATTGCCGAGTGATCTCCACTTCACCGGGCAGCACTTCGCACAGGCGGGGATCGGGGCCGGCGAGGAAGCAAGGCAGGATCGCCAGCGCCCGTCCTTCCAGGGCTGCGTGGTAATGGGCCACCACGCTGGTGCTGCGCAGGCGGCTGTTGGCTCCAGGCATCAGGTCGTTCAGGTAGAGCAGTTTGAAGCTGAAGGCCAGGTCCTCGACGTAGGTCACGAACGGGTGGCCGTCCAGGTCCTCGCGGCAACCGATCGGCGGATGGTTCGCCAGGTACTCCGGCGTCGCATAAAGGCGCAGGCGGTAGTCACACAATCGCGAGCACACGTAGGGACCGCGCTCGGGCCGCTCCAGGGTGATGGCGATATCCGCCTCGCGCCGTGACAGGTTGATGAAATGCGGGACCGGCAAAATGTCCGCCGAGATGTTCGGGTAGTGCTCAAGGAAGTGGCTCATCTGCGCCGTGATGAAACAGGTTCCGAAGGCTTCGGTACAGCCGATGCGCAGATGCCCGGCAAGCCCCCCGGTGGTGCCGAAAACCTGCTCGCAGGCTACCAGCAGCGTACTTTCCAGGGATTCGGCGTGGCCGACCAGACGCTGCCCCTCCACGGTCAGGACAAAACCGGACGTTCGCGACTTCTCGAACAGCAGGGCCCCCAGGCACTGCTCCAGGGCGCGGATACGCCGCGACACCGTGGTGTAGTCCACTCCCAGGCGGCGGGCGGCACCGCTGGCGGTGCGGGCACGGGCCACTTCGAGGAAGAAACGCAAGTCGTCCCAGTTCAGTGGTGGCTGCGTTGTGCATTTTTGCATATCCATCGGGCTTTTCCGCCAATACATATGGGAAATATGCACTTATATACTCGCATCTCACCCAACTTGGCCAGCGTCATTTTCAGGCCAGGAAAGCCCCCCACCCGAATAATAAATATCGAGGGCTGACAGCATGAGCGCACGGATAAAAACCGGCTTGAACGCCGCACACAAGCAGCTGCGCAACAGCGCAATCGCGGCCACGGTTCTCGTCTGCCGTTGGCCCGATCCGTGGCACCCCGCCGCCCTCCCGCACCGCCCTCTCGCCACTGGAAGGTCATCCGGGCGGCAATAACTCCAGCACATCAGCATTCAGGTGGCGTCCCGCATCGGGTCGCTGCCCGGGTACCCGTACGCCCCTCAAAAGGCCGAACAACAAAAACAACTAGAAAAACGGAGCCTCACCATGACGACTGACCATCCGAACCACGTCCAGACCTGCGCACGGGTCAGGGCCAACCCCAAGTTCCAACGCCTGGCGCGTCAGCGTGCACTGCTGGCCTGGACACTGAGCGGCGCGGTCCTGGCGATCTATTACAGCTTCATCATGGTGGTGGCGTTCGCTCCCGCCTGGCTGCACCTGCCGCTGTACGACGGCAGCCACCTCAGCCTCGGCATGCCAATTGGCGTGACGATCATCCTGTTGTCCTGGCTACTCACCGCCTGGTACGTGCACAGCGCCAACACCCGCTTCGACGTGCTCAGCTCGCAGATCCTCCAGGAGTCCCGCGCATGAAACGCCTGCTCGCCCTTCTCGCCCTCAGCCCTGTGCTGGCCCATGCCGACCCCATCATTGCGCAGAAGCAACCGCTCAATCTGCACGCCATCGGCATGTTTTTCGTCTTCGTCCTCGCCACCCTGCTGATCACCTGGTGGGCGGCACGACGCACCCGCTCCGCCGCCGATTTCTACAGCGCCGGCGGCGGTATCACCGGCTTTCAGAATGGCCTGGCCATCGCCGGTGACTACATGTCGGCGGCCACTCTGCTGGGCCTGTCGAGCCTGGTCTTCGCCAAGGGCTACGACGGCTTCGTCTACATCATCGGCTTCTTCGTCGGCTGGCCGATCGTCACCTTCCTGATGGCCGAGCGCTTGCGCAACCTGGGGCGCTACACCTTCGCCGACATCGTCTCCTACCGACTCGATCAGACCCGCGTGCGCAGCTTCGCCGCCCTCGGATCGCTGACCGTGGTGTGCTGTTATCTGGTGGTGCAGATGGTCGGTGCCGGCCAACTGATCAAACTGCTGTTCGGTCTCGACTACCGCACGGCGGTGGTGGTGGTCGGACTGTTGATGCTGGTCTATGTGATCTTCGGCGGCATGCTCGCCACCACATGGGTCCAGATCACCAAGGCGGTCCTGCTGCTGGCGGGCGGCACCACCCTGGTGCTGATGGCCCTGAGTCGCTTCGACTTCAGCTTCGAGACCCTGGCCGCCCAGGCGGTGGCAGTGCATGCCAGCGGCGTGCAGATCATGGGCCCGGGCACCTTGCTGGCCGACCCGATCAACGCAGTGTCCTTATCCCTCGGCCTGGTCTTCGGCATTGCCGGCCTGCCGCACATCCTGATGCGCTTCTTCACTGTGCCCAATGCCAAGGAGGCGCGTAAATCGGTGCTGTTCGCCACGGTGTTCATCGGCTTCTTCTTCCTGGTGGTCTGCGTCCTGGGCTATACCGCCATCGTCATCGTCGGTACGGATCCGCAGTACTACGTCGACGGCAAGCTCGGCGGGGCCATGATCGGAGGCGGCAACATGGTGGCCATGCACCTGGCGAAGGCGGTGGGTGGCAACCTGTTTCTCGGCTTCCTCTCTGCCGTGGCGTTCGCCACCATTCTCGCGGTGGTGGCGGGCCTGGCCCTGGCCGGTGCCTCGGCCATCTCCCATGACCTTTACGCCTCGGTGTTGAAGAAAGGCTGCGCCGACGAGAAACAGGAAATGCGCGTGTCGCGCATCGCCACCGTCTGCCTGGGCATCGTTGCGATCGCCCTCGGCATTCTGTTCGAGGGCCAGAACATCGCCTTCCTGGTCGGCCTGACGTTCGGCATCGCCGCCTCGGCGAATTTCCCGGTACTGATCATGGCCATGTACTGGGGCGGCCTGACCACACGGGGCGCCCTCTACGGTGGCCTGACCGGCCTGCTCAGCGCACTGGCCCTGGTGATCGGCTCGCCGTCGGTGTGGGTCGGCGTACTGGGGCATGCCCAGGCGCTCTTCCCTTACGACCAGCCGGCGCTGTTCTCCATGCCACTGGCCTTCCTGGTCATAGTGGTCGCTTCCAGGCTTGACCGCAGCGAACGCGCCGACCGCGAACGCGCTGCCTATGCCGACCAGTTCGTGCGTGCCCAGACCGGCCTTGGAGCCGCCATGGCCAGCAGTCACTGACGCTGAGTTTTCCGGGGCTGACGCCCCGAGCGCGAGTCCGCTCCTTTGCTTCGCGCTTTTTTACGCCCGTCCTGCGCCGCTCGGCGCAGGACACCCCGAAAGCGCCCTTCCCTCGCCAACCCGAAACGGCGCGGTAGCGGCTTGTCGACAACAAAAACAACAAAAGGCCTCCAATGAAACCCACCACCCTCACCCTGATCCTGGCCGGCAGCGGCCTCGCCGCACAGGCTCACGCGGACTTCCTGGCAGACAGCACGGCCAGACTGGAAACGCGCAACTTCTACTTCAACCGCGACTTCCGCCAGGCCAATGCCGCGCAGTCCAAGCAAGAAGAATGGGGCCAGGGTTTCCTGCTGCGCTACGAATCCGGCTATACCGACGGCATGATCGGCGTCGGTATCGATGCCCTCGGCCAGCTCGGCGTCAAACTCGATTCCAGCCCCGATCGTGCCGGCTCCGGCCTGCTCAAGCGCGACAGCCAGCCGCCCAGGCGCGCCAAGGACGAGTATGGCGAACTGGGCCTGACGGCCAAGCTCAAGGCGTCCAACAGCGTGCTCAAGCTCGGCACCCTGACCCCGAAGTTGCCGGTGCTGCTGGCCAATGACTCGCGCCTGTTGCCGCAAACATTCCGCGGTGGCCAGTTGAACGTTCAGGAGATTAAAGGCCTGAGTGTCGATGCGGGGCGCCTGGATCGGGTCAACCAGCGCGACTCCTCGGACTACGAGAAAATGACCATCACCACCACCGGCGCCAAGGGCATTGTCAGTGGCCAGGCCCGCAGCGACGCCTTCAATTTCGCCGGCCTGGCCTACCAGTGGAACGACCGGCTGAACACGGGCTACAACTACGGCGGCCTGGACGATTTCTACCACCAACACCAGTTCAATCTGGTGCACGTGCTGCCGCTGGGCGCAGGCCAGACGCTCAAGAGCGACCTGCGCTACGCCCGCTCCACCGACGATGGCAACAGCAACATCGACAACAATGCCTTCGGCGCCATGTTCACCTATGCCCTCGGTGGCCATGCCTTCGGTCTCGGTTACCAACGCATGAGCGGCGACACCGGCTTTGCCTACGTCAATGGTAGCGACGCCTACCTGGTCAACTTCGTGCAGATCAACGATTTCGCCAACAAGGACGAGCGTTCCTGGCAGGCGCGCTACGACTACAACTTCGCGGCCCTCGGCATTCCCGGCCTGACCTTCATGACCCGCTACTTGTCAGGCGACAGCATCGACCTGGGCGTCGGCAAGCCCGACGGTCGCGAATGGGAGCGCGACACCGACATCGGCTACGTGGTTCAGAGCGGCCCGCTGAAAAACCTCGGTCTCAAGTGGCGCAACGCTTCGGTGCGCACCGCCCACTTCGGTAACGATCTCGACGAGAACCGCCTGATCCTCAGCTATACCCTGGCGCTCTGGTAAGCCCCGCACAAGGCGGGTGCCGCTCACATCGCCTGTCGGTGCGAGCAGCACCCGCCTTGTGCATTTCTGGCGCATCCGGGATGCCGCAGCCTGTGTTTTTTTGCACAACGCACCGGACTTTTTGAGCATTCTTATTTGATTTATGCCTGCCTATACTCGATTCAACCGCTTGGTCATGAACCAGGTCAGTCCCAATAAAAATAAACAGGGCACCCATCGTGAAGCCATCCTTGCTTGCCGTCGTCTCCTCACTTTCAGGTACCCGCGCGCGCCTCGGGAGACTCCAATGAACAACAACTGCCAACCCTTCCTGGCCGCTCGTGACTTCCTGCTGGCCCACCGTACCGACTACGCCACCGCCGTGCGTGACTTCCGCTGGCCGCAGCTGACCGAATTCAACTGGGCGCTGGATTACTTTGACGCCATGGCCGAGGGCAACCAGGCCAATGCCCTGTGGATCGTCGAAGAGGACGGCAGCGAACAACGCTACAGCTTCCAGCAACTGGCCAAGCGCTCCAACCAGGTGGCCAATCACCTGCGTGCCCTCGGCGTGCGCCGCGGCGAACGCATCCTGCTGATGCTCGGCAACGACGTCGCCCTGTGGGAAACCATGCTGGCCGCCTTCAAACTCGGTGCCGTGGTCATTCCCGCCACCGCCCTGCTGACCCCCGATGACCTGAGCGACCGCATCGAGCGCGGCCATGTTCGCCATCTGGTGGTCGGTAGCGCCCATGTCGACAAGTTCGTCGGGCTGGGTGAAGACTGCAGCCGCATCTGCGTCGGTCCGTCCCCCGCCGGCTGGACCCCGCACAGCGCCGCCAGCGAGCATTCCGAGCAGTTCGAAACTGAGGGTCGCACGCTGGCCACCGACCCGATGCTGCTGTACTTCACCTCCGGCACCACCTCCAAGCCGAAGATGGTGTTGCACAGTCACCAGAGTTACCCGGTCGGCCACCTCTCGACCATGTACTGGATCGGCCTGCAGCCGGGCGACCTGCACCTGAACATTTCGTCCCCGGGCTGGGCCAAGCACGCCTGGAGCTGCCTCTTTGCACCGTGGAATGCCGGTGCCTGCATCTTTATCCACAACACCGCACGCTTCAGCGCGCCAGCCCTGCTCGGCGTGCTCGAGCGCTATGGCGTCACCAGCCTGTGCGCGCCGCCTACCGTGTGGCGCATGCTGATCCAGGAAGACCTGGCCAGCTACAAGTCTCGCCTGCGCCTGCGCGAACTGGTGGGCGCCGGTGAGCCGCTCAACCCGGAGATCATCGAGCAGATCCTGCATGCCTGGGGCCTGTTGCTGCGCGACGGCTTCGGCCAGTCGGAGACCACCGCACTGGTCGGCAACACGCCTGGCCAGCGGCTCAAGCCGGGCTCCATGGGCCGTCCGTTGCCGGGCTACCGGGTGACCATGCTCGACCCTGATGGCGTGCCGGGCAACGAAGGCGAAGTGGCCCTGCCGCTGGACGTACGCCCGCTTGGCCTGATGCTGTGCTACGAGGACAGCCCGGAAAAGACTGCCGAAGTGATGCGCGACGGCTACTACCGCACTGGCGACACCGCACAGATCGACGATGAGGGCTACATCACCTTCGTCGGCCGAGCCGATGACGTGTTCAAGGCCTCCGACTACCGCATCAGCCCCTTCGAGCTGGAAAGCGCGCTGATCGAGCACCCGGCGGTGATGGAAGTGGCCGTGGTGCCAAGCCCCGACCCGGTGCGCCTGGCAGTGCCCAAGGCCTACCTGATCCTGGCCCATGACGCACAGGGCAGTCACGAACTGGCCGGCAGCATCCTCGCGTTCGCCCGCGAGCACCTGGCGCCCTACAAGCGGGTACGGCGCATCGAATTTGTCAGCGAACTGCCCAAGACCATCTCCGGAAAGATCCGCCGGGTGGAACTGCGGCAAATGGAAGTGCAGCGTCGCCAGGGCGACGCACGTGGCCCGCAGGAATACTTCGAAGAAGACTTCCCGCAACTCAAAGGCTGACCCCTGGGGCCGGCATGCCGGCCCCTCCCCCGAATCCAGACCCGACCGCTCGGCCAACCACGCCGAGGGGACTCATTCGACCCAACGAAAGCAGGCAGGACCCGTAAATGACCTCTTCCATCGTTCCCAGCGTCAAGCTTCTCATCAACGGCGAGTTCGTCGAATCGCGCAGCACCCAGTGGCGCGACGTGGTCAACCCGGCCACCCAGGAAGTCCTGGCCCGTGTCCCCTTCGCCACCGCCGAGGAAATGAACGCCGCCGTCGCCAGCGCCAAGCAAGCCTTCAAGACCTGGCGCAAGACCCCGATCGGTGCCCGTGCCCGTGTCTTCCTCAAGTACCAGCAGCTGATCCGCGAGAACATCAAGGAATTGGCCGCCCTGCTCACCGCCGAACAGGGCAAGACCCTGCCGGATGCCGAAGGTGACGTGTTCCGCGGCCTGGAAGTGGTCGAGCACGCCGCCAGCATCGGCAACCTGCAGATGGGCGAGTTGGCCAACAACGTGGCCAATGGCGTCGACACCTACACCCTGCTGCAGCCGCTGGGCGTGTGCGCCGGCATCACCCCGTTCAACTTCCCGGCGATGATCCCGCTGTGGATGTTCCCGATGGCCATTGCCACCGGCAATACTTTCGTCCTCAAGCCGTCCGAGCAGGACCCGCTGGTGACCATGCGCCTGGTGGAACTGGCGCTGGAGGCCGGTGTGCCCAAGGGTGTGCTCAACGTCATCCACGGTGGCGTCGACGCGGTGAACCTGATCTGCGACCACCCGGACATCAAGGCCGTGTCCTTCGTCGGCTCGACCAAGGTCGGCACCCACGTCTACAACCGTGCCACCCAGAACGGCAAGCGCGCGCAGTGCATGATGGGCGCGAAAAACCATGCCATCGTCCTGCCTGACGCCAACCGGCAGCAGACCCTGAACAACCTGCTGGGTGCCTCCTTCGGCGCTGCCGGCCAGCGCTGCATGGCTCTGCCGGTGGTGATCCTGGTGGGTGAAGCGCAGACCTGGCTGCCGGACCTGATCGAACGGACCAAAACCCTCAAGATCAATGGCGGCACCGAGCCAGGCACCGACATCGGCCCGGTGATTTCCTGCGCTGCCCTGGAGCGCGTCAACGGCCTGATCGCCAGCGGCATCGAAGAAGGCGCGAAGCTTGAACTGGATGGGCGCAACCCGAGTGTGCCGGGCTATCAGGACGGCAACTTCGTCGGCCCGACCATTTTCTCCGGCGTCACCGCGCAAATGTCGGTGTACCGCGAAGAGATCTTCGGCCCGGTGCTGTGCGTCATGCACGCCGCCAACCTGGACGAGGCAATCGAGATCATCAACGCCAACCCGAACGGCAACGGCACTGCACTGTTCACCCGTTCCGGCGCTGCCGCGCGGCACTTCCAGGAAGAGATCGACGTCGGCCAGGTCGGCATCAACGTGCCAATCCCGGTTCCGGTCCCGCTGTTCTCCTTCTCAGGTTCGCGCGCCTCCAAGCTGGGCGACCTGGGCCCCTACGGCAAGCAAGTGGTGACTTTCTACACCCAGACCAAGACGATCACCCAGCGCTGGTTCGACGAAGATGACACCGGCGGCGCGGTGAACACCACCATCACCCTGAAATGACCTTTGCCGGCCGGCGCCTTGCGTCGGCCGACGACAAGCGCGCGCAGGGTTTCCTGCGCCACTGCCCCCTATCGTAAAAGGTAGCCAACATGCATATCGGATTTCTCGGCCTCGGCAACATGGGCGGCCCAATGGCCCGCAACCTGCTCAAGGCCGGCCACAGCCTGACCGTCTTCGATCCCTTCCCGCAGGCGGTCGCCGCCCTGGTGGAGGCCGGCGCCAGCGTCGCCGACTCGCCCGCCGCCGTGGCCAAGGCCAGGGTTGAGGTGATCATCACCATGCTGCCGACCGCCGAGCACGTGAAGCAGGTCTATCGCGGCAAGGATGGCCTGCTGGCCAATATCGGCCCGGGCGTGCTGTTGATCGACAGTTCGACCATCGACCCGCTGAGCACCCGCGAGGTGGCCAAATACGCCCTTGCCCAAGGCAATCCGATGCTCGACGCGCCGGTGTCCGGCGGCACTGGAGGTGCAGCGGCAGGCACCCTGACCTTTATGGTCGGTGGCCCGGACAGCGTGTTCGACCAGGCCTTGCCGATCCTCTCGGCGATGGGCAAGAACATCGTGCACTGCGGCGCAGCAGGCAACGGCCAGGTGGCCAAGATCGCCAACAACATGCTGCTCGGCATCTCCATGGTCGGCGTCGCCGAAGCCATGGCCCTGGGGGTGGCCCTCGGGATCGACGCCAAGGTGCTGGCCGGGATCATCAATACCTCCACCGGCCGCTGCTGGAGCTCGGAGGTCAACAATCCGTTCCCGGGCGTACTGGAAAACGCGCCGGCCTCACGGGGCTACAGCGGCGGCTTTGGCAGCGACCTGATGCTCAAGGACCTGGGCCTGGCCACCGAAGCGGCCCGGCACGCGCGTCAGCCGGTTGCGCTCGGTGCCGTAGCCCAGCAGCTGTACCAGACCTTCAGCCTGCAAGGTAACGGCGGCCTGGACTTCTCCGCCATCATCAACCTGTTCCGCGGAGAGGCCTGAGCATGAGCGAGCAGCAAGCCCCGGTGCTGGCCAGCGTACGCAACCGTGTCGGCCACCTGACACTGAATCGGCCAAGCGCGTTGAACACCCTGGACCTGCCCATGGTGCGCCTGCTCTGCCGGCACCTGTGGGCTTGGGAGCAGGACCCGGAGATCGTCGCCGTGACCCTTCGCGGCGCCGGTGAAAAGGCCTTCTGCGCCGGCGGCGACATTCGAATGCTGTACGACAGCTACAAGGCCGGCGACAACCAGCACGAACTGTTCCTCGAGGAAGAGTACGCCCTGGACGAGTACCTGCATGGCTACACCAAGCCAGTGCTGGCGCTGCTGGATGGTTTCGTCCTGGGCGGCGGCATGGGCCTGGCCCAGGCCGCCTCGCTACGCTTGATCACCGAGCGCACGCGGATGGGCATGCCGGAAGTCGGCATCGGCTTTTTCCCCGATGTCGGCGGCAGCTATTTCCTGCCGCGCCTGCCAGGTGAACTGGGAACCTATCTGGGTATCACCGGCTGCCAGGTGCGTGCCGCCGATGCCCTCTATGCGAACCTTGCCGACTACTACCTGCCCAGCGAACGGCTGGCCGAGCTGGATGCCTGCCTCGACCACCTGAACTGGACCGCTGCGCCCGTCGAAGACTTGCAGGACCTGCTCGCCGACATGGCCACCGAGCGACTTGCCGGTTCCGAGCTCAAGGCCTGTCGCCAGGCGATTGACGAGTATTTCGCCTTGCCCGATGTCCCGGCCATTCACGCCGCGCTGCAGCGCGAACAACGCCCCGAGCTGCAAGACTGGGCCGAGCAGACGGTGAAGCTGCTAGACAGCCGCTCGCCATTGGCGATGGCCACGACGCTCGAGTTGTTGCGCCGTGGCCGTTACCTGAGCCTGGCCGAGTGCTTCGCCCTTGAATTGCACCTGGACTACCAGTGGTTCGACAAGGGCGACCTGATGGAGGGGGTGCGCGCCCTGATCATCGACAAGGACAAGTGCCCACGCTGGAACCCGCCAACCCTGACAGAACTGGCACCTGCCCGGGTGCAAGCCTTCTTCAACGACTTTGAACGCGCCTCCGGCAAGCCCGTTCGCACCGCCTGATTGGCAGGAGACTTTGCAATGCACGATATCGAACTGACCGAAGAACAACGCATGATCCGCGACATGGCGCGCGACTTCGCCCGCAGCGAAGTCGCGCCGCATGCCCAGGCCTGGGAGAAGGCCGGCTGGATCGATGACGCCGTGGTGGCACAGATGGGCGAGCTGGGTCTGCTGGGCATGGTCGTACCGGACACCTGGGGCGGCAGCTACACCGACTATGTGGCCTACGCCCTGGCCGTAGAGGAAATCTCGGCTGGTGACGGTGCCCTCGGCGCGCTGATGAGCATCCACAACTCGGTGGGCTGCGGCCCGCTGCTGAAATATGGCACCCCCGCGCAGCAGGACAGCTGGCTGCCGCTGCTGGTCAGTGGTCAGGCGATCGGCTGCTTCTGCCTGACCGAGCCACAGGCCGGCTCCGAGGCGCACAACCTGCGCACCCGTGCCGAACTGCGCGACGGTCAGTGGATTCTCAACGGTGCCAAGCAGTTCGTCAGCAACGGGGAGCGGGCCAAGCTGGCCATTGTCTTCGCCGTCACTGATGCGGAACTGGGTAAGAAAGGGCTGTCGGCCTTCCTGGTCCCCACCGACAACCCCGGATTCGTGGTCGACCGACGCGAACACAAGATGGGGATCAAGGCCTCCGATACCTGTGCGGTGACCCTGAACAACTGCACCATTCCCGAAGCCAACCTGCTGGGTGAACGCGGCAAGGGCCTGGCCATTGCCCTGTCGAACCTGGAAGGCGGTCGCATCGGCATCGCCGCCCAGGCCCTGGGCATCGCCCGCGCCGCCTTCGAGGCTGCCCTGGGCTATGCCCGCGAACGCGTCCAGTTCGGCAAGCCGATCATCGAACACCAAAGCGTGTCCAACCTGCTCGCCGACATGCACACCCGACTCAACGCCAGCCGCCTGATGGTCCTGCATGCCGCGCGCCTGAAAAGCGCCGGGCAACCGTGCCTGTCCGAAGCCTCCCAGGCCAAGCTGTTCGCCTCGGAAATGGCCGAACGCGTGTGCTCCAGCGCCATGCAGATCCATGGCGGCTACGGTTACCTGGAAGACTACCCGGTGGAGCGCTACTACCGAGACGCACGCATCACCCAGATCTACGAAGGCACCAGCGAAGTCCAGCGCCTGCTGATCGCCCGCGAACTGAGCCACTACGCACTCTGACCCCCTCCCGCCGGACACGAGCGCCGCGTCCGGCTTTCACCTGCCTTCCCTCTCGCGGAGTTGCCCATGCCCGGCTTGCGCAATATTTCCATCAGCAGCCGTCTGTGGCTGATTTTGCTGACATCCATCCTGATGCTGCTGATTCTCGCCGGCCTGATGCTCAAGCAGAGCCATGACGACCTTTATACGGCCAAGGCGCTGAAAACCCGCCACGTGGTCGAGACTGCCAGCGGCATCCTGCGCCACTTCCAGAGCCTGGAAGGCCAGGGCCTCAGTCGTGAGCAGGCGCAGCTGCAGGCCATCGCGGTCATGCGCGACTTGCGCTACGACGGCGAGGACTACTTCTGGCTCGAAGACCTCGACACGCGAATGGTCATGCACCCCAATGCCAAGCTCGAGGGCAAGCGCATGGCCGGCACTCTTGATCCGGACGGCAAGGCGCTGTTCGACGAAATGGTCGCCACCGCCAGGCGCGAGGGTGCCGGCCTGGTGCACTACCGCTGGCCCAAGCCAGGTTCCGACGCACCGGTGGAGAAGGTTTCCTACGTCGAACTGTTCAAGCCCTGGGGCTGGATTGTCGGCTCGGGCATCTACATCGACGACGTGCAGGTCGAGTTCCGCCGCCAACTGCTCCAGGCTTTCTTCATATTGCTGACGATCACCCTGCTGCTCAGTGCCCTGATCCTGCTGATTGCCCGCAGCATCGCCTCGCCCCTGGCGCGGGTGGTCGATGCCATGGAGAACATCGCCAGCGGCGAAGCCGATTTGACCCGCCATCTGGATAACCGCTGGCGCGATGAACTGACAGACTTGAGCCGCCATTTCAACGTGTTCACCAACAAGCTCCGTGGCGTTATCGGACAGTCCATCCAGTCCGCCGACAGCCTGGACCAGGCTTCGAAGTCGCTCAGCGAAATCGCCGCCGATAGCCAGAACCACAGCCAGCAGCAATCACAGCAGATGGAGCTGGTAGCCGCCGCCATCCACGAAGTCTCCTACGCCGTGCAGGATGTGGCCAGGAACGCCGAGCACGCTGCCAACGAAGTTCGCCAGGCCGAAGAGCAGGCACGTCGGGGCCAGAACAACATCGACACCAGCCTGCGCCAGATCGATCAGTTGTCCGATACCATCGGCCAGGCCGTCGAGGTGATCCAGAGCCTGGCCCGGGAAAGTACCCAGATCGGCAGCGTGCTGGAAGTGATCCGCGCCATCGCCGAGCAGACCAACCTGCTCGCCCTGAACGCCGCCATTGAGGCGGCGCGCGCTGGCGAACAGGGTCGCGGCTTCGCTGTGGTGGCCGACGAAGTGCGCCTGCTGGCCCAGCGCACCCAGCAGTCCACCGCGCAAATCCAGGACATGATCGAGCGCCTGCACGACAACTCGGAAGCCGCGGTGAATGTCATCAATGCCAGCAGCCAGGCCGCTCGACAAACCGTGGAACAGGCCCACCAAACGGCTGAAAGCCTGCACCAGGTACTCGGCGCGCTGCGCAATGTCACTGAACTGAACGCCTCGATCGCCAGCGCCACCCTGGAGCAGTCACACGTGGTCGAAGACATCAACCAGAATGTGTCCCGCGCAGCCTCTCTGGCCCACGAAAATGCCCAGGCAGCAGACCGGTCCAGCGAGGCGAGCCAGGAACTGGGCCAACTGGCGGGTCGGCTCAATCGGCTATTGGGCCAGTTTCGCGTATGAGGTGGATGAGCAATATGCAGCCCTCCAAAACCCTTTTTGCCGTGCCTGTCGACGAAGCGCGCAACACGCGTTACCTGGAAATGCGGCACAAGGCTGTCGAGCTGTTCGCCCGGCATGGTTTCAGCCGAGTCAGCATGCGCGACCTGGCCACTTGCCTGGGGATCACGGCCGGCTCCCTCTACAACCACATCGATAGCAAGGAGGCACTGCTGTGTGAATTGATCGAGGAGCTCTACGAAGCGTTGCTGGACGGCGCCAGCCTGGTGACCCGTCGCAAATCCGCCCCCGCTGTACGGTTGCAGGGACTGCTTGAGGCGCACCTGCGGCTGCACGAGCGCATGGCCGCGCATTTCCGCCTGGCGGAGTACGACCTCCATTGTTTGAGCGACGAACAGCAAGACTCGATTCTGGCCCTGCGCCGACGCTACGAGCAGCACCTGGTGGAGACCATAGTGCAACTCACCGGTAAACCGGCCGGCGCCACCCGGCGCGCAACCGTAAGCGGCATCGTTTCCCTGCTCAATCAACTACCGGCCTGGGTTGGGCAGCCCAAGGCCGGCATTGGAGCACGCCGCAAGCTGCTGCATGAGATGGTGATGAGTACGCTGCAGGGCGCATTGCGGGCAACCGAGGCCGCAGACCTGGCGGCAGTCGTTCACCCATCGCCCTCCTCCTTAGCACTTAAATAAGTACCTGATTCCGATACCCTCATTCGGCAGTTGAATCGAGGATGCTTGCCCATCAAATGCCCACGGGCTTCGGGGCCTCGCTCGGTTGCAGTCATCACTTTTTCTCCAGACAAAAAAATCCCGCAGCAGGCGGGACTCATGGCTAAGCTGCACGCTCTACGCATGGAGGCTGTCCGGGTACGAAGGAAGCTGGTGGATGCAAAGATCGGCCAGCCTTGCTCGCGTTACGTGGAAAGCCACCTCGACGATCAGATGCAGATGAACAAACTATGCGGGGTTGTCCCAGTGCCACGCTCACCGCTGGACTGGCTGAAAAGCTTGCAGTGTTGAACCGGTTTACTGAAGCCAGAAAAAAGGGACTGCACGGAATCCCGGAGGAAAACAGATAATGTAGGAGCTGCCGAAGGCTGCGATCTTTTGATTTTGATTTTGCGATCTGGAGATTGCTGAAGA
>NZ_JBYSVW010000022.1:0-79967 GCF_058986625.1 Pseudomonas sp. GW821-FHT07G06
GCTGGCGTTGCGCATGACTCGTACGTTGCGCGCCTAAGCACCACCACCCTTGTGGGAGCGAGCCTGCTCGCGAAGGCAGAGTGTCAGCGACATCAATGCTGACTGACACGCCGCTTTCGCGAGCAGGCTCGCTCCCACAAGGTTTTTAGCGTTGACCGGATAATTCGGTTTGCCCCACAAAGCGATTCTGGTATCTGATTGAGCCTTTCCCACCGGTAAAAGGATTTGCTCATGAGCTATCGCACACTGGGTCATTCGGGTCTGCAGGTGTCCACCCTGACCCTGGGCACGATGATGTTCGGCGAACAGACCAGTACCGAAGATTCCCTGCGGATCATCGACAAGGCCTGGGACCAGGGCATCAATTTCATCGACACCGCCGACGTCTATACCAACGGCCGCTCCGAGGAAATCGTCGGCGAGGCCATCGCCAGCCGCCGTCATGAATGGGTGTTGGCCACCAAGGTCGGCTTCGGTCCCGTGGACGGTGTGCCCAACCGCAGCGGCCTGAGCCGCAAGCATCTGTTCAATGGCATCGATGCCAGCCTGACGCGCCTGGGCACCGACTATCTGGACATCTACTACCTGCACCGCGAAGACCACAACACGCCGCTGGACGTCACGGTCTCGGCCATTGGCGACTTGATTCGCCAGGGCAAGATCCGCTATTGGGGCCTGTCCAATTATCGTGGCTGGCGCATCGCCGAAGTGATTCGCGTGGCTGACAGGCTCGGCGTCGACCGGCCGGTGATCAGCCAGCCGCTGTACAACATCGTCAACCGCCAGGCTGAAACCGAGCAGATCACCGCTGCGCAAAACTACGGTCTGGGTGTGGTGCCCTACAGCCCGCTGGCGCGCGGAGTGCTCAGCGGCAAGTACGCGCCGGATGTGAAACCGGACGCCAACAGCCGTGCCGGTCGCCAGGACAAACGCATCCTGGAAACTGAATGGCGCGTCGAATCCCTGCGCATCGCCCAGCAGATCCAGCAATACACCCAGGAGCGCGGTGTCGGCATCGTCGAGTTCGCGATTGCCTGGGTGCTGAACAACAGCGCCGTGACCTCGGCCATTGTCGGGCCGCGTACCGAAGCGCAATGGGACGCCTACACTAAGGCGCAGGCGGTGAAGATCACGGCCGAGGACGAGGCGTTCATCGATTCGCTGGTGACACCGGGGCATGCGTCGACACCGGGGTTCAATGATGTGAGCCATTTTGTGTCGGGGCGTACACCGCGTAACAACTGAGTGAACAGATAACCCATTGTGGGAGCGAGCTTGCTCGCGAAGGCGGAGTGTCAGCCACAACAATGCTGACTGACACAACGCCTTCGCGAGCAGGCTCGCTCCCACAGTTGGGCTGTATTGATTGATTGGTCAATATTCGTCTCGAAAACCACGTATCCTCCGCCCCCCCGTTTCACCTTCAACCTCGCGAGGACAGCTTGTCTAAAGGTATCGCTCTATCGGTTTCAGCCTCGGTGCTGTTTGCCGTCATGTATTACTACACGTCGCTGCTCACCCCCTTGAGCGGCGTGGAAATCTTCGGTTGGCGCATGCTGCTGACCGTGCCGTGCATGACCGTGTTCATGGTGGTGTCCGGCGAGTGGAAGCGCGTGCTGGAGATCGTACGGCGCGCCCTGGCCGATCCGAAGCTGATTGGCGCGCTGATCGCCTCCTCTGCCCTGCTCGGCGTGCAATTGTGGCTGTTCATGTGGGCGCCGCTGAACGGTTACAGCCTGGATGTATCCCTCGGCTATTTCCTGCTGCCGCTGACCATGGTGTTGACCGGGCGGATCGCCTATGGCGAACGCCTGTCGTACCTGCAAAAGGTCGCCGTGGTGTTCGCCTGCCTGGGCGTGGTCAACGAGGTGTATCAGGTCGGTGGTTTTTCCTGGGCGACCTTGCTGGTCTGCATTGGTTACCCGACTTACTTCGTTCTGCGCAAGCGGCTGGCAGCGGACAACCTCGGCGGCTTGTGGCTGGACATGGCGTTGACGCTGCCCGTAGCCTTCTGGTTCGTTCAGAGCGGTGCACAGGGTTTTGGCGTGTTTGACCAGCATCCATGGTTGTCGCTGCTGATACCGCTGCTCGGCGTGATCAGCGCGTCGGCGCTGGTGGTCTACATCATTGCCAGTCGCCTGCTGCCGTTCAGCCTGTTCGGCTTGTTGAGCTACGTCGAACCGGTGTTGTTGCTGGGCGTGGCGCTGCTGTTGGGAGAGAGTATCAAGGCCGGCGAATGGCTGACCTACATCCCGATCTGGATGGCGGTGCTGGTGCTGGTGTTTGAAGGGTTCAAGCACTTGGTGCGACAGCGTAGGCCTTAATCACCGACACAAAACAATGTGGGAGCGAGCTTGCTCGCGATAGCGGTTGTACATTCAACATCAATGTTGACTGACTCACCGTCATCGCGAGCAAGCTCGCTCCCACAGGTTTATCGGCGTAATGGTTTAGTCCGTGGACAACACGCCACGACGAACCTGGTCACGCTCGATGGATTCGAACAGCGCCTTGAAGTTGCCTTCGCCGAAACCGTCGTCACCCTTGCGCTGGATGAACTCGAAGAACACCGGACCCATCAGGGTTTCCGAGAAGATCTGCAACAGCAGACGCTTGTCGCCCGACTCGGACGAACCGTCCAGCAAGATGCCACGTGCCTGCAGTTCGCCGACCGGTTCGCCGTGGTTCGGCAAACGGCCTTCGAGCATTTCGTAGTAGGTGTCCGGCGGTGCGGTCATGAAGCGCATGCCGATGCTTTTCAGGTGATCCCAGGTCTTGAGCAGGTCATCGGACAGGAAGGCAACGTGCTGGATGCCCTCACCGTTGAACTGCATCAGGAACTCTTCGATCTGCCCGGCGCCCTTGGACGATTCTTCGTTCAGCGGGATGCGGATCATGCCATCGGGTGCGGTCATGGCCTTGGAGGTCAGGCCGGTGTACTCGCCCTTGATGTCGAAGTAGCGGATTTCGCGGAAGTTGAACAGCTTCTCGTAGAAGTTGGCCCAGTAGGCCATGCGACCGCGATACACGTTATGGGTCAAGTGATCGATGATCTTCAGGCCGGCACCGACCGGGTGGCGGTCAACGCCTTCGATGAACACGAAGTCGATGTCATAGATCGAGCTGCCTTCACCGAAACGGTCGATCAGGTACAGCGGCGCGCCGCCGATGCCTTTGATCGCCGGCAGGTTCAGCTCCATCGGGCCGGTTTCGATGTGGATCGGCTGGGCGCCGAGTTCCAGGGCACGCTTGTAGGCTTTCTGCGAATCCTTGACGCGGAACGCCATGCCGCACACCGACGGGCCGTGCTCGGCCGCAAAGTACGAGGCGACGCTGTGGGGTTCGTTGTTGAGGATCAGGTTGATCGCGCCCTGACGATACAGGTGCACGTCCTTGGAGCGGTGGGTCGCGACCTTGGTGAAGCCCATGATCTCGAAGATCGGCTCCAGGGTGTTCGGGGTCGGCGATGCGAGCTCGATGAATTCAAAGCCCATCAGGCCCATTGGGTTTTCGTATAAATCTGCCATGGTTGGCGCCTCATCATTTTTTATCAATTAACTAAGGTTAGTTGTAAGCAATGCTGAGACCGCTGGGTGGCGCACAGGAGATGCCTCGCACACTGCGGGCGAGAAAATCACCGTAGATCAGTTGAAACCCGAATATCTTCATTGTCGACCCAAGGCTCTTGCGGGCGAGGCTTCTGCTGCCAGAAGACGATTATTATTGTATGCGTAAACCGATTCTACACAGCGTAAATCAATTTGTCCGCCTTCTGTATCAAATCCCCTTTTTCCTTACCCGCGCAAGGGGTTTGTTGCAGAGGAAAATCCCCGCCAGTATCAGCCCGCCCCCCAGGCACATGGCCAGCGTCAACGGCTCATCGAGCAACAGCGCCCCCAGGATCACCGCTGTCAACGGGTTCAAGGCGATGAACACCCCGGATCGCGTCGCACCGATTTTGCGGATGCCGTCGTAGTAGCCAATGTACGCCAGCGCCGAACCCAGCACGCCGAGGTACAAAAGGCTCAACCATTGCTGCGCACCCAGGTGGGTGATCGCGGTGACACTCACCTCGCCACGGGCAAGGCAGGTCATCCAGAGCATGACGGTACCCAGCAGAATCGACCAGGTCACCGTTTGCACCGGTCCCAGGGTCTGGTTCAGCTCTCTGGAGCACAGCGAGTAGACGCCCCAGCCGAGCACGCAGCCGAAAATCAGCAGATCGCCGATCCAGGCATCGGTACCGGCGGCCAGTAATTGCGGGTTGCGACTGACGATCACCATGCTCGCGCCCGCCATGCAGATCGCGATACCGGCGACTTTCGCCCGGTTCAAACGCTCCTTGAACAGCAACCAGGAAGCCAGCCCGATCACCGCCGGGTTCAGCGCGACGATCAAGGATGCCCGTGAAGCGTTGATGTAATGCAGGCCATAAAAGAAGCACAGGTTGTAGAAGAAGATCCCGAAAAAGCCAAGCAAGACCAATTGCAGCCATTGCCGGGCGCCGGGCCGGAGCAGCGGTATCCGCGCTATGCGTACAAACAGCAGCAATGCCACGCTGGCCAGTAAAAACCGCAGGCTGGCAGCCAGCAACGGGCTGAGGCCGTCGGCCAGAAAGCGTCCGGCAACGAAGGTGCCGCCCCATACCATGCTGACGCCCGCCAGTTTCAGATACACCGGCAGATCCGAGGGTTTTGACAGGGTTTGCTCACAGATCGTCATAAGATTCCAGGGTCGGATATCGGAGAGATGATCTATCATTCAACTAATATCTAGTCATCGTAAAATGAGCAAACACTCATGACCCTCACTCAACTGGAGATTTTCTCCCTCGTGGCCGAACTCCACGGCTTCACGCCAGCGGCCAATCGCCTGGGCATTTCCCAATCGGCGGTATCCCATGCCTTGAAGTCTTTGGAGCAGGAACTGGGGGTCGAGTTGTTGCGCCGGCATCAAACCCGGGTCGAGCCAAGCGACATTGGCCAGCAGTTGCTGCTGCGCGCCCGCGCGATGCTGGGCCTGGCCAACACCCTGCGCCAGGAAGCGGCCGATGCGCGGGGCATGAAACGCGGCACGCTGCGTATCGGCTCGTTCGGGCCGACTTCATCGATCAAATTGTTGCCGTTGATTCTGCAGCAGTACCGCGCCGCCCATCCCGGCATAGAAGTGCATATCGACGAAGGCCCTGACCGCCAGGTGCTGCAGTGGCTGGAGGAGCGACGGATCGACATCGGCTTCGTGGTGTTGCCCGAGGAGCGTTTCGACACTGTCGCGCTGATCGAAGACCAGATGGTCGCGCTGCTGCCCGCCGACCACCCGCTGGCGGTTCACGACAGCCTGAACCTGAAGGACCTGTGCGACGTCCCGTTTGTGCTGACCGAGGCCGGTTCTTCGGAGCTGGTTTCCCGCCTGTTCACTGCGGCCCGACTGACGCCCAACATCCGTTATCGCTGCTCACAGCTGATGAGCACCCTCGATGTCGTCGCTCGTGGCGACGGGGTGACGGTAGTCGCCGAAGGTTCATTGCCCCATCAATCAGACAGCCGCTATGTGAAAAAACCGCTGTCGCCGACGGTGGTGCGCCAGGTCGGCCTGGCGGTACTCGATCGACGCCAGGCATCACCCGCGACGCTGGCCTTTATCGAACTGGCCGCAAGCCTCGACCTGCGTTGAGCGGCATAGCTACCAGCATAACGACCAAGGGCCAACTATCATGGCCATTACCCGAACTCTTTATGGGAGGCGTATTGCCCTGCCAGCTGTTGAGAGCCTTACTTCTTCGTGACGGGATTCGCGAATGCCGCTGAAAGCCAAAACCCGCAGTCGCAGCACGAAAATTGCTGTCACCCTGCTCAGTGGATTACTCCCGGTGCTGCTGGGGGCGACCATTCTTTATATGCAGGCAGGGCGGGCGCTCAAGCAAGACACCGAAAAAACCGCCGAGGAAGCGGTTCGTCAGTTCGACTTGATGCTCGACAACACCGCCCAGGCCGCTCGCGAACTGCTGCCGATGGCTGGTCAACGTTGCAGCGAGGTCAACCTGGCGCTGCGCGAGCAGGTCACCCGCCGCCCATTCGTGCGCTCGACCAGTCTGGTGTGGGATAACAACCTCTATTGCAGTTCGCTGTTCGGCGACTATCAGGAGACGGTCAGCCCCGGCGACTACACCCAAGGCGCTTTGTGGCTCATGAGCGGCAATCCGGTGACGCCCAACGCCTCCTTGCTGGTGTACCGCCTGAGCGAAGGAAAAAAAGGCGCGCTGACGACCCTCTATGGTTATCACTTGGGCAACGTTCTGCGCTTGATCGGCCGCCAGACCTTGCTGGTGCTGCAGGTTGGCCCGGACTGGATGTCCGCCGACGGCAAGGTTCACACCGGTGCCGCGCCTGAACTACCCGTTGCCCAGAGTCGTTTGACCTCCGGACACTATGCCTTTGCCGTGGAAGCCGGTTTCCCCGAAGGCGAAACCTGGCGATACATGAGCAGCGAGTATCCCCCCCTGTTCAGCCTGCTGATTTTCTTCGGTGTGATTGCCGGGTCAATTGGTCACTTCCTGCAAAAGCGCTCATCGGCCCCCACCCAGGAAATGCAACGGGCACTGGAAGCCGCAGAGTTCATTCCGTATTTCCAGCCCGTGGTGCATGGCGACAGCAAACGCTGGTCCGGTGCCGAAGTGCTGATGCGCTGGAAACATCCGAAGGAAGGCCTGGTGCGTCCGGACCTGTTCATCCCGTTTGCCGAGCACTCCGGACTGATCGTACCGATGACCCGTTCGCTCATGCGACAAACCGCCGCCCTGCTCGCGCCGCAATCCGCCGGATTCAACAAACCCTTTCATATTGGCATCAACATTACCGCCAGCCATTGTCAGGACCTGGACCTGGTCAAGGATTGCCGCGAGTTTCTCGATGCGTTCGAGCCAGGCTCGATCTACCTGATACTGGAACTGACCGAACGCGAACTGATCGAGCCAACGGCGATCACCCTGCAACTGTTCGAGCAACTTCGCGAACTGGGCGTGAAGATCGCCATCGACGATTTCGGCACGGGTCATTCAAGCCTTGGCTACCTGCGACAGTTCAATGTCGACTTCCTGAAAATAGACCAGAGTTTTGTTGCCATGATCGGCATCGACACCCTCTCCAGCCACATCCTCGACAGCATCATCGACCTGGCCGTCAAACTCGACCTTGCCCTGGTGGCCGAAGGTGTCGAAACCCGTGAGCAGAGTGATTACCTCAGCGCTCGTCAGGTCAACTTCCTGCAGGGTTATCTGTTCGGCAAACCCATGCCCGGCGCGGAATTCATTAGTGCATTAAGCGACCATTAACTCGAAAATTTAATCGATAAAACAACGACTACAGGCATCGATTTGAATCAAGACACTACTGCCCTTACATGAAGAAAAAGACAGGATTTACTCTTGGCCAATTAACTACTACAATTTTTCATGCCTGCGCTAATTTGGCAGGTGAGCCACTATCACCGAGTCGCTTCAAGGCTCTTGGCTTATAGCTTTGTTTGCGGTTGGTATCAGCCAAACACACTATTGGAGTAAAGATATTGTCCAGACTCGCTGAATTTCGTGCAGCCGAAAAGGCCCTTCAAGAACAGCTCAAGCAGTTGGAATCCCTGAAGAACGATGCCGGGCTCAAGAAAGAAATCGAATTCGAAGAGAAGCTCCAGGGCTTGATGAAAACCTATGGCAAGAGTTTGCGCGACATCATCGCCATTCTCGACCCGAACCCGGCAAAATCCGGTCTGCAGCAGGCAGCAGCACCGAAAACCCGCCGCGCTCGCGTGGTCAAGGTTTATCAGAACCCGCACACCGGCGAGCTGATTGAAACCAAGGGCGGCAATCACCGCGGCCTGAAAGCCTGGAAAGAACAGTACGGTGCAGCCACCGTTGACTCCTGGCTGCGCGGCTAACTCTCGCGGCGACAAAAAAGCCCTGCTTATGCAGGGCTTTTTCATGGGTTATCTAAATGCCCTTGGCGAGCACAAGACAACTACCTGACCGCCAACTATTTTGTGCTTAATCCATTTGGATATCTAAAATTTTTTTCATGCATCGAAAAAGCACTGTCGCCAACTAAAGTTTCAAGCTGTTACGGGCAGCGTCTATTTCATCCTGGCTCGCCTTATAAGCCTCGGCCTGCCCTGCGTAGGAAAAAACATAGGCCTTATCGGCATCCACCGCGGCCACCAATGTTTGCGAAAGCACATGCCTGCCGTTTTGCGTGACGGTGCAGGTTGTTTCCAGCGCGGCCAATCGACTCAAGGTAGTCGGATGAATTCGCGTGCAGACACTTTGATACCCACCCTGAAAGAAGTCTTTTTGAACTGACTTGCGCATCTCCAGCAATACGCCTTCGAGGTTTACCTGATGATCGCTTTGTACCGGGCTCATGGTCAGTTCCATCACCAGGAGCGGCGATCCATCCTGATCATTTTTCACCGCCCGCTGGCGACTGACCCCCGACGCTGAGTCAGGTACGTCTTCGATCTGCCAGCCTTGCGGCCAGGTCACCACTGGCGCATCGGCACGAGCAGCGCCCGCGAGCGAACACACGCTCAGCAGGATAAACAGCAGGTTACGGAATCGAATCATTGCAATCGGCACTCACGGATCAAGCCGTAAAGTCTGGGCCCAGGCCGGCTGTCAGGCAATAGCCGACTGTTTGGGTTTGGTGATGTCCGAACCCTTGCGTATCATTGTCACCATTCGTTAGCCCACATATTTCCCGGAGGGCCCATGAGCCTGCACGAATTGAACACCTTCCCCGGCGTCACCGCCCAACCGGACACCGCTACGCAGAAGTTTGTCTTCAACCACACCATGCTGCGGGTCAAGGACATCACCAAGTCCCTGGACTTCTATACACGCATCCTGGGTTTTACCCTGGTGGAAAAACGCGACTTCCCGGAAGCCGAGTTCAGCCTGTATTTCCTGGCGCTGGTCGACAAAAACCAGATCCCGGCCGATGCCGCCGCGCGCACCGAGTGGATGAAATCGATCCCCGGTATTCTGGAGCTGACCCACAACCATGGCACCGAGAACGACCCGGACTTCGCCTACCACAACGGCAACACCGACCCGCGCGGTTTCGGCCATATCTGCATCTCGGTGCCGGACATCGTCGCCGCCTGCGAGCGCTTTGAAGCACTGGGCTGCGATTTCCAGAAGCGCCTGAGCGATGGCCGCATGAAGAGCCTGGCATTCATCAAGGACCCGGACGCCTACTGGGTCGAGATCATTCAGCCAGCGCCGCTGTAAAGCAAAATCAAAAGATCGCAGCCTGCGGCAGCTCCTACAGAGCGGCGATCTTTTGACCCAAACAAAAACCCCATGATCGCTCCCCTCTGTAGGAGCGAGCTCGCTCGCGATAAACCTGAGAACACCGCGGGGCACCTGCCAACCCGCGTTATCGTTGACGACCATCGCGAGCAAGCTCGCTCCCACATTGGTAATGTGCAAGACACAAAAAACCCCATGATCGTTCATGGGGTTTTGTGTTTTCAGCGCCGGGACTTATGCCGGGGCGGAAGTCCGGATCAGGTGATCGAAGGCGCTTAGCGAAGCCTTGGCGCCCTCGCCCACGGCGATCACGATCTGCTTGTACGGCACAGTGGTCACGTCGCCGGCGGCGAACACACCCGGCACCGACGTTTCACCGCGAGCATCGACGATGATCTCGCCACGGGGTGACAGCTCAATGGTGCCCTTGAGCCAATCGGTATTGGGCAGCAAACCGATCTGCACAAAGATCCCTTCCAGCTCCACACTGCGCACTTCGTCGCTCTGGCGATCCTTGTAGCGCAGGCCGTTGACCTTCTGACCGTCGCCGGTGACTTCAGTGGTTTGCGCACTGGTGATCACGGTGACGTTCGGCAGGCTGTGCAACTTGCGCTGCAACACCGCATCGGCGCGCAACTGAACGTCGAACTCCAGCAGCGTGACGTGGGACACGATACCCGCCAGGTCGATGGCCGCCTCGACGCCGGAGTTACCGCCGCCAATCACTGCCACGCGCTTACCCTTGAACAGCGGGCCGTCGCAGTGCGGGCAGTACGCCACGCCTTTGTTGCGGTATTCCTGCTCGCCCGGGACGTTCATTTCACGCCAGCGCGCTCCAGTTGCCAGAATCACGGTCTTGGCTTTGAGCGATGCGCCGCTGGCGAAGTGAATCTGGTGCAACTCGCCATTCTTGCCGGGCACCAACTTGTCGGCACGCTGCAGATTCATGATGTCCACGTCGTACTGCTTGACGTGCTCTTCCAGGGCCACGGCCAGTTTCGGCCCTTCGGTTTCCTGCACCGAGATGAAGTTTTCGATGGCCATGGTGTCCAGCACCTGACCACCAAAACGCTCGGCCGCGACACCAGTGCGAATGCCTTTGCGGGCCGCATAGATGGCCGCCGAAGCACCGGCCGGGCCACCGCCGACCACCAACACGTCAAAGGCTTCCTTGGCGCTGATTTTCTCGGCCTGGCGTTCAATGCCGCTGGTGTCGATCTTGGCGAGGATTTCTTCCAGGCCCATGCGGCCCTGACCGAAGTTCACGCCGTTCAGGTAGATGCTGGGCACGGCCATGATCTGGCGTTCATCGACTTCAGCCTGGAACAGCGCGCCGTCGATGGCGACGTGGCGAATGTTCGGGTTAAGTACCGCCATCAGGTTCAGCGCCTGGACCACGTCCGGGCAGTTCTGGCACGACAGCGAGAAGTAAGTTTCGAAGTTGAACTCGCCTTTGAGCGAGCGAATCTGTTCGATCACTTCGACACTGGCTTTGGACGGATGACCGCCAACTTGCAGCAAGGCCAGCACCAGCGAAGTGAATTCATGGCCCATCGGGATGCCGGCAAAACGCAGGCTGATGTCGGCTCCCGGGCGATTGATCGAGAACGATGGCTTGCGTGCATCATCACCGTTGTCGAGCAAAGTAATCTGGGTGGAAAGACTGGCAACGTCTTTCAACAGTTCGAGCATTTCCTGGGATTTCGCACCGTCGTCGAGGGAAGCAACGATCTCGATCGGCTGAGTGACCCGTTCCAGGTACGATTTCAACTGGGCTTTAAGATTGGTGTCCAACATACGGGCGATTTCCTTTTTGCTTTTGCGAAGACATAAAAAAACGCCCGAGCGAATCTCGCCCGGGCGTTTTTATTGGGCGGTGCAGCTTACCGAGTAGGTGCGGAGTTCCGCCCTGATGGTGCGATCACAGACTTAGATCTTGCCGACCAGGTCCAGGGACGGCGCCAGAGTGGCCTCGCCTTCTTTCCACTTGGCTGGGCAAACCTGGCCCGGGTGAGCAGCGACGTACTGGGCTGCCTTGATCTTGCGCAGCAGCTCGGAAGCGTCACGGCCTACACCGCCGTCGTTCAGTTCAACGATCTTGATCTGGCCTTCCGGGTTGATCACGAAGGTGCCACGGTCCGCCAGGCCTGCTTCTTCGATCAGCACGTCGAAGTTGCGGGAGATGGCGTGGGTCGGGTCGCCGATCATGGTGTACTGGATTTTGCCGATGGCTGGCGAAGTGTTGTGCCAGGCAGCGTGGGCAAAGTGGGTGTCGGTGGAAACGCTGTAGATCTCGACGCCCAGCTTCTGGAAGGCGTCGTAGTTGTCAGCCAGGTCTTCCAGCTCGGTCGGGCAGACGAAGGTGAAGTCGGCCGGGTAGAAGAACACGACAGACCACTTGCCTTTCAGGTCGGCGTCCGAGACTTTTACGAAGTCGCCATTTTTGAATGCATCAGCTTTGAACGGTTTAACTTGGCTGTTGATGATAGGCATCGTTGACTCTCCGTCAGGGGTTAAGAAGTTGATGGAGAGAACTTTACCCACTCGACGAACGGAAGGCTCATTGGCAAACCTGATGCTGCTGATTGGCTTTAGCTATTAGCCAGCTGTATTAATAGAAGAAAACGGTATCTAGGGTGACACGGGCTTTTCCGTAAGCCGCGCCATCCCGAGGAATGGACTGGCTTCGATGTAACGCATGGCCGACTTCATGTCCTTCCAGCCCACATAACTCATCAGCGACTTCAGATCCCAGCCACTTTGATGCGCCCAGGTCGCAAAGCCGCGGCGCAAGGAATGGCTGGTGTAGAGTTCGCCGGCAATGCCGGCGCGCGCCAACGCCTGGCGCAACAAGGGGATCACGCTGTTGGCGTGCAAGCCCACCTCGCCCAGATGCCCCCAGCGATCGATGCCACGAAACACCGGCCCACGCACCAGTGCCGCTTCGGTGATCCAGTCGATGTAAGCCTGCACCGGACACAAACGCTGCAAGGCCGGCGTCTGATAAGTCTTGCCGAGGTTGTCGCGATCACTCTTGCTGCGCGGCAGATAGAGGCTGATGCCGGAACCGGCACTGGCCTGCACGTGTTCAACCTGAACCCTGCACAACTCGTCGCTGCGAAAGCCGCGCCAGAAGCCCAGCAGGATCAACGCCATGTCGCGCCTGGCTCGCAGCAACCCCGGGCGGTCGCCTTCGGCCTTTGCGATTTGCACTTCCAGCTCCAGACGACTGACCACCTGCTCCAGGTGTTGAAGCTGCAAGGGTTCGGCCTGTTTTTCCTGGGCCGGGTGCAACGCGCGGATGCCCTTGAACACCTTGCGCACCATCGGCGCCTTGGTGGGATCGGCAAAACCCTGGCTGTTGTGCCACTGCGCCAAGGCCGACAAGCGCAGCTTCAGCGTATTGATCGACAACACCCCGGCATGCGCCACCAGGTAGCGCGCCACGCTGTCGCCGGTTGCCGGCAGAAATCCGCCCCACGTGACTTCGAAGTGTTCGATGGCTGCCCGATAGCTGCGACGGGTGTTGTCGCGAGTCGCGGCTTGCAGATAGCGATCCAGATCGCTCATAGGGCATGAACCTGTTTTAACCGACTGACTGTAGGAGCGAGCTCGCTCGCGATAATCGTTAACGATGACGCTGGTTGGCAGATGCCCCGCGGCGGTCTTGGGGTCATCGCGAGCAAGCTCGCTCCTACAGAGGTTTGTGTACGGAAATAGCGCGAGGAATACCTCGAAACTGCTATCACACGGGGTAATACCAGTATATCCCGTGTTAAATAGATTCAGCATTTAACTTTATCAATTGAATGGTACAATGTGTTTTTACGTGGTACGTACCACATCAACAAAACCCGGGAGATCTCATGGCACGCGGCGGTGTAAATAAAGCGGTGGTGCAAGCCGCTCGGTTGGCGATCCTCGCCCGTGGCGAAAACCCCAGCATCGATGCCGTACGGATCGAAATGGGCAATACCGGCTCGAAAACCACGATTCATCGCTACCTCAAAGAGCTCGATGACAGGACCGAGACAGTCGAAGCGCCCGCGGAACCGATTGACGACGAACTGATGGCGCTGGTGGCGCGGCTCGCCCAAAGACTCAAGGAGCAGGCGCAGGAGCCCATCGACCAGGCGCGCACGCAGTACGAGGAACAACGCAAGGCGCTGGAGAATCAGCTCAGCGAAGCGCAAGAGGCCAACAGCGAACTGCACCAGCAATATGAGTTCCAGAGCCTGGCACTGACTCAGGAATCCGAGGCCCTGCAAGAAACCCGCGCCACACTGCAAACGGAGCAAACCCGTAACGCCGGGATGAACCAGGCACTGGCCGATTTCGAATTGCGTTTGAAAGACAAGGACGAGCAGATCCGCTCCCTTGAGGAAAAGCACCTGCACACTCGCGACGCACTGGAGCACTACCGCAATGCGGTCAAGGAGCAGCGCGAACAGGAAATGAGTCGCCACGAAGGCCAGGTGCAACAGCTACAGATGGAACTGCGCCAGGCACAACAAAGCGCGCTGGTACGCCAGGATGAAATCACCCAGTTGCACCGCGACAACGAACGCTTGCTGACTGAAAACCGTGGCACGCTGCGCGAGCTGAGCTTGCTGCAGGAACAGCTCAAGCAAAGCAATACCCGCCAGGATCAGTTGCTGGAACAGGCCACCCGCGTCGACGGCGAGCGCACCCTCCTCCAGGAACGCCTGCGCGTCGCCCTGCTGGAAAGTCAGGCGCTCAAACAGAACGTCGAGGAGCAGTCGCAGCTCAACAAGTCATTGGAAATTGAACTGACCAGGACCCGGACGGATCTGGAAGAACGCGTACGTCTGGCCGCGACCCTTGCGGCAGCGGCAGACGCAGCGAAGGACGATTAACCGGCGACCGGCGTGCGCATGGTGACGAACTCTTCGGCGGCCGTCGGGTGCACGCCGATGGTTTCGTCGAAGTCGCGTTTGGTGGCACCGGCCTTCAAGGCAATCGCCAGGCCCTGCACGATCTCACCGGCCTCCGGGCCGACCATGTGGCAACCCAATACCTTGTCGGTCCTGGCATCCACCACCAGCTTCATCAGCGTGCGCTCCTGGCATTCTGTCAGGGTCAGCTTCATTGGCCGGAAGCGGCTTTCGAAGATCTGCACGTCGTGGCCGGCTTCGCGGGCCTCCTCTTCGGTCAAACCGACGGTGCCGATGTTCGGTAGGCTGAACACCGCCGTCGGGATCATCTTGTAATCCACCGCACGATACTGCTCAGGCTTGAACAAGCGGCGCGCAACCGCCATGCCTTCAGCCAGCGCGACCGGCGTCAGTTGAACACGGCCGATCACATCACCCAGCGCCAGGATCGACGGCTCGGCGGTCTGATACAGCTCATCAACCTCGACAAAGCCCTTCTTGTCGAGCTTGACCCCGGTGTTTTCCAGCCCGAGATTGTCCAGCATCGGACGACGCCCGGTGGCGTAGAACACACAGTCGGCTTCCAGCTGGCGGCCGTCCTTGAGCGTGACTTTCAGGCTGCCATCGACCTGCTTGTCGATGCGCTCGATGTCCGCATTGAATTGCAGGTCCATGCCGCGCTTGGTCAACTCTTCCTGCAAATGCTTGCGCACGGAACCGTCAAAGCCGCGCAGGAACAGTTCGCCGCGATACAGCAACGTGGTCTCGGCACCCAGTCCATGGAAGATCCCGGCGAACTCGACGGCAATGTAGCCACCGCCCACCACCAACACCCGCTTGGGCAGCTCTTTGAGGAAGAATGCCTGGTTGGAACTGATGGCATGCTCGTGCCCCGGAATCTCCGGAATCTGTGGCCAGCCGCCGGTCGCGATCAGGATGTTCTTCGCGGTAAAGCGCTCGCCATTGATCTCGACCTGATGCGGATCGACGATCTTCGCGTGCCCCTCATGCAAGGTCACGCCGCTGTTGACCAGCAGGTTGCGATAAATGCCATTGAGGCGATTGATCTCGCGGTCCTTGTTGGCGATCAGCGTCGCCCAATCGAACTGCGCTTCATCCAGGCTCCAGCCAAAACCGGACGCCTGCTCGAAGTCCTCGGCGAAGTGCGCACCGTAAACCAGCAATTTTTTCGGCACGCAGCCGACGTTCACACAGGTGCCGCCCAGGTAGCGACTCTCGGCCACCGCCACTTTCGCGCCAAACCCGGCGGCAAACCGCGCAGCCCGCACACCGCCGGAACCGGCACCAATCACATAAAGGTCAAAATCGTAGGCCATTTTCAATCTCCTCGGCAGGCCAACAGCATACCTGCGGACGGCCGCTGAGCAAGCATTGTGCTGAAATGCTCGGGCCGGGCAATGCACGACCCAATCTTCGTTTACGATCAATGCCCCTCTGCGGATTGCGTTTTCGGTGTCCGCAGAGTGCGCCAAGCAATCAAAATCGCCATGAGTGCCAAGCCGAACGTCACCCACGAAACCAAACCGACTCCACCTTCGAATGCCCTTCCCGCCTGCGCCATCAATTCCCTTGCTTGATCACCCGACAAGTCTGCCGCCACATGATAGGCGCCAGACAGCGTCTCACTCGCCAGCATCATCTGCACTTCGCTCAGGAACCCCGGAAGCTGCAATGCACCGCGATAGTAGGCGGTGACGACACCACCTAGCACTGTCGTCCCCAAAACTACGCCCACTTCATAGGCCGTTTCGCTAATGGCCGACGCGGCGCCTGCCTTTGCCGGCGGTGCGGCAGACAAAATCACATCATTGGACACCGTCGCGATCGCGCCCACGCCAATGTTCAGCAAGGCAAAAGCCACCACCAGAACGGTCAGGCTACTGCCCATACTGGCGACCAGCAAAAACGCCGCTCCAGCAAACGCCATCAAAATCGGTATCAGCACATGCACCTGTAATCGCCGTGCAACTGGCACGACCGCCATCCCCACTATAATCGCCATAACCTGACCAGGAACCAACGCGAGGCTAGCACTCAAGGGCGACATCTGAAGAACGATCTGCAGGAACTGAGTGGTAAAGAATACGAAGCCGACGAGAAACGCGAGACTCATCAAATTGATCGCGACAGAGCCGCTAAAGGTGCCACTGCGGAACAGACTCAGGTCCATCAGCGGCACTGGCAGACGTAACTGTCGACACACAAACATCCAGCCCGCAACTGCGCCTACAGCAAATGCTGCCAGCACCATCCAGTCGATACCATTACTGGCGCTGTGTTTAATGCCATAAACAATGGCACCAAGAGCTACCATCGATTGCAGAATGCTTATCGGATCCAACGGTCCTGAAGCATCTCGCCCGGATTCGGGCAATAACAGTGGCCCCAATACCAGCAGTGGTACCAACACGGGCACCGCCAACAGGAAAATCGATCCCCAACTGAAGAATTCCAGCAACACCCCGCCCACCAAAGGACCGAGTGCCGAACCGACCGTCAACGTCGTTGCCCAGATCGCGACTGCCAGTCTGCGTTCTTCTCGGTCCTCGAACACCGAACGTATCAACGCCAGCGTCGAGGGCATCAGCATTGCACCGAAAACGCCCATACAAGCTCGCCCGGCAATCAGTTGCGTGGCGGTATCGGAATACGCGGTTAGCGCCGACACAATGGCAAAACCCAAGGATCCGGCCAGCAACAACTTACGATGGCCGACTCGATCTCCCAAACTACCCATCGACACCAGCAACCCCGCCAATACCAGCGAATAAGCATCAATCATCCACAACTGCTGGCTAGCGCTCGGACGCAGGGCCTCGGCAATTTTTGGCAACGCGAATCCAAGTACCGTATTGTCAATTGTTACCAGCAGTACCGGTAGCATCAATACGCTTAGAGCCAACCACCGCTTTAGGGTCACGCATCCTTTTAACGCCATTCTCGAAACTCCATTTCCTCATAAACCCCCAGCGACTTTAAGCCCGCCGTTCACGTGACATTAGTCACGCCGAGCAAGCCGGGTCTGATACATCACATTTAATACAAAGGTTTTTAGCCGCAACAATCATCGTTTGCCCCTGCCATTAACAAATCAGGATTTTCTTTCGCAGCGCCTACCGATGGATGTCAGGTGATGCCTACCTTCTCGCCCCCTGCGTACTTGAGTCCGCACAAAAGCAAACGCCCCGAACAAGTCGGGGCGTTTGCCTGGGCCTTCATCTGTTTGTTGTTACACAACCAGAGAAGGTGAATTCAATACAAGCAGCTCAAGCGCTATCAGTAAGCCTTGCCCGTCTTGTAGAAGTTCTCGAAGCAGAAGTTGGTCGCTTCGATGTAGCCTTCGGCGCCACCGCAGTCGAAACGCTTACCCTTGAACTTGTAGGCCATGACGCAGCCGTTCTGGGCCTGCTTCATCAGGGCGTCGGTGATCTGGATTTCACCGCCCTTGCCTGGCTCGGTTTGTTCGATCAGGTCGAAGATGTCCGGGGTCAGGATGTAGCGGCCGATGATGGCCAGGTTCGACGGTGCGTCTTCCGGCTTTGGCTTTTCAACCATGCTGTGTACGCGGTAGATGTCGTCACGGATCATCTCGCCGGCGATCACGCCGTACTTGTTGGTTTCTTGCGGATCGACTTCCTGGATGGCCACGATCGAGCAGCGGAACTGCTTGTACAGCTTGACCATCTGGGTCAGCACGCCGTCGCCTTCGAGGTTGACGCACAGGTCATCGGCCAGTACCACGGCGAACGGCTCGTCGCCGATCAGCGGGCGGCCGGTGAGGATCGCGTGGCCCAGGCCTTTCATTTCGGTCTGACGGGTGTAGGAGAACGAGCATTCGTCGAGCAGCTTGCGGATGCCGACCAGGTATTTTTCCTTGTCGGTGCCCTTGATCTGGTTTTCCAGCTCGTAGCTGATGTCGAAGTGGTCTTCCAGGGCGCGCTTGCCGCGGCCGGTGACGATGGAGATTTCGGTCAAGCCGGCATCCAGTGCTTCTTCGACGCCGTACTGGATCAGTGGCTTGTTCACCACCGGCAGCATTTCTTTGGGCATGGCTTTAGTCGCTGGCAGGAAGCGAGTACCGTAACCGGCTGCTGGGAACAAGCATTTCTTGATCATATAAGTCCTTGAAAGGGCTGTGTGTACGAGTTTCGGCGCAGTCTAATCAGGCGGCGTGCACCTTACAATGCCCCCGCGCTGGCTAACTGATGCCAACATAGAGAATTATTCTGGCGGATAGTTCCCTGTGAGGTTGCACAGGCGATTGCACAGCCTCTTATGCATAGCAGAGACTGGCGCAAATGCACGGCTTTCTACCGCCCGAAACCCCTCACCATACGCCCATCGGCACCCGTTGCGTGCGTTTGCCGGTATCATGGCGCGATTGAACCAGACAACGAGGCAAATAGATGTCGGAAGCAAAAAGCGTCAACGGATTCCTGATCAACAAGATGAAAGACGGTCAATGGTGGGTGACCAGTGTCGCCGGTGAAAATATCGCCGGGCCTTTCCCTTCCGAAGCCCTGGCAATCGAAGTGGCCTCGGTGCTGGAACTGGAGCACCCGGAACCCAAGCGACGTGGCAAGGACAAGAGCTGATCGACGCTCCTCTCGAATAGCCCTGTCTTAGCACAGGGCTTTTTTATGGTACTTCACGGAATCCCGGGGAACACTGATTACGAAATATCTGTAGGAGCTGCCGAAGGCTGCGATCTTTTGATCTTGAAAAACAAAATCAAAAGATCGCAGCCTTCGGCAGCTCCTACAAGGGTCGGGTTGACCTCACAACTCCGACTTCAAACTGGATCAAGATGATCGAGATCGGCTCGGCATGTAGCCCTTGCCGGACGGTGGCAGCCTGGTATTTATGGCGGGTGCCCACCCACTAGACCGCATCACGGTCCCTGTAGGAGCTGCCGAAGGCTGCGATCTTTTGATCTTGATCGGAACACCGAAAAAGAAGTGGCCTTTGGCTATAACCTTTTGAGTCCGGCGCTGTCTCAGCCTTAGCCCACCCCCCTGACGATGATCAAGCCATGAATAAAATTTTGCCTTTGCTAACGGTACTGGCCCTGAGCGGCTGCGCAACGTCGGAAGAAACCTACCTGGGCAACGGAGAGCAGGGTCTGACGATCGATTGCTCGGGAGAGGCGAATTCCTGGGCCGCCTGCTACGAAAAGGCCGATGCCTCCTGTGCAGGTACCGGCTACCGGATTGTCGGCACCGACGGCACGCCAGCGCTCAAGGTCAGTGAAAAAACCCTCGGCGCCGATATCGGCAATTACAAGAACCGCAGCGTCGTGGTGGTCTGCAAATAAGGGGCTCGACCCTACAGATGAATCTCGGCGAACCTGATCCCGAGTCCACGCACCGTTTCAATCAGATCGTCGAGTTTGCCAAAGGACTCGACTTCGTCATTGTCATCCACCAGGAAATAGCTGCGCCCCGCGCTTTTCTTGAAAAACACGATCCATTCCCCCAGCTCCGCCGGATTCTGGATCACATGGGTGGCAGAGATAAGTCCCTCTGCATGGCGCTCCCGGACCTGCTCTCGTTTCATCGTCGACTCCAGAAATGACGATGCCGCCAAAAACAGGCTTTGGCGGCATCGGTGCTGTTGGTCGATAGTTTATCAGCCGGAAATGCACTCGGTGGCAGCCTTCTGTACATCCTTTGGACGCACCGGGACATTGGACATGCTCTCGTGCAGCTTGATGCTGCTGCCACCCGAGCGCTCTTCAATGTCGAATATGGCTGACGGCCCCGTGGAAAACTTGAGCGGCACGATCACACGCAGGCCATCCTTGTGCGGCTCGATTTGCAAGGCGCCACGACTGTCGGCCAGTTTTTCGCTGAGGCATTGCGCATATTCATGGGGTTTCTTGCCAGAAATCACGCTCATGGTCGGCAGTGACTCGTTGATGTCAGAGACGTTCGCACAACCGCTCACCAATGCCGCCAGCGAAACAACCCACAAACCCCACTTCATACAAAACCTCCGATAAAGAGGCTCGGACAACGCAGATGCGTTTTTTCTCCGAGGCAAACTGCTTTATCGCTCATCAAAGGTGAAATTAGCGTTTTTAATTGTCAAAGCGGCCGGATAATAAGGCCTTCGGGCTGATAAACTGCGCCCATCGCCCATGCTATCGTTTTGATTTTGTAGAAAAAGCCCTTCTGGAGGCGCCCCATGAAATTTATCCATCAGCGCGAGCACCTCAATGAAGACGACATCGTCGTCATTCAATGCTCCCAAATGTGCAACATCCGTTTGATGAACGACGCCAACTTCCGCAGCTTCAAGAATGGCGGCCGTCACACCTATCACGGCGGTGCATTCGACACGTTTCCGGCGCGGATCACCGCCCCCAGCACCGGTTTCTGGAACATCACGATCGACACCGTCAACCGCCGCGCTATCAGCGTGACGCGCAAGCCCACCCTGACGCACTCGATCAAAATCATTCGCCGTTCCAGCACGAAACTGAGCTGATCAGCACACCCGAAACACAAGACAGGCAGATACGACCGTGGCCCAAACGACCAAGTACGTCATCAAATACAAACTCAACGGTGAACGCCGCTTCGAGTTTGCCCAGCTTGAAAACGGCACCGCAGAAGAAGCCAAAGCGGCGCTGGATGCCATTCATGGACAGGACGACGTCATCAGCGAAATCAGCGTCAGCAAAGCGCTGTAACGCAATCCGGAGCGACAATGGACGTCGGCTCCCGTTCGCAGTTCGACCGCAAGCGCCGGAGTGCCTGCTTCATTCATGTCTTCCAGACTGGCCACCTCAACCCCAAGAGGCCCGGCGATGAGCGAGCAATATCTGGACCGGCTGGACTGGCCCCGGCTCGAACAGCAACTTGACCTGGACGGCTACGCCGTCATCCCTTCACTGCTGAGCCACAAGGCTTGTGATCAGGTCAGCGCCCTGTACCCCCGGACCGAGTCCTTTCGCTCGCACGTGGTGATGGCTCGTCACGGCTTCGGCCGCGGCGAGTACAAGTATTTCAGCTACCCGTTACCGGACCTTGTGGCGCGCTTGCGCAGCGCGCTCTACCCGCGCCTGGCGCCCATCGCCAATCGCTGGCATGAACAGATGGGTTTGCCGCAGCGTTTTCCTGACACTCATCCTGCCTTCCTCGAGCGCTGTCATGCCGCTGGTCAGAACCGTCCGACACCCTTATTGCTGCAATATGGTCCGCAGGACTACAACTGCCTGCATCAGGATCTGTACGGTGAGCATGTTTTCCCGCTGCAAGTGGCGATTCTGCTGTCGGATCCCGATCAAGACTTCAGCGGCGGCGAATTTGTCATGACCGAACAACGCCCGCGAATGCAGTCACGGCCGATGGTCATCGACCTGAAGAAAGGTGACGGGCTGATCTTTGCCGTCAACCAGCGGCCGGTCAAAGGCACTCGCGGTTACTACCGCGTGACCCTGCGCCATGGCGTGAGTCGCCTGCACAGCGGCAAACGGCATACCCTTGGAATCATCTTTCACGATGCGACATGAGCCCATGAACCCGCTGACTTTCGATCTGTTTGCCGATGCAGAGCCCGAGCAAGAGCCCAGGCGCGAGCAGATCGGCGAACAATCCTGGGTGCTCAGAGGCTTCGCCCTGCCCTGGCTCGAGCGCTTGCTACCCGCTCTGGAAGCAGTGCTGGCGGCCGCGCCGTTTCGGCAGATGGTCACACCCGGCGGCTTTACCATGTCGGTCGCCCTGAGCAGTTGTGGCACATTCGGCTGGACCACTGACCGCAGCGGTTATCGATACACCCGCGATGATCCACAGACCGGTCAGCCCTGGCCAATGATGCCCGAGGTGTTTTTCCAACTGGCACAAGCGGCGGCGCAGGCTGCGGGTTTCAGCGGTTTTGTGCCGGATTCCTGCCTGATCAATCGCTACATCTCCGGGGCAAAAATGTCATTGCATCAAGACAAGGACGAACTTTCCTACGCAGCCCCCATCGTTTCGGTATCGCTGGGCCTGCCGGCGATGTTCCTGTTCGGCGGCTTTGCCCGCAGTGACAAAAGCCAGCGCATCCCCCTGCTGCATGGTGACATCGTGGTCTGGGGTGGCGTGGATCGCCTGCGTTATCACGGCGTATTGCCGATCAAGGACGGCTGCCACCCGAGACTGGGCGAGCAACGCATCAACTTCACCTTCCGCACCGCCGGATGAAGACTTCGAATTTGACCGCAAGCGCCGGAGTGTGTGGGAATTGCCCCATGGTTAATGTGCAGGCAACTCCTCAAAGGACGTGACGCCATGACAACCCAATCGACCAAGATCACCATCGAAAACGATCCGCGCTGGGCCGCCGTGGTCGCGCGCGACCCCAAGGCTGACGGACAGTTTGTCTATGCCGTGAAGACCACAGGCATCTACTGCAACCCCAGCAGCCTTGCGCGCCTGCCCAAGCCACACAATGTCGTATTCTTCGATAGCGCCGAACAGGCCCGGGCCGCGGGTTATCGTCCGAGCAAGCGCGCGGCAAAGGATCAGAGCGAACTCGCCGCGCAGCATGCCGCCACCGTGGCCGCTGCCTGCCGCCAGATTGAAAGCGCCGAAACGCTGCCCACCCTGGGCGAATTGGCCGAGGCGGCGGGATTGAGCAGCTTCCACTTCCATCGCGTGTTCAAAGCCGTCACCGGCCTGACGCCCAAGGGCTACGCCGATGCCCATCGTTCGCGCAAGGTGCGCGAGCGCCTGGCAGACGGCGGCTCGGTGACCGATGCCCTGTATGACGCCGGCTTCAACTCCAACAGCCGGTTTTACGAAGCGGCAGACCAGTTGCTCGGAATGAAGCCCGGGGACTACCGCGCTGCTGGGCAAAACAACGACATTCGTTTTGCCGTGGGCCAGTGCTCGCTGGGAGCGATTCTGGTGGCGCAGAGTGAGCGCGGGGTTTGTGCGATTTTGCTCGGTGATGATCCGCACCAACTGGTCTGTGATCTGCAAGACAAGTTCCGGCGAGCCAACCTGATAGGTGCCGATCATGAATTCGAGCAATTGATTGCCAGGGTCGTCGGCTTTATCGAGGCGCCGGCCATTGGCCTGGACCTGCCATTGGACGTGCGCGGCACCGCGTTTCAGGAGCGTGTCTGGCAAGCGCTGCGGGAGATTCCCGTTGGCAGCACGGCGAGCTATGCCGATGTCGCGCTACGCATCGGTTCGCCGAAAGCCGTTCGCGCCGTGGCTCAAGCCTGCGGCGCGAACAGCCTGGCCGTGGCGATCCCGTGCCATCGCGTGGTGCGCAGCGATGGCAATCTCTCGGGCTATCGCTGGGGTGTCGAGCGCAAACGCCAGTTGCTGGAGCGCGAATCGCGGTAATCAGCGATTCACATCCACCACCACGCGCCCGCGCAACTGCCCGGCAAGCAAGCGCGGCGCGGCCTCGATGGCGTCGCTCAAGCCGATTTCGTGACTGATCAGCGGCAACAGGTTGAAGTCCAGGTCCTTGGCCAAGCGACTCCAGGCCTCCACGCGCTTGGCTTTGGGCTGGGTCACGCTGTTGATGCCGGCCAGGGTCACACCGCGCAGGATGAACGGCGCAACGGACGCCGGAAAGTCCATGCCCTGCGCCAAACCGCAGGCCGCGACAGTGCCATTGGCCTTGGTGCTGGCGCACGCATTGGCCAGGGTGTGGCTGCCGACCGAATCGATGACGGCCGCCCAGCGCTCCTTGGCCAAGGGTTTGCCCGGCTCGGACAGCGTGGCGCGATCGATGATTTCGCTGGCGCCCAGCTGCTTCAGGTAGTCGTGCTCCGACGTACGCCCGGTGGACGCGACCACCCGGTAGCCGAGCTTGCTCAGCAACGCGATGGCGAAACTGCCGACGCCACCGTTGGCACCAGTGACCAGGACTTCGCCCTGCCCGGGCGTCACACCGTTATGCTCCAAGGCCAGGATGCACAACATGGCCGTGTAGCCCGCCGTACCGACGGCCATCGCCTGGGCGGCGGTGAATGCCTTGGGCAACGGAATCAGCCAGTCACCGTTCAGGCGAGCCTTCTGCGCCAGGCCGCCCCAATGCCCTTCCCCTACGCCCCAGCCATTGAGCAGGACATGGTCACCGACCTTGTAATCCGGATGCCCGCTGACTTCGACGACACCGGCCAGGTCAATGCCCGGCACCATCGGGAATTTGCGCACCACCGGACTGCTGCCGGTGATTGCCAGGCCATCCTTGAAGTTCAGCGTGCTGTAGGCGACACGCACCGTGACATCGCCCTCGGGCAACTGATCGTCCTGGATCTCTTGCAGTGTGGCCCGGTAACCGCTGTCGTCTTTGTCGATCAAAATACCTTTGAACATTACGGCCCCTCAATGGAATCAGTCGGGTTGTGATGCAATTGAAATAACACATGGCAACAGATTGCCGTACCCGACTTTAAGCCAATCAGCCAACGCATGGGGCGCTGAAGAAAGCCCGGCGAAGTGAAATGACGACTGGTCTTGCGCCAGTCGTTGCGTTACAAATCCTGTTCTAGCGTCCCTGCCCGGATTCAACGTCGGAGAACACAGCACATGAACCAATGGCCAGATACCCGCATTCTTGACCTGCTCGGGATCGAGCTGCCGATCATTCAGGCGCCGATGGCCGGAGCCCACAACTGGGCCATGGTGATTGCAGCCTGCAATGCGGGTGGCCTGGGCTCGATGCCAGCGGCGATGCTCAGCACGGATCAACTGCGCGAAGAGCTGAAAACGATCCGCCAACACACCCAGCGCCCGATCAACGTCAATTTTTTCTGTCATCAAACTCCAGCCCCTGATGAGCAACGCGCGCAGGACTGGAAAAACCTGCTGCAACCCTACTACCAGGAACTTGGCGCCGATTTCGATGCGCCAACACCGGTGTCCAATCGGGCACCGTTCGATGACGCGGCCTGCCAAGTGATCGAAGAGTTTCGCCCCGAGGTGGTGAGCTTTCACTTTGGCCTGCCGGAAAAATCCCTGCTCGACCGGGTCAAAGCCACCGGTGCGAAGGTGCTGTCCTCGGCCACCACCGTCGAAGAAGCCGTGTGGCTGGAGCAGCATGGTTGCGATGCAATCATCGCCATGGGCTACGAAGCCGGAGGCCATCGCGGGATGTTTCTCAGCAATGACCTGAGCAGTCAGGTGGGCACGTTCGCCTTGGTGCCGCAAGTCGTCGATGCGGTGAAAGTGCCCGTGATTGCCGCCGGCGGCATTGCTGATGCACGAGGCGTCGCCGCTGCTTTCATGCTGGGGGCTTCGGCGGTGCAGGTGGGCACGGCGTACCTGTTCACCCCGGAGGCCAAGGTCAGCCCGTCCCATCACAAAGCCTTGCGCACCGCCAAGGAAAGCGAAACGGCCATCACCAACGTGTTCACCGGTCGCCCGGCCCGGGGCATCCTTAACCGGGTCATGCGTGAACTGGGGCCCATGAGCGCCAAGGCTCCGGCCTTCCCCCTGGCCGGTGGCGCGTTGATGCCGTTGCGGGCCATAGGTGAAGCAGACTTCAGCAACCTCTGGGCCGGCCAGGCATTTACTCTCGGCGTGGAATTGACCACCGAGGCATTGACTCGAAAACTGGCTGAAGAAGGTTTAGCGAGGCTGCTGCGTCGCCCCTGAACATCACTTTGCGTTAAAATTGTATACAATTTTTTGACAGCTCATTCCGTTTAAAGGCAATTCGCTATATATTTCTGTACATAACGATTCACCCCCTGCTGCAATTGCCTTTAACGGAGCCGTTTCATGACCATTCGTGCCTCACGTTTTGCCCCGACCTGCCTGGCGAGCCTGCTCGCCGTATTCGCCTTCGGCTCAGCCCAGGCGGACGAAGTCCAGGTGGCGGTCGCTGCCAACTTCACCGCGCCCATCCAGGCCATCGCCGCTGATTTCGAAAAGGACACCGGGCATAAACTGGTCACCGCCTTTGGTGCCACTGGCCAGTTATACACCCAGATCAAAAACGGCGCGCCGTTCGAAGTGTTCCTCTCGGCGGACGACAGCACCCCGAAAAAACTCGAGGCCGAAGGCGACGCCGTCAAGGGTTCGCGCTTCACCTACGCAGTCGGCACCCTGGCGCTATGGTCGGCCAAGGACGGCTACGTCGATGCCAAGGGCGATGTGCTGAAAAAGAACGAGTACCAGCACCTGTCCATTGCCAACCCTAAGGCCGCGCCTTACGGCCTGGCGGCGACCCAGGTGCTGGCCAAGGAAGGTCTGACCGACAAGGTCAAGGACAAGATCGTTGAAGGCCAGAACATCACCCAGGCCTATCAGTTCGTCTCCACCGGCAACGCCGAGCTGGGTTTTGTCGCGCTGTCGCAGATCTACAAGGACGGCAAGATCACCAGCGGCTCGGCCTGGATCGTTCCGGCCAGTCTGCACGACCCGATCAAACAGGACGCCGTGATCCTCAACAAGGGCAAGGACAACCCGGCCGCCAAGGCATTGGTTGACTACCTCAAGGGGCCGAAAGCGGCAGCTGTCATCAAGTCCTACGGCTACGAAATCTAAATGTCGCTATCGAGTGCCGATTTTTCCGCCATCTGGCTGACCCTGAAACTGGCGTCCCTGACGACCGTCATCCTGCTGATTGTCGGCACTCCGATTGCGTTATGGCTTTCGCGCACCCGCTCCTGGTTGCGCGGCCCGGTCGGGGCGATTGTCGCCCTGCCCCTGGTGCTGCCACCGACCGTGATCGGTTTTTATCTGTTGCTGGCGCTGGGCCCTCACGGGTTCATTGGCCAGCTCACCCAATCACTCGGTCTTGGCACCCTCACTTTCAGTTTTGCGGGGCTGGTCATTGGCTCGGTGTTGTATTCGATGCCTTTTGTCGTCCAGCCGCTGCAAAACGCTTTTTCCGCCATTGGCACGCGCCCGCTCGAAGTGGCTGCGACGCTGCGGGCCAATCCCTGGGACACCTTTTTCAGCGTGACCCTGCCCCTGGCCCGCCCCGGTTTCATTACCGCCGCCATTCTCGGATTCGCCCACACCGTCGGCGAGTTCGGCGTCGTGCTGATGATCGGTGGCAACATTCCCGAGAAGACCCGCGTGGTCTCGGTGCAGATCTACGATCACGTCGAAGCCATGGAATACGCCCAGGCCCATTGGCTGGCCGGGGCGATGCTGGTGTTCTCGTTTGTCGTCTTGCTGGCGCTGTATTCCAGCCGGAAAACCAAAGCCGGCTGGAGCTGACCGATGATTCACATGCGCCTGAAACTGGATTACCCGGGCTTCGCCCTGGACGTCGACTTGCAACTGCCGGGTCGTGGGGTCACCGCGCTTTACGGCCATTCCGGCTCGGGCAAGACCACTTGCCTACGCTGCATCGCCGGCCTGGAACGGGCCGATCAGGGGTTTATCCAGGTCAACGATGAAGTCTGGCAAGACAGCGACAACAAGGTTTTCGTCGCGCCGCACAAACGCGCGCTGGGCTACGTGTTCCAGGAAGCCAGCCTGTTTCCTCATCTGTCGGTGCTGGCCAACCTGGAATTCGGCCTCAAGCGCATCCCGAAGTCGCAGCGGCGGGTCGACATGGCCCACGCCAGCGAATTACTGGGCATCAGCCATTTGCTGGGCCGGCACCCGCAACACCTTTCGGGCGGCGAGCGACAGCGCGTCGGCATCGCCCGCGCCTTGCTCACCAGCCCGAAACTGTTGTTGATGGACGAGCCACTGGCCGCGCTGGATGCCCAACGCAAAAGTGAAATCCTGCCTTACTTGCAGCGGCTGCACGACGAGCTCGACATTCCGGTGCTGTACGTCAGCCACTCCCAGGATGAGGTCGCGCGGCTGGCCGACCATATCGTGTTGCTCAGCCACGGCAAGGCGCTGGCCAGCGGTCCGATCGGCCAGACCCTGGCGCGCCTCGACTTGCCTCTGGCCATGGGGGACGACGCCGGCGTGGTGATCGAAGGTCGTGTCAGCGCCTATGACGCCGACTACCAATTGCTGAGTCTGCAATTGCCCGGCACCAGCCTCAACATTCGGGTACCGCATACGCCCATGGATACAGGCCAGGCACTGCGCTGCAAGGTCCAGGCGCGGGATGTCAGCCTGAACCTGCACAGTGCCGGGCACAGCAGCATTCTCAATCGCCTGCCAGTCACCGTGGTCAGTGAAATGAACGCCGACAACGCCGCCCATGTGCTGATTCGCCTGGACGCCGCCGGTACGCCGCTGCTGGCGCGGATCACGCGTTATTCCCGCGATCAACTGAACGTCCACCCTGGCCAGCAACTCTGGGCACAAATCAAAGCGGTCGCAGTGCTGGCGTAAATCCGTCGGCACGACTGCAGCGGGGCGCGGTCCATGGCTGTAACGCCCCGTGATTCCTCGCCCAGGACGCCTGTCATGCCCGATGCACTGCCACCTGACCTGCATTATGTCGATGACACCCAGCCGGGCATCACCCGCCGGAAACTGCGCGGTAAATTCGCCTACTTCGAGCCCACGGGCCAGCGCATCACCGACCCGGAGGCAATCAAGCGCCTCAACGCACTCGCGGTGCCACCGGCCTATACCGAGGTGTGGATCTGCGCCGATCCATGCGGGCACCTGCAGGCCACCGGGCGGGATGCCCGGGGTCGCAAACAATACCGTTATCATCCGCGCTGGCGAGAGGTGCGCGACGCCGACAAGTACTTGCGCCTGCGTGAGTTCGGGCTGGCCTTGCCGAAACTGCGCCAGCGACTGGAGGCCGAATTGGCGGCACCGGGATTCAGTCGCGACAAAGTCATGGCCACGGTCATCACTCTGCTGGACACGACGTTGATCCGAATCGGCAACAGCCAATATGCCCGGGACAACCGCTCCTACGGCCTGACGACCTTGCGCAGCCGCCATGTAGAGATCAACGGCAGTGCCATCCTGTTCCAGTTCCGCGGCAAAAGTGGCGTCGAACACCAGATCACCGTGAAAGACCGAAGACTGGCGCGGATCATCAAACGCTGCCAGGACATTCCCGGGCAGAACCTGTTTCAGTATCTGGATGAAAGCGGAGACCGTCACACCGTCAGTTCATCCGACATCAACAGCTATTTGCAAACGCTCACCGGCGCCGATTTCACCGCCAAGGACTACCGCACCTGGGCCGGCAGCGTCCTGGCTCTGGCGAGTTTGCGCAAACTGCAGTGGGAGCCTGAAACGGATGCCAGGCGGCACCTGGCGGAAATGGTCAAGAACGTTGCCAGGCAGCTCGGCAATACCCCGGCGGTGTGCCGCAAATGCTATATCCACCCGGCGGTGCTGGACGGCTTTCTTCTCGGCGATCTGACGCAACTGCCAACGACCAGGGCTCGTAAGGGGCTATCGGCCGAGGAGGTCAGGCTGGCGATCTTCCTGGAGAGAATGCCCGCGGCGCCTGAACCGACGAATTGACCTGCCTATTTTTTGCACGATCACCAATGACTTCTATAGTTGAACTGAACACGAATCCGCTGCGGAGACGCCATGGAAGACATTTTCGTCGTGAAGCGTTGCAACAAGATCATCATTCATGGCCGCCGTGCGGGTGAAAATGACCATCTGCCTCCGGATGCCGCGGTCTGGTATCGCATCGCCGATACCCGCACCCAAGGCTTTATCGGAGATGGCTACGACACTGAAGAAGACGCTCAGCGTGTTTGCCGGCAGCTGAACGCCAAATCACAAGTGACAGCCCGACAAAGTTGAGGGCCTGTCACCATTTTTTAACGGGTCTATACTGAAATGGCTGAAGGAACAGCGACCCCAACGGCAGAAAGCTCGCTCCAGGCGGGCTTTTTGCTGCCACACCAGGTTTCTTGAACGGAGGTGTCTCCCATGTCCGAAAAAGAGTCCATCACCACCCTGCTCACATTGCTGGACTCCCGTCAGGCGCGCCTGGCTGCGGCCTGCAAGGAAATCGCCGACTGGGTCGATCATCAAGGCGGACACCCCACCGCCCTCAGAATTCGTGATCGGCTGAACGATATCGAGAAGGACACGCCGCTGATCCGGCACACGCTGTCTTCTCTCCAGCCTGTCGACCGGCCTCTGCCTCGGTTCAGATGATCCGCCACGGATTCGCGGTACGAGGACAGGCCCGATTCGGGCAGCATGACCGGTGGCACTGACGCCTCCGGACAGCTGGCTGCCTGCCGAGTTTTCACCCGCTCTTGCAACCCGACCTCGTGCCGGGATTTTTTGTTGCGCAAAACCAATCGAACGTCACCGCTCACGTGGGGTCAACCGATCACACGTCACCAAGGAGACGTTCCAATGGTCACTCATTTCAAAGTCAGCGGGCACCTGGCCTGCGGTCACCACGGCAACAACCTGGTATCGACCCGCGAACTCAATCGGGTGAAATGCAGAAGCTGCCGAAACACCGACGCCTACAAAGAAGCCCGCAAGACTGAACGCAACGCTGCCCGCCGCGCAGCACGCAAAGCCAAAGCCGTGCACACCGCCGATAACTGGCGTTCAGCCTGGACTGAACGACTGACCGCGATGGCCGGCCTGCAACGACTGCCGCGGGGATTTGCCGGCCAACCTTTCGTCTAAGTAATTGAAACAGCTACCAGGCTTTTACTGCGATCAGATGTCCCTGCACGCTGGCTCCATGACCTCGCGCAGGGACATGCGCTTGAACGCCTCGACCAGCGCGCGCCCTTCCACTGGCGTACAAGTGACCGCCAACCGCATGGTCGCCTCGCCCAGGTGCCAGATCAGAAACGCGGATTGCCGGACCTTCAGCTCATCGCTTTGCGCAAATACACGAAGCATGGCCTGGGCCAGCAGCGCTCCGGCCACCCGGCTCTCCTCCAGCTCCAGCTGCAACAACTGCTTGTCGGCCTGCATGCCGGACCAGATGTCACGCATCACCGGTGTCGCCATCACGATCTCGTAATACAGGTCGAGCAACTGCGAATAGGCGGCTTGCAAACCCTGGGCATCCTCGACAGCCTCCAATGCCTGTGCAATGCAACGACGGCTCTCGGCGTTGTAGCGTTCGGCGAGCGTTCGGATGACGGCGCTCTTGTCGGGAAAATACTGATAAAGGGAACCGATCGAGATCTCGGCGCGCTCGGCGATTTCACTCATCTTGAGCTGATCGCTGCCCTTGTCCGCAATCAATTGAGTCGCCGCTGACAGAATTCGCTCCTGGCGCTCGCGACTGCGCTGTTGCGTGGGATTACGCCGAACTGCTTCTGCAGCAGGCTGTTCGAGGGCTTCAGGGGTCTTTTTGCGCACGAGCGAATTTCCCGATCAATAACGTGACATGTACTCACCTTAGCATCGCCCATCCCCATGCCAAACAACAGATGCCCACCCGTCGGGCGATTCGATCCGATGGGTTGACGCACAAACATGAGGATCTATCATCTTTTAAACGTGAGCATTACTCACATTAACCGATGGAGATGAACGCGATGAACACCGCTCAGCAAACCCTGCTGGTCCTCGGCGCCACCGGCAAAACCGGACGGCGAATCACCCAACGACTCGAAGCGGCCGGCCTGCCCGTTCGCCAGGGTTCCCGCGATGCGAATCCGCCTTTCGACTGGGAAGATCGATCAACCTGGGACGCGGTAATCGATGGTGTTCATGCGGTCTATATTTCCTTCCAGCCCGATCTCGCCGTTCCAGGCGCTGTTGAAACCATCCAGGCTTTCACCGACCTGGCGGTGAAAAACGGAGTCCGCAAACTGGTCTTGTTATCCGGGCGCGGCGAAATCGAAGCGGAACTGGCCGAACGTGTCGTACAGGACAGCGGGATTGACTGGACGATTCTGCGGGCCAGCTGGTTTTGCCAGAACTTCAGCGAGGCGCACTTTCTTGAACCCATTGTGCAAGGTGAGCTCGCACTCCCCGTCGGCCAGGTCGCCGAACCCTTCGTCGATGCAGACGACATCGCCGAGTGTGCCATCGCCGCATTGACCCAACCCGGGCACACAGACCAGCTCTATGAGTTGACCGGTCCTCGGGCGTTGACCTTTGCCGACGCCGTGGCCGAGATTGCCCGTGCCACCCATCGCAACATCGAATTCGTGGCCGTACCGGCGCACGCCTATCGACAGGCAATGGAACAGGAACAACTTCCCCCGGCGTTGATCGATCTGGTGCTGTACCTCTTCACCACCGTGCTCGACGGCCGCAACACACCCGTGACCGATGGCGTTCAGCGGGCACTGGGACGGCCGGCGCGCGACTTCAGCGACTACGTGCAGCGCACCGCGGCTGCGGGCATCTGGGGAAATGGGCGTCCGATGTAACGTATTGGCGAGAACAGGGTTCGTCGGCTAGGGTCTCTTGCGTATCGAACTGCGGCACCTTAATTGGCAGGAGCCTGATCAAGGAGAAAACGCATGTCACCCAATCGTAGTGCCGAACAAACCTACCGCCAGTGGTCCACCCCGATCCTGCTGGAACTCAAGGAGCGAGAGCATCAATTGACCCCGTCCGACCGCCAGGCGTTGGAAAACGTGTTGCTGGAAAGAAGGCTGATCAACACCGGCAACCCGACCGGCAGCGATCGTCGCAAGACAGGCCCGGCTTCCTGAAAAACAGTCGGCAACCACCCTCAAGACAGAAATGATGGCGCAGAAACCGCAAGGGCTTGCATCGGCTTTCGCTGGCAAGCCCTTGATCCCGCATAACGCCCGTTAGCGGAGCCTTTGCCGCGCTAGAACCACCCACTGCGATCATCTTCCAGCGCCTGGCGACACTGCTTGAGTTGGGCGTTGTAAATCTCCGATTGCTTTTGCACCTTCTGGGCAACCTGCATCAGCCACGGTTTACTGCGATAGGAATTGCGGCTAAAGCCCCCACGCCCCTCGTGATAAGCCAGGTACTGATTGTAGGTGTCCCATTTGGAGATTCCGAGCTGACGTTGCGTGCCCGTGGTGTACCAGCCGATAAACATGATCGCGTCGTCGAAACTGTCACGTGAACCGCCGTTGCCAGTACTGTCCTTGTACTCACCCCACACAGGGTCCTGAGCCTGCGCATAACCATAGGCCGAACTGACTCGTCCCCAGGGGATCACCCAGAGCAGGTAGTCACGCGGCGGCAATGCGTCCGCCACGTAGCTGCTTTCCTGCTTCATGATCGCCATGGCCACATGCAGAGGCGTCCCATATTCACTCTGCATTTCCAGCGAGTCCTCGTACCAGTCGGGATATTCACGGTAAATGCTGCAGAGATTGTTTTGATCCTTGGGTGGCATCGTCGTGCAACCTGTCAAAAACATGAACAACAAAGCCAACAGCAAAAAATTTCGTTGTGTCATTCATCACGCTCAAAAATAAAGTTCTTCGCACAATCCCGGGTAACTACTGTAGGAGCTGCCGAAGGCTGCGATCTTTTGATCTTGATCCTGAAAAGCAAAATCAAAAGATCGCAGCCTTCGGCAGCTCCTACATGGGTCGGGTTGACCTCACGACCCCGACTTCAACCGACTGAACGCCCGGATCAAGATGATCGAGATCGGCTCGACATGGAGCCCTTTCCGGACGGCGGCGGCCTGGTACTTGTGGCCACCTGGTAAACCGCACCGCGATCCCTGTAGGAGCTGCCGAAGGCTGCGATCTTTTGATCTTGATCTTGAAAAGCAAAATCCCTTCGGCAGCTCCAAGGCACCTGACTCAGGCAATTGCAGGCAAAAACGTCAGAAGACTTCCAGCTTGATCGCGTCACCCTTATCGAAAGGGTTCTTTGTAAATTCCTGTTGCACAACGAGACCAGAGGGGGACTCCGGGTTTCGATCTAGAGCATCTTCTCCAGGCCGACCTTGTCGCTGAGCCAGGCTTTGAAGCTGCGCCATGTGCCGCCGGGTTCCTTGCGCAAGGTATGTTGGCGGCCGTCGTCTTCGGTGAGCCAGACGACTTCGCCGTTTTCCAGTCGGGCCTGGTAACTCATGGCCGGCGCCATGCCCTCAAGCGCCGCCTGACGCACGTAGCCGGCCAGTTCGGGACTGTCGACCAGCACCCCGACTTCAGTGTTCCAGAACACTGAACGCGGGTCGAAATTGAACGAACCGATGAACACTTTCTGCTTGTCCAGGATCATGGCCTTGGTGTGCAGGCTGGAGTCCGAGCCACCACTGAATCCAAACGAAGAGCTGCGGCCGGGATCGTCCGGCTGACGCCGCAGCTCATAGAGTTTCACGCCATGTTCGAGCAGCGTCTTGCGATACGGTGCATAGCCGCCATGCACCGCCGGCACATCGGTGGCTTCCAGTGAATTGGTCAGCAGGCGCACATCAACGCCGGCATCGGCACGACCCAGGAGATAGTCCATGCCCGACTTTTGCGGGACGAAGTAGGCCGAGATCATGATCAGCTCGTTACTGACGCCATCGAGTTCAGGCCGCAGTTGCGTGGCCATCAATAACGCGCGTGCCGGTTCGCCGTCAGCCAGGACCTTGCTCGGAGCGTCCCACATCGCCGTGTTATGGGCCCAGATCAGCTGCTTGCGCCAAGTCTCGAATTGCGGATGAGTCTGGTAGGTCATGAGATGGTTGTACAAAGCCCTGTGCTCGGTACGTGAGGACTGGAGCGACTGCTCCAGACGTTGACGGCTCTCGAGCAAGTCTTGTGCTGTCGGCTTGTTGAGCTGGAAATCACTGATCGACTGGCTCAAGGCGCTGTTCCAGTACTGATCGAAGCTGTGCCCCAACTGCTCGGCGACCGGGCCGATGCAAAGCAGGTCCATGTCGGTGAAGTTGAGATCGGGCTTGGCGTCGAAATATTCATCCCCCAGGTTGCGTCCGCCGACGATGGCTGCGCTGTTGTCAGCCAGCCACAGTTTGTTGTGCATGCGTCGGTGTTGTTGGGAAAGATCAAGCAAGCGACCCATGGTCCGAGTCACCACGGTGCTGCGACCCAGATGCAAAGGGTTGAAGACGCGGATATGGATGTTCGGGTGCACCGCCAGGGTAGCGATGACTTCTTCCTGGCCGTCGGTGGCCGTGTCATCGAGCAGGATACGTATCCGTACGCCGCGATCGGCAGCCAGCAGCATTTCATTAACCAGTGCCCGGGTGCTGAGACCGTTATGCACGATATAGTACTGCAGATCGACGGATTTCTGCGCATTGCGGATCAACTCGGCGCGCGCCCGGAATGCTTCACTGCTGTTGGGCAGCAAGCGAAAACCCGAGCGCCCCTCATGCGCGGCAGCCTGAGTCTGGATCGAACGCCCGAAAGCCGATTCGCTGGCGGGGATCGCCTCGCTGAAGTCGTGGGGCATGCGCGTGGTGGCGCAACCGACTAGCAGCAGCGCGAACAACATGGCGCAGAGGAACCGGGACATGGGCTGGTCCTCAACCTCGACGGGTGTAGATGTGGACCCGGCATCCAGCCAGTACCGGCTGCCGAGAACATGCAGCCCTCGATAATCCGCACGACTTGTTCCAGTAAAGCAGAGATATGCGCAGGGCGACTCCTCCCGTGCGCGCTCACTGAATGCGGGCGTATATTGGTAGTGTCGATCCGGGAAGTTGAGGCGGCAGGAACTCGCCAATAGTGTGGCGAACGAGAGTGCCGGCGGAAACTAACGGATCACCCAGAATGCTGGAGGTGCTACATGAGCCAATATCAACGCCTCTTACTGATTGTCAGTCCAGCCATGCGTCACACGCCGGCGCTAGAGCGGGCAGTCGCACTTGCCAAAGCCACTGGCGCAGTACTGCATATCGCGGTGTTTATCGAAGACGTCGACATCCTGGGGTTGATGAGCGGGAATGAGCAATTTCGCGAGATCTGTCAGCAAGAGAACCAGAAGTGGCTGCAAGATGAAGCCCAACTGATGCGCGGCAATGGTATTACGGTGACCACCGAAGTTGCATTGGCTCGGGACGTACTGCAAGAAATCCTTCAGCATGTGAAAGACCTGCATCCGGACCTGGTTATCAAGGACGTACACCACGAATCAGCAATCAAACGCGTATTCGTCACGCCTCTGGATTGGCATCTGGTGCGTGATTCCCCGGTTGCTGTTCATCTGGTCAGCGAAGTCAGGTGTCCACTTCCGCGGGTGATAGTGGCAGCAGTGGATTTGTCGCATCCAGAGCACCAGATCACTGAGATCAACGATCGCATCGTCCTGGCTGCACAGCGGATGGCAATGCAGTGCAATGCAGAGTTGCACCTGCTGCACGCCTTCGATCCATCGCAAACACATATCTCTGACGCCGGGGCCGGCGCCGTGACGATGCCAGGCTTCATCAACGACGTACGTCGGTCACTGCATAAGTCCTTCATTGCGTTGGCTGACAGCTACTACATACCCTCTGAACGACAGCACTTCATTGAAGGGTCGCCAACCAAAGTGATGTCCGACTTCGCAGCCAATAGTCGAACCGATGTGATCGTAATGGGCAGCACACATCGAAAAGGGCTGCACAAGCTGATTGGCAGTACGACAGAGCACGTCCTGTATCAGGTGCCCTGCAATGTTTTGGCAATAAAGGGGCAAGCAGATCAGTAGGAATACTCTTCAGGTCCGCACTTTGATGCGACAGCAGGTGACAATCACGGCCATGTTTTACGGAGAGTGTTGACTGGGCGGACACAGCTGGCCGCCTGCTTTTGTATTTCGGCCAGTCGGGAGGGCTGCAATCAGACATCACTCCCTGTTCAGCACATCGATGATAGGGCAAGCGGCCCCGCCTTCGCTTGCATCGCACTCCTGCACCAGTCCGCCCAGCACCTGCCGAATTGCGGCAAGGTCGGCCATTTTTTGCTCGATCAGGGCCAGTTTGCGCACGGCCAGTGCTCGAGTCTCGCAACAAGAGCAGGCCGTATCCAGTGTCAGCAGTGCACCCACCTCATCCAGCGTGAATCCCAGCGCCTGTGCTCGCTTGATAAAGCGCAACCGTTTGACCTGCTCCGGTCGATAGCACCGATAACCGCTGGGCGGCTTTGGCGGCTCATCCAGCAGGCCGCGTCGCTGGTAATAGCGAATAGTCTCGATATTCACCCCGGCAGCTTCCGCCAACTTACCGATACTCAGCCCTGTCGCCATCACACGCCCCTTGATTCTGTACCTGGGTACGGAGTGTAGAGTGACTCCAGGTTAGATCGATTCAATGGAGAAAACGATGGCTCAACAGATCGGCGGATCCTGAAGCGTTGACCAAGGCGACGACAAATGCGGGTTATCCCTCCACCGTGCACAAATGAGGCAGCCATGAGCGCCGTCATCCTCGAATCCGTATTGACCTGCCCACATTGCGGTTTCGCCAAGCAGGAAGCCATGCCCATGGACGCCTGCCAGTTCTTCTACGAGTGTGGCAATTGCAAAACCCTGCTACGCCCGAACCCCGGTGACTGCTGTGTGTTCTGTTCGTTTGGAACGGTGAAGTGCCCGCCTCTCCAGGAGCAACTTGGGTGCTGCAGTACGGATTGACCTGTGTTTATTCGGTTTGTCAGGCACCCCTGAAGCGCCTCAAACCGTGGTTATGGGAGGGAAAGTATCATGTGGAGTCGCTCCCTGATGCTCGTGGTTGTCTACCTGACAATCACCCTTTGCATCGGCTGGTTGTACACCATTGCTCTCCTGTATTGGCTTTAAACCAATGGGTGACGCTCGGTCGGTCCGCAGTGGGTGCCGTTTTTGGCAGGTAGCCTTGTCCGATCAGCAGCGGAATAGGCGTGCGCTCGATCTGTGCGAGCGTCTCGGCCGCCAAGCGTTCCAGCTGAGTCACACCACCGTCGCGATGACCGAGCATTTCACCCGTAATCGAAAAGGTAAGAAAGTGACGTCGACAAAATGGGAGTTGCGGCAACATTGAAAAATTGCGGCAATAAAAAACTAAGGGCCTGCATGAGGTATCTCATGCAAGCCCTTGATATTCATGGTGCCCGAAGCCGGAATCGAACCGGCACGCCCTTACGAGCGGGGGATTTTAAGTCCCATGCGTCTACCAGTTTCGCCATTCGGGCGGTAGCGCGGTGAAGCGTCGAGGTTTTGCCAAATAACGATCTGGCAGTTCTGACGCCTGTGCAGCAGAGGTGGAAATATATACATCCCGCCCCGGTGAAGCAAGTTCGCAAATACCCTTTTCAAGACTAAATCTTGCAGGCTACTGCAAATAAAAAAGCTCCGTAAATCATAGATCTACGGAGCTTGTTTATGAGTGGAGGCCGAGGTCGGAATCGAACCGGCGTAGGCGGATTTGCAATCCGCTGCATAACCATTTTGCTACTCGGCCTCAAAACATTTGATATCTAGTAGCGCGACATCAAATGCGTACAAACTTGGAGCGGGAAACGAGACTCGAACTCGCGACCCCGACCTTGGCAAGGTCGTGCTCTACCAACTGAGCTATTCCCGCGTCTTGGTGTGGCGCATTCTATAGAATCCAGAAGCCCCGTCAACCCTTTGATTCAAAAAAGTTTTATTTCTTTTCAACGTCGGTCTTCAGATGTGGCCAGGCAGCCCGCAGGTACTGGACCATCGACCACAAAGTCAGGCCGGCCGACACCATCAGCAAGGTGTAGCCCAGCAAGACCCAGAAACTGAAATCCTTGGGATTGGCCAGCAGGATCACCAGCGCGAGCATTTGCGCAGCGGTTTTCCATTTGCCAAGGTTCGATACGGCGACGTGGGCACGTGCGCCCAGTTCGGCCATCCATTCGCGCAGTGCCGAGACGACAATCTCGCGACCGATGATCACGGCAGCCGGCAGCGTGAGCCACAGGTTTCCGTGTTCCTGTACCAACAGTACCAGCGCAACCGCGACCATCAGCTTGTCGGCAACCGGATCGAGAAAAGCCCCGAACGGTGTGCTTTGTTCCAGGCGGCGGGCCAGGTACCCGTCCAGCCAGTCGGTGGCTGCAGCAAAGGCGAAGACCGAGGCGGAAGCCAGGAAACTCCACTGGTAAGGCAGGTAGAACAGCAAAATGAAGATCGGAATGAGCAGAACGCGTAGAACGGTAATCAGATTAGGGATATTCATCGGCACAACTGGCTACGAGGTGAGGGGGCATTCTACTCGCTGTGCAGATTTGCATAAATCAACTCTGCGAGCTTTTTACTGATCCCGGGGGCTTTGGCAATTTCTTCGATGCTTGCACGAGACAGCTCCTGCAATCCACCAAAATGTTTCAACAAATCCCGCCGACGTGTTGGACCGACGCCAGCGACGCCTTCCAGTGTAGACGTTCGACGGGTTTTTCCACGCCGGGCGCGGTGCCCGGTAATGGCAAATCGGTGAGCTTCGTCGCGAATCTGCTGGATCAGATGCAGCGCGGGAGAATCGCCGCGCAAGGTGAACTCATGCGCGGCGTCGTTCAGGTACAGGGTTTCGAAACCGGCCTTGCGCGTCGCGCCTTTTGCCACGCCGAGCAGGATCAGATCAGGCACGGCCAGTTCATCGAGCACGTCACGGGCCATGGACAGCTGGCCTTTACCACCATCCACCAGCAGGATATCCGGCAGCTTGCCCTCCCCGTCCTTCAGTTTGCTGAAGCGTCGGGTCAACGCCTGATGCATCGCCGCGTAATCATCGCCGGCCGTAACGCCCTCGATGTTGTACCGGCGGTAGTCGGACTTGATCGGGCCTTCGGGGCCGAAGACCACGCAGGACGCCACTGTCGCCTCGCCACTGGAATGACTGATGTCGTAGCACTCCAGGCGTTGTGGAGGCTCATCCAGCTTCAGCACCTCGGCCAGTGCATCGAAGCGCGCCGTAATGTGCTGACGATTCGCCAGGCGCGCACTCAGCGCCTGCTCGGCATTGGTTACCGCCAATTGCTGCCAGCGCGCTCGCGTACCCCGCACGCGATGGCTGATGGTCAGTTCACGACCGCGCAATTCGTCGATGGCCGCGATCAGTGTTGGAAAGTCTTCGTGGACCACATTGACGATCAACTCGCTGGGCAAGTCGCGTTCAGGACTGCTGATGAAGTATTGGCCGAGAAACGCGGCCATGACTTCGGAAACATCTTCTTCAATACCGACTTGAGGAAAGAAATTCTTGCTGCCCAGCACCCGCCCGCCCCGCACGCTGATCAAGTGCACACAGGCACCGCCTGGGTTGACGAACGCGGCGATCACATCGACGTCCCCGGTCCCGCCTTCCATGCTCTGTTGATCCTGGACCCGGCGCAGCAACGCAATCTGGTCCCGCAGCTCGGCCGCTCGCTCGAACTCCAGGTTGATCGCCGCCTCTTCCATCCCGGCAGACAACTCGTCAGTCAGCGCATTGCTGCGCCCCTCGAGAAACATCACCGAGTGGCGCACATCTTCGGCGTACACCTGGGGCTCCACCAACCCGACGCAGGGCGCCTTGCAGCGTTTGATCTGGTATTGCAGGCAAGGACGGGTGCGGTTCTTGTAATAGCTGTCTTCGCATTGCCGAACGAAAAACGTCTTTTGCAGCAGGCTCAGGCTTTCGCGGATCGCGCCGGCGCTGGGGTAAGGACCGAAATACTTGCCCTTGGCCTTTTTCGCACCGCGATGAATGCTCAGGCGCGGAAACTCTCCGTCGGAGAGAAAGACATAGGGGTAGGATTTGTCGTCGCGCAGCAGGATGTTATAGGGCGGGCGCCATTCCTTGATCAGCGTCTGCTCGAGCAGCAAAGCTTCGGTTTCGTTGGCGGTGATCGTCGTTTCAACCTGGGCGATACGCGCGACCAGTGCGGCGGTCTTGGGGGCAAGCCCGGTCTTGCGAAAATAACTCGACAGGCGATTCTTGAGGTTTTTCGCCTTGCCGACGTAAAGCAACCGCGCTTCGCTGTCGAACATGCGGTACACGCCGGGGCGGCCGCTGACGGTCGACAGAAAGGCGCTCGGATCAAAGGTTTCGGTCATTTTCAGAGGCTGGCGTCGACCATGCCATGACGCACCGCCAACAGCGTCAACTCGACATCACTGCTGATCGAAAGCTTTTCGAAGATGCGGTAACGGTAGGTGTTCACGGTTTTCGGGGACAGGCACAATTTGTCGGAAATGATCTGTACTTTCTGGCAGCCGACGATCATCAGCGCGATCTGGATTTCCCGCTCGGACAGGGCATCGAAAGGCGAGTCGTTGGTGGGCTGGAAGGACTTGATCGCCAGCTGCTGGGCAATTTGCGGGCTGATGTAGCGTTGCCCGGCAAACACCAGGCGGATGGCCTGGACCATTTCCGGCAAACCTGCCCCCTTGGTCAGGTACCCTGCCGCACCGGCTTGCAACAGCCGCGTAGGAAACGGGTCTTCCTCACACACGGTCACCGCGACGACCTTGATATCCGGATGACTGCGCAATAATTTGCGAGTGGCCTCAAGACCGCCGATACCCGGCATCTTGACGTCCATCAACACCACATCGGGTTTCAGCTCACGCGCCTTGAGCAGGGATTCTTCACCCGACTCGGCCTGGCCGACTACTTGCAGGCCATCGATGTCAGCCAGCATTCGTGTAATGCCTGTACGAACGAGATCATGGTCATCGACTACTAGCACCCTAATCAAGCAGACACCTCGCGATATGGTCTTATTGGGTTGCCAGACACCTTAGCAAAAAGCATCTGGCAGACCTAGCGGAAAGCATCAGATTAAAAGTTTCAATTCATCTTGAAAGGCCAGTCGCAAACGCGTTGCGGCAATGTCATGGACTGATATCAAGCTGCATTCTCAGGAAACATTCATCCTTGCCCACCACCGTGAATCCTTTGCGCTCGTACAACGCCCGCGCCGGGTTATTTTCAAAAACCGTCAAGCGTAACGCCGGTCGACGCTCCTGGTGCGCGACTGACAGTACCTGATCGATTGCCCAGGAACCAATGCCCAGCCCGCGAAACGCTTCGACGACCTGCAGTTCGCGGATGTACAACGCTCTGGCATCACGGCTCAAGCTCACATAACCCAGCAACTGATCGCCGGCTGTCAGCAAGCGGTTGTCCCGCCCTGCCCAGGCCACGTCAAAAGCTTCGTCCTGCCACATCAGGTCGTACCGAATGTAGTAGCGCAGCATGTTGTTACAGGTCAGATGGCGGGCGAAGGCCAGGTCTTCTGGCGTGGCCGCACGCCATGCGCAGTCCATCACGCCGGCTCCACGGTGACGACTTCCCCGCTCCAGCCCTCGCTGTTGCGCCGGGCTACAACCATCTGGCTGCCGGTACCGGTGGCGGCCGCAATCAACAAACCGTCCGACGCCCAGATCGCGCTACGTCCTGCCGACGCCCAGCCACCGGTCGCGCCACCATGATTGGCCATCAACACCACCATGGCGTGCTGCGCGGCATAGCCTTGCAGCAACACGGTATCCGCGACGTAGCCGTTTTCCGAGATCAGCACGCCTGCGGCGTAGACATCTGCACCCTGGCACGCCGCAGCAGCGGCATGGCTGGAATGGGAAAAGTCGGCGCAGACCGCCAGTGCAATCGTGTCTGTCCCGATGGTCAGAGGCTCCCCCCCGGCGCCTGGTGCAAACGCCACTTCTTCCCCGGGATGCAGATGCTGCTTGCTATAGACCCCAAGCGAACCATCGGCCCCCAGCACCAGTGCACCGATCAGGACCGACGGGTTATCCGGCAGCCGAATCGGCATACCGACAACCGCCGTCACACCGACTGCCCGGGCGACGTCCCGCAGCGGTTGCAGGATGGCGGCATCCGGCACAATGGCCAGCTCGGCCGCGAGCCCGCGCTCGTAGCCGGTCAGCGACAGTTCAGGGAACACCAGCAACTGCACGCCCTGCTCCGCGGCTGCCGCGATGAAGCGTTGGTGCCTGGCGATATTGCCGGCAAGGTCTCCGGCGATGGAGATCGATTGGGCTGCGGCGATGGTCAGCGGTAACATGAAGCGTCCTTGTGTCGATGTGCTTTTGAACAGACGCAGAGTTTGTCACAACCCTCAGGCCACTCAAGCGATAGAAAACCCTGTCGCCGGCCAATAGCATTTTCTGATTGAATCTGCGCACCGGCCTCTAGTAAGCTCGGCCCATCCATCGGAGACAGACCATGTTCAGCACCCTCTCACAGCTTCGTACCGCCAGCGCCCTGCGCTCGGTTGCGGCTGCCCGGGTGAACGACGGCTGTGCTCCGGTCAGCTTTTATTTTGGGTATTGGTTTAGCCACTGGCGCGCCTGATACCCACACGGCGCCCACTTTAAACGGGTCGCCACCAGAGAATTCTCAACCCCCGGTCGGCCTCCCGACCGGGGGTTTTGTTTTTTCAGCCCCAACACTTTTAGCGACACACCAGACATCCAGAGGATTCACAACATGAACTACGCCACTTATTACCGTTACGACAGTTTTACCGCCTGGCGATTTACCACCCTCCGCTCGGGACAGCCTGCCGCCTCCGATCGGTCACCCACAGGTGGCAAGCACACACACACAGCCAGCCTGGCCAATTGTCGAACACCCCAGTAGGGCCGAGCGAGCGGGCACGAACCCGCCACCAGCCCAGGAAGCCTTGAATATGAACTCGTCCGTCTCCGCACTGCCGCTGTCCACCTTGAGCCCTGCCAATGAAGCGCTGACCCTGCGTCTGCCCAGCTCATTGCAACTCAAACAGCAATTGCCCCTCGGCAACATCCTGACCCAGCAAGTTGCCTCCCACCGCCAGGCGGTTCGCGCGATCCTCAACGGTGAAGACTCCCGTTTGCTGGTCATCGTAGGCCCATGCTCGATCCACGATCCGGAATCAGCCCTCGAATACGCCGGTAATCTTGCCCGCCTCGCCACCGAAGTCAGCGACGAAATGCTCCTAGTGATGCGCGCCTACGTCGAAAAACCCCGTACCACGGTTGGCTGGAAAGGCCTGGCCTACGATCCGCACCTGGACGGCAGCGATGACATGGCCGCCGGCCTGACGCTGTCCCGCGAGTTGATGCGCGAAATGCTCCGCCTGGGCTTGCCCGTCGCCACTGAACTGCTGCAACCGATGGCCGCCGGCTACTTCGACGATTTGTTGAGCTGGGTGGCGATCGGCGCCCGGACCACGGAATCGCAGATCCATCGGGAAATGGCCAGCGGCCTGGGCATGCCTGTAGGGTTCAAGAACGGGACTGACGGTGGTGTCGCTGTCGCCAGCGACGCCATGCGTTCCGCCGCCCATCCGCATCGCCATTTCGGTGTCGACAGCCAGGGACATCCGGCGATCATTCAAACCCCGGGCAATGCGGACACTCACCTGGTATTGCGCGGCGGCCATCGCGGGCCGAACTACGACAGCGCCAGTATCGCCCGGGTGAACAGTGACTTGGCCCGGCTCAGGATTCCGGCTCGGATCATGGTCGATTGCAGTCACGCCAACAGCGGCAAAGACCCGTTGCGCCAGCCGGCCGTGTTCAACGATGTGCTTGAACAGCGTCTGCAAGGTAATCGTTCGCTGATCGGCATGATGATCGAGAGCCATTTGTTCGAGGGCTGTCAGCCGTTGGGTTCGTCAATGCAATACGGTGTGTCAGTGACCGATGGCTGCCTTGGTTGGGCCGGGACGGAACAACTGTTGCTTGAAGCGGCAGGTCGGCTGCGAGTGCAAGACAACGCCCAATAACCGGCATCCTCTGTCCGCCCTCCGGCCTTCATCTGAAGACTGGAGGGCAAATGGCGATCAATGCCCCATCAGGGATTGCACCTGAACCCGTGTCACCCCGGATTGCTGCGAGGTGTTATCAAGGCGCTCGACCGAACAGGAAATACGGATCGCAGAATCTCGATGTTCCCTCCAGAACCGGTAGGGAACGATGAATATCAACGGCTCGCCCGCGCTGTCTCTGGTGATTTCGCGCTCGTCACAGTGATTGAATTTCTCCCCGTCGCATCTCAGGCAAACCAGCTCCCCTTTTTCAGCCCTCGGGTTTTCGATGACGACGGTCACGCCATCCTGCGCATCAAGCAGATCCACCCAACCTTCGTCGGCTTCCAGCACAATGGGAGCTGGCAGTGGTCCCCGCTCCATCTTGCCAATCATCAGTGTCGTCACTTCAGAGTAACGAGGGCCATGTCCTGCTTGCTTGACGCAATAATCGACGGACACGGATGATCCCAGATTGGGCGCAATGCACTCCGGGCTGACCCAAAACGACAGCTCGCCCCCCACAGCAAAGGACTCGACCTTGAGTGCATCACTGAAACTTGCTTCGAGCGAAACACCCGTCCAGGTCAGCAACACCCAGTCGCCCGCGGTCATGCGCGCATAGGGCTTGATTGTAACGATCGCCCCTTCCCTGACCCGATCCGGATCAAGCGTTCTACCCACCGCGTCGTTCACCGTCGCGGGTAACAGGTCTGACTGCACATCACCCACACACAACTGTAAACGATGGGAATGCACGAGCCCGGTAAAACGACTGCTCAGGAGCGAGTAGCTGATTTCGAGTGAGCCACCGTCGAGCGCCTCGATATAAGCGCTACCCACAGCAAAGATCATGTCCTCGCCGACTCGGTCGTCACTGACAAAACGCGTCACCTGATGATTGCAGGCGAGGCCATCGGCATCCAGCCCCGCCCAATTCAATAGCAATTTGTCGCCGCAGGTCATGCCTGGGTAAGGCCGCACCCTGATCACGGCTTTTCGGTCAGAGGGGTTCAGAACGCCGTTTTCCGCCTGCTCCAGTACGGGCGGTGGCAATGGTTGCAGTACGAGATTCAAGGTGTCGGGTTCATAAACAGTCATTCATTCGCTCCATTCCCTGGAATAAACACCGAACGGGTGGCCGGCTTTGGATGACGTCTATTTAACCTCACGACTACCTGCCGTGATGTCGGCTTCTCACTCAGCCTCGCTCGGAAAGTCGATACATGTGAAGTAGGTCTTTGATCAAGAGCCGCCTGAATGCCGTGAAAAATCGTCAAACGATTCCGACTAAAGCCTCAGCAAATCGTGAGCATTCGCACTTGCTCTATTCCGCTTTTCGCAAGTTTCGGCGGACTTTTCATACATCGCGCCAACCTCCAGTGTTTTAGAGTGAAGCGCCATGCAGTCCCGACGAACTTCTGTGCAAAGGTGTGAATATGCAAAGGAATGCAAGCACTCGTTATCCAATACTGCTGATCCACGGCCTTTTCGGCTTCGAAAGAATTGGCAAGTTCGAGCTGTTTCACGACATCAGGCAGGCGCTGAGGAACGCCGGAGCAAGGGTGTTCGTTCCCCACTTGTCGGCCATCCACGACAACGAAGTACGCGGTAACCAATTACTCATGCAGATCGAGCGGGTACTGGAAGGAACCGGTGCCCGCAAAGTCAACCTCATAGGCCATAGCCAGGGAGCACTGGCAGCACGCTACGCCGCGGCGGTTGCGCCACACAGTGTGGCATCGGTGACTTCCGTCAGCGGGCCGAACCATGGCTCGGAGCTCGCCGATTTCCTGCGCAAGGCATTGACTCCGGGTCGTCTGCCGGAACATGTGGCCGAGACGGTGGTGACCCTCTTCGCCGACTTCCTCGCGACCCTGAGCGACAACCAGTACCAGCCGCAGAACGCCATCGCCGCCCTCAATGCCCTGACCACCGAAGGTGTAGGCGCATTCAACGACAAATACCCGCAAGGGCTGCCCGCCACCTGGGGTGGCAAGGGGCGCGAACAGGTCAACGGTGTTCGTTACTACTCGTGGAGCGGCGTGCTGCAGTCGAATGTGTTCAAGGAAGGGCTCAATGCACTCCATCCGCTCAACGCTTTCTGTCGGGCCCTTTCTGGCTATTTCGTCACGGAAGCCGGGCAGAACGACGGTTTGGTCGGTCGTTTCAGTTCTCATCTGGGCACGGTTATCCGTTCCGACTATGCGCTGGATCATCTGGACACCCTTGGCCAACCGACGGGCCAGTTGCGCACAGGTGTCGACCCGATTGACCTGTATGTCCAGCATGCCGAGCGCTTGAGCGCCGCCGGCCTTTGAGGGGCTACCTGCCGTGGATCGCGAATGGAACGGAACTTTGAGGAGAAATAGCTCACTGAATCCGGTAGGCTCCGCACTTTACCGAATATTGAAAGGAGTATTTTCCCATGGCCAAAGCCACTGCCCGTCACATCCTTGTTGCCTCGGAAGCCAAATGCAACGAACTCAAGGCGCAAATCGAGGCTGGCGCCGATTTCGCCGACGTTGCCAAGGCAAACTCCACCTGCCCTTCCAGCCGCCAGGGCGGTGATCTGGGTTCGTTCGGTCCAGGCCAGATGGTCAAGGAATTCGACACCGTGGTCTTCAGCGCGCCGCTCAACGTGGTCCAGGGCCCGGTCAAGACCCAGTTCGGTTACCACCTGCTGGAAGTGACCAGCCGTCAGGACTGATCGACGCTTGAGCTCCTCACACAACGGCCCGCCTTTTGGTGGGCCGTTGTGTTTCACACGCGTAATTCGGCTGGCGAGGGACGCGCCGCTAGCGTACAAATTGTCGTTAACGACCACCCGGCTCTAAGGCTGACAATGCGACTGGCTTTCCCTACCTTGTTGTTCACGGCCGTGGCCCTGCTGTCGGGTGCCGCGGGTGTGAATGCGGCACCGCAACCGGCAATGACCGTGTACGGCGAACCGGCAAAATACCCTGCCGGCTTCAGTCATTTCGCCTACACCAATCCGCAGGCCCCCAAAGGCGGCACGATGCGGCGATCGGCGATCGAAATCGGGCAGTTCGACCATGTCTTGCCTTATATCGACAAAGGCATCGGCGTCACCCAGATCGACGGCTTGCTCTATTCGCCGCTGGCTCAGCGCTCGCTGGACGAGCCTTACACCGTGTACGGCCTGGTGGCAGAGAAGATGGAGCGTTCCGAGGACGGCCTGTCACTGCGTTTTTACCTCAATCCCAAGGCGCGTTTTGCCGATGGTAAAGCCATTACCGCCGAAGACGTGCGTTATACCTTCGACCTGCTGATGACCCAGGGCAGCCTGCGTTACCGCACCCAGTTCGCCGACGTCAAAGGCGTCGAAGTGGAATCGCCGCTGACTATCCGCTTTGATTTCAAGAACAACGAAAATCGCACCCTGCCGCTGGATATCGCGACCCTGCCGGTGTTTCCCGAACACTGGTGGAAGACTCGCGATTTCGCCGGTGGCGGCGGCTATGAAGCACCGTTGGGCAGCGGCCCCTATAAAGTCGGCAAGATCGATTCCGGGCGCAGTATCACCTTCGAGCGCAATCCCGACTGGTGGGGCAAGGACCTGCCGGTCAGCCGTGGCCTGTACAACTTCGATCATTTCAGCATCGAGTACTTCGGCGATACCGATGTGGCGCGCCAGGTCCTGCGCGGTGGCGCCTATGACTACAACCGGGAATTTTCCGCCACCGGGTATTCCATCGGCTATGACAGTCCCGCGCTGAGTGACGGTCGCCTGCAAAAGGCCCACCTCGCCACCGAGGCGCCGCAGCCAGCCCAGGGTTTTGTGTTCAATCTGCAAAAGCCCATGTTCCAGGACCGTCGCGTGCGCCAGGCGCTGGTGATGCTGTGGGACTTCGAGTGGAGCAACCGGCAGATGATGCGCGACATGTACATTCGCCAGCAGAGCTTTTTCTCCAACACCGATCTCGCCGCCCGGCAACTGCCGGATGCCGGGGAGCTGGCGATTCTCGAACCGCTGCGCGGGCAGATTCCCGACGAAGTCTTCACCCAGGTGTTCGAGGCGCCGAAGACCGACGGCAGCGGCGTGATTCGCGACAAGCAGTTGCAGGCCCTGGACTTGCTCGAACAGGCCGGCTGGAAACCCGATGGCGATCAACTGGTCAATGCCGAAGGCGAGCCGTTGAGCTTCACCTTCCTGGTCAGCCAGAACGGCATGGACCGTCTGCTGCTGCCCTATAAACGCACGCTGAAACAGATCGGCATCGACCTCAATATCCGCCGCATCGACTCGTCCCAATACGTCAACCGCCTGATGAGCCGCGACTACGACATGATCGTCACCGGCTACCCCGTCACCACCTCTCCGGGAGGCGAACTGCTCAATTACTTCGGTTCCGAGGCGGCCACCGACCCGGGTTCCAACAACTACATGGTGTTGAAGAACCCGGCAGTGGACACCCTGATCACCGGGCTGATCCGGGCCAACACCCAGGCTGACATGCTGCATTACGCCCATGCCCTGGACCGGGTGCTGCAATGGAACTACTACTGGATTCCCAACTATTACCCGCCGGGCACCTCGACGGTGTGGTGGAACCGCTTCGGCATCCCGAACGTGCAAGCGAGCAATGACGAAGCCATCGAGAGCTGGTGGGAGATGAGCACCACGCCATTGACCAACCAACAGATGACGGCCGAGCGTATCAGCCGTGGCAAACCCGGAGGGCCGCACTGATGTGGGCTTACATACTGCGGCGCCTGCTGCTGATCATTCCGACGCTGGTGATCATTCTTCTGGTCAACTTTGTCATCGTCCAGGCGGCGCCCGGCGGGCCGGTCGAACAGGCCATCGCACACCTGCAAGGCATTGGTGGCGCCGCGGTCGGCGGCGGTTCCGGCGAGTCCATGAGCGGCAAGTCCCGGGCCAGTCGCGGGCTCGATCCGCAGCTGATCAAGGACATAGAAAAACAGTACGGCTTCGATAAACCGGCACACGAACGCCTCTGGCTGATGCTCACCAGCTATGCGCGCCTGGACTTCGGCAAGAGTTTCTTCCGCGGTGCCACCGTCACCGACCTGATCCTCGAGAAAATGCCCGTGACCATTTCCCTCGGGCTCTGGGCGACGCTGATTACTTATCTGGTGTCGATTCCCCTGGGCATCCGCAAGGCCGTGCACCATGGCAGCCATTTCGACATCTGGAGCAGTACCGCGATCATTATCGGCTATGCCATGCCGGCGTTCCTGTTTGCGATGTTCCTGATCGTGGTGTTTGCCGGCGGCACTTCGCTGAACTGGTTCCCCGTTCGCGGACTGGTCTCGGACAACTTCGAATCGCTGTCGCCCCTGGGCAAAGTGGCCGATTACTTCTGGCATCTGGTGTTGCCGGTCACCGCGCTGGTGATTGGCGGTTTCGCCACACTGACCATCCTGACCAAGAACTCGTTCCTCAATGAAATCACCCGCCAGTACGTGGTCACTGCCCGGGCCAAGGGTTTGAGTGAACGACGGGTACTCTATGGACACGTGTTCCGCAACGCCATGCTGCTGGTGGTGTCGGGCATTCCCCAGGCGTTCATCAGTGTGTTTTTTGCTGGCTCCCTGCTGATCGAAGTGATCTTCTCCCTCGACGGCCTGGGTCGCATGAGTTACGAAGCAGCGGTATCCCGGGACTATCCGGTGGTGTTCGGCTCGCTGTTCATCTTCACCCTGTTTGGCCTTTTGATAAAACTGGTCGGCGACCTCTGCTACACCCTGGTCGACCCGCGTATCGACTTCGCCGCGAGGAACGCCTGATGCTCAAGCTTTCACCGCTGGCGCGCCGACGCTTCGAGCGCTTCAAGAAAAACCGCCGGGGCTGGTGGTCGCTCTGGCTGTTTGTCGGCCTGTTCCTGATGACCCTGGGCGGCGAACTGATCGCCAACGACAAACCGCTGATGGTCAGCTATCAAGGCCAGTGGTACTTCCCGGTGTTCAAGCGCCACACCGAACAGGAGTTCGGCGGGCAACTGCCGTTCCAGGCCGACTACCGCAGCGACTACGTGCAGAAGCTGATCAAGCAGGATGGCGGCTGGTTGCTGTTTCCGCCGATTCCGTTCAGTGACGACACGCCCAACTACGACCTGAACAAACCCGCCCCCAGTCCGCCCACCAGCGTCAATTGGCTGGGCACCGACGACCAGGCACGGGACGTTCTGGCCCGGGTGATCTTCGGTGCCCGGGTATCGATCCTGTTTGCCTTGATGTTGACCTTTGTCAGCGCGCTGATCGGCATCGCGGCCGGTGCCCTGCAAGGCTATTACGGCGGCTGGGTGGATTTGCTCGGCCAGCGGTTGCTGGAGGTGTGGTCCGGGTTGCCGGTGCTGTACCTGCTGATCATCCTGTCGGGTTTCGTCGAGCCGAATTTCTGGTGGTTGCTGGGAATCATGGCACTGTTTTCATGGCTGGCCCTGGTGGACGTGGTGCGCGCCGAGTTCCTGCGCGGGCGCAACCTGGAATACGTCAAGGCCGCGCGCGCGCTGGGCCTGACCGACCGCAAAGTCATCGTCCGGCACATTCTGCCCAACGCCATGAACGCGACCTTGAGCTACTTGCCGTTTATCCTCACCGGGGCGATTTCCACCCTGACGGCATTGGACTTCCTCGGCTTCGGCATGCCGGCGGGCAGCGCTTCCCTGGGTGAACTGATCGGCCAGGGCAAGCAGAATCTGCAAGCGCCGTGGCTGGGCCTGACGGCGTTCTTCACCCTGGCGCTGATTCTTTCTTTACTGGTGTTTATCGGCGAGGCGTTGCGAGACGCCTTCGATCCGAGATCTTGAACGGACGGCGGCAATGACCAACCTGATCGAAATCCGTGACCTCAGCGTGGCCTTCAGTGGCCAGACCGTGGTGCGCAACCTGTGCCTGGACATCCGCCCCGGCGAATGCCTGGCGCTGGTGGGCGAATCGGGATCGGGCAAGTCGGTGACGGCCCACTCGATCCTGCAACTGCTGCCGCAAACCGATACCCGGACAACCGGCAGCATCCGCTATCGCGGCCAGGAACTGGTGGGTGCCGATGCCGGCAAGTTGCGACAACTGCGCGGCAATCGCATTGCGATGATCTTCCAGGAGCCGATGACGTCCCTGAACCCGCTGCACAGCATCGAAAAACAGATCGGCGAAACCTTGCTGGTGCACAAAGGCCTGGCGGGCAAAGCGGCGCAGGCGCGGATCCTTGAACTGCTGCACCTGGTGGGCATCCAGAAACCCGAGGAGCGCCTCAAAGCCTATCCCCATCAATTGTCCGGCGGCCAGCGCCAGCGAGTGATGATTGCCATGGCCCTGGCGTGCGAACCGGAACTGCTGATTGCCGACGAGCCGACCACCGCGCTGGACGTGACGGTGCAGCGCAAGATCCTGCTGCTGCTCAAGTCCCTGCAACAGCGGCTGGGCATGTCGCTGCTGCTGATCAGCCACGACCTCAATCTGGTGCGCAGCATCGCCCAGCGCGTGTGCGTGATGAAGGCCGGGGAAATCGTCGAGCAAGCGCCGTGCGAAACCCTGTTCACCGAACCGAAGCACCCTTACAGCTGCGTATTGCTGCACGCCGAACCCGAGGGCGAAGCCTTGCCCCGGGACGAGCGCGAAAACGTACTGGAGGTGAACGATCTGCAGGTGCGGTTTCCCGTCAGTGGCGGCCTGTTCCAGCGCAAGACCTGGCTGCGTGCCGTCGATGGCATCAGCCTGAACATCCAGCGTGGCAAGACCCTGGGCATTGTCGGTGAATCCGGTTCCGGCAAGTCCACACTCGGCCAGGCGATCCTGCGTTTGCTCGACTCCGAAGGCAGCATCCGCTTTCAGGGCCAGGCGCTGGATGGCCTGACGCAAAAACAGCTACGGCCGTGGCGCAAGAAAATGCAGGTGGTGTTCCAGGACCCCTTCGGCAGTCTCAGCCCGCGAATGTCGGTGGCGCAGATCATCAGCGAAGGCCTGGAAGTGCACAGCCAGTTGAGCACTGAAGAGTGCAACGCCGAAGTGATCCGCGCTCTGAGCGAAGTCGGCCTCGACCCGCAAAGCCGCCATCGCTATCCCCACGAATTCTCCGGTGGCCAGCGCCAGCGCATCGCCATCGCCCGGGCGCTGGTGCTCAAGCCTGCGCTGATCCTGCTCGACGAACCGACTTCAGCGCTGGACCGTACGGTGCAGAAACAGGTGGTCGCCCTGCTCCGCCAGCTCCAGGAAAAGCACGGCCTGACCTACCTGTTCATCAGCCACGACCTGGCGGTGGTGCGCGCCCTGGCCCATGACATGATCGTGATCAAGGATGGCAAGGTGGTGGAACGCGGCGCCAGCCACGAGGTATTTGACTCACCACAGCATCCGTACACCAAAGAGCTGTTGGCGGCGGCGTTGTTGGGGCAGGCATAATCCGTTGCATGAAGTTGGACCGAGGCGCGGCCTTCGCGAGCAGGCTCGCTCCCACAGGGGATTTGTGAACGACACAGATCAACTGTGGGAGCGAGCCTGCTCGCGAAGAGGCCGGCACAGGCAAAACATAATCAGGATCAGCCCCATGAACACCACCGATAGCCTCAAGGACTACCAGCGCGTTCGCCTGCTGGCGATCCGTTCATTGTTCGAAATCATCGAGCAATCGAGCGAGGGCACGGTGATTGTCGACCGCGATGCCAACATCGTCTGGATGAATGAGCGCTATGCCCGGCGCTTCGGCCTGCAATCGGCGCAAGTTGCGATCGGCAAGCCCTGCGAAAGCGTGATCCCCGGCAGCCTGTTGCGTGAAGTGGTGCGCACCGGCCGGCCGATCCTGCTGGATATGCAAGACACCCCGAAAGAGCCGCTGGTGGTCATGCGCCTGCCGATTCACGATGACGCCGGCGTGGTCATCGGCGCCATCGGTTTCGCCCTGTTCGACGAACTGCGCAGCCTGTCGCCGATGCTCAAGCGCTACATGAGCATGCAGGAAGAACTGGCCTCCACCCGCTCGCTGCTGCGCGCGCGGCAGACCAAATACAACTTCGCCCATTTCATCGGCACCAGCGCCGCCAGCCTGGAAGTCAAACGCCGCGCCCGGCGCAGTGCGAGTACCGAATCGCCGGTACTGCTGCTCGGCGAAACCGGCACCGGCAAGGAGTTGTTGGCTCAGGCCATCCACAATGCCTCGCCGCGCGCGCACAAGGCGTTTGTCAGTATCAACAGCGCGGCGATTCCCGAATCACTGCTGGAAGCCGAGTTCTTCGGCACCGCCCCCGGCGCATTTACCGGAGCCGACCGCAAGGGGCGCGCCGGCAAATTGCAGATCGCCCAGGGTGGCACCTTGTTCCTCGACGAAATCGGCGACATGCCGCTGCCCCTGCAAAGCAAACTGCTGCGGGTGTTGCAGGAAAAGGAATTCGAGCCGGTAGGCTCCAACGAAGTGATCCAGAGCGATGTGCGGGTGATCGCCGCGACCTCGACCGACCTGGAAGCGGCGATCAAACGCGGCGAGTTCCGCGCCGACCTGTACTACCGCCTCAACGTGCTGCCGATCCAGGTTCCGCCCCTGCGCGACCGCCTCGATGACGTGCCGGCGCTCAGTGAAGCGATTCTCGAGGAACTGCGCAGCCAGCATGAACTGCACCACGAGGCCCTGGAGTTGCTGGGGCAACACGCCTGGCCGGGGAACATCCGCGAATTGCGCAACGTGCTGGAGCGCGCGGCGCTGCTCAGCGATGACTTGCGCCTGACAGCGGCGGACATCCGCGCGGCGATTGGTACGTTCACCCGGGTTGAGCGCGTCACGCCCATGGCCCAGGAGCCCTTTGCCCATGAAACGTTCAGTGCGGCGCGGGAGCGATTCGACCGGCATCTGATCGAAACGACCCTTGCGCAATGCGGGGGCAAGGTCATTGAGGCGGCGGCGCGATTGGGGCTGGGGCGGTCGACGTTGTACAAGAAGATGGTGGCGTTGGGGATTGTCGAGTCTCTTTAGAGAGACATCAATCTCTTTTTGTAGAATGTTTTTTAAAGAGCAAAAGATCGCAGCCTTCGGCAGCTCCTACAGGGCTTTCCGCGTTCCCCTGTAGGAGCTGCCGAAGGCTGCGATCTTTTAACGCACCACAAAGTCTCAATAAATAGACAAATACGCCGCAAGCTCATCTTAAAACCAACTTAAACCCTTATATTTCAACAACTTAAACATATGGCACAAAACTCGCTATACGCCTCCCTACCCAGTTTCACCCTACAAAAATAACAACCCAGGAGACACACCATGAGTGTGATCATTGCCTTGGCAGCCCTCGCGCTGCTGATGCTGGCTGCCTACCGTGGCTATAGCGTTATCCTTTTTGCCCCGATTGCCGCCCTCGGCGCCGTCCTGCTCACCGACCCCTCTGCCGTCGCCCCCGCTTTCACCGGGGTGTTCATGGAAAAAATGGTCGGTTTCATCAAGCTGTATTTCCCGGTGTTCCTGCTCGGCGCAGTGTTCGGCAAGCTGATCGAACTGTCCGGCTTCTCGCGCTCCATCGTCGCTGCGGCGATTCGTCTGCTCGGCACCCGCCAGGCGATGCTGGTGATCGTGCTGGTCTGCGCCCTGCTCACCTATGGCGGCGTGTCGCTGTTTGTGGTGGTGTTCGCGGTCTACCCGTTCGCCGCTGAAATGTTCCGCCAGAGCAATATCCCCAAGCGCCTGATCCCGGCGACCATTGCCTTGGGCGCGTTCTCGTTCACCATGGACGCCCTGCCCGGCACGCCACAAATCCAGAACATCATCCCCAGCACCTTCTTCAACACCACTGCCTGGGCGGCGCCGTGGCTGGGCGTGATCGGCACGATCTTCGTGTTCTGTGCCGGCATGCTGTTTCTCCAGCGCCAACGCAACAAGGCACAGCGCGCCGGTGAAGGTTATGGCTCCGATCTGCGCAACGAGCCGGAAACCGCCGCCGACCTCAAGCTGCCCAACCCGTGGCTCGCGCTGTCGCCACTCTTGGCGGTAGGCATCATGAACCTGCTGTTCACCCATTGGATTCCGCAGGTGTACGGCAAGACCCACAGCCTCGCGCTGCCAGGCATGGCCGCGCCGGTGACCACGGAAATCGCTAAGCTCACGGCGATCTGGGCGGTACAGGCAGCCTTGCTGGTCGGCATCCTCATGGTGCTGATGTTTGGCTACAAGGCGATCAGCCGCAAACTCGCCGAAGGCAGTAAAAGCGCAGTCAGCGGCGCGTTACTGGCGGCGATGAACACCGCCTCGGAATACGGTTTCGGCGCGGTGATCGCGTCCCTGCCCGGCTTTCTGGTGTTGGCCGACTGGCTCAAGAGCATTCCCAATCCACTGGTCAACGAAGCGATTACCGTGACCCTGCTGGCCGGTATTACCGGATCCGCCTCGGGTGGCATGAGCATTGCCCTGGCAGCCATGTCCGAGCAGTTCATCAGCGCCGCCCATGCGGCGAACATTCCGCTGGAAGTGCTGCACCGGGTCGCCGCGATGGCCAGCGGCGGCATGGACACCCTGCCGCACAACGGCGCGGTGATTACCCTGCTGGCGGTCACCGGGCTGACCCACCGCGAAGCTTACAAAGACATTTTCTGTATTACGCTGATCAAGACCCTGGCGGTTTTCGTGGTGATCGGCACCTTCTACGCCACTGGCATTGTGTGAGGTATTCATGACGACTCTTTCGGGCAAGACCGCACTGGTCACCGGTTCCACCAGCGGCATCGGCCTGGGGATCGCCCTCAGCCTGGCCAAGGCCGGGGCCAACCTGATCCTCAACGGTTTTGGCGATGCGTCCAACGTTATTGCCGAGGTGGAACAGTTCGGCGGCAAGGTCGGCCACCACCCGGCCGATGTCAGCGATCCGGCACAGATTGCCGACATGATCGCCTACGCCGAACGCGAGTTCGGCGGCGTCGACATCCTGGTCAACAACGCCGGCATTCAACACGTGGCAGCGGTGGATGAGTTTCCGGTGGAGCGCTGGGATTCGATCATCGCGATCAACCTGTCGTCGGTGTTCCACAGCACCCGTCTGAGCCTGCCGGGCATGCGCGCCAAGGGCTGGGGCCGGGTGATCAACATTGCCTCGGTGCATGGCCTGGTCGGTTCGGTGGGCAAGTCAGCCTATGTCGCCGCCAAGCACGGGGTGATCGGCTTGACCAAAGTGGTCGCGCTGGAAACCGCGACCACCCAGGTCACCTGCAACGCGATCTGCCCAGGCTGGGTACTGACGCCGCTGGTGCAGAAACAGATCGACGATCGTGCCGCCAGCGGCGTTGATCCACAGCAGGCGCAGCATGATCTGCTCGCTGAAAAGCAGCCATCGCTGGAGTTCGTGACACCGCCGCAACTGGGTGAACTGGTGCTGTTTTTGTGCAGCGACGCCGGCAGCCAAGTGCGTGGCGCGGCGTGGAATGTGGATGGTGGGTGGTTGGCGCAGTAACTGCCGATTGCTTTTGTGGCGAGGGAGCTTGCTCCCGCTCGGCTGCGCAGCAGTCGTAAAATCAGCCGACCTTAATCGTCTGTGAGTTTATAGGGCGGCTTCGCCACCCAGCGGGAGCAAGCTCCCTCGCCACAAATAACTGCTCCACATCAGCCTGTGTGAAGGCATAAAAAAGAAGAGGCAAACCATGTCCGACATCCTCTGGCAACCCGACGTCAAACGCATCGGCAAGACCCGCATGGAAGCCTTCCGGCGCTTCATCAATCAGCGGTATCACCTCAAGATTGACGACTACCCGGCCCTGCACCAGTGGTCCATCGAGCAACGCCCCGACTTCTGGCAGGCCATTGTCGACTTCTTCGACATCCGCTTCCACGAACAACCCGACGCCGTGCTGCTCGAAGGCCCGCAGATGCCCAGTGCCCGGTGGTTCCCGGGCGCCACGCTGAACTTTGCCGAACACCTGCTGCAGCGCCGCGATGATGCGATCGCCGTGGTCGCCGTTGGCGAAAACGGTCAGCGTGAACATTTGACCTGGGCCGAACTGGCAGAGCATGTTGCCGGCTTTCAGAACGGCTTGATCGCCGCCGGCGTCGGTGTGGGTGATCGGGTCGCCGCATGCATGCCCAACACCTGGCAAACCCTGGTGGCCATGCTCGCCACCACCAGCCTCGGCGCTGTCTGGTCCTGTTCTTCACCGGACTTCGGCACCCAAGGGGTGGTTGACCGTTTCGGCCAGATCGAACCGAAAGTGCTGGTGACCTGCGCCGGCTACCGCTATGCCGGCAAAGAGATCGACCAGACCGCCAAGATCAACGAGATCCTCCAGCGCCTGCCTTCGCTGCAACAGCTGATCGTCGTGCCTTACGCACGCCCACAGGCGCACATCGAACACTTCCGCACCCCGGCCAACGTGACACTGTGGGACGATTTCTACGCACCCGGCGGCGAACCGGATTTCGTCCCGGTGCCCTTCGCCCATCCGCTGTACATCCTCTACTCCAGCGGCACCACCGGCGTGCCCAAATGCATCATCCACAGCACCGGCGGCGTACTCCTGCAACACGTCAAGGAACACGGCCTGCACTGCGATCTCGGCCCCGGCGAACGCCTGTTCTACTACACCACTTGCGGCTGGATGATGTGGAACTGGCTGGTCTCGGCCCTCGCGGTAGGCAGCGCGGTGGTGCTGTACGACGGCTCGCCGTTCCACCCCGACCCGCAACGCCTGATCGACCTGATCGACGACGAGGGCATCAGTGTCTTTGGCACCAGCCCCAAATTTCTTGCGACCCTGGAAAGCAGCGGCATCAAGCCCCGTGACAATCATGACCTGGGCAGCCTCAAGACGTTGCTGTGCACCGGCTCGGCGCTGTCGCCGCAGAGTTACGACTTCGTCTATCGCGACTTCAAGGCTGACGTGTGCCTGGCCTCGATGTCCGGCGGCACCGACGTCGTCTCGTGCTTCGTCAACGGCAACCCTGTGTCGCCAGTGCGGCGCGGCGAAATCATGGGCAAGAGCCTGGGCATGGCCGTCGAGGTATGGAACGACGCCGGCCAGCCGGTGATCGGCGAAAAAGGCGAACTGGTCTGCACCCGGCACTTCCCGGCGATGCCCGTTGGCCTGTGGAACGATGCCGATGGCGAAAAGCTGCGCCAGTCCTATTTCAGCCTGTTCCCCGGCGTCTGGGCCCAGGGCGACTACGCCGAACAATTGCCCGATGGCGGGATGATGATCCACGGCCGCTCCGATGCCGTGCTCAACCCCGGCGGCGTGCGCATCGGCACGGCGGAGATCTATCGCCAGGTGGAAAAGATCCCGCAAGTGCTCGACAGCGTGGCCATCGGACAGCAATGGCAGGATGACGTGCGGGTGGTGCTGTTCGTACGCCTGCGCGACGGGCTCGAGCTGGACGAGGCACTACAGCAGCAGATCCGCCAGACGATTCGCACCAACACCACGCCGCGTCATGTGCCGGCGAAGATTGTCGCGGTCACCGACATTCCCCGGACCATCAGCGGTAAGGTAGTTGAACTGGCGGTGCGCAATGTGGTGCATGGACAGAAGGTGAAAAACACCGATGCCCTGGCCAATCCCGAAGCGCTGGAGCAGTACCGAAACAGGCCCGAGCTCCAGTTTTGAACCGCCACAAGAACCTGTGGGAGCGAGCTTGCTCGCGATAGCGGAGTGTCAGTTGACATCAATGCAAATTGACCCGACGCCATCGCGAGCAAGCTCGCTCCCACAGGTCCTGCGTCGCTTAACCGCTCAAGCGCCCGACTCAACCTGCGCCTGCCACCTGTGCAAGAATAGACGCCAGCTAAAGCGACTCAGGCGCAGGACTCCCGGATGAACGCAATACCCACCGCCAGCGATGCCCAGGCCCTGATCGCCCGGATCGACTGGGCAAGCAGCCCGCTGGGCGCTGCCAGCACCTGGCCACAGAGCCTGCGAACCGCCGTGGACATTGTCATTCACTCACCGATGCCGATGCTGCTGCTATGGGGCCCGCAACTGACACAGATCTACAACGACGGCTTCGCCCTGCTCGCCGGAAGCAAGCATCCGCAGGCTTTCGGACAACCAACACACCTGATCTGGCCAGAGTTGAAAGACTTTACCGACCCGATCTACAGCGCCGTCCTGCAAGGTCAGGTACGAACCTACAGCGAGCAGCGCTTTACCCTGCAACGTGAGGGCCGGGAGTCCGACTTCTGGCTCGACCTGACCTACAGCCCGATCCGCGACGAAGGTGCCGAGGTGGCCGGGATCCTGGTCACCGCCATTGAAACCAACGAGCGCCGGCGCATCGCCCTCGAACTCGAACAACGCTCGGCGGCCAGCCTCAAGGCCCAGCGTGAAACCGAGGAGCGCCTGCAACTGGCTCTCGCCGCCACCGATGCGGTCGGCACCTGGGATTGGGACATCAGCGAGGACCGTTTCATCGCCGATGCGCATTTTGCCCAGCTCCACGGCGTCGACCCGGCCATGGCCAACCAGTTGCCGATCAGCGAATACCTGCACGGCGTACACCCGCAAGACCGCGCCCTGATCGCCCGCAGCATCAAGCACTGCATCACCCACGGCACCGAGTACGCCGAGGAATATCGCCTGTTGCAAACCGACGGCCAGATGCGCTGGGTGTTTGCCCGCGGTCGCTGCTACAAGGACCATCACGGCCGGCCGATCCGGTTCCTCGGCGCCGCCCTGGACCTGACCGAGCGCAAACACACCGAACAGGCCCTGCGCCAGAGCCAGACCGAGCTGCAACTGATCATCAACGCCATGCCGATCCTGATCAGCTACGTCGACCGCGAAGAACGCTTTCGCCTCAACAACGCGGCGTACCTCGACTGGTACGGGCTGACGCCGCAAGAGCTTTACGGGCGAACCATTCTTGAAGTGCTCGGCGAAGAAGCCTACGCGCTACGCGCCCCGTACATCACCGAGGCGCTGTCCGGCCGGCCGTGCTGTTTCAGCATCAGCACGCCGCACCGCGACGGCAGCCTGCGCCAGGCCTTGATGAACTACCTGCCACGCCACGGTGCAGACGGCGCGGTCAACGGTTTCTACATCTTCGTGATCGACGAAACCGAACGCAAAAACACCGAAGAAGCCTTGCGCAACCTGAACGAAACCCTTGAGGAACGGGTGGCCGCCCGCACCCGACAACTGGCCGAGGCCAACGAGCGTCTGCAAAACGAGATGTTCGAGCGTGAGCGTGCCGAAGACGCCTTGCGCCATGCCCAGAAAATGGAAGCCGTCGGCCAGCTTACCGGCGGCATCGCCCATGACTTCAACAACATGCTCACCGGCATCATTGGCAGCCTCGACCTGATGCAGCGCTACATCGCCGAAGGCCGCGCCAGCGAGATCGGCCGGTTCACCGAGGCGGCAGTGTCCTCGGCCAACCGTGCCGCCGCCCTCACCCATCGCTTGCTGGCGTTCTCCCGGCGTCAGTCGCTCAATCGCAAGCCGCTGAACCCCAACGACCTGATTCGCTCGCTCGAAGACCTGTTGAGTCGTACCAAGGGCGACCACATCGAACTCAAACTGCAACTGGCCGAGCACATCTGGCAGGTCAACACCGACGTCAGTCAGTTGGAAAACGCCCTGCTCAACCTGGTGATCAACGCCCGGGACGCCATGCCCGGCGGCGGCGAGTTGCAGATCGAAACGGCCAACGTGTACCTCGACGGCAGCGACATCACGACGCTGGAGCCGGTCAAGGCCGGCGACTACGTGATGATTGCCGTCAGCGACAACGGCACCGGCATGACGCCCTCGGTGCTGGCCAAGGCATTCGACCCGTTCTTCACCACCAAGCCCATCGGCCAGGGTACCGGCCTGGGCTTGTCGATGATCTACGGTTTTGCCCAGCAATCGGGTGGCCACGTCAGCCTTTTCAGCCTGCCCGGACGCGGCACCAGCGTGCGTTTGTACCTGCCGCGCCTGCATTCGACCGAGCCGGAACAAGTCCTGCCACCCCTCGTCGGCGAGGCGCCGGCGGCGATTGCCGGCGAAACGGTGATGCTGGTCGAGGACGATGCGGCGGTGCGCATGCTGGTACTGGACCTGCTCAAGGAACTCGGTTACCGCGCCCATGAAGCCGAAGATGCCAAGGACGCGCTGCCGGTGCTGGAGTCGGACCTGCGGGTGGACCTGCTGGTGACCGATGTGGGGTTGCCCGGCATGAACGGCCGACAACTGGCAGAAATCGCCCGCCAGCATCGTCCCGGACTGAAAGTGTTGTTCATGACCGGTTACGCGGAGATCGCTGCCGAGCGCCAGGGTTTCCTTGAAGAAGGCATGGACATGGTGACCAAACCGTTTTCCATCGACCTGCTGGCCAACAAGATTCGCACGATGATCGGTCAACCGGACTGAGTTGAGGCATAATCGCGCCCCCCGCTGCCACCCACATAGCCAGTATCGTTGCAAGGTAACCGCCCCATGAAAGCTCAAGCCCGCCATATCCTGGTGAAAACCTCGGAAGAAGCCGAGCAGCTCAAACAACGCATCGCCAAGGGTGAAGCGTTCGATGTGCTGGCCAAGAAGTACTCGACCTGCCCGTCGGGCAAGCGCGGCGGCGACCTCGGCGAAGTGCGCCCGGGGCAGATGGTCGGCGTGATCGATGCGGTGATCTTCAAGAAACCGCTGCGGGTGGTGCATGGCCCGATCAAGAGCAAGTTCGGCTATCACCTGGTGCAGGTGTTTTACCGGGATTGATCACAGGCTCATTGCCAACTGATGACCTGTAGGAGCTGCCGCAGGCTGCGATCTTTTGATCTTGTTTTTTAGAGAGCAAGATCAAAAGATCGCAGCCTGCGGCAGCTCCTACAGGGTTTTGTTCAGGTGCGGGGGATCAGTGCACCGGGCACCTGAATCACCTGGCTCGCCAACCGGTGTCCCGCTTGCGCCGCTTCGACCGGGCTGCCGCCCTTGAGCCGGCTGGCCAGGTACGCGGCACTGAACGAATCCCCCGCCGCCGTGGTGTCCACCACCCGCTCGACCTTCTGTGCCGGCACCTCGAATGACTCGCCATCACAACGAATCAGGCACGCTTGCGCGCCGCGCTTGAGCACCACTTCCGGCGTACCCATCTGCTCATATGCGGCAAACACCGCGTCATCATCGGCATAACCAAACAGCGCCTGTTCGTCATCCACCGTCAGCAACGCCAGGTCGACTTGCGGCAGCACGCTGCGATACGCCGCCCGGGCGTCCTCGACCGATGCCCAGAGCCGTGGCCGGTAGTTGTTGTCGAACACGATCCGCGCATCGCGCTGGCGGGCCTCGATCAGGGTGTCCAGGAGTTTTTCCCGACCTTGCACGCCGAGTACCGCCAGGGTGATGCCGCTGAAATACAGCACATCGTAATCCGGCAGCGCCGCGAGGATCGGTGCGGCGGCCGGCGTAGTGAAGCAGTCGCGTACCGCCGCTTCATTGCGCCAGTACAGGAAACGTCGCTCACCGGCGGCGTCGGTCTGGATGCAATACAAACCCGGCAGGCGTCCGGGCAGGCGCTGGACCATCTCCAGGCCGATGTTTTCCGCCGCCCAGCTCTGGCACATCGCGTCGCTGAAACTGTCATCGCCCAGGGCGGTGACGTAGTCCACGGTGCCACTCGCCCCCAATTCCCGGGACAGGTACACCGCCGTGTTCAAGGTGTCGCCGCCGAAACTCTGTTGCAGGCTGCCGTCGGCGCGATGCTGCAACTCGATCATGCATTCGCCGATCAGGGCGATGCGCGGAGTGTTGGGGCCGAGGGTGTTGATGGTGTTCATGTTGTGGGGTCCCTGGTGTTTCTTTGTTGTCTGGGCCGCCGCCATCGCGAGCAGGCTCGCTCCCACAGGGGAACGCATTCCAATGTGGGAGCGAGCCTGCTCGCGAAGGCGGCGCCTCGGTCTGAAATCTTAGAAACAGGTTTCCATGGTCTCGATGACGTTCAGTTGCTCATCGACCAGACAGCCGACACGCCACTTGTCGAACGTCAGGCACGGGTGCGAAGTGCCGAACGAAATGATGTCGCCGACCCGCAGATCAACCCCCGGCGCCACGGTCATGAACGCATGCTGGTCCATGACCGCGGTGACTTTGCAGGCACTCACATCATCGCCACTGGCCGGCACCACGCCCGCCTTGTAGCGCCGCAACGGCACCGGCAACCCGGCGTCGTAGGCGACGTCGCGCTTGCCCAGTGCAATCACCGCAAACCCCGGCTCCGGCAACGACTGCACGTGCGCCCACACTTCCAGCGCCGGGCGCAGGCCTTCGTGCAAATCACTGCGACGGTCGAGCACGCAGCACTGCGCTTCCTTGTAGATGCCATGGTCGTGAGCCACGTAACTGCCGGGACGCAGCACGCTGAGGAAGCGTCCGGCGGCGTTCTGTGCTTCGAAGGACTCGGCAATCAGGTCATACCAGGCCGAACCCGACGCAGTGACGATCGGCTTGGCAATGGCGAAGGCGCCGCTGTCCTGCAACTGCACCGCCAGACGCACCAGCGACGCGGCGAAATCGCGGATACCGGTCACGGCGTGATCGCCATGGATCACCCCCTCGTAGCCTTCGATCCCGGTCAGGGCCAGGGCCGGTTGCGCGGCGATGGCCTTGGCCAGGTCGAGCACTTCCTGTTCACTGCGGCAACCGCAACGCCCGCCGACCACGCCGTATTCGATCATCACGTTCAAGCGCACGCCACGGGAGGCGAAGTAGGCGCCGAGGTCGGCGACGTTGTCCGGGTGATCGACCATGCAGTAGAAGTCGAACGTCGGGTCGGCCAGCAGGTCGGCGATCAATGCCATGTTCGGCGTGCCGACCAACTGGTTGGCCATCAGCACACGGCGCACGCCATGGGCATAGGCGGCGCGGGTTTGCGTGGCGCTGGCCAGGGTGATGCCCCAGGCACCGGCGTCCAGTTGGCGACGGAACAACGCCGGGGTCATGCTGGTCTTGCCATGGGGCGCCAGTTCCGCTCCGCTGTCGCTGACGAACGCCTGCATCCAGCGGATGTTGTGTTCCAGCGCCTCGCGGTGCAGTACCAGCGCAGGCAGGCTGACATCACGCACCAGGCTGGCACCGATGGGCGCCGCGCCTTTTTCCACGTTGGCGGTATGGGGGGCAGAAGACATGGTCGAACTCCTCGTTCACGCGGCTGCAGGCAGCCGCTGTTATTCGTTGATGCGACGGGCCAGGCTATTGGCGCTTGCGATCAGCACCCGGCGGTAGTCGTTGTAGTTTTTCTTCGCATCGGCCCGTGGGGCGACGATGCACAGGGTCGCGATGGCCACGCCGTCGGGGTTTTTGACCGGGGCGGCGAAGCAATGGGTAAAGGTGTCGGCGACGCTATCGAAGGAAAAGAACCCATCGATACCGGCCTGACGGATTTCCTTGAGGAACTGCTCCAGAGGCAAGCGTTCGCCATCGGGCAGGATGAAGTCGTCGTGGTCAATCAGGTCGACGATCTCCTGGTCGCTCAGGTGCGCCAGCAACAGGCGCCCGGAAGCGGTCCAGGGGATGGGCGCGTTTTCGCCGATGTCCGAGGAAATGCGGAAATGCCGCTCGCCTTCCTTCATCAGCGCCACGGTGTATTTGCGCCCGTTGAGCAGGCACATCTGCGCGGTTTCGTGGGTCTGGCTGACGATGTCCTGCAAGGCGTGATCGGCCTCGCGGGTCAGGTCGAAATGGCGCAGGTGGGCCTGGCCGAGAAAGTACAGCTGACGACCGAGGTAGACATGACCGTCCTTGCCCACCGGTTCCAGGATCCGTCGTTCCAGCAGCGAGGCCACCAGTTCGTAGACCGTGGACTTGGGGCTGCCGATACCGTTGGCAATATCGTTCGGGCGCAAGGGCTGGCCGATCTCCTTGAGGAAATCGAGGATATCGAACGCCCGGTCCAGACCGCGTGCCCGGCGCTTGATGGTGTCTTCGGTCATTTCAGTGGTTCCCATTTATAGTCGCCGGGAGTTTAACCAGAGTGATGGGGTGACTGTTAGGGCGCCTTCGCGAGCAGGCTCGCTCCCACATTTGGAATGCAATCCCCTGTGGGAGCGAGCCTGCTCGCGAAGAAGTCACCACGGACTCAAGCCTTTTTCTTGTACGCGATGCAGTCGATCTCGACCTTGCAGTCGACCATCATGTTCGCCTGCACACAGGCCCGTGCCGGGGCGTGCTCGGGTTTGAAGTACTCGGAGAAGACCTTGTTGAAACTGGTGAAATCCCGCGGATCCTCCAGCCACACGCCAGCACGCACCACATCTTCCAGGCCATAACCGGCCTCCTGGAGAATCGCGATCAGGTTCTTCATGGTCTGGTGGGTCTGTTCGATAATCCCGCCCGTAATGATCTCGCCATCCACCGCCGGCACCTGCCCGGAAACGTGCAGCCAGCCATCGGCTTCAACGGCGCGGGCGAAAGGGCGAGGCGTGCCGCCTGCAGCGGCGCTGCCGGTGCCGTAACGAGTAATGCTCATGAGTGTTTCTCCTGATTGAAAATTGAAGGATCAAAAACGGGTGCTTTTGAGAAATTCCGCCAGTCGTGGCGATTGCGGGCGCTCGAACAGGTCCTTGGGCGGCCCCTGCTCTTCGATACGGCCCTGATTCATGAAGACGATCTTGTCCGAGACCTCGAAGGCAAAGCGCATTTCGTGGGTCACCAACAACATGGTCATGCCGTCTTCGGCCAGGCCCTTGATCACGCTCAGCACTTCGCCGACCAGCTCCGGGTCGAGGGCCGAAGTCACTTCGTCGAACAGCATCAGGCTCGGGTTCATCGCAATCGCCCGGGCAATCGCCACGCGTTGCTGCTGGCCACCGGACAACTGACCGGGGAAGTGGTCGCGCCGTTCCAGCAGGCCAACGCGCTCCAGCCATTTTTCGGCCAGGGCCACGGCCTCGTCCTTGTGCAGTTTCTTCACCTTGAGCAGGCCCAGGGTGACGTTCTGCAACGCGGTCAGGTGCGGGAACAGGTTGAACTGTTGAAACGCCATGCCGGTCATGGCGCGATGCCGGGCGATGACTTTTTCCGGGTGGCGCACACGCTTGCCGTTAACCTCGTCATAGCCGATGGACTCGCCGTCGAGCAGGATCTGCCCACCCTGGAATTCTTCGAGCATGTTCACGCAACGCAGCAATGTGGTCTTGCCCGAGCCGCTGGAACCGATCAAGGTCACCACGTTGCCGCGCTGCAGTGTCAGGTCGACGCCCTTGAGCACTTCGAGCTGGTCGTAACGCTTGTGCAGGCCGCGAATGTCCAGCAGGGGTTGGCCGTTTTGAGCATGATTTTGTGCAGGGTTTTGAGTCTGAGTCATGGCAAAGCCACCCGCTTTTCAATGTGCCGGCCGAGTAACTCGATGCCGTAGTTGATGACGAAGAACAGGAAACCGGCGAACAGGTAAAACTCCAGGGTCATGAAGGTCCGGGCGATGATCTGCTGGGTGCTGAGCAGCAATTCGGCCACGCCGATCACCGACAACAGGGTCGAAGCCTTGACGATCTCGGTCGACGAGTTGACCCAGGTCGGCAGGATCTGCCGCAACGCCTGGGGCAACAACACATAACCCAGCGCCTGGTAGAACGTCAGGCCGATGGCCTCGCTGGCCTCCATCTGCCCGCGTGGCAATGCCTGCAAGGCGCCGCGCACGATCTCGGCGACGTGGGAGCCGCAGAACAGGGTCAATCCCAGCGCACCGGCCTGGAACGCACTGATCTGCCAGCCCAGCGCCGGGGCCATGTAAAAGCACGCCAGCACCAGCACGAAGACCGGTGTGCCGCGAATCACATCGACATAAAAACGAAACGGTGCGCGCATCCAGAACTTGCCGTAGGTCAGCACCAGCCCGGTGACCACACCCACCAGCGTGCCGAGCAGAATCGCCAGCACCGACACCTGGACACTGGTCAGAAAGCCTTGCCACAGCACTTCCCGCGCCACCCACAACTCATGCAACCAACTCGGGGATTCGTACATGGGCAGCTCCTATCGGCGAATCGCCAGACGCTGTTCGAGGTAACGCAGCATCATGGCAATGAGGTAACAGGCCGCCACATAGAGCGCCGTGGTCACCAGCCAGGTTTCAATCACCCGGTAGCTCTCGACATTGATCTTGCGCGCGTAATAGGTCAGCTCCGGCACGGCAATCGCCGCCGCCAGCGAGGTGTCCTTGAACAGCGAAATGAAGTTGTTCGACAGGGCCGGCAACACGTTGCGCAGCATCACCGGCACGGTGACGTAGGCCTTGACCTGCCACTCGCCCAGCCCGATGGCCAACCCGGCTTCGCGCTGGCCCTTGGGAATGCTCAACAGTCCGCCACGAAACACTTCAGTCAGGTAGGCCCCGGCATACAGCGACAGGGTGATGATGAACGAGGGGATCTTGTCCAGACGAATCCCCAGGCTTGGCAGCGCAAAGTAGATCAACAGAATCAACACCAGGATCGGCGTGTTACGAATCACCGTGACATACACCGACGCCATCACCCGCAATGCGCGGTGTCTGGACAGCAAGGCAAACGCCATCATCAGGCCGATCACGCAGCCGATGGCGATCGACACCAGCGCCAGTTCAAGGCCCAGGCCGAGCCCCGCCAGCAAGGTGTCGAAGTCGCGCCAGACGGCGGCAAAGTTCAACTGATAGTTCATGGTCAGCAGTACCTGAACGGGGCGACTCATCACCGCCCCGCTCTCACGGGATCATTGAAATTCGACGGGGAAACCAATCTTTGGCGAAGGCAGGTCGACACCGAACCACTGCTTGAACGACGCCGCGTAAGCCGGGAATTCAACACCGGTCATGGCTTCATGCAGGGTGGTGTTGACGAAATTCAGCCAGTCCTGATCGCCGCGCTTGACCGCGCACGCATAGGTCTGCGGGCTCCAGGCGTAGGCCGGGCTGCGATAACGGCCAGGGTTCTGCACCATCAGGTACTTCACCGAAGACTGGTCGGTGGCCGCCGCGTCGGCCCGGCCGGAGTTCACCGCCTGGTACATCAGGTCCACACTGTCGTACTGATCGACCTTGGCCTTGGGCAGCGCCTGGTGCACCAGCTCCTCGGCGTAGACGTTTTGCAGCACTGCCACCGTGACGCTGTCACCGGCGGCCTGCATGTCGTCGATCTCCTTGTACTTGCTGTTCGCCGGCAACAGCAGGCCGACACCTTCGCGGTAATACGGCAGCGTAAACGCCACTTGCTGGGCGCGGCTGGCGGTCACGGTGATGAACTGGCAGCTCATGTCGACTTTGTCGGTCAGCAGGTTGGGGATACGCGCGTCGGACGATTGCACCACGAACTCGACTTTGCTCGGATCGTTGAACAACCCCTTCGCCACCATGCGCCCGATATCGATATCGAACCCCTGCAACTTGCCATCCGCGCCCTGGAAGTGCCACGGCGCATTCGTGCTGCCGGTGCCCACAATCAGTTTGCCGCGGGCCAGAACGCTATCGAGCTTGCTGTCCGCCGCCTGGGCCACGCCCATGGCAGCGGCTGAAGCTGCGAAAAGAAAAACACACGCTTTGAACAAGGATGGTCGGCGATGCATGGCAAGCACTCCAGGGTGATGTGTATTCCGCTATACCGGAACATGGTATGTAACAACGGAATAGACAGCAGAAAGTGTGCCACAGGAAGTGGAGCGTTTCCCAGTGCATTTGAAAAATGAGCGTAATCAACGAGATGGCAATTCGTCGGAGTGCAGACGTTACCCGTCACCCCGATAGCGAGCGCTACTGTTGGCTACAGGGAGCGGGTACCCGGGCCCCAACCCTGTGCACAGTCAGGCAGCCAGGAACCAGATTGGACAACCCCGGATTCGACTGCTTTCATTCAAGTTTCAGACGGAATGAACTGCTGCTGGCGACCCTGTGGGCCAGCCTTTCACGATGCTCCAGGAGAGTTCATGTCTTTTAAGGTCATGATGGTATTCGGTACGCATCCGGAGGCCATCAAGATGGCACCCCTGGCGCGGGTCCTGCGTAACTGGCCCGGGCGCAAGGCTTGAAACGGGTGCTGGGCCTGCGCATGGACCCGGCCTATTACCAACGCATCGATGAGCTGGACAGCGCCGGACTGGCAACCTTTTCGTGCCGAACCCATGCCTCCCCAATCCACCTCCCCGGGCTGTCACCCGACGTCGGTTTTCTCCCTGCGCTACCGGCCGTGGGGTAAGGTGATTCTCGACAACCAGCACAACAGCAAGGTCGGCGATGTACAAAACCATTGAAGACGAAGTGCTGAAAAAGTCGGCGCCGGCCAAGCTCAAAGCCGAGTTCCTCCAGCATGAATTTGATCGGCTACGCACCTTTTGCATATTGATCTACATCGCCAGCATTGCGATCTGGATTGCCTACGACCTGATCCTCAGTTTCATCGGCGGACTATCATTCACCTGGCTTTCGCTGGTGTTTATCGGCGTCTTCTCGAGTTTCGTCATCGTCCTTCGGTTGATCCGCGATGCGCGGCATTTCCAGACGCTGAACCTGCTGTTCGTGTTTGCCATGACATTGGGCACGCGACTGCTCACCGAAGGCCTGCCCGACGATCACCAACCCGCCTGGCTGTTGCTGGCGGCTTCGACCACCCTGTTTACGGCCTCGGTATTGCCGCTGAACCGCTGGTCGTTCTTTGCCGCGCAAATCGTCACCTGGTCGTTTCTCAACCCTTTCTACAACACGGATCTCGAACACATGGAGCTGAGGGGGGTGATGGCCATCAGTTACTCTGCGTTTATCTGCGGCCTGACCCTCTACAGCTTCCTGACACTGCGCAAAGCCAAGCTGTACAACTTCATCATGTCCAAGCTGCTGCTGGACCAGGCCTACATCGACACCCTCACCGAAATCCCCAATCGCCGCTCGTTCATGACCCGCGCCAACCAGCATTTGAACAAAGTGCCGCGGGAGACCGACCACTACCTGGCGATGGTCGATATCGACAATTTCAAGAAGGTCAACGACGTCCATGGCCATGACATTGGCGACGAGGTGCTCAAGCGCATCGCCCAGGACATCAAGTCGGTGATGACCCGTCACGAATATGCGCGCCTCGGTGGCGAGGAGTTCGCGGTTTACCTGGCCGGGGCACGCCACGAAGACGTCGAGGCGCTGGCCGCTGAATTGTGTCGGGTGGTGCGCGAACAACCCACTCGATTCCCGGTGACCATCAGCATCGGCCTGGCCCGGGTGCTCGACGGCGACACGCTGAACCAGGCGCTGGTCAAGGCCGATGAAGCCTTGTATGAGGCAAAGCATACGGGGAAGGATCGGTATACCTTTCATCGCCAGACTTGACTGGCTGGCGTCTGATACGCCGCCTTCGCGAGCAAGCTCGCTCCCACTCAGTGCTTGAATGACGTCATCACCCGTTCGGCATTTTCATCGCAACTCATGCCCGCAGGCTTGGCCTGGATGGTGTCGATCCACCCCAACAACTGCGCCTTGCTATGGGCCAGGTGCCGTTGCATCTCTTCGATCTGCTCGACCTTGCGATGCAGGCCGACCATCAACTCATCGTGCTTGAACGCACCGGTCACATTATCCGGGAGCAACTGCTTGAGTTCCTCCAGGCTGAAACCGGCCTGTTGTGCGCATTGGATCAATTGCAGGGTTTGCAGCGCCTGTTGCGAGTAACGCCGATACCCGTTGGCAGAGCGCTCGACCTGCCGGATCAAGCCCTGAGACTCGTAAAAACGGATGCGTGATGCGGTCAGGCCGCTCAACTGCGCCAATTCACCAATTTTCATTGCCGCCTCATTTGCCTGCTTGACATTAAAGTTAACTTTAAGCTTAGCCTCTGCTCATCAGTATGAGGAGTCAAGCATGTCACCCTTCCAAACCTTGAATTTGCCCAACGGCCAGACCATCGGCAATCGCATTGCCAAAGCCGCGATGGAGGAGAACCTCGCCAATACCGATCAGGTACCCGATCAGCCACTGCTTCGCCTGTATCAGGCCTGGGCCGAAGGCGAAACCGGTTTGTTGCTGACCGGCAATGTGATGATCGACCGCCGCGCCATGACCGGCCCTGGTGGTGTCGCACTGGAGGACGAGCGACACCTGGAACGCTTCCGCCAGTGGGCCAGTGTCGGTCGGGCCGGCGGTGCGCACTTCTGGATGCAACTCAACCACCCTGGCCGCCAGACCATGGCCAACCTCGGCCAGCAAGCACTGGCACCGTCGGCGGTTGCGTTGGATCTCGGCCAGTTCTCGAAGATGTTCGCCGAACCCAAACCGATGAGCGAGGACGACATCCAGGAGGTGATCCGACGTTTCGCCATCAGCGCCGCACTGGCGGAGAAAGCCGGTTTTACCGGCGTGCAGATCCACGCCGCCCATGGCTACCTGCTCAGCCAGTTCCTGTCGCCGCTGACCAATCGACGCACTGATCGCTGGGGTGGTTCGCTGGAGAATCGCGCGCGCCTGCTGTTGTCCGTCGTCGAGGCGGTTCGCCAGGCGGTGTCGCCGCAATTTTGTGTGTCGGTAAAGCTCAACTCCGCGGATTTCCAGCGCGGTGGTTTCGATGCCGATGATGCACGGCAAGTGATCCTGTGGCTCAACGAACGACCGATCGACCTGCTCGAACTCTCCGGCGGCAGTTACGAAGCACCGGCCATGCAAGGTGAAGCGCGCGACGGCCGGACCCTGGCCCGGGAGGCGTACTTTCTGGAAATGGCCGGTGAACTGGCCAGCGTGGCGCGCATGCCAGTGATGGTGACAGGCGGGATCCGGCGTCTGGCAATCGTCGAACAGGTCCTCGACAGCGGCATCGCCATGGCCGGCATCGGCACCGCGCTGGCCGTGGAACCGCACCTGGTCAAGCATTGGCGCGAAGGCAAGGACAGCCACCCACAACTGCCGGCGATCCGCTGGAAGCGCAAACCCCTGGCGGCGCTGGCGAGCATGGCGGTGGTGAAGTTCCAGTTGCATCGCTTGAGCCGTGGGCGCAAAACCCGACCTGAGGTCTCGGCGCTATGGGCGTTGATTGTCGACCGGTTGTACATAGGCAAGCGTACCCGGCAGTATCGGCAGGCGATGGGCAAGTGATTCAAATTTGAGGTTGGCAGGTACACCGCTTTCGCGAGCAGGCTCGCTCCCACAGGTCATGCGCAGATTTTGAAATGGCGCTAATCCTGTGGGAGCGAGCCTGCTCGCGAAGAGGCCGGAACTGCCAAACAGAACTCAACCAGGCAGCAACTCGTCAATATGCCGATACTCGGCCTGCAACTGCGCCGCCAACACCCTGCTGCGCCCAAGCCGGATCGGCCCGCGCTCGATGTCGATCAACAGCCCCGGGCACTCCAGCACGGGCAGCAACGACCATTCCTTCAGCCGGCCATCGGTCACCAGCAGCAACCGCTGCTGCTCCGCCGGAAAACGCTTCTGCCGAGCAGCAAGCCACTGTCCGGCTTCGCTCAATGCCGCCAGCAGCGGCGTACCACCACCGGCACCCAGGCCGTCGAGCCAATGGCGCAGCCCCGTGGAAGCCTTCAATCCCTGCACCTGCCACCTTGGAGCAGCACCGCTGGCCGTGAGCAACGCCAGTCGTGCGCGCTGGCGATAGGCATCGTCGAACAACTGTGCCAGCAAGCCCTTGGCATCGCTCAATGCCTGATGACGGCGGGTCGACGCGGAGGCATCGACTATCACCAGCCACAGTTCATGGGGCGAACGCGTGCGCAGTTGAAATAGCAGGTCGTCGCGCTGGCGCGGCCGGCCATTGAGCAAGGTGCCGGGCCAGTTGACCGAGCCACTGCGGGCGGCGTGACGCTTGCCCTGTTTGCCATGGTCCAGGCGCCCGGCTCGGGGTCTGGCATTCGCCCCCGCGTCGCAGCGAGGGCGAATGCCTAGGGCTTTTTTGGCCAGCTCGGCACTTCGCGTCGTGCGCCGGTCGCCAGCGCCTGGGCAGGCAATTCGCCCCACTGGCCCTGCCCTTCGCTCGGGTTGGCGTGCTGCGGAGCGGAGTGCTGCGGAGCGTGGGATGGCTGAGGCGCCGGAGCCGAATGCTCGCGCCGACGATGGCGCAAGGCGAACTCGGCGACGGCGTCGATATCTTCCTCGGCGATAGCGTTTGCCCCGCGCCAGGCGGCGTGAGCCCGGGCGGCACGCAGCCAGACCAGATCGGCGCGCAAACCATCGACGCCAGCGGCAAAGCAGCGCTCGGTAATCCGTGCCAGCGCCTGGTCGTCCAGGGGAATGCTCGCCAGGGCATTGCGTGCGTGCTGGCAACGCTCGCGCAGAGACGCCTGCGCCGCTTCCCACTCGGCGCAGAAACCCTGCGGATCGCTGTCGAAATCCAGGCGACGGCGGATAATCTGGCCTCGTTCGGCCGGTGCTGTGTGACCACCAAGGGCGACATTCAAGCCGAAACGGTCGAGCAGTTGCGGGCGCAGCTCACCCTCTTCCGGGTTCATGGTGCCAATCAGCACGAACTTCGCCGAGTGCCGATGGGAAATGCCGTCCCGCTCCACCAGATTGGTGCCGCTGGCGGCCACATCGAGCAGCAGGTCAACGAGGTGATCAGGCAACAGATTGACCTCGTCGACGTAGAGCACGCCACCGTCAGCCTTGGCCAGAACGCCGGGCGAGAACTGTGCGCGACCTTCGCCCAGCGCCGCGTCGAGGTCGAGGGTGCCGACCAGGCGCTCTTCGGTGGCGCCCAGCGGCAATGTGACGAACTGACCGCTGGCCAGCAGGTCCGCCAGACCACGGGCCAGGGTCGACTTGGCCATGCCACGCGGGCCTTCGATCAGGACTCCGCCGATTTTCGGGTCGATGGCGGTCAGGTACAGGGCCAGCTTCAAATCGTCGGCGCCGACCACGGCGGAGAGCGGGAAATGCGGGGTGTCGGTCATTGTTCTATCTCGGTCATGGTCGGTGATCAATTCACAAATATCACAGTTGCCTTCATCCCTGTGGGAGCGAGCCTGCTCGCGAAGGCGGTGTGTCAGCCAGCATAAATGTCGTCTGACGCTCCCTCATCGCGAGCAGGCTCGCTCCCACAGGTTCCAGCGTGTCAGCCGTCTTCTTCTATATCCAGCAACAGATTCTCCAATGCCTCGCGGTAGGCGCCCGGCTCCTTCCACATCCCGCGTTGTTGCGCCTCGAGCATGCGTTCAGTCATGTCGCGCAAGGCATGGGGATTGTGTTCACGGACAAAATCCCGGGTGTCCGGATCAAGCAAATAAGCGTCGGCCAGCAACGCGTACTGGTGATCGTCGATCAACTGCGTGGTGGCATCGAAGGCGAACAGATTATCGACGGTCGCGGCCATTTCGAACGCGCCTTTGTAGCCATGGCGCTTTACCCCATCGAGCCACTTCGGATTGGCCGCCCGGGAACGGATCACCCGGTTCAGCTCTTCCTTCAAGGTGCGAATCTTCGGCAGGTCCGGCTGACTGTGATCGCCATGATAACTGGCCGCCGCCTCGCCTTTCAGGCTTTCCACCGCCGCGAGCATACCGCCCTGGAACTGGTAGTAATCATTGGAGTCGAGCAAATCGTGCTCGCGGTTATCCTGGTTTTGCAGCACCGCCTGTACCTGGCTCAGGCGCTGGCTGAACTGTTCACGGGCGGCGGTGCCTTCGTCGGAACCGCCGTAAGCGTAGCCGCCCCAGTTGAGGTAAACCTCGGCCAGGTCCTCGCGGGTTTGCCACAGGCGAGCGTCGATGGCGCCCTGCACGCCCGCGCCGTAGGCACCGGGCTTGGCCCCGAAAATCCGCCAGCCGGCCTGACGTCGCGCAGCGTCTTCATCCAGCCCGGTCTGCAACAAGGCTGCACGCTCGGCACGCACCTTGACCGCCAACGGGTTGAGGTCGTCCGGCTCATCCAGGTCGGCCACCGCTTGCACCGCCGCGTCAAACAGGCGGATCAGATTGGCAAAGGCATCGCGAAAGAAACCCGACACGCGCAAGGTCACGTCGACCCGAGGACGGTCGAGCAAACTCAACGGCAGAATCTCGAAATCGTCGACCCGCTGACTGCCGGTGGCCCAGACCGGACGCACGCCCATCAACGCCATGGCCTGGGCGATGTCATCGCCGCCAGTGCGCATGGTCGCGGTGCCCCACACCGACAGACCGAGCTGGCGCAGATGATCGCCGTGGTCCTGCAGGTGCCGTTCAAGAATCAGGTTGGCCGACTGGAAACCGATGCGCCACGCCGTGGTGGTCGGCAAATTGCGCACGTCCACCGAGTAAAAGTTGCGCCCGGTGGGCAACACGTCGAGACGACCGCGACTCGGCGCACCGCTGGGGCCGGCCGGGACGAAGCGACCGCTGAGGGCGTCGAGCAGACCGCGCATTTCCGCTGGGCCGCAGGCGTCCAGCCTTGGCGCGACCACTTCGCGAAGGCTGTCGAGGATGGCACTCACTTCAGCCCAACCTGCCCCTTGTGGGAGCGGGCTTGCTCGCGAAAGCGGTGGATCAATCGACATCAATGTTGAATGGTCAATCGCTTCGCGAGCAGGCTCGCTCCCACAGGGGGCGACCAATGCCTGCGAGATCAGTTGTGTGGCGAACAGTTCGAGGCGTTCGCGGGTATCGCCAGTGGTGCGCCACAGTTCAGTGCTGATCGACAACAAGGCACCCGGTCTAGGTCCGGTCCACGGCTCCGCCAATGCACAATCGAGCGGATCGAAGCCCAACGCAAACGCCTTGGCCAGCGCCCGCAGCAGACTCGATTGCGCTCCTCGGCCATCGCCCCGCGGAATGCGCAACAACGCCAGCAAGGTGTCGATGCGCAAACGCCCGGTCGGCGATTCGCCGAACACATGCAAGCCGTCGCGGATCTGCGACTCTTTCAAGTCGCACAGGTAAGTGTCGAGTCGCGGCAACCAGATCGCCGCGTCGGCATCGCTGTCGAGTTGCTCGTCCAGTTGCAGTTCACGGTCGATGTGCGAGTCACGCACCAGTTGCAGGATGTCGCGCTGCAACTCGCGTGCGCGGCGCGGATCGAGCAACTGCGCTTCGTAATACTCGTCGGCCAACAGTTCGAGGTTGCGCAGCGGGCCATAGGTTTCGGCGCGGGTCAGCGGTGGCATCAGGTGATCGATGATCACAGCCTGGGTACGCCGCTTGGCCTGGGCGCCCTCGCCCGGGTCATTGACGATGAACGGATAGATGTTCGGCAGCGGCCCGAGCAGCGCATCCGGCCAGCAGTTTTCCGACAGCCCCACGCCCTTGCCCGGCAGCCATTCGAGGTTGCCGTGCTTGCCGACGTGGATCACGCCGTGGGCGCCATAGGTGTGGCGCAACCAGAAGTAAAACGCCAGGTAACCGTGGGGCGGGACCAGGTCCGGGTCGTGATACACCGCGCTCGGGTCGACCTGATAACCCCGCGCCGGTTGAATGCCGACGAAGGTCAGGCCAAAGCGCAAGCCGGCGATCATCATCCGTCCGCTGCGACACATCGGGTCGTTTCCCGGCGCCCCCCAACGTTCGAGCACCGCCGCACGATTGGCTTCGGGCAGTGCATTGAACATCGCCAGATAGTCGTCCATCCCCAGGCTTTGCTGGCACGGACGCAGGTCGAGGGTATCGAGATCGTTGCTGACGCCCCCCAGCAACTGCTGGATCAGCGCGGTGCCGCTATCCGGCAATTCCGCCGGCAACGGATAACCTTCGGCATGCAGCGCCCGCAGGATATTCAGCGCCGCGGCCGGGGTGTCGAGACCGACCCCATTGCCAATGCGCCCGTCGCGAGTCGGGTAATTGGCGAGAATCAAGGCAATGCGTTTTTCGGCGTTTGGCACCCGCGCCAGTTCGACCCAGCGCCGCGCCAGTTCGGCAACGAAGTCCATGCGCTCCGGTTGCGGCCGGTAGCAGACCACATCCGACTGACTGCGCTCACTGCGCCACGCCAGGTCCTTGAAGCTGATCGGGCGGCTGATGATGCGCCCGTCCAGCTCCGGCAAGGCAATGTGCATCGCCAGATCGCGCGGGCCAAGCCCCTGTTCACTGGCGCGCCAACCCGGTTCGTTGTCCTGGGCGCAAATCGCCTGGATCACTGGAATATTGCGCCGGAACGGCCGCAGGTGCGGCGCTTCGGGGCTGGACTGGGCGAAACCCGTGGTGTTCAGGATCACCGAGACGCCGGCTTCATCCAGCCAGTCCTCGACCGCGCCCAGGCAGCCGGGCTCTTTCAAACTGGCCAGCGCAATCGGCAACGGATTCAACCCCGCTGCCTGCAAGCGTTGGCAAAAAACGTCGATGAACGCGGTGTTCGCCGCCTGCAAATGCGAGCGGTAAAACAGCACCGCCGCCACCGGTTGACCGGCGTGCCAGTCGGCCTGCCAGTCACTCAGTGCGGCAGAGTGTTTGTGCGGATGGTAGATCGCGGTGCGCGGCAGGGTTTGCGGCTCGCCCCAGGTGTAATCACGCGCCAGCCAGCGGTTGGCCAGGCAGCGGAAGAAATCCAGGGCGTTGCCCATGCCACCCTGACGCAGAAACTGCCAGAGCCGGTCGCGGTCCTCGGCACCGACGGTACTCAGGTCGCTGAGCTCCGGATCCGGGCGGTCATCGCCCGGCACCAGGATCACCTGCACGCCGCGCTGGGACAGCTCGACCAGGCGCTCGATGCCGTAACGCCAATAGGCGATGCCGCCGTGCAGCGAAATCAGGATCACCCTGGCGTGACGCAGCACCTCATCGACGTACAAATCGACCGAGGCATGGTTCTGCACCTGCATCGGGTTGGCCAGGCGCACGCTCGGGTAATCCTCGGGCAACTGCTGCGCCGCCTCGGCGAGCAGCGCCAGGCTGGAGTCGCCGCTGCACAGGACCACCAGCTCGGCGGGGGTTTGCCCAAGGTCGGCAATGTTGTCATCCGACACGAAACCGCCGGGCTGGGTCCTGAGCAGGTGCATGGGTTACACGCTGAGCGCAGCGCGCAGTTGCGCTTCGAGCACGGCGGCGTCCAGTTCCTGGCCGATCAGCACCAGCCGGGTGATGCGCGCCTCTTCGGCGCCCCATTGGCGGTCGAAGTGCTTGTCGAAACGCGTGCCCACGCCCTGGATCAGCAGGCGCATCGGTTTGTTCGGAACGGCGGCGAAACCTTTGACCCGCAGGATGCCGTGCTGGACCACCAACTGGGTCAGCGCGTCCATCAGCAGGCTTTCGTCGGCTTGCGGCAGTTCGATGGAGATCGAATCGAAGGCGTCGTGATCGTGGTCGTCATGATCATCGTCGCCATCGTGATGATGGTCGTGGTGGCTGTGACGGCTGTCGATGTGTTCTTCGGAGCCGGCACCCAGGCCGATCAGCACGTCCAGCGGCAGGCGACCGCTGCTGGCTTCGATGATTTTCACCGCTGGCGGCAACTCTTCGGCGACTTCCAGGCGCACACGGGCCAGGTCGGCCGGGTTGATCAGGTCGGATTTGTTGAGAATCACCAGGTCAGCGCTGGCCAGTTGGTCGGCAAACAGCTCGTGCAATGGCGATTCGTGGTCCAGGTTCGGGTCGAGCTTGCGCTGGGCATCGACCTGGTCCGGGAAGGCAGCAAAGGTGCCGGCGGCCACGGCCGGGCTGTCGACCACGGTGATCACCGCGTCAACGGTGCAGGCACTGCGGATTTCCGGCCACTGGAAAGCCTGGACCAGCGGTTTTGGCAGGGCCAGGCCCGACGTTTCGATGAGGATGTGGTCGAGATCGCCACGACGAGCCACCAGTTCACGCATCACCGGGAAAAATTCTTCCTGGACGGTGCAGCACAGGCAGCCGTTGGCCAGTTCATACACACGGCCGTTGGCTTCTTCTTCGGTGCAACCGATGGAGCACTGCTTGAGGATTTCGCCGTCGATGCCCAGCTCGCCAAACTCGTTGACGATTACCGCGATGCGGCGACCCTGGGCGTTGTCGAGCATGTGCCGCAGCAGCGTGGTTTTACCCGAGCCGAGAAAGCCTGTAACGATGGTGACGGGAAGTTTGGCCAGTGTTTTCATCGGATGCCCTATGGCTAGGTGGCGGGCATACGGGACGACGACCGGCAACGCAGATGCGCGTGCCTGAAGAGTTCGCCACCGGATCACCCCGCCCGGTTGAATTTGAGAATCTGTGTCGAGGCAGGTCTCCTGGCTGACGGTGTGCCGGCCTTGGGCCTGGCATTCGCTGCGCCTTCCCGCCGGCCTCATGGATTGAGCCTGCAGTGGCGTGGCAACGAACATCACCGTTCACAGTTGCGGGGGCAGCCGCGGCATTGACCGCGTTCCCTTCTTAGCTTCGACAAACGCCGAAGAACCTCGAAAGCGCAAGGCTACGCATGGTATTGGGGCGGGTCAATCTTTGCCCGGCTCCCCCAACCTTATTGACTGCACCATTCCCCTGTAGGAGCTGCCGCAGGCTGCGATCTTTTGATCTTGCTTTTTAAAATCAAGATCAAAAGATCGCAGCC